>CAWESK010000006.1:0-296412 GCA_963811685.1 uncultured beta proteobacterium | reverse complement strand
CGTTTCGGCTGTAGACGTAACGCGGCTTCGGATAACTGCCGACGATTGCGGTCAGGACCTTGGTCTGTGCGCGCAGTGCCATGTCAGTCCCGCAGGGCCGCCCCAAGGGACTGACCCGCCCCCTGGGGGGCAGCGAGCGGAGCGAGCGTGGGGGGATGTTTCATCAGTCCCGCAGGGCCGCCCCAAGGGACTGACCCGCCCCCTGGGGGGCAGCGAGCGGAGCGAGCGTGGGGGGATGTTTCATCAAGCCGCGATTCGCACATCGAGCCGGCGGCCGCTCGCCTTGTCGAAGACGAGCGCGCTCGCGGGAGCGAAACCGAGCGGCACGTTGTCCCCTTCGCGATGGCGGGGTTCGGCGCCGGCCTCGAGAAAACGAATGACGCCGAACGCGCTGTCGGCCGTGTAGAGCACCTCACGGCCCATCGGCTCGGCCGCGGTAACGCGCGCGGGTGTTCCGCCGTCGCCCACTTGCAAGCTCTCGGGCCGAAGCCCCAGGACGACCGGCCCGCTCGCGGACACCACCAGCGGAATGCGCGCGTCGTGCACGCTGAGCACGCCGCCGTCAGCGATTCCGTCGAAGAGATTGATCGGCGGCGAGCCGATGAAACTCGCGACGAACAATGTGTCGGGACGCTCGTAGAGATCATCGGCGGCGCCTTCCTGCTCGACGCGGCCGCCGTTCATCACCACGACCCGGTCGGCCATCGTCGTCGCTTCGATCTGATCGTGAGTGACGAGGATCGTCGTCACGCCGAGCTCGCGCTGGATGCGGCGGATCTCGGTGCGCATCGTGAGCCGCAGCCCGGCGTCGAGGTTCGACAGTGGCTCGTCGAGCAGCAGCAGATGCGGCCGCTTGACCAGGGCGCGGGCGAGCGCTACGCGTTGCTGCTGGCCACCGGAAAGCTGACTGGGCCGCCGATCGAGCAGGACATCGACGCGCACGAGCGCGGCGATCTCGCGCGCGCGGCGCTCGGCGTCGGCCCGTTCGATCGTCTTGAAGCGCAACGGGAACATGATGTTGTCGAGCACCGACATGTTGGGATAGAGCGCGTAGGACTGGAACACGATGCCGACATTGCGGCCCCGCGCCTCGACGTCGTTGACCCGCGCGCCGTCGAACGTGATCTCGCCGCTCGTTGGCTGGTAGATCCCCGCGAGCATCATCAGTGTCGTCGTCTTGCCGCAGCCTGACGGCCCCAGCACCGCCACGAAGGCTCCATCCTCGATTGCGAGATCGACCCCCGCGACCGCGGGAGTGGCGCCGAGCCATTCCTTGCGCAGGTTCTTGAGTTCCACACGGGCCATGGTTTACCCCTTGATGCCGCCAATCGTCATTTGCGTCAGATATTTCTGGCAGAACACGTAAAGAAGAAGGCTCGGCAGCACATAGAAGACCGCGACCGCCGCGACGATGCCGTAGTCGACGCCCATCACATCGTCGGCGACCCAGAACAGATACAGGCTCATCACCCAGTTCGTGTTCTCGATCAGGAAGGTCCGGACGAAGATGTATTCCTCCCACGCGCGGATGAACGCGAACACCGCGACGGCGATCAGCCCCACGCGCACTTGCGGCAGCACGACCAGGCGAAACGCCTGGCGGCGCGTCGCGCCGTCGGTCATCGCGCTCATCTCGATGTCCCAGGGCACGCCGTCGAAGAAGCCCTTCATCACGAACACGTAGAACGGAAGCTCGATTGCGGCCAGCACCAGCATGACGCCGATGATGGTGTCGAGCAGGTGGATCCAGTACAGCATGAGAAAGATCGGAATGATGAGCGTCATCGCCGGGAACGCGTGGAGCACCAGCAAACCCTGGAGGAACGCGTTGCGTCCGCGGAAGGCAAAGCGCGAGATGTAGTAGCCGGCCAGCGACGCCACGGTGAGGATGATCACCGTCTGCGACACCGCCAACGCGAGTGAATTAAAGAACGCCCTCCAGACCGATGGAAACTGCGCGCCCGAGGTCGCCTTCGAGCGCAATTCCTCGACGAAATCGGCGCGCCACAGGAAGCGGAAATTATCGAGATGCAGCCGTTCGCCGACCAGCGCCACGAGCAGCGTCCCGGTTATCGCCAGCAGAACGAAGCCGGTCGTGAGCCGCAGTCCCCGTGACGGCAACGACATGTGGACGACGCTGTAGACCAGAACGGCCGGCACGATCACCGCGCAGGCCGTCCACAGCACATCGCTCCCGACGCCGCCGGTCCGGGCGGTGAAAGCGATCACGACCATCCAGAAGTACGGCAGGATGATCGGGACCGAGACGACCACGAGGAACGCGAGCAACGCCGATTGCCCGCTGAACCGCGTGCGCCAGGAGCGCCGGGCGAGTGCCTTCCAATCGGTACTCGCAACGGGCGCGTCGGTTGCGACCACGTGGTCGGCCGCCATCAATGCACCTCGATCCGCGGCGGCTGCAGCAGCCGTTTCATGTCCATCAGCCGCCACAGCGCGAGCGCCGCCACTACGCCAATCACGACCAGGATGAGCGAGAGCGCGGCGCCATACGCATATTCGCCACTCTCGAACGCGCGCCGGTAGGCGTAGAGCGAGAACACCGTGGTGTCGTAGAACGGACCGCCACCGGTGATGAGCAGGATGTACTCGAAGCTCACGAGCAGCGAGAGCGACTGGTGGATCGTCATGTAGGAGATCGGCCAGCGCAGCGCGGGCAGCGTGACGTGCCGCACGATGGCCAGCGAGCCCGCGCCATCGACGCGGGCCGCGTGGAACAGGTGCTCCGGAATCGAGCGGATGGCAGAGGTGAAGATGAGCATGCCGAGCGAGGCGCCGATGAACCCGTTGGCCAGAATGATCACCAGCAGCGGATGGTTGTTGCGCAGATCGATCGGCGGCATGTCGAAGACGTGCACGACGATCTGATTGAGCAGGCCGCGCTCGTTCGGGTCGACCACCCACAGCCACAGTAGCGCATACACAACGGACGGGCTCATCCTCGGGAGCAGCCACACCGCGCGAAAGAAGGCGCCGAGCCGCTGCGGCACGGCGGTGGTGACCAGCGCCAGCAGCAGCGCGAAGGTCACGTTGAAGACCCCGAGTGTGGTCACGACGAAGATGAACGTGATGCCAAGCGCGCCGAGCAGCCGCGTGTCGCGCGTGACCATGCGCTCGAAATTCTCGAGCGTGAACTTGCCGACCGCCAGCGTGCGGCCCATATCAGTGAACGCGAGGACCACGTCGATGATGACCGGCGCGACGAAGAACACGGCCAGCAGCAGGAGCGCCGGCCCGAGGAACAGGCCGAAGTTGATCCGCTGTCGTCGCAGCTGGGCGCGCGCGAAGTCGGGCACGGCGAAATCGTGGCCGGGCGCGGAAGAGGAAGTGGCTCTTTCGGAGCCTCTTCCCGATCCGTGCTCGAACCGACGCTCTAGTTCTTGATCACCACGTCCTTGCCGAGCTCGTTGCCAAGCTCGTCGACGACGAAGTCCGCCGCCGCCTGCGCGGTAAGCCGGCCGGTTTCCACACCCTGGATGCCCTTGAAGATGACCCCGTTGTACTGGCCGATCTTCGGATGGTTCGGCATGAAGGTCGCGTACTTCAGCATTGGCGTCGCCGCCACCAGCGCCCATCCTTTATCGACGACCTCCGGCATCGCCTGCCCGCCGTAGTTGATGGGCGTGTGGTTCGTCGTCACCGAATGGTGCATGTTGGGAATCGGCTGGCTGGCGAGCGCGACGATGTACTCGGCCAGCTCCTTGTTCTTCGATTTGGCTGACACGGCGTAAGCGATCGGGTGCGACAAGTTGGTCGGCTTGCCGCCCTTCTTGCCCGCCGGCGCGTTGATCCAGGTGATCTTGCGCTGGTAGTCGTCCTTGCCTTTGAGGTTCCACGCTTTGGTCTGATCGGTAACGCGCCAGACGCCGTGGAAAAAGACCAGCGCCTCTTCCTTCCCAAACGAAGCCTGCTCGATCGCGTCCCACGACATCGACGTGTTGGTCGCGGACAGTGCCTTCTTGTCGACGCAGTATTTCACCCAGGTAAAGAAATCCTTGAGCGCGGCCTTCGAGACCTGCAGCTTGGCCGTATCCTTGTCATAAGAGACCAGGCCGAAGCTTTCCGTCAGCATCTGAAAATCGGGACCCGCGTTGGGCCGGTGCAGGATCCCGTACTTCACGACGCCCTTTTGCACCGCCTGACCGGCGAGATCGCACAGGTCATACGCCGTGAATTCGCCGGCATCGACCTTGGCCGGCAGTGCGGCAATCTCCTTGTCGGTCTTGCCCATCTTGCGGAGCTTGTCGTTGTTCAGGAAATACATGCGGACCTCGGAGTCCTGCGGTACGCCGTACCGCGCGCCCTTGTAGCTCACCGCCTGCCAGAGCGGCACGATGATGTCGCCGTAGAGCTCCGGGTTCTTGTTGATGTGATCCTCGAGATTCTGCGCATAGCCCGCTTCCGCGAAAGCGCCGGTCCACTCGTGCGCCAGAACGAAGATGTCCGGACCCTTGTCGACCGCGAAGGCTTTCATGAGGTCGAGCGCGTCGTCGTCGTACCCCTTGGCGTTCGTCTCGTTCAGCTCGATCTTGACACGCTTGTCGGCGCCGGCAGCCGCGAGCATCTTGTTGAGCGTGTCGCCCGCGGCAACGAGGTTGCCGGCGCGCAACGGGCCCGATCGATCCGCGCGCGACCACACCTTGATCACCACATCGTCGGCCCATGCCGATGTGACGGCCGCGCACAACAACACACCGGCGACCATTCCCGAGAGTGCATGTTTCCAGTTCATGAGATCCTCCAGTTGGGCACGGTCTTTCGCCGCGTCGATGAAATAGCAAGGTTAGCATCCGGCGGCCAATCCCTCTGCCGTGGCAGTTGGATAGCCGTCCACGATACGTCGCAGCATTGCGGGCGTGTTGGTGCAGATGGCGTCGGGGCGGAGCGCGACCAGCGCCCGCAATTCGCTCTCTCGCTCCTCGTGCCACAACGTGATCGCGAGGCGAGCCTGCCGCAGCTTTGCGATCGCATTCGCATCGAGCAGCCGATGCGGATGCGGCGACCGGTGTTCCCAGCATGGATGCACGCCGTCCGCGCGGTAGGCCACTGCGAGCCGGACGAGGTCCTCAGGCGCGACCACCGTGCCCATCATCAGCGACGTCCGGATTTGCGAGGCTCGCGCTTTTACCTCCGCCAGCACGGGTCCATGGAAGCCGGCCACGATGGTTCGCTCGCGCCACGGACTCATGGCGACCATGTCGCCGACCGCGATTGCGCAAGCAGGGTCCTTTAGCTCCAACAACAGTCCGATCCCCGCGCGCTGCGCCCAGGCGAGCAGCTCGGCAAGGCGGACGAGGCCCGAGTCCGCCGCCTCGACCTCAGCGGCGACGCACTCGGCAACCAATCGATCCCCGATGATGGCCAGATCATGGCGGATGACCAGCACACCATCGCGCGTACGCTGGACGTCGCATTCGATTGCGTCGGCCCCCTCGGCGTGCGCGGCCTCGAAGGCTGTCCAGCTGTTCTCGGCGTGCGCGTCGCTGCTTCCTCGATGCGCGACGACTTGCACGGTCGTCATTGCGCGCTCCGGCGCACCGTGTTGCGCATGACCAGCGTCGCGGGCAGCGTGACCGTGCCATGCGGTGATCGCGGTTTCCTTGCGCGCTGCCGTATGACCTGCATCACAGCATCGGTCAGCAGCCGGACCGGCTGCCGGAAGGTGGTGAGCTGATAGGCATTCCAGCCGGCCTGCGGAATGTCGTCGAAGCCGATCACCGACAGGTCGTCCGGCACGCGCCTGCCGCAATCGAGACGGGCCGCGTCGAGAAAGCCGAGCGCGATCAGATCGGTAACGCAGAACGCGCCGTCGATCCCATCATCGGCGAGCATCGCCAGCGCGGCGGCGCGCCCGGTCGAATAATCGGTGGGCCCTTCCTGCCACGCGCGCACGGGCACGCCCGCCTTTGCTGCCCGATCGCGGAAGGCGCCAAGGCGTCCGAGAACGCTCGCGGTCTGCGCACCGCTTGCCACCACCGCGAGCTGCCGGCATCCCGCGGCGAGAAGCCGATCGGCGGCGACGCGACCGCCACCGGCGTGATCGGTGACCACCGTGTCGACGGCAAATCCCGGCATCGGCTTGTTGACGAGAATCACCGGCACGCCATTGCTCAGGCAATCCTTGACGATCCTGGACGGCGGCATGCCGTTCATCACGACGATCGCGCGCACGCGATATTCGAGCACGCGCTCGATGAGGGCGCCCATGTCGCGCTGCGCATTCGCCGCGTTGAGCAGCATGCACTGGAAGCCTTCGGCGAGCAGCGCCTCGGAGAGTGTTGCAAGGCATTCGGCGTGGAACGGCTGGTGAAGCTCCGTGCCGACCAGACCGATCAGGTTGGAGCGGGCATTGATCAGACTCTGCGCCAGGCGGTTGACGCGATACCCGAGGTGGTCGGCGGCGCGCAGGATACGATCGCGGGCCTTGGCCGACACGCTCGCGCCCGGGGTAAAGGCGCGCGACACCGCAGAGCGGGAAACGCCGGCGCGCTTCGCGACGTCCGCTGCGGTGACGAATGCTCGACGCACTGATTCCTGGCCCATCTCGAAACCCCGCGTTGCGCGTGCGTGCACGATCCTACGCCCGGGATGCACACGTGTGCAAGAACCCGCGATGCCCGGCGTACTTCGCCGATTGCGCGGGGACCTGGCTGGGTGCTGATTGCGCTGCGGGTTTGGCTACGAACCGGCGAGTCGTCGGTTGGATCCCTCGTAGCGCCCAGTTCAAGGCTGGGTCCGTTAGGTCGGTATATCTACCTGTTGAGGGGCGCTAAATCCCGTTAAGTGCCAAAAAGCTCATCCAACTCAGAAGAGATAAGTCCTTGATTGCCAGGATTAGGTCGATGTGGCAAACGACTGAGTGTTAGTTCGCGGGTCCCTGGTTCGAGCCCAGGTCGGGGAGCCAAAATATCAATGGGTTGCGTCTTCCGGACGCGGCCCGCGCGGTAGAGGCCAATAAGAACGAGGCGCAACCGCGCCTCGTTCTTTTCCATACCCGAACAGCTGCTCACGATGGTGATGAGGCTGCGCCATCCGGCGATGCGAATCGCGCTGACTGCCTGGCGAAATTCAGCATCCGTTTCGCGATCGCGACTCTCGTATCGATCTTAGCGATCTTTTTGAACGGTGAGTTTGCTGTGGACCGATTTGACGCCCTCGGTGTCGCGCGCAATCGCGACGGCCTTGTCCACTTCCGCCTGGCTGTTGGCCGTCCCCGTCATCCAGACAACGCCATCCTTGTCCGTATCGACGCTGATGTGTTTCGTGCTGCCGGGGTGTTCCGCCGCCAGCTTCGTCTTGATCTTGGACGTAATGACCGAGTCCTTGACGTAGTTCGCCGGATTGGAACGGTCCGTGTCCGAATCGGCCGCATAGGCTGCAAAGGGTGCCAGCACCGAACCGATCACGAAGCAGGTTGTCGCAAGTTTGAATCTCATGGTTGATTCCTCACATTGTCTCCGCCGTGACTGCGCGGGATTACAGGCGCCCCATCAAGAATAGGACGAGTACGATTACCAGGATGACACCGACAATCCCGCTCGGAGCGTAACCCCAGCTGCGCGCGTGCGGCCAGGTGGGCAGGACGCCGACGAGCATCAGGATCAGAACAATCAGCAGAATGGTGCCAAGGCTCATGCTTTGCTCCCTTATTCACCGCCACCGTTTCGCGGGCGCCAAGACTCCGACACGCCCGAGCAGAAAGCAAAATGTGTCGCTGGCAGCAGATTGGTGGTGAGGATATTGGCAACCCACGAACGTCGTCTGTTCGTTGGCGCACGCACCAAGTCTTTGGTTTTCGGGGCCACCTGCGGGAAGGAGCGCGCCGGACCTGCGTTGGTCTTTCCGCCCGACCAACGCAGTGTGCGCTGCCGAACAGACGGCCAAGGGGGAGTCGTCCAAGCTGTCATCAAGTCTCGACGCGCATTGCACGGTACGTCGGTTGTGCTTTGCAAAAGTGGCTCGCCGTCGAGATCGGGCCGGTACTGCACGACGTGTCAGTCAGCCCGCGCTGAAAACGACGTCATTGAAAAGAGGTGGATTCCATGCTTTACACGATCGCAGTTGTCCTGATCGTCTTGTGGCTCCTCGGGCTCGTCACTTCCTACACCATGGGTGGTTTTGTCCATGTTCTTCTGGTGGTGGCCGTCATCATGATTCTGGTCAACCTGATCAGCGGGCGGCGCGCGTTGTGACGCCCTTGGCCGATCCCTGGCGTTAAATCTCGCCAGGATCGCCATCATGCCCAGTGCGACCAGCAGGCAACGATTCCGCCACGGTCACGGATTCAATCGCGACAGGCGTGCCACCGGGGCACGGCGAATCGTTCATCGCCGGAGGAGTTCCGCGCGCACGAACGGAACCGAGCGACACCAAGACGTAAGCGCACGGCGGGCGGAGCAATCCGCCGAAGTGCGTGCGTTGGCGCACAGACGCGTCGAGGTTTCGCGGATATCTTCGAACCTGGGGGAAAGCTCTGTCCTTCAACAGGGCTTCCAATACCGTTACTGTAATTGAACAACAAGGAAATGACATGTCCAAACTACTGACTGCACTATTTGTCACCGCCGGGTTGACTCTCGCCGGCTGCGCGACCGCGCAAAAGGACGCTCCGATGGCCGCCGCGAAGCCGATGGTCCCCGTGGCGCCGATTTCCAAGGACGCGTACGACGTGGTCGTCAAGAACGCCGAGGCGCAATACAAGATGGACAAGGACGCCTGTTCATCGCGAAGCGGCAACGCCAAGGACATTTGTCTCGCGGAAGCCACCGGTAAGGAAAAGATCGCCAAGGCCGACGCGGAAGTCGCGTACCACAACACGCCGAAGGCACGCGAGGATGCGCGCACCACCCGTGCCGAAGCGACCTTCAACGTCGCCAAGGAGAAATGTGACGAGCTTGCGGGCAATCCCAAGGACGTCTGCGTGAAGGAAGCAAACGCCGCGCTGGTCAAGGCCAAGGCCGATGCCAAGGTCGACCGTGTCGTGGCCGATACGCGCAAGGACGCGGCGGCGAAGCAGGCTGACGCCACCAAGGAAGCGAACACAGAGAAGCGCGACGCAGAGTACAAGGTTGCGATCGAGAAGTGCGACGCACTCGCAGGCACCGCGAAGGATGCTTGCGTCGGCAACGCGAAGGCGCAATTCGGCAAGTCCTGAGATCGAGGCAAGTCTCCCTCGCCGCTCTCTTTACGGGCGGCATGAGGGATCGGGTATCGCGGCCGGGGTCGTTTTTTCCCTCGGCCGTTTTTTCGTCCTGCACGGGTGAGGAGCGAGGGTGACCGCGAGCCGCGCGACAGTCGATGCGACGACGCACACCGCAGCATGCGTGCGACGGCGCACAGACTTGCGGTGGGCCTTCCAGCTACGCTCTCCGATGGAAAGGATCATGCAAGCAACCCGAGCGTACCCGTCCCGTGTCCCTATCTGCCAAACTTCTTCTTCTGATCGCACTGTTCGCCATGGGTTGGGGTGCCGATGCGCACGCCGCCCGGCGCACGGTTTGCACGATCACGGTCAATTCATCCAACGAAAAGGAGATGTTTAGGCAGCGTCTGCCGGAAGATCAGTATCAGTTTGTCGAATTGGTGGAGCGAGGTCGTTCCGATTGGCTGGCCTCGGCCTGCCGGCAAGGCATTCACTGTGACGTGCTCGTCATCTCCGGCCATTTCGACGGAAACACAGAGTTCTATTCGGATCAGACGGGCGCCAGCGAGTTCCTGCCGATTGCCGAGATGGAGCGCGCCTCCTGCAGTGACTCCTGTCCCGGCTTGTTCTCGCAATTGAAGGAGGTCTATCTTTTCGGGTGCAACACGTTGAATGCGGAGGCGGTCAAGAGCATGTCCTCCGAAGTCGGGCGGAGCCTTGTCCGCGCCGGTCATTCGCCCGCTGAGGCCGAGCGCCTCGCGCGCACCTTGGATCAGCTTCACGGCGAAAGCAGCCGCGACCGCATGCGGCGCATTTTCACGAACGTGCCGGTCATTTACGGCTTCTCTTCGACCGCGCCGCTGGGGCCCGCCGCGGCGTCGCTCCTCGGCCGCTACTTGCAACCATCGTCGATTGCGGAGGTCGCCAGCGGTCGTCCCAGTTCGAAGCTCCTCAGTTACTTTGCCACCGAGTCCATGATCGCGGTCAGTGGCTTGAGCAAATCCGAGCCGCGCGCTGTCTATCGGCGTGAGGTTTGTCAATTCATCGACGACCGACCGTCGCCGGCGGAGAAGCTCGGCTTCATTCACGGTCTTCTGCGTCGCGACATGGCGGAAGTCCGCATGTTCCTGGAGCGCATCGAAGGCCTGTTTGCGTCGCTGACCGAAAGCGAGCGGCAAGCCCCGGCTTTCTCCGAGGCGCTCGCCGAGATCACGCGCGATCATCTCACCCGCGACCGTTTCCTGCGTTTTGCCGAGGACGCCGATCGACCCCAGATTCGCGCCAGGATGATCGAGCTCGCGGGCACGCTGGGCTGGCTGTCGCCGGCAGATCAGCGCGCCGAGCTCGTCCGCATGATCGGTGATCTCCTGGCAGGTAGATCCATCGGCGCCGCCGACGTCGACCTGTTTTGCTCATTGAACAAGGACCACGAGCTCGATCAGGAACGTCATCGGCTGTCGCTATCGCCATCACAGGCCGACAAGGTAACGCACGCTGCGGCCCTTGCGTGCTTGGGGAGCGCCGAAAGCCGCGCGCGCGTTCTGCAGGCGCTGACCAGTCGCGACGAAGCCGAAGTGCAAATCGCAGAGGTTTATCTCAAGCACCGACCGATCACGGACGTTGCCGAGCTCCGCGTCGTTGCGAGCGGGATCACGCGGATGACGGGATCGGGCTCGCAGGTTCGCGCGCTTGACGCCCTGGCACGCCATCGCCTGAGCGATCGCCAGAGTCTCGACGAGCTGGCGCGCTTTTTCCCCGCTGCCGAGTCCGTTGATGTTCAGCGGGCCATCGCGGCGGTATTCATTCGCTCAGACTACCAATTGCTGCCCGAACCTGAATTTGTTCGCGTATTGAGCCAGTCTCGTCTGAAATCGCCAAACGGCGACGACATCATCGACATCCTCATCCGCCGCCTTCGGGCGCCCTAGGAGACACCAATACAGGCGTGCTTCGCGAAGAGCCGCTAGTCTCCAAGCACCTTCGCAACGGGCTGTAGTTGCTCCACATGTTGCGCCACGACCTTGACGATGACGATGATGGGGATGCTCAGCCAGCATTCCCCAGACGCCCCACAGCCAGCCCCAGAACAACAGCGAAATGAATATGGCCGCTGAATTCATCTGGGCAATTCGCCCGGTCATCCAGGTGGTCACGAACGTTCCGACGACGGTAGCGATCGCCAGCGATGCGCCCGCTACCAGCAGGGCCGTTCCAAACGATTCGAACTGCATGAAGGCAGCCATTCCCGTTGCGACGGCGGTGACGCCGGGGCCGAGGTACGGAACGATGTGCAGCAGGCCCGCAGCGACGGCCCAGGCTCCCGCGTTCTCGAGGCCGATCAGGCTAAACGCGATCCAGCAGAGCAAAGCGACCAGCAGATTCGTCGTCAGGAGCATCAACATGTATTTCTGAATCGACCGGTTGATGTCGTCGAGTATCTTGACGGTGATCTTTCTTTTCGACAGCGACGGCCCTGTCAGCTGCACCAGCTTCCGCTTGAACGTATCGCCGCCGAGCAACAGGAAGAAGACCAGCAAGACGACCATCGCGGCCTGCGCCATGACTCCGATGGCACCCATCGAACTCTCCCACAGGTAGTTACCGAGCTTGAATGTGGGTTTGTCGACAATGACGTGAGTCGCCGGCTGACGTGGGGCTGCAGCGCCGCCGGCCGCGTGCGTGGTTGCCTGCTCGACCTCGGTCGCCGCGTTCTGCATTTTCTGCAGGTTGCCGATCTGGCCGATTTGCACGCGCGCAATCCCGGCAGCGAACTTGTTCGCCGCTTGAGGTAGCTGCTCGATGATGGTCTGCATTTGTCCGCGCAACGAATAGGTGCCGAGAGTTAGCGCACCGATCACGCTTGCCATTACGACGACAGTGCCTATAACACGCGGAATCCTGATCGCTTCGAGCCATGCGACGAGAGGACTCAGCGTGTATGAAATGACGATGCCGAGCAACAGTGGCACCAGGAAGGTCTGCGCCCACGACAGGGCAAAAATAGACGCGAGCGCCGCCAGAATTCCCAAGGCGAGGCCCCGCGCATCGACCGACATTCGTGTCGCGGGGAGGGTGACGAGCGACGCGTCCACGACAGCGTCGACTTGCTCCACAGCACCCGCTGAGTCAGCAGTGGCGGCGGGGAGTGGAGCGGCAGCGGTATTCATGGCGCAATGACAAATGGCGGCGTCGAAGGGCGCATTGCGGCGCGCCCGTGGCGCGAACGCTCACTTCGATTTCGTCGATCGCCTCTTTCCGTTCGATTCTCGGGGGAAGAAGAAGAGGCCGTCTCGGGGGAATAGCCTCATTTGTTGTGCTCCCCACCTTGCTGCTCACCCTTGTCGGAGCCCTTCCCCTGGGCCGGCTTTGGCTCCTGCGCGTGTCCCTTGCCTTGCGGTGCTTTGTCCTGACCTTGCGCTTTCGGTGCCTGCTCCTGACGTTGGGCAGCGCCTTGCTGTGGCGGCGGGGTCTGACGTTGGGCTTGCTGCGGTTGCTGGGCCTGACGCTGAACTGACGCGGCTTGCGCTGGTGGCTTGCCCTGCGGTCCGTTGTCCGGGGCTTGCGTCCTTGGCGCCTGCTGCTGACGCTGGGCCTGCTGCTGGCTTGGATGCGGGGTCCCCGGTTGTGGAAGCGCCTGCGTGGCTGCGGGCCTTTGAACATCTCCGCCCCCCGTTTGCGGCGGTTGTCCGCGCTGGGCCGGTGGAGCGTTTAGCGGGACCGACGATGGCGGGCGGGCCGCGGGCAGACTTTGCACTGGCTGGGCCTGATTTAGCGGGACCGACGATGGCGGGCGGGCCGCGGGCAGGCTTTGCACTGGCTGGGCCTGATTTAGCGGGACCGACGATGGCGGGCGGGCCGCGGGCAGACTTTGCACTGGCTGGGCCTGATAGTGCTGTCGCACTACGTCGTCTTGCGGCTGGTATCGGTAGTTCTGGGTTTGGAGCGCCTGCTGCTGCTCCACGCGCGGATATCGATTGCCCGAATACTGTCGCTGATATACAGGCAACGGGGCCGGCGGTGGTACGGCGTGACGATCCCACATGTCCCATCCGCTACGACGCTGTTCCCATGAATTGCCCCAGTGTTCACCCCAGTGCGGCGGCGCATCCGAACGCCACCCGTGAAAGTACACGGGAGGTCGCCGGTAATAGCGCACCGGCACGCGCAGGACGAAGAGCGGGATAGCCTCCGGGGCCACGAGCATCCAGGGCCCGTTGTACCAAGAGCTTGCGTACCAGTTGTCTCGTTGGTAGACCCAGTACATGCCGTCGTAGAAGAAATAGTTGGAGCTCACCTGCGGAGCGTAGTAGACAGGGTAGCCGGGGACGGGCACGAGTTCTGGATAGACCGGCAGATTGATCCCGATGCTGACGCCGGGAAGCCCGATGCCGACACTCACCTGAGCAGCGACCGAAGTGATCGAGGAAAGCAGCATGATCCACAGCGCGATGAGTGCGTTACGCATTTCTGTCCTTCAATTTATTTGTTGTCCATGGAATGCGGCACTGATCGAGAACTCGCCGACGGGTTTCGAGACACCGCGCAACCACACGCGGAGTACCCGCAGCGCTGCCAGTGCTTCAACAGACTCTATGTCAAGAAGGAGAGGGTGTATGTGCGCCACCGCACACATTGTGTGGTTGTCGCGATAGCGAACATGCGTCGCTTTGTCCCGCGTTTAGGCCGAGAGCCGTTTCCAACCGATATTGGCTAACCGGCGGCATAGGGAAGATCAGAACAGCGAGCGACGTTCCGAGCGCCATTTGCACCGCCAGTCGTCCGCTTAGAGCAGCTCGTCGAGCGGCAGCAACGAAAGCATGTCGACTTTCAGTCGCTGCCACATCGTCACGTCCGGCTCCCGGTCGAAGTCCACCGGCTTTCCATTCTCCAGCGTGCGCCAAACGAGGTGTCGTTGATCTAGTCCATTGGCCTCGCTAAGCATCAGGACGTAGCTGTTGGCCGGTTGCGTGATATCTGCGAAGCGTAGGGCAATCTGGCGTGCAAGCTCGGGGCTGTCGATGATCAGTCCGATTTCGGTATTGAAGTGCAACGACCGCTGGTCGAGGTTCATCGAGCCGACGAATACTCGCTGGCGATCGAACACGAACACCTTGGCATGCAACGCATACATTCCCGAGCTTGGCGATTTCAATTGATTGCCCCGAACAACGGGTTGACCGAGCACTGGCCGCACTTCATACAGCTCAACACCCATTTTCAGCAGAGGCGACCGGAACGCCTGATACCCCGAATGCACGACGGACATGTCGGTCGACGCGAGCGAATTGGTGAGTATCCGCACGCTGACATTTCGCTCGCGCAAGGCCTCGAAGAACTTCATTCCACTTGGTCCGGGCACCAGGTAGGGCGAGACAACGATCAATTCCGACTGGACTTGCTTCGCCACTTCGCCGAGGCGATGCCGCAGCAACCGGCCGCCCTGCTCACCGTCCTCGACCTTCGCCTTTTCCGGACTGTCGTAGATGACTTCCGCCTTTGCCCACACGAGCGATGACTTGCCGCTGAGCATGGCCGCGAGCGGCTCGTTGGTGGCCAATGCGCGCATGTACGAGGCGTTGGCGTCGATCATTTGGGCATGATGCGCGGCGAGAACGCCACGATAGTCGTCCAGGTCTTGCGCGGAGGGCTTGCCGCCCGCGAGCGCTTCGATCGGAATCGCCATCGGGCTGTTCCAGAAGGCGTCGAAGCAGCTCGAGATCTCGTTGACGATCGGGCCGGCCGCGATGATGTCGTAGTCCCCGAACTGAAGGTCGTGACCTCCCTGGAAATATTCGTCCCCGACGTTGCGTCCGCCGACGAGGCCGATTTCGTTGTCGACGACGAAGAGCTTGTTGTGCATCCGGTAGTTGAGCCGGGTTGCATCACCCAGGTACTCGGCGACGTGAACGAATTCAACGGTGCCACGGTAGGCAAACGGATTGAATAGCCGCAACTCGACATTCGGGTACCCGGCGAGCGTCCGGATCTGCGCGTCACGGCCGAAAGAGCCGGCATCGTCGAGGAGTACGCGGATCCGCACGCCGCGGTCGGCGGCTTTGAGGAGTGCCTCGATCAGCAACTGGCCCGTATCGTCGCTTTGAATCAGGAAGTACTGGACATCCAGAGTTCGCGCCGCGGCTTCCGCCATTTCCATACGCAGCAGGAAACTGTCGATGCCGACCGGGAGTAGCTTGAAGCCGGAGGTTCCCGGATGCTCCGCTTTTGCCGCGGCCATCTGGAGTCCCAGGCGGGTCTGTTCCGGACGGCTCAGGGCGCTCGATGTCGTCTTTGGATAGTCCGAACCTGGCGGCAGAGATGCACAGCCCGCAAGGAGCGAGACGAGGCCGATTCCGAGCAAGACCAGTCGGCCGCTCGTGGAATGCGCGGGCGAACGCACGGCGGTTGTCACGCCCGCGCCATGAGCGCGCTCGTCGACCGTCGGACGCGCGATGTGTCCGACCCAATCACGGTGCCGACATGCAATCACTTCAGATGAAAACTGCCGGCGCCGAACAGTCCGAGCAGCCCAATGACGATCAGATAGATGGCGACGATGTAGTTCAGCAACCGTGGCATGACAAGAATCAGTATGCCGGCGAGAAGCGAAACGAGCGGGGCGAGACTCAGGGTCATGTTCATCGGTGGTTCCGGTCAGGAAGGGGCTGGCGCAGCAGCGATCGCTGCGGCGATCGGTCATGGGCTTGACAGTTTGGTCGCCACACCTTGCAGGCATCCGACGGCTATGCCCAAACGGGCGTTAAGCACACTGGCCTGAACGTTGCAAAGCGCGAATATATAAGCCGACGCCGACTTCAGTCTGTGCGACAGCGCACCGATGGCGGCGCGTCCGCCGCGTAGGATTGCCTGGGAAGACGCCTCCCGCGTTTGTGTCCGCGCTGGGGCGCTCCAGAGGCATGGTGCGGATGGCGGTGGCAACACCTTCCGCCTAGTCCTGCGCGGCTTCACGATATCAGGTCGCAGACGTGGTCCCCGGAAGCTAGCGTCGGTTACCGGAGCAACACTATGCCTAAGGGCAAGAGCACGACGAGCACGAGAATCCCTGGTCCCGAAAATGCCGGCGACGTGACCTCGCGCAAGCAGGCGGAAGAGGTGCTGCTCAAGGCGGGGGCGCTGCAACGCGCGATCTTCAACAGCGCCAATTTCTCCAGCATCGCCACCGACGCGAAGGGCGTCATTCAGATCTTCAATGTCGGCGCCGAACGGATGCTGGGCTACACGGCGGCCGAGGTGATGAACAAGATCACCCCTGCGGACATTTCCGATCCCCGAGAACTGATCGCCCGCGCCAAAGCGCTAAGCGACGAGCTCGGAGCTTCGATTACGCCAGGCTTCGAGGCATTGGTGTTCAAGGCCTCGCGCGGGATCGAGGACATCTATGAACTAACCTATATCCGGAAGGATGGGAGCTGGTTCCCGGCGGTGGTGTCCGTCACGGCGCTGCGCGACGCGCAGGACGCCATCATCGGCTATCTGTTGATCGGCACCGATAATACCGCGCGTAAGCAGGCGGAAGAGGCGCTGCAGAAAGCAGGGGCCCTGCAGCGGGCGATTTTCAACAGCGCCAACTTCTCCAGCATCGCCACCGACGCGAAGGGCGTCATTCAGATCTTCAATGTTGGCGCCGAGCGGATGCTCGGGTACACGGCGGCCGAAGTGATGAACAAGATCACCCCTGCCGACATTTCCGATCCGCAAGAGCTGATCGCCCGCGCCAAGGCGCTGAGCGTCGAGCTCGGAACCTCGATCACGCCGGGCTTCGAGGCATTGGTGTTCAAGGCCTCGCGCGGAATCGAAGACATCTACGAGCTGACCTATATCCGGAAGGACGGCAGCCGATTTGGGGCGGTCGTGTCGGTGACGGCGCTGCGCGACGCCCAGGACGTCATCATCGGCTACCTGTTGATCGGCACCGACAACACCGCGCGGCAGCGGGTCGAAGCCGAGCAAAAGAAGCTCGATCAGCGCCTGCGCGACCAGCAGTTCTACACGCGCTCGCTGATCGAATCCAACATAGACGCGATCATGACCACCGACCCGTCCGGCATCATTACGGACGTCAACAAGCAAATGGAGGCGCTCACCGGCTGTACGCGCGACGAGCTGATTGGCGCGCCGTTCAAGAACTACTTCACCGATCCGGAGCGGGCGGAAGCGGGGATCAAGCTCGTGCTGAACGAAAAGAAGGTCACCGACTACGAGCTGACGGCGTGCAACCGCGACGGAAAGCAAACGGTGGTGTCCTACAACGCAACCACCTTTTACGACCGGGACCGCGTGCTACAAGGGGTCTTCGCCGCGGCGCGCGACGTCACCGAGCGCAAGCGGGTGGAAGCGGAGCTGCAGCAGGCCAAGGCGATGGCCGAGACCGCGAGCCAGACCAAGTCGGATTTTCTGGCGAGCATGAGTCATGAAATCCGAACGCCGATGAATGCGATCATCGGCATCGCGGATCTGCTCGCTAAGACCCCGCTCTCGCCGGACCAGGACAAGTATGTGCAGATCTTTCGCCGCGCCGGCGACAATCTGCTCAATCTCGTCAACGACATTCTCGATCTGTCCAAGGTCGAAGCCTCGCAGCTCGAGCTGGAACGGACCGGGTTCTCGCTGAACGACCTGCTGGAGAAGGTGAAAGAGATGGTGGCGGTCCGGGCCCATGAAAAAGGTCTGGCCCTGGTGTGCGAGGTCGCCCCGGAAGTGCCCGGCGACCTCATCGGCGATCCAACACGGCTACGGCAAGTGCTCCTCAACTTACTTGGCAATGCGATCAAGTTCACTGAATCAGGCGAAGTGGCCCTCCGAGTGACACCTGATGAGAACTCCTCCGCGCCAGGCGTATTGCGCTTCACGATCTCGGACTCTGGCATCGGCATTCCCGGCGAGAAGTTGGGGGCGGTGTTCGAGCGATTCACGCAAGCCGATTCGTCCACCACTCGCAGGTACGGGGGCTCGGGGCTTGGGCTCACGATTTCGAAGCGCCTGGTGGAACTCATGGGCGGATGCATCAAGGTCGAAAGCAGCGTCGGGAAAGGCAGCGTGTTTTCTTTCACCGTGCCGCTCGAAATCCGGGCGGGGGCCACGCGGCAGTCGGCCGTGCCGGCCGGCACGGGTCCCGAACCGGCGCTGCCGGCGCTGCATATTCTTCTGGTTGAGGACTCCTCCGACAACCGCACGATCACGATGGCCTTCCTGAAGGACACGCCGTACCGGGTCGAAATCGCCGAAAACGGGGCCATCGCCTATGAAAAATTCACGGCCGGACACTATGACCTTGTCCTGATGGACCGGCAAATGCCGGTCATGGATGGCTTGACCGCGACGCGCGCGATTAGAGAGTGGGAACAGGCGAACCACCGGCCGCCGACGCCGATCATTGCGCTGACTGCCTCTGCCTTGAAGGGGGATCAAGAAAAGTTTGTGGCGGCCGGGTGCACGGCGTACTTGACGAAACCCATCAAACAAGAGGTGCTGCTGCAAGCGATCAAGGAGCATTCGGTCGCCACGCCTCCATCATCGAAAGCGGAGAGCAGCCGGAGCGACACGATCCTCGTGCGTGTGAATCCCAGATTCGCAGACCTGATCCCGGCGTTTCTGCAGAATCGCAGGCAGGATGTCATCGCGATGCTGAACGCGCTGGATCGGGGTGACTTCGAGACCGTGGAGAGTCTCGGGCACGGCATGAAGGGCGCGGGGGGCAGCTGGGGATTCCAGGCCATCACCGACATCGGCGCCGCCCTCGAGCAGGCGGGCGAGAGCGCCGACACCGCCGCGTCGCACAAGTGGGTGGGCGAATTGTCGACGTATCTCGATTGTGTCGAGATCGTCTCCGACTAGCCTTTCACGCGATTACAGAACCTGCGATCGAGTGAGGCAGGCGCGGACACGCGCGGTGAGCTGCGGGATCGAGAATGGCTTTGTCACATAGTCCGTCACCCCCGCTTCGAAGCCGGCGCGGGTGCTGGGTTCGTCGGTCATCGCGGTGAGCATCAGCACAGGCAGGCGCCGCGTCTCGGGCTTGGCGCGTAGCGTCTTCATGACCGCCAGGCCATCCATGTCGGTCATCTTGTAATCCAGGACCACGAGGTCCGGCATGTGCTCGTCGATCATCCGAAGCGCTTCCGGGCCGCTCGTCGCCCTGCTCACCGTGTACTGGTCGTCCTCCAGCGCGCGGACGATCATCGTAAGCATGTCCGGCTGGTCATCAACCGCCAGAACGTGAAAGTGGCGCTGCGCGACGGACGCCTGAAAGGGAGCCGCGGCGACAAAGGGCTTCAAGGCGGAGCGCGACTCCGGCGCCAGTTCGCAGCCTTCATACGCGCAAAAGACATCGAGCCCCGTTCCACATTGCAAGGCCAAGGCGCGTGCCCTGCGTTCAATGTCCGCGACGAAGTGGTCGTCGTGGCTCGGATCGTGATGGGTCAGCGCGACCCGCCGTACGCCCGCCGCCGCGGCAATTTGCACAACGTAGTCGTACGTACTGTGTCCCCAGGTCTTCCTTGAGGGATACTCCTCGGGCGTGTACTGGGCATCGTGGATCACGAGATCGGCGTCGGCCATGAATTTGGCGTGTCTCCGGTCTCCCTCGTGCAGGATGGATTCGATTCGGCCTGGCTCGGCCCCGGCGCGCCAGAGCGCATCGGAGAACGGCTCGTGGTCCACCAGGTACACCACCGCCACGCCGTCGGCTTCGACCCGATAGCCCACCGTCATGCACGGGTGATTGAGAAATTGTGTCGCGACCCGCGCGCCGCCGATCGTGTGGATACCCTCGGTCAGGTCGTGGTAGGTGATCGCCGCCGGGAGCTGGTTCAAGTCGACGGGAAAGTAGGTGTACTCCATCTGGCCGGCGAGCACGTGCTGCAGCGAGCCCCGGCTGCCTTCCGGGCCATAGATGGCAACGGAATTCCCTTTCAGAAAAGCCGGGCTGAAGAACGGAAAGCCTTGAATGTGATCCCAGTGCGTATGGCCGAGGAGGATGTTCGCGTTAATGGCTTTCTTGCTTTGGGCCATCAACTCGGCGGCCAGCGGGCGCGCGCCGGTGCCGCAATCGAAGATCAGAAGATCGCCGCTGGCCGTGGTCACCTCGACGCAGGACGTGTTGCCGCCGAAGTGGTTGGTCGCCGGTCCGGGTGTGGCGATTGACCCCCGAGTTCCCCAAAAGCGTACTTTCATGAGCCTGCGGACCTCCGGCGAATAAATGTAGGGAACCAGCCAGTGGATGATCCGGCGACGTGCCGACGATGTCTGTGCGGTGGCGAACATGGGTCGAAATCTGCCATTGCATGCTTCAACCGTCCCGCTCAAGGTGCTAAATCGTACCCTCACACCACGGGCTCACGCGTCTGTGCGATGATCGGAACTACATGGAACTTCTGGCGACCGCGTGGCAGTTCGTCGCGCATCTCGACAGCCAGCTCGATCTGCTGCTGCAGCAGTACGGCGTATGGATCTACCTGATCCTGTTTCTGATCGTTTTCTGCGAGACCGGGCTTGTCATTACGCCATTCCTGCCCGGTGATTCACTGCTGTTTGCTTCCGGCGCGCTCTGGGCGTCCGCCGGCATGCCCGTCGAGGTCCTTGCGCTTACGCTGGTGGGTGCCGCCCTTAGCGGCGACAACTGCAACTACTGGATCGGCAGATTGTTCGGAAGGCGGATCGCGAACAACCAGCATCCGCGATTCCTGAACCGGAGAGCTCTGGAGCGGACACAGGCGTTCTATGCCCGTCACGGCGGAAAGACGATCGTCCTTGCGCGATTCGTTCCGATTGTCCGCACCTTCGCCCCTTTCGTTGCCGGCGTCGGGCGCATGAGCTACGGCCGCTTCCTCGCGTTCAGCGTAGCCGGTGCTTTGCTATGGGTCGGACTTCTGGTTTCCTGCGGCTATCTGTTCGGCGGGATCCAAGCGGTGCAGGAGAATTTCGCGTTGGTGGTCCTGGCGATCGTTGCGCTCTCGATCACGCCGCTCGCCATCGAATATGCGCGGGCGCGGCTGCGCCGCTAACCGCGCACGGGCATCTCGGCGAGACACGCCGGCAGTCCTGACGGTCAGGTTTGAGCCCGGGAAGACCTGCAACCGCGCGTTGGCGTCGGTGAATGCGACGCCGCTATGGCACCTTGCACACGCCCCGGTCCGTTGAACGCGAGCTTCCCTCGCGCGGCAGCCACTGCATCAAGACCCCGGCCGGTGACGACCGTGCCTTCAACGTCAGCTGATAGGCCTGCAAAGGCTCACCGCCGACCGGAACGCCCGTCACGGCCCGCAGCTAAGGTCCATCCGCTTGTCCGACGCAGCCGGACCTGCGGATCCATCGAGGTTCTATGTTCACCAGCGCACAGACGACTCTGTCGGTGCGCGCTCAAAATCGACCAACCATGAAACACGTGCTGCCAATGCCTTCCTACCGTGCGCGCCGGGACAGCGCCGGCCCGAGAGCCGCAGTTCAGCATTTGTCACGAATCCAAGGTGGCAATTGGAGCATGCAGGGATTTCGCCGCTCCGGGCACGTACACGACGAGGACGAGTGTCAATTGTCGATCGCTGAGTTCATGGCTAAACAGGAGCCGTCGCTCGACAGCGGCGATGCCTGAGAATCATGTTGCGCAGATTAGCGTGGTCCAGCGTCCCATCACCATCGTTCTCTGTGGCGCGGCTCAACGAAATTATTGCACCGGCGCGCCGCAACAACGAGCGCAATCACATCTCCGGCATGCTCTTGTTCACGGGTGCCAATTTTCTTGAGATCCTCGAAGGTGGGGAACTTGACCTGCGCGATCTGTGGCTGCGCCTGGAACGAGACCGGCGGCATTGCGATTTACTCCGCATCGGTGACGATTTGTGCCGAGAACGGTGGTTCCCGGAATGGAGAATTGGCTACATCGTCGATGCGAAGGTGGACGCGCAGATCGAGTCTTTTCGTTCGCTAAAGGCGCGGATCGACCTGGATCGTCCCGGTGCTGGCACACAGGTCGAGACTCTTAGTCCGCTGCCGTCGCCGAGCACACCGAAGTGGGCGGAATTTGTCCACCCACTCATGTTGAGCGCCGACAGCATGTAGAGTCACGTTCTTCGTTGTGCCGGTGGTAATGATAGGCATGCTCAGCTCGGGACCGACTGCTCTGAGGCGGAGCGCGTGACCGGAGTGGGATCGAGTCTCGGCTGGGACCCGCCTTGCTGCTGCCTATGTGCGCTGGCGCGCAGACAGGTCGACGGCGTCGTCGTACTCTACCAGTCGCAGTAAGGTGAGATCGCGCTTGCATCGGACATCGGGATTCCGCCGAATTCTCCACGAGCGGGTCTCGCCGATGCCCGAGGAGAGTGTTGGTGCCACCGATCAAACGCGCGTCGCCGGTCAATCGCTTGCTCGAAGCGCTGCCGGAAAGCGACCGGCGCCGATTCCTGGCCGGATGCGAAACAATCGAGCTCACGTTCGCCGAGGTGCTGTACACGCCGAACGAGCGCCTCAACCAAGTCCTTTTCCCCATCACGGGCTTCATCTCGCTGATCATGCCGGTCGACGATTCGGCCTCTCTCGAGGTCGGAATGGTCGGGAATGAAGGAATGTTCGGGGTTCCGCTCGCGCTCGGCGTAGATCTCTCACCCGTGCGTGCAGTGGTACAGGGCGCGGGATCGGCGCTGCGGATGGACGCTGCGCACTTCTGTCGCGAACTTCGGCGCAGCGAGAGACTACAACGCGAGATTGCCCGCTATGTCTTCGTCCACTTGGCCCAGCTCGCGCAAACGGCAGCCTGTACCCGCTTCCACGTGGTCGAGGCGCGGCTTGCCCGCTGGCTGCTGATGACCCAGGATCGCGCGCACGCGAACGCCTTCCACGTCACACAGGAGTTCCTGGCCCTGATGCTCGGCGTACGCCGGGTCGGTGTGACCAAGGCGGCGGGAGCTCTGCAGAAACGCAGGCTGATCCGTTACAGCCGCGGCGATATCACGGTTCTCGACCGGCGCGGACTCAAAGCTGCTTCCTGCGGGTGCTACGAGGCCGATCGAGAATCGTACGATCGGATCCTGGCATAGGTGTATCCGGCGACAAGAGTTGACGATGTGCGAGGTCGAGTAGACCAAATGGATACGGACGCCAGGCGATTAGGTCTCGGCTTGCCATTGCTGGTGGGGCTGGTCGCGATTGTCGCGACGTTTGCCGGCAGCGCATCGATCAGCGATCGGAGCGCGTTGGCGCGCGTCGCGCCGGTCGACGCGAAAGCGCTGATCAACGTGGCGACGAGCGATCCTGTTGCACGGGCGAACGCAACGCGCGGCGCAGCCGAAGACGTCGCGCTCATCGCGCTTTCAAATGGGGGCTCCGTCCGAAGGAAGCTGGACTGCGCCGGTTGTGGCGTGGTCGAATCGGTAAGCCGAATCGACCGGCAGGAGAGAATTGGCGGGGTCTGTGCCTATGGCTATGCCTATTCCGATAGCTTCTGGGTCACCGGGAATGTTCACGACGGCGGCGAATACAGCGGCATCGCGACGTTTCTCGACACCGTAGCGGGCACGCTCGCGGGTCGATCCACCGCCGGAACGATCAAGGTCACTACCAGCTATCAGTTCGTCGTCCGCCTTCGCGATGGCTCGCGCCACGTGTTCGACCAAGCTACGCGCGGCACGCTGCATTTGGGCGAGCGCATCCACGTGATCGCCGGAGTGAACCTGCCGACCGATGAGTGACGGTGCCGAGAAGGGCATTCGTCTCGGGTAACGTAATCCCCCCGCTTCATTCACGAAGGAGATCCACGATGACGATGAACAGACGCTGGACATTGCCGCTTGTGCTGGCCGCTGGCGCGGCGATCGGCGCCGCTCTCACACTACGTCGACGCGCCGCGCGTCACGATGCCAAGAAGCGGCAGCACACGGAAGACCTGCAGGCCTGGGAAGGCGAGGGCGGCAACCTGGCCCCACCGGCAACACCGGCAACAGCTCAGCACCTGCCGTGATTGCGTATTGGCAAACGATTTCAACCAGGAGACGTACATCACCGCCGATATCGAGACCGCGGACTAAGCGGAGGGCGCGAGCCACCGGCTGATCCGTTCATAGACCTCGCGTCGGCTGAGCAAGTCCAGATGATTCATCTCGTACCCGATCCATTGCCGCGATTCCGGGAAGGTCAACGCGAGCCGGGGGTCCTTGTGGCGACCCAGAGCGCTGGCCAAGGGCACGATGCCATCGCCGATCAAGCGATCACTCAGATCGCCCGCGTGCTTGCCGGTGGTCGCGGCGATCGTGAAACACTGCACGTCCTCCGGTAACGACACCGCACGTCGAACGTCGCCCGAGCGCTCGAAACGGTCGCGCCCTTCCCAGTCTTCGTCCACGAGGTTGCCATACCGCAGATCGGTGATGCCGGCGCTGCGCACCTTGCCGAGGCGTGCGAACGGCGCGGTATACGGGCTGATGCCGAGCAGCATGTCCACTGCGTTGCCGCCACGCTCGAGCGGCGCACCCTGGTGCGGCGTGCCGAGGAAAAGGAGCTTGTCGAGATGCAGCAGCCACTCGTGTCGAGCGGCGGCGGCGTAATGGCAGGCGCTTCGAGCGACCAGTCCACCCATGCTGTGCCCGATGATCACCAATTCACCGAGCTGCACCGGCCAGACTTTGAGCAGGGCGTCGAGCAGATCGTCCAGCGCGCGCCCGTTGATGGAGACATGAAGGCCGGTGTTGTAATGGAGATAAACCGGTGTATAGCCAAGGTCTCGCGCCAGCGCGGCGCCGTGGTCGTGCCCCTGTCGGCTCCATTGCAGATCGTTCATGCACAGGCCGTGCACGAGTACGACCAGCTTGTCACCCGCTTTCGGGATTGCGGCGGCCAGCGCCTGCGCGTCCATCGGCAATGGATGTCCTTCCCGACGGAGGCCCATCGCGATCGCCAACGGGTTTTTCGAAGCCGCGAGGTAGTCGCCCAGCACGCCATTCAGCGCGGCCACTGACGCTTCGCGGCCGGGCCATGAGCTGCGCACGCCAAGCAAGGGGTCAAGCTTGGCGAGCAGCCGATCGAGTGCGTGGCCCACCAAACCGACCGTGCCGCTGATACTCCGGTACACGAACCCGGTAATTCCCGTCGTGCGCCCAGACTTCGATTTGCGAGCGATTCCCGGAACGCTGGCGATGTTGTAATGCATCGCCTCGACCAGGTCGATCACGCCCGCGATGGCGTCGATGGTCAGTCGGTTGAGCCCACGCATGTCGGAAGCGGATGCGTGATTCTTCTTGAACATGGTCGCGCATTGTAAGCGACCGTCGGCGCCGCCCTCGGGTTCGGGGAGCCGGGACGTGGCCCCCGTGGCCACGTCGCAGGTCAGGAAAACAAGCCCCGGGCACGAATGGTCGAAGCCAGGAAGCGATCGATCGAGTCGTTACTGGATGAACAAGGGGTCCGGCGATTTCACGGGGTTAGCCGATTGACCGGGCGCTGTTTCCCGACGATTGGAAACGCCCTTGTGGTACCGCACGTCGGAGAGGAGGCGCCCCAATTCGGCCTTGACCACGGCGTAACACTCGCACGTGCGCGCCTCCAGTCCCGACCGTTCCAGAACCGCAATGTGGCCGCGTCGGTATCGAATCAAGCCCGCATGCTGCAATTTGCCGGCGGCTTCCGTGATGCCTTCCCGCCGCACGCCGAGCATGCGGGCGACCAATTCCTGGGTCATGACCAGCTGACCCGAGGGCACTCGGTCGAGGGTCATCAAGAGCCAGCGGCAAAGCTGCTGCTCCACCGAATGGTGGCGGTTGCATACAGCAGTCTGGGTCATCTGCGTGATCAGCGCCTGCGTATAGCGCAGCAACAGCTGAAGCACCGGTCCGGCGCGATCGAATTCCTGCTTCAGCAAATGGCGCGCCAGCCGGTAAGCGTGACCCGCGGTCTGCACTACGGCCGAGCTTGGCGTGGTTTGGCCGCCCATGAACAGTGAAATGCCGACTACGCCTTCATTGCCCACTCCCGCGATTTCTGCCGATGCGCCAGACTCCGTCACGTAGTGGAGTGACACGATGGCGGTGGTGGGGAAATACGCGTACTGCAACTGTCCGCCGGGTTCGTAGAGGATTTCACCGAGCGGCATCGGGACCAGCTGCAGATGGTCGGCCAGGCGCTCGAATTCCCCCGCTGGCAGGGCGGCGAGAAGATGGTTTTGTTTCGGGCTGTGAGGCAATGACATCGATCGTCGAGACGTTGCGTTCTATTTTGCGGAGAGTTCGACGCCGATTCCGCGGTAACCAATGAAGCGGCAGGACTGGTTGAACATCGGCTCTCCACTCACCTGAAAATCCTGTTTCGAGCCGTCGGGATTGACCCGACTGAGAACGAAATCCAGGAATGGCTGCCGCGCCGCAATGGTTGCCTGCAGCGTCTCCCGCTCCGCCTCATTCCACCCTGGCGTCTCACCGCCGGTTCTGTCTCCCGCCAAGCTGGGGACCCGGATTCCCAGCATCTCCAGGACCGGACCGGAGACCTTGGTGAACGTCCCGTTCTCGTCCTGCTCCCAGTACCAGTCGGAGGCGAGTTCGGTGAGGCTGCGATAGCGGGCTTCGCTTTCGCGCAGCTCGGCGGTCCGCTCCTGCACCGTCTGTTCCAGCTCCTTGTTGTAGCTTTCGAGTTTCCTGTAGAGCAGCCGCACTTCCAGCATGTTGTGGATACGCGTCTTGGCTTCGACCAGGTCGAAAGGCTTGCTGATGAAATCCTTTGCGCCGGCCTGCAACGCGCGCAGCTTGTGGCCAGGCTGCGCGGTGATCACGAGGACGGGGAGGTAGCCGTCTCTTTGGTTGGTCTTGAGACCTTCGATCACTTGGAATCCATCCATTCCGGGCATCTGGAGGTCGAGCAGGATCAGGTCGTAGCATTTCTTCCGATGCAGTGCACAGACTTCGTGTGGATCCATCGTCGAGGCAACGCGGGTGTAGCCGGCTTCACGCAGCATCTGCTCGAGCAGGCTGACATTGGTCTCCTGATCATCGACAATCAGGATGCTCGCGTTGAGAATATCCGACTCGGCAATCATCATGCATGCTCCACTTTGGCGCTTCGTCCTGATGCCGTTTGCGAGAATGCGAGTGCCACGTCAAGCGCTTCCATGAACTGGTTGACCTTGATGGGCTTGGTGAGGTAGTTGAAGAAACCGGCCTCGAGCCCTTTCGCGATGTCACGCGGCACCGCATTCGCGCTGAGTGCGATGATGGGAATATGCGCCGTTGCCGGGTCCGCGCGCAGGATCTTCAGGGCTTCGATCCCGCTGATGCCGGGCAGGTTGATGTCCATCAGGACAACGTCCGGCTGATAGGCGCGGGCAAACTCGATGCCGAGATGCCCATCCGCTGCACTCAGCATGCGCAGGTCGGGGCGACGGGCGATGAGTTGCTCGACGAGTTCCAGGTTGGCCGGGTTGTCTTCGACATAAAGCAGAGTGCGCCGCGGCGTGCCGTTCGCCGCCTGCGGCCCCGCCAGCGCTGCACGCTCTGCCTCCCGAACGGCAAGCTGCGGTGCGGTCGTCAGGCTCAATTCGATCCAGAACACGCTTCCCAGCCCGACGGTGCTATCAGCGCCAATCGTGCCTCCCATGAGTTCGACCAGCCGCTTCGTCATCACAAGGCCGATGCCCGTGCCTTCCTCCGCGCCGTCCTCCTTGCCGAGGCGGTTGAATGGCTGGAAAAGCTGCGCGAGCTGTTCGGGAGCCAGTCCTGCGCCGGTGTCCTTCACGCTGATTCGAATCGAAGCCCAGTTGATCAGCGTGCATTCCACGACCACTGCGCCGCCCGGCTTGTTGTACTTGATTGCGTTGAACAGAAGGTTGATCAGTACCTGTTTGACCCGGGTCCGATCCGCTTTGACAAAGTAGGGAACTTCGAATCGAGGAAATGTCATGCCGATGCCGCGCTTGTGCGCCTGCGGCTCGATCATCGCCCGGCACTCGAGCATGACCTCGACCAGAGAAACCGGCTCCCGCGACAGCGTCAGCTTGCCCGACTCGATCAGCGCCAAGTCGAGGATTTCGTTGATCAGCTCCAGCAGGTACCAGCCCGCCTTCAGAATCTGGTCGATGTTTCGCTTCTGGGAGGGCGTCGGGGATGGAGTGCCGGATTCCAAGAGCTGGGCAAAGCCGAGAATCGCGTTGAGCGGCGTGCGCAATTCATGGCTCATGCCGGACAGAAAATCTGTTTTCGCGCGGTTGGCCTTTTCCGCAGCGGCCATCGCCTCGTTCAGTTCCGATTCGACCCGCTTGCGCACGGAATTGTCGGTGCCGATCAGCAGGTATCCGAGGATCTCGCCATAGTCGTCTCGCAGCGCCGTGATCGACACGATCGCCGGAAAGCGGCTGCCATCCTTGCAGATATAGGTCAATTCATAGATGTCTTCAATCCCACGTGAGGCTTTGAAAGCCAGCGCCTCGAAGCCCGGCGCAATGGTAGTTGCAAGCTCGAGGCTCAATGCCTGCGCGCGCGCGGTCACTTCCAGCGGGTCGTGAATATCGCTCGGACTTATCTTGTTGACAACTTCGGCGGCGCTGTAGCCCAGCATGCGCTCGGCACCGACGTTGAATAACTGGATGATGCCTTTCTCGTCGGTGGCAATGATCGAGAAATTGGCGCTGGTCAGGATCGCGTTCTGCAACGCTCCCGCCTTGAGCAGTGCATTCTGGCGGCGCGCGTCGGCGTTGCTATCCATCTTGCCGGCATCGTCGGCAAGGACGGGAGGATCCGCTGTTTCTGACATGACTGAATTCCGTGAAAAGGAGTACGCGCTGTGGAGACGGGCTGCGCTTGTCGGGGCGGCACCAGCGGGCTGCGACCTCGCGCAGTGAAACCCGCGTCTCCCGGGGCGCGCAAAGACAATATCGATCGTTCAGACGAGCGTCTGTGCCCCAGCGCACATAAGGAAAGACGCGGTGGCGGCCCGAAGGTTCGGCCGGTCAGGCCGGCGCGGCACCGAGGTCGAAAGGAAACGGCGCGGTGGCGACGCTCCGCGCGGACGTGCGGTGAATCGCTCTAAGCGCTGGATTCACCAAGCGTGTGGAAAGGATCCCCACGGGGAATGTCCGACAGCAGGCGATCGAATTCCGTCTTGACGACCGCGTAACACTCGCAGACCGCCTTTTCCAGGCCCGGCCGGTCAAGCACCTCGATGCGACCGCGGCTGTAGCGGATGAGTCCGGCCCGCTGCAGATTCCCAGCGGCCTCGGTAACCCCTTCGCGGCGCACGCCAAGCATGTTCGCGATCAGTTCCTGCGTCATCGTCAACGAATCGGAGGAGAGCCGGTCGAGGCTCAGCAACAGCCAGCGGCACAGCTGCTGCTCGACCGAATGGTGCCGGTTGCACACGGCGGTCTGCGCCATCTGTGTGATCAGCGCTTGAGTGTAGCGCAACAGCAGGTGAAGCACGGGTCCGGCGCGGTTGAACTCGTGCTTCAGCAGCTGCGCCTTCAGGCGATAGCCGTAGCCTGCACTCTGAACGACGGCCCGGCTGGGCGTGGTTTCGCCGCCCATGAACAGCGAAATGCCGAGTATTCCCTCATTGCCGACCACCGCGATTTCGGCCGATGCGCCGTCCGCCAGGACGTAGAGCAGCGACACGATGGAAGTCGTTGGGAAGTAGACGTGGTTCAATTGGCCGCCCGACTCGTAAAGAGCTTCGCCGAGCGGCATCGGCACCAGCTCCAGATGCGGAGACAGGCGATCGAACTCGGCAGCAGGCAGGGCGGCGAGAAGATGGTTCTGCGTCGGGCTGTGGGGTGTCGGCATGTTGACTTCCACGTGCATCTCCTTACATGGGCTTTGCTGTCCGGATGATCGTCGAAGATTATATCGCCAACGAAGGGCGTCCCGTTCGTTGTCCACGCGGTGGCGCACGCATGGGGAAACGATGCACTGCCCGGCCGCCTGCCGGGAGTGCTTTCCGCTGATACGGTGCAAGATGAATGGCGAGAGTGCTGCGCCCTCGGACTCCGCCTGGAGTCCCTCCTCGGATGGAGCGACTATTTGCCAACCACCTCGTCCGCCCACACCTTGAAGCCCTTCAGGGTGTTGGGTCCGAACGTCGTGCTGATGGCCACATCCGCAGCGTCCCGCCCCCGCGCCATCAGGATGCGCCCGATGCGCGGCACATTGTTCCTCGGGTCGAAGGTGTACCAGCGTCCGTCGAGCCAGGCTTCGAACCAACCGGCGAAATCCATCGGCCCGTAGGGCGGTGGGGTACCCATGTCGCCAAGGTAGCCCGTGCAGTAACGTGCGGGGATGTTCATGCATCGGCAGAACGCGACGGCAAGGTGAGCGAAGTCGCGGCAGACACCGGTCTTGTCCACGTAGGCTTCCCAGGCAGTCCTCGTCTGCCGCGCGTGGTGGTACCCGAATTCGATATGACTGTGGACGAAGTCGCAAATGGCCTGCACGCGGCCCCAGCCGGTGGGGGCGTTGCCGAACAGCTGCCAGGCGATCGTCGACAGCCGCTCGGTCTCGCAGTACCGGCTGCCAAGGAGAAAGATCAGCGTCTCCTCCGGCAGTGACTCGACCGGGGTCTGTCTTGCACCTGCAGCGACGACATCCGGCAGCCCGCTGTCGTTGATCAGGGCATCGGTGGTGATCCGCGTCTCCCCGGCCGGCGCGACGATGCGGCTGCACCAGTTGCCGAAGGAGTCGCGATACGCGCTGATCGGCAGCGACGGCACGGTGACCATGCGATCCGGTACGACGAGATCGGATGCGCGCGAGAAGTGAATGTTCAGCATCAGGATCATGGGCGTCGGCTGCGGACACTCGTAGATCAATTCACAACCGACGCGGATTTGCATGACTTTCCTTATCTGGACACGAGAGCGACGCGCAACGATTCGATGACTGCCGACGCAGTCGAGTGAATATGATTCCGTCATCCCGAACCCGCACACCGGGTCAGGCGTCACCCGCGCTCGACAGCGACGCCGGAGTCCATGCCCAGAACGAAACTGTGATGAAGAGGCCCGAGGGCTGGAATGACCCCCACGCCATGATCAACGGCTGGGTTCGTTCTTTCGACCACCGGTTGCGGCGCGAATGCGAGCCGGCGTCCGCGAGATATCGACGAGTGCCAGCGCATTTCCCTTGCGCTCGAGCTTCTTGCCGGCGGGCAGCTTCAGGTAAGGCTCGGATTCGTCGGCGGTGAGCCCGTAGGTAAAGCTCATCCCGCGCCGGCCGTAGCTGCCAACGCCGTAGCCTTTCTCCAGGCTCAGGCGCTTGAAGTGATAGGTCCCGGTGGCGCCGTTGCTGCATCGCATTTCTCCCGAACCACCAAGTTCTGCGCTGGACGTGAACCGTCCCACGCAGGCAACATCCGGATTTCGTTGTGAGTGGATGGCGATTGTTCCCGCCCCGCTGAGATGCCCTTCGGCCTCGCCCAGGAAAAGGTCGTTCGCCATGATTGCGATGACCGGCCCCGTCTTGGAAAACAGCTCCGCCGCTGCCGCGTTTGCCCCCTCTGCAAATCCGAGAAGAGCTGCGAGAATCGTAATCAAGATCCTGTGCATTGAAGCCGGCTTCGTCCTGGCTGCGTTTGGTGACGGAACGTCTGGCGCGCGCGCGACATGCTTCGTGAGCGCAGGATGACCGCGGGGGCCATCCTGGGAGTCAAAGTCGGAGGATAGACCCATGGGCCGGGTGATTCGGTACGTTACCGCACATTGCTGGTCGAAGTTCTTATCGACCGCATACCCTCCTCAGCGAGCGAAAGAGATCGCGGAATGGCGGTCTCGGTTGCACCGCAGGCCCCGTTTCCTGTCCGCCAAGCGTGCGACTGACAGCGCGTTCGGGGCACAACCGCTCTGCTTGGCCTACAAGGTTTTCAACTCCCCCTGACATGCAAGCGATGGCGGGCACGGCACCATGGTGCCTCGCAGTCACGTCGAGGAGTTGCCATGAATGTTCGAACAACGCTGTTGGCAGTCGCTGTAGCGGGCTCGCTGGCCAGCCCGGTTGCGGTTCGCGCGGCAAATTTCAGTGTGGACGTCGAAGTTGCGCCGCCGCCTCCGGTGTATGAGCAGTTGGCGCCCCGTGAAGGCTATGTCGTCACCCCGGGATATTACCGGTATGACGCTGACGATCACAGATACGTTTGGAACAAGGGCGGCTACGAACGCGAGCGGCATGGGGAACATTATATTGGACCCGCGTGGCGCGAAGAGAACGGCCGCTACCATTTCCACGAGGGGCACTGGGACCGAGACTAGCGCGGCTTGAACCTTGAACATTACGGTGCGCTCCGAACGCGCCGTTTTTTTGCCCCGACCCAACGACGCCGAACGATGCCGGCCGCGATCGTCTATACCTGAAACGCTATACTGGATCACTTCATCGCATCAATACAATTCCGCGACAGAGGATGGTGTGCCCAGAATTTCACGAATTGCAGGCGCGGTCGTTCTTGCCGCCGGCGTCGCCGCGACAACCGTCAGCAGAGCGCAGCAGTTTGCGGTCGACAGGTGGAACATTGGTGGCGAAGGCGGCACGGACTATCTGACCCCCGAAGCCGGCACCGTCCGCGTCTTCGTTTCGCGTGGGACGCGGGTGATGGTTGTCGATGGTCTCACCGGCAAGTTGCTGGGCGAGGTCATGGACACACCTCATGTGCACGGCATTGCGATCGCCCCCAAGTCGAACCACGGCTTCACAACCAACGGCGGCGACTCCACCGTAACGATGTTCGACTTGAAGACACTGGCTGTCATCAAGAAAATCAATGTGCCTTCTGGCGGCCTCGACGGCATCATGTTTGATGAGTATGACGACAAGGTCATTCTGACGAATCACAGCCGCCCGGTGGGAACGCTCGTCGCGATCGATCCATATAGCGGGGACATCGTCGGCACTGCCGAACTCGAGGACACCGCGCCGGAGGGCGCGGCGCCGAATGGAAAGGGGTGGATCTACGTCAACAACGAGAAGAAGAACACCATCCAGATCGTCGACGTGAGGTCATGGAAGGCGATCAAGTCGTGGCCGGTCGCGCCGTGCGAAGGCCCGACGGGAATCGCCTACGATCGCAGTTCGGATCGGGTCTTTGTGGGCTGTGGCAAGACCTCGGTGGTGGTGGACGGGAGCTCCGGGAAGGTCGCGGCTACGATCAGGAACGGCGACCGGGTCGACGCTCTGGGCTGGGATCCGCTGGAGCGACTAATCTACATACCCGCTGGAACGCCGGGCAACGTGACGGTCGTACATCAGGACTCGCCGGACAAATACACGGTCGTCGCGACGGTCCCAACCATGCTCGGTGCGAAGACCATCGGCGTTGATCCGGTCGCGCACAGGGCGTACCTGTTTCAGCCTGAATATGGTCCGGCGCCTGGCACGGATTTAAGCCCGTGGTTCCAGCTCCGGGTGTAGCGAAATGGGCCGAGAGGTCCAGTCATCGGCGCGTGGCTCTTCGCGATCCATCAGTAAAGGCGCGTCGGCCGCGTAGCCAGCCAACGTTCGCATTGGGTCGTTAGTTGCCATTGGCCACTGGATGTCTTCGGCCAGAGGCCGCCGTAGCGGATTGCACTACATAGCAGCCATCGGCAGCTACCGGTCGGAGCAAACAGTCTCGAACGGGAAGTGATTGAGCGTGGCAAGGGGAGGTAGCATTTTCTGATCTCCATGAGGGATTCGGTGATGGATCGGCGGACGCTCATCACACTGCTCGGCAGCGCAGCGATCGAGCAGCTTGCCCAAGCACAACCAGCCAATGCCTATCGTGTTGGCGTTGTTCTCGAAGGAGGTTCGTTTTACGCGATGGTGGACGGCTTCAAAGACGGGCTGAAGAGGTTGGGGTTTGAAGAGGACAAGGACTACGTACTCAATGCGCTGACGATGCAGGATGCGGACGCCTACTTCTTTGCTCCAGATGGGATGGCGGCAAGCCAGGCTCAAGTTCATCATTGACACCGCGGCGGCCAAGAAGCTACCGACCATGTTCCACGAGCCCAGTCTCGTTGTACAAGGAGCCCTAGTTGGCTGCGGCGTGGGCTACTTTGAAGTTGGTCGCCTGTCGGCAAAATACGCGAAGCAGATCCTCACTGGGACGAGCCCTCAGAACCTGCCGGTGGAGTCGTTTAGTAGAGTGGCGTTGGTCGTGAACCTTAAGACGGCACGCGCGCTCGGCCTGACAATTCCGCAGTCTCTGTTGCTGCGCGCGGGTGAGTTGATCCAATGACCGAAGCGTCACAGATCGCAAGCGGCTTTGGCGGAACTCGCCGCGACGCGAGCGGCGGTTCAGGGTCGTCATGCGACGTAACTTACGGACTCCCGTTCATGTTGAAGCAACGAACCAAGAGCGCCGAAGAGCGCCTACACTTGCTCATGCTCGTCAAGAGGCTTCCGTTGCTCCTTCTTTGCGCCTGTGCGTCCACGGCGCCGCTGCCTACGGCCGACCAGCCTGAGCTTGCGCAGATGGTCCAGCCCTATGCGGAGCAGCTGCAAGCAGTGGGCATCACCCGGGTGATTTCGCCGGGGAATGGCGCCATGGTCCGGTTGGAGACCGGCTACGGTGCGGTATACGTGCGATACCCGGCGGCGGCAGAGCCGCTCGCGTTCGTGCTGGACGTCGATCCAGATGGATTGCGCGCCACCGCGGCAAAGTTCGACCGGGCCAAAGACGGGCAGATGCTTGCCGCACTCATGCCCGAGGCCATGCGGGTGACGGTCGCCAACAATACGTTGGGGTGGCTGCGCGCCAACCCGTGGCACTGACACACTCAACGCAACCCAACGCGATCAAGCGCGGCGCCGATCAGGTCTTCTCTGCAACCTTGCCGGCGCGAACAGGAAGCCTCCAGTTGGGGCGGACGAAATGGCACGTATAGCCGGCAGGATGTCGCACGAGGTAATCCTGGTGCTCCGGTTCGGCCTCCCAGAAGTCGCCGACCGGAACGAGTTCGGTCACTACCTTGCCCGGCCACAGGCCTGAAGCCTCGACATCGGCGATCGTGTCCTCGGCGACGCGTTTCTGCTCGTCGCTGACGTAGAAGATTGCCGATCGGTAGCTCGTCCCGACGTCATTGCCCTGGCGATCGCGTGTGGTGGGGTCGTGAATCTGGAAGAAGAACTCGAGAATCTGCCGATAGCTGATGCGGGCAGGATCGAAGATGATCTCGACCGCTTCTGCGTGTCCGGGATGATTGCGATAGGTGGCGTGGGAATTTCTGCCGCCGGTATAGCCGACCCGCGTGGACACGACCCCGTCGCGACGGCGAATCAAATCCTGCACACCCCAGAAACACCCGCCGGCGAGAACGGCGCGTTCTTCAGTCATCGGATCTCCTCCACCTGATTCAAGTAATCCCCGTAGCCTTCGGCCTCCATGTCGTCGCGGTGGATGAACCGCAGCGAGGCCGAGTTGATGCAATAGCGCAGTCCGCCGCGATCCTTCGGCCCATCGGGGAACACGTGTCCCAGGTGGCTGTCGCCATGCGACGAGCGCACCTCGGTTCGGACCATGCCGTGCGAGGTGTCCCGAAGCTCGTTGACATTCGCGGGCTCGATGGGTTTGGTGAAGCTCGGCCAGCCGCAACCCGAATCGAATTTGTCGGCCGAAGCGAACAACGGCTCGCCCGACACGATATCGACATAGATACCGGGCTCCTTGTTATGCAAATGCTCCCCGGTCCCCGGCAGCTCGGTGCCGCTTTGCTGCGTCACGCGATACTGCTCGGGGGAGAGCTTGGCGACAGCGTCCGGGTCCTTGCTGAACTTTGGCATTTCTTTCTCCCCATGCTCGTTGCAAAGCCTTCCCTCAGGCGTTCTGGACGATCGCGAGGATGTTGCCCTCGCTGTCCTTGAACCACGCGGCCTTCGCGCCGCCGGCGGTGAGGACGCCGCTCGGGCTTTTCTCGCCGGGCATGTCGTAGTTCTCGAACTCGACACCGCGCGCCTTCAACTCGGCCACCTCGCGCTCGACGTCGGCGACCTGCCAGAACGCCTGGCTCGCCTTCGACGTGCCCGCGTTCGGCGTCGGATAGAGAAAGCACGCTGTCTTCTGCCCGAACTCGTAGACCACGCCGCCTGCCAGCTCGGCCTTCGGGCGAAAGCCGAGCTTCTGTTCGTAGAACCGCCGCGCGCGGGCGACGTCCTTGGCGGGGATGTAGGAATACAAGGGCGAATTTGTGAGCATCGCGAGCCTCCCGTATCAAGCCGCCATCGTCTCGGACGTCAGCTCCAGGAAGCTCTTGAAGCCGCCAAAGAACATGCGCATTCCGTCGAAAGGCATCTTCTTCGGGTCCATCATATCCTTCATCCGCGGGTCTTCCATCACCTTGGCGTTGACGGCGTCCCGATGCTCCCGCGACTTGTAGACGATCCATGAAAAGACCACGATCTCGTCGTCCTTGAGCTGCACGCTTTGCGGAAACGACGTGACCTTGCCGGGTTTCACGTCGTCGCCCGTGCATTCCCAATATTGAAGGGCGCCGTGCTCCATCCAGATCCTCCCGGCCTGCGCCGCAAGGCGGCGATAGGCATCGAGGTTGCGCTGCGGCACCGGCACGACGAATCCATCCACATAATGAGCCATGAACGCCTCCTTCGCAGAGTGTACTAAGCTTGGAGTGGCGCAGCGGCGGCCCGGTTCCGATATCCGAAGGCTGGCCGAGCCGGTAAATATTTCACTTTGACCGCGGGCGTTTCGCGGTCCGTCACACAGACTGCTTGCGGAGGAAATCATGAAAGTCGGCGTTCTCGGATCGGGCGACGTGGCCAAGGTGCTGGCCGGCGGGTTCCTCAAGCATGGGCATGACGTGATGATGGGCACGCGAGACCCCTCGAAGCTTGCCGATTGGCGCCGCCAGAATCCAGCGGGCCGTGTCGGCACCTTTGCCGACGCTGCGAAGTTCGGTGAGTTGGCGGTGCTGGCGGTCAAGGGCTCAGCGGCCGCCGACGCGCTCCGCGCCGCCGGGGCGGATGCCCTCGATAATGCGGTCGTCATCGACGCCACCAACCCGATCGCCGATACGCCGCCCACCCACGGCGTGCTCAACTTCTTCACCGGCCTCGACGATTCGCTGATGGAGCGCCTGCAGACGGAGTTTCCAAAGCTGCGCCTCGTCAAGGCGTTCAACTCGGTGGGCAACGCGCGGATGGTCAACCCCTCGTATGCGGGCGGCAAGCCGAGCATGTTCATTTGCGGCAATGACGCCGCCGCGAAGCAGACGGTGACGCGGATTCTCGATCAATTCGGATGGGAGACCGAGGACATGGGCGGGGTGGAAGCGGCTCGCGCAATCGAGCCGCTGTGCATGCTCTGGTGCATCCCCGGCTTTCTGCGCAACCAGTGGACCCACGCCTTCAAGCTGCTGAAGTGAGACGCGCGGCGTAGCGTGGCTCTCGTGGCGCGCTCGTCGCTCACCGCCGGTCACCCGATAGTAGCGTACGCCGATGGCTCGCTCAAGCCAATGTCCGGTTCCCGACCTGGCGGCCGGCAGCGCCAGGGAAGGCGCGCTCCGCGCGCGTCCGTCCGCTCAGATGGATTGAATGAGTCCCTTCGCAGCCGACGCAAGGTGCTTTCGCAGGAACACATGGGCGGGATCGCCGTCGCGCCCCGTGAGCCAGATCATCCTGATCGGGATCGGCGCCACCTTCGGGATCGAGTGCAACCGCCGAAGATCGAAGGTTCCGCGGGCGATTCGCTCCATGCTGAGCGGCACGAGCGCCAGCAGGTCCGATCGGCTCGCGACCATCAGCACTTCCACGAACTCGGAGACTTCGAGCGCGATCCGCAGCTTGAGGCGCTGCCATTCGCGCATCGCCGGCACGGGATGCTCGCCTTCGACCCGGGGGCGCAGCGTCACGAACTCGGCATCCTGAAGGGCCGCCGTCGCTGAACGCCGTCTCAGCGCAGGATGGCCGTGGCGAGCCATCGCGACCAGCCCGTCGTTGAACACGACGGACTCGCTGAACCTGTTCCCTGGGGGCGGCAGCCAATCGACGGCCGCATCGACGCGGCCTTCGCGCAGTCCGAGCTCCAGGTCGACCGGGCGCGAGCGGGTGCTGAACGCGACCACCACCTGCGGCGCCGCGTGCGCGAGCTGCTCGCGCAGCCGTACCGCGATCATCGGCCCCAACGGATGCGGAATCGTCACGAAGAATTGCCGTTGCGACGTCCGGGGGTCGAAGCCGCGCGTCTCGGCGACGGCCTCGCGCACGTCGCCGAGCGCGCCGCGCAGCTTCGAATAAACCAGGTCCGCCACCGGCGTCGGGAGAACGCCGCGCGATCGCCGGATGAAGAGCTCGTCCCTGAAGAGGCTCCTGAGCCTGGTCAGCGCATGGCTCACCGCCGGCTGCGTCATCGCCAGTCGCTCGGCGGCGCGCGAAAGGTTGCGCTCCTCGTACGCGGCCTCGAAGACCGGGAGCAGATTCAGGTCGACGCTTCGCAAGTTGAGCATGGTGCATATCATATATGCAATATATTCAGTAGTGTGAATATCCGCGCGCGCCTACGATGGGCGCCGTAGTGCGTGGGCCGTGGCGCAACGCCGGGAATAGCCGAACTCCGGGCTGCGACAAACCACGCCGGTCGAATGGAGAAATGAATGGCGCTGATGGATTACCAGAATTTGTGCCCCAAGTCGGGGCACGCCCTTACAACCGACGAGCGCGCGGCGCTGGATGCCGGCGAGCGAACGCCGAGCCGGCAACGCACCCTCCGGTGCGCGACGTGCGGCCGGACCGTGGAGGTCTGCGTGCATCCGGGCACGGGGCAGTCGCTGATCTATCCGATGCACGTGAGAAGCGGTGTCGAGCCTCGGGCTGCTCGAGGGGAGCCCTCGCAATGAAGCTCTTCAAATGCCATGCGGTCATGCCCTCCGTCGTGGGGCGGAGGAGGCTATCTCGTCAGGACCTACGTGGTGATCGCAAGCACGTGGCAGGAGGCCCGGGCACGCGTCTGGAACCATGAGCCGCGCGCGGAATTCGTGACGATGCCGGGCGAGGTGGCGGAAGCGCTGATCATCAACGACGAGGTGATGAGCGAGCGCGAATTCGCGGATCTGCGGGCGGCCTGCAAGTGGAGCGAAAGCCGGCTGCGCGAGCGGCCGATTGAGCGCCGATTGATTCACGCGGCGACGCGCTCGATGCCGGCCAGTCGGGTCACGCGGTGAAACGAACGAAACACTGACCGATCACCGACGAAGTCTTCCTGCGACATCCGCTCGCTAGAGTGGCGGAAGGACCGGCCAATGCTGCGCTCGAGCGATGCGATGTCACGGTGGCGCAATGCGTCAACGCCGGTCCTCTCATACGGGAGGTCTCATGTCCAGGTTGCTGACTCTTGTCTACGGTAGTGTCGTCTATCTGCTTTTCTTGCTGACGTTTCTGTGCGCGATCGGGTTCGTCGAGGACGTCCCGGGGCTGAAGACGATCGATGGCGGCGCGGAAGGCGAGCTCTGGGCCGCGCTGCTGATCGATATCGCGTTGCTCGGCCTGTTTGCCGTTCAGCATAGCGTCATGGCGCGTCGCGGATTCAAGGAGTGGTGGACGAGGTTCATACCGCAGCCGGTGGAGCGCAGCACCTTTGTGCTGGCATCGAGCGCTCGCCTTGGCCCTCCTGATCTGGCAATGGCGGCCCATCCTCGACCCGGTGTGGTCGGTCGACAATCGCGGCGCCCAATGGCTGCTGATCGGCCTGTCCCACCTCGGCTGGGTGATTCTTCTGATCGCAACGTTTCTGATCAATCATTTCGAATTGTTCGGGCTGCAGCAGACGTTCGAATATTGGCGCGGACGTCGCTTCGAGCCGCCATCCTTCCGGACCCCGCGCTCTACCGGGTCGTCCGGCACCCGATCTATCTGGGATTCCTGCTCGCATTCTGGGCGACGCCGCACATGACGGCAGGACATCTGCTGTTCGCCACCATGACGACCGGATACATCCTCGTCGGCATCTTCTTCGAGGAGCGCGACCTCATCGCCCGGTTCGGCGACCAATACCGCCGCTATCGGGCGGAGGTGGGGATGCTGCTGCCGCGGCTAGGAGTCAGAAGGGCGCGCCAGGCCGTCGCGAAGCAAGACTGGCCGTATTAGGCAGACCCGTCGATCGCCTCGTACTGCACGCGCCCCCGGCGCGACGCTTGACGTGCCGACGGTTCGCCGTCGGCACGCGATGCCGTCAGATTGCGGCTGTCGTCGCGAAACGCGTATCCCGCGTGCGTGACTTGCGGGATGTTGCGTTCAGGCGATGCGTTCGCCCGCCGGCAGATCGAGTTTGGCCGTCGCGTCACCCGCGCTGGCGACAATCGTTCATGCGAAACCGCCGCGCGATGCGCATGATCGGCGCGTTGCTCCAAAGGAAATGCATGATCAGCCGGGAAATGCACGAGTTGCGCGCATGCGCGACGGCGCGCGCGAACAGCGCGGTGCCGAAGCCGCGTCGACGATGATTCGGCAGCACCGAGAGCCCGACTTCGGCGATGTCGTCCTCGAAGGCCACATGCGCAACGCCAACGAGCATGTTTCCGTCGTCCTGGACGCCGAAAACCGCCCCGTCGGCTGAAGTCGATGCGGTCGACGTAGCCGGCGAGAGCCGACGGCGCGAGCGCCGTGCCAAACCGCATGCTCCGGTCCTTGACGGGCAGCGCAAGAAAATGGATCAGGAGCGCAGCGCGCTGGCGCTCATTCAGCCGTTGAATGTCCATGGTTCTCACCGACGCGTCGGCTCGACGCCAGCCGATCGGCGAAGGAACGAGGATCTCGCCGCGGCATCGGGTTGACCGGAGCGTTCTCCACGCCGGCGAGCTGCCGCCCGGCCCGTTCGAGTACGGTACGACTGCGGCGCCAGCTCGCGACCGCCAGAACGCCGCCGAGAAGGGAAAGCGTCAACGCCGAAGTACCAGGTCGTATCCCCGACGAACAGCTCAACCAGGCCGCCGGCAAAGGCGCTCGCGCCGATGAAGCCGGTGTGCAGCCACATCGCACAAGCGACTTGGACGCGTTCGTCGTCTGTGTCCGTCGTTCAGGGATCGCGGGATTCATATCCGGCTCCGGAAGTCGGTCAAGGCGTCCCACCCCACGCAGGGGACATCCGTTCGAGTGAGCCCGATATCGTGGAGCTCGCGTCCGCTCAGCATCCGAAAATCGAGCGGCGTGGCCGTTGCGATTCGCCGCGTATTGACCCAGCTGCGGACCCGGCTGCGGAACCAGCGGAGCGGCCGTGCCGCGACAGCGACCTGGAATCTGGCGCTGACCTGCGCGATCGCGCCACGCAGGGTCAGTGGCGTCGGGAGATGCGGATGTGCGTTGTACAGGAACATCGATCGATCCTCGCCGAGAACAAGAGAAGCGCTTCGAGCGCATCAGGCTGCAGTGTATTGCGCGAGGAGCACACGAGAATTTCACGTGAAGGCCGTTGTTGTTTCATTTGTTTCAAACGCCGCGGTCATGTACAGATCCCGATTGACTGCTCGGATGAGGAGTCGGAAGATGAACGATCACGAACCGTCCATCGACAAGAGGGCCATCGGCATGAGGAGAGTTGCAATACGCTTCGAACGCGTCGTCGCGGGAATCCTTTTGACCGCCGCGACGTCGCTTGCATGCGCCGCAGGCGTGCCCGACGCTCTGAGGACGTCGAGCAACGAGGTCCTGTCGCTGCAAAGCAATGCGACCGGCGTGCAGATCTACGCCTGCAAAGCGAGCAAGGACGATCCGCTCAGGTACGAGTGGACCTTTGTCGCGCCTGAAGCCGAGTTGCGCGATTCGAGCGGCAAGCGCATCGGCAAGCACTATGGTGGCCCCACCTGGGAAGCGGACGACGGCAGCAAGGTGGTCGGCGAAGTGGTTGCCCGCGACGATGGTCCCGACGCGAATGCGATCCCGTGGCTGCTGCTCAGGGCGAAAGCGAATTCAGGCAGCGGTGTCTTTGCCGGGACGACGAGCATTCAGCGCCTCGACACAGCCGGTGGAAAGGCGCCCGCAGGCGCGTGCGCGGCGCAACAAGCCGGGAATGAGGCACGGGTGCCGTATACGGCCACTTACTATTTCTTCCGGCCGAAGTGAGCCCGCCGAAATAGAGCGCGGCTCGAGGTCCGCGCGGTGGTCCTACGTCAATCCGAGGACGCTGCCTCGCCGTCGATGGCGAGCTCGGCGACGACGCGGCGAACCTCGTTCGGCAGGAAGGGCTTTTCGATGACCGGACGGCCGCTTTCCGAGACGAACTCGCGCAGCGCCGTGGCGAGCGTATCCCCGGTGACGAAGACGACGCGCTTGGCGCGCCCGGGCCAGCGTTCCTCGATGGCCTGGTAGAGAGCGCGCCCGTCGAGGTCGGGCATGCGCATGTCGGTGAGGATCACGTCGTACTGTTCCGCCGCCATCCGCTCCAGCGCCTCGCGTCCGGAGCTGACGGCGACCACGCGATGGTGCGCGCCGGTCAGGATCTCGGCGAGCGTATCGCGAATCTCGGCTTCGTCGTCGACGATGAGTATCGTGCGCCGGCCAGCGTTCGCCTTCGCGAGACTGGCCGGCGTCGGGCTTCGACGCCTTCAGGTCGCCGACGGGCAACAGAATCGTGAACGTCGCGCCTCCTTCGTCGGGGCAATCGACGGTGAGCGTGCCGCCGTGGGCTTCGACGATGCCAAGGCTTACCGCGAGGCCGACGCCCGTTCCGATGCCGGTTGGCTTGGTCGTGAAGTACGGCTCGAATACGCGCGTCCGCAGATGCTCCGGAATGCCGGGGCCGTTGTCCGCCACCGTGATGCAAACGACACCGACGAACGAGTCATAGCAGCTCGACACGTGCAGCCGGCGCGGCGTGGGCTGTTCCTGCAGCGATTGCTGCGCGTTGATGACGAGGTTGAGCAACACCTGGTGCAGCTGGTCTGCATCGGCGAGGATCCGCGGAATGTGTTTGGACAGATCCAGCGTGACTTCGATGCTGCTCGTGCGGATGGGATACGCGGCGATGTCGAGCGCCGCCGACACGACGTCGTTGATCGCCACCGGGCCGCGTTCAGGCTGCTGCTGCCGCGCCATGGCGAGGAAGGTGCGCACGATGCGTGCGCAGCGCTCGGCGGCGGTGCGGATCTTCAAGGCCGCCGCCTTGGTCGCCGAGTCGCCCTGTTCCTCGAGCAATACCGCGCGGGCAACGACGACCGAAAGCGGGTTGTTGAGCTCGTGGGCGACACCTGCCAGCAGCGAACCCAGGGCGGCGAGCTTCTCGCGCTGGTGCAACGATTCCCGCTGCCGCGCCAGTTCCTCCGCCGAGCGCTTCTTGTCCGTGATGTCGCGGGCGATCGTCAGCACGTGCGGCTTGCCCTGGTACTGCATCGGGATCCCGTGCACCTCGAGCTCGAGCGCGGAGCCGTCCTTGCGGACTTCGGTGACCTCCGAATGCAGCGCTTGTCCGGCGACGACCGCGCGCAGAAAATCAAGGTGATAGCACGGGCCCGCCCAGGCGCCGGGGGGCAGCGTCGAGAGCTCGCTCTCGCTGTACCCGTACATCCGCCGCAGGGCGGGGTTGGTGTCCACGATCTCGCCCGCGGCGTTCCACAGCGCCAATCCGTCGATCGAGGCGTTGAACATCGAACGGTACTGCTCTTCGCTGGCGCGCAGCGCGGCCTCGGCGGTCTTGCGGTCGGTGATGTCGCGCGCGAGCGCCAGTATCCGGTCGACGCCGCCGATGGTGACTCGCTTGACGAACACATCGTGCCAGCGCAGCGTGCCGTCCTTGCTCCTGCCATGCCATTCGACGCTCTGAGGCGCGCCCGCCGCGGCGCGCGCCATCAGCGCAATTGCATCCTCCTGCGTGTACGGGCGCTCGCCGGTGCCGAGCATGCCGACGTTCACCTGACGGAACTCCTCGCGGGTATACCCGAACGTGGCGCAGGCCCTGGGATTGACGTCGACGATCGCGCCCGTGTCGATATCGTGGACGAAAATCGAATCCTCGGCGGCGTCGAAAATCGCCCGATAGCTCGCCTCCGACGCCCGCAGCGCCTGGTCGGAGCGCTTGCGCTCGGTGATGTCGGTGGAAATGCCGCACACGGCGTAGGCCTTGCCGTTGGCGTCGTGCAACGGGAACTTGATCGAAATGTAGGTGTGCGCGCCGTCGTCGAGCGGAGCGGTCTCCTCGAACTCCATCGCCGCATTGCGCTGCAGGACGAGGAGGTCGTTGTTGCGAAATGCCTGCGTCGTATCTTCGGGCAGGGTTTCCCGTTCCGTCTTTCCCACGACGTCGGCGAGGCGCTTATGGAAGAGACGCTCCCACTGCCGGTTGACGAACAGCAGCCGGCCTTCGATGTCCTTGACGTAGATCACGGCGGTGGCGTTGTTGAGGATCTGCTGCAGGCGGGCTTCGCTGTTCTGGAGCTCCCGTTGCACGCGCGCCCGCTCGGCGATGTCCTGGCGCAGCCGGGTTTCCGTTTCGGCCACGTCGAGCGCCATCGCATCGAACGCCCGGCCCAGCCGGCCAAGCTCGTCATTTCCCTTGAGGCCGCTGCGGGCAGACAGATTGCCGGCCGCGAGCTCCTCCGCCGCGTGCACGAGGCGCGCCGTGCGGCGGGTCAGGAGAAAATGAAAGACCAGCCACATGGCGAGCGCCAGCGCCGTCACCCAGCCAGCCCAGTACAGCGACTGCTGCAGAACCTGCGCCCGGGCTTCGGCCTTGTAACGCTTTAGATCGTAGGCGAGAAACAGAGTGCCGGTCCGTGAAGGACGCAGCTCCTCGCGCTCGCTGCCGATGAGGACGCCGGCGTACCCGAGCAGCATGTCGCCGTTGGCGTCCGTCGTTACCTCCGCGCGTCGTTCTCGAATCGCGCCGGCGGCTTGATCGAGATCGAATTGCGGCAACACTTCCGCGATCTGCCGTCCGAGCCAGGCGCGTCTTGTCGCGACCACCACCGCCTGGCGGTCATCGGTCAGCGCGGCGAGTATGACGTCGTGGTTGTGCGCCTGCACCTCGATCTCGTGCTGCGCAACGGCCACATCGCCCTTGAGCAACAAATACTCGAGCGTGCTTTGCAGCCGGGACATCTCCTGGGCCAACCGCTTGCGGCTGTCGTCCTCCGCCGCCCGCTCCGCCTGGGGCACGTGATACAGGAGATTCACCGCGCTCAGCGTCGCGGCAAAGACCAGCAGGATCAGCGGTACCGTCAGCTTGAGCGACGCGGGAAGCCGGAGATTCATTCGGGGAGGCGTTCCAGGGGCGCGGGTGCCAGCACGCTCTCGATTTCCAGTCCGCTGCGCAGCAGCTTCGATTCGAGCATGAGCGCCATCAGCCGGCGCCCGGTCACGGCCAGCTCGGGGGAGGGCCCGCCGAGCATCCGCAGGTTTTCGGCGCGGGATGGAATATGGAGGCCCTGCTGGGCTTCCAGGAATTGCTCACCGCTGGTCTGTTGGCGAACCCCCATGCGTCGCGCCGCGTCCTTGGGCTCGCGTTGCATGTAGGCGAGCGCGTCGAACCAGCCGCCGAGGAGCGCCTGCAATGCTTTGGGTCGTTGCTCGACCACGCTCGCGCGGACCGCAAGAAGGTCGACGATCTCGCCCGGGATCCGCGTGCTGTCGAAAAGGCTCACCGCGCCGGCCTGCAGGAACTGGGTTCGATAGGGGTCGAACGTGACCGCCCCATCGACCCGACCATTTTCGAACGCGTTGGGTTGCTCGTTCGACTCGAGATGCACGACATTGACGTCGGCTGCCTGCATCCCGTTGACCGCGAGGGCACGGCTCAGCACGAACGCGCCGAGCGCACCGCTTTCCACGGCCACCGACTTCCCTTTGAGGTCGTGCATCGACCGCATGCCGCGCCGGCCCACGACCACATCGGCGCCGTGCGACACGTCGACCACCAGGATGATCCGCGGCTGCAATCCATCGGCGGCGAGTCCGAAAAGCTCGTCGAGGCTGATCACCATCCCATCGATGGCCTGGTTGCGATAGGCGCGCAGCACCTCGCTCGCCGATGGATACTCGACGAGCTGAATCGTCGCGGGGTCCAGGCGGTTGAGCTCCCGTGCGAGGTAGAGCGGCTCGCTGCCGATCCAGACGTTGGTGCCGATGCGCAGAGCGGTATCGGGCTCGCGCATGCACCCCAGCAGAGGAAGCACGAGCGCGATGAAAACGAGAATTCGCAGGTACTGCCTGGAACGCGGAGCGGGGGCCATTGGATCCTCACGCTCCGTCCGGCACGAAGACGTAACCCTCGTTGCGCACGGTCCTGATGAACCGCGGATGCTCGGGATCGGGCTCGATCTTCTTGCGCAATCGCATGATTCGAAGATCCACGCTGCGATCGAACGGATCCCAGTCCCGTTGCTGATGCAGATTGAGGATCCGCTCGCGCGTCAGAGGTCGGTTCGGGTGCTCCGCCAGCGCCTTCAGGAGATCGAACTCGAGCGACGACATCGGGACCTCGCCACCGTTCTCGTCGCTGAGGCGGTGGGCGGTCACGTCGAGCACGCAGCGCCCGATGCGCACCCGCTCGGCGCCCAGATCGGCGCGTCCTGCGGCTGACGTGCGGCGGAGCACGCTCTTCACGCGCGCCACGAGCTCGCGCGGGTCGAAGGGTTTGGGGACATAGTCGTCGGCGCCCATCTCCAGGCCGACGATCCGGTCGACGACCGTGCCGGCGGAAGTCAGCATGACGATCGCGATATTCGCGTAGCGCTCCCGCAGGTGCCGCGCAAGGCTCAACCCGTCCTCACCCGGCATGTTGATGTCGACCAGGGCAAGGTCGATCTGGTGCGCGGCGGCCGTCTCCTTGGCGGCGCCCGCGCTTTCGGCGCTCATTGCCGCGTAGCCGTGGGCGACGAAGTATTCCTCGAGCACCTCGCGCACGTCGGGCTCGTCGTCGACGATCAGGATCGTGGCTTTTGGGCTCGCCGTCACTTTTCGACCATGCCCGGCGTCCGCGGCGCGCGGGGCGAAGGCGCGCCGGTCCGGCGGAAGCGCGAATCTTACCGCTGCCGCGCTGCGGCGTGGCGAATCGATCGCTTTTCCTTGACCGTGCGAGCCGGTCGAAAGCGACTTGGGATTGACTGCAGTGTCGAGGACGTGCGGCAAGGTGGGGGCCATTTCATTGGGAACCGAATCCGTCGGAACCCAAGGATAAATCCACGGGGAATGGAGTCAATGCGCGCCGGGCCGCATGAAACAAACGAAACAAAACGGTCATCCCGATGACGTTCGCCTGCCGCATCCGCTGCCTAGACTGCAGTCCTATGTCGTGGCCATGGATGTTCATGGGTAACACCCGGCCACTGACATGCTTGAACTTCAGGAACCCGGCAATGAACGGAAACAACAGAAGAATCCGCCGCGTGGACCGGATCGCCCTGGGGGCGACCTTTGCGGCCGCGACGCTCATCGTCGTCATGTTCGGATTCACCGCCAATGCGACGCCCCAAGCGATGCCGGTGACGGCTTCGGGCGCGATGTCCTCCCTGGCCAACGAGGGCATGCCGTCGCCGTGCCCCGCGGGGAGGCGCTGATCATGCTTGCGCCGTTCGGGGGATCCCGAAACTTCCCGCTCCCGGGATTGGCCATCGCCGTGGGCGCCGCGCCGTGCCTCGCCATCGAGGACTCGGTCGGCTGCTCCGCGCGGGTCCTGGCCGGCCAGGCATGGATCACCGCCGACGGTGTCCCGGAGGACACGATCGCCGGCGCGGGTGTGTCGGTGCCGCTCGCGCCGGGAGTTCGCGTCAACCTCGGTGCATTTCGCGGTACGACCACCGTGCTGATTTCCGCACCGGCGCATCTCCGCGACGTTGGATTCAGCCTGCAAGACCTCGGCGGCATCCGCGTCCTGAGGATCGCCGCGCGTCGCCGTCCCCTCGCCTGGCTGGCGGCGAGCGTTGCTGTCATTGCCGCCGTCGCGAGGCGCTGCCTTGCAATCACCCCCAGTCCGACTCTCTAAGGTCATCGCCATGAACGCATGCGCTCCACCCAGCACCGCTTCATCGACTCGTCCGGCACGGCCAGCGGACGCAGAGTGGCCCGGCTGTTTCGCCGCCGGCACCGGCGCCCCGGTCGTCCTGCTGCATTCGTCGCTGGGATCGAAGTCGCAGTGGACGGCGCTTGCCGAGCGGCTCGCGCGTCGTTTCCGCGTCATCGCGGTCGATCTCTGCGGCTATGGCGATAACGATCCCGTCGCACCGGGAGCGTCGTTCACGCTGGACGACGAGGTTCGTCTCGTTGCCGCTCGTATCGACCGACTCGTTGAACCTCACGTTCGCGTCCACGTCGTCGGCCATTCGTATGGCGGCCTCGTTGCGTTGCGGTTCGCGCAATCGAGGCGCGGGCGCACCGCGAGCCTCTCGCTGTACGATCCCGTGGTGTTTCGTGCCCTGAGCGGCGACGACGCGGCGCTGATCCGCTGGCGAGAATTTGCCGAGACAGTCACCGCGCTCGTCATGGCCGGGCTGCGTCACGATGCCGCGCGCGAGTTCGTGGATTTCTGGAGCGGCGCCGGCAGCTTCGCGGCGCTTCCATCGCCGGTTCAGGGAAGTATCGCACGCCACGTGGACAAGGTCCCGTTCGATTTCCAGGCGGCGGCCGGCTGGCCGCTGAGTCCGGTCGACCTCCGCACGATTGCAGTGCCGACGCTGCTGCTCGCTGGGAAGCGCAGCCCCGAAATCGTGAAACGGATCGTCGCCTCGCTCGGCCGCGAGCTTCCGCTTCGGCGCATCCGCTGGATCGAGTCCGGGCACATGGGGCCGGTCACCGACGGGGACGAGGTCAACCCGTGGATCGAGGCCTTCGTGGACGCTTGCGCGGCCGCCGCGACGTCATCGCGCGAAGAGGCGGACAAGCGCGGGCGTTTCGCGGGCTGGTGGAGCGGTCGTCCTTCGTCGGTGGATTTCAGCTGAGCCTATCGCTGCGGAACGTTGAGAACGTTGACAGACGCATAGTGAGGAGGATGGCATGAAAAGCTACGACCCAAAGATTCCCCGTATCCCCATGGCCGTTGCGGCGGCCGTCATGACGGCACTCACGATGAGCTTGCTGGTGCTCGCGCCGGCGAGCGCGGAAATCGAGGGGCCGGCCACGTACATTGCGTGCAGAGCAGGGGGCGGCAGCTGCGCCGACAGTTGTCGAGGTCAGCCGTTGCAAGGTGACATCATCGGCGAGCGCGAAGGCGTTTCGATGGTATCGCACGAAGAAGGGAGCGCCCGGCAACCGGGCGCTCCTCTGACGTAACGCCGCCTATTCGGGGCAGAGCGCGCCGGAGCCGCCCATCTCGGACGGCAGGTCCTTCATCTTGGGGAGGCCATCCTTCATTCGAAGGGTCGTTTCCTGATAGTTGACGTGCAGCTTCGGCTCGTGGCGGTAGGTTGGAATCGTGGCCGCGTACACGTCGATCAATCCCCACTTGGGGTGGTCCGTCAGCAGGTGGCCGCCGCAGACCTTGCAGAATTTGCGGGAACTCCTCTCCGTCTTGTTGTAGACGCCGATATTGCCTGCGCCTTTGGTGACGTTCACCGACTCGGGCCGCCAGAGGCTGAACGCGTTGACTGGCGCGGCCGCCCAGCTTCGGCACGACGAGCAATGGCAGTATCCGGCTGCGACCGGCTCGCCGGAAACGGTGAGCTCCACCGCGCCGCAGAAGCAACTTCCCTTGTGGGTCTCGTTCATCTTTCTTTCCTTTAAATGATCGATGTCTCGATCGCGCGACCCTGTCGCCGATCTCGAAAAGCGGGCCGCTTCGCCCGGCACGTTGAGTCTACCGGCCGTATGCGGCGGGAAAACTTCATCGCCAGCTCGTTATTGTTTCTCTTGTTTCCGGCACTCGACAGACCGCTCTTCGGATGTGGCCGGCGCGGCACGACCGGGAACGTGGCGTTGCAACGCTGTTCCACGTTAAGATCATTTCTTGCGTCGCGGAAGACGCGCTCGGGCGCCGCGCAATCGACTTCTGCGGCGAAGATCGACACCTCGCCCAACGACGATGGATCTCGACTATTCGGCTGCAGAGCTCGCCTTCCGCGACTCGGTCCGTGGATGGCTGCGCGAGCACCTGCCGGATGAGCTTCGCCGAAAGGTCGAGCGTTACCAGTCGCTCTCCAAGGAAGAGCTCATGCGCTGGCATCGCACGCTGGCGACGAAGGGCTGGATCGCGCCCGCGTGGCCGGTGGAGTGGGGCGGGACCGAGTGGAGCCCGGTCGAGCGTTACATCTTCGAGGAGGAATGCGGCTATGCCGCAGCGCCGCCGCTGATTCCGTTCGGCCTCGCGATGTGCGCGCCGGTGCTGCTCAAGTTCGGCACCGAGGCGCAAAAGCGGCAGTTCCTCCCGCGGATCTATCACGGCGACGACTTCTGGTGCCAGGGTTACTCCGAGCCCGGCTCGGGATCGGATCTCGCTTCGCTGCGCACCGCGGCCGTTCGGCAGGACGATCATTACGTCGTCACGGGCCAGAAGACGTGGACGACGCTTGCGCACATGGCAGACTGGATCTTCTGCCTCGTGCGCACCGACACGACGCGCGACAAGCGGCAGGAAGGCATCTCGTTCCTCTTGATCGACATGAGCTCGCCGGGCATCACCGTGCGCCCGCTGGTCCTGATGGACGGCGGTCACGAGGTTAACGACGTCTTTTTCGACGACGTGCAGGTGCCGGCGGAAAATCTCGTGTTCGAAGAGGGCAAGGGGTGGACCGTCGCGAAATACCTGCTCGGCCACGAGCGGATGAACACGGGCCGCATCGGTGCTTCAAAGCGCGAGCTCGAGAAACTGAAGGAGCTTGCCGCGCGAGAAATCCGCGGCGGCCGGCCGCTGCTCGACGACGTGCGCTTCCGCGACCGCGTGTCGCGCGTCGAGATCGAGCTCATGGCCCTCGAGATCACGAACCTGCGCTTCCTCGACCGGCTGCGCGGAGGTCGCGCGCCGGGCGCTGAAGTGTCGATGCTGAAGATCAAGGGCACCGAGATCCAGCAAGCGCTGACCGAGCTGATGATGCAAGCGGTCGGCCCGTTCGCGCAGCCGGTGCGGGTCGGCGACGGTGCGGACGGCTTCGAAGCGCTCGACGCCGCCTACGCCGCGCACTACTGCAACTATCGCAAGACGTCCATCTACGCAGGATCCAACGAGATCCAGCGCAACATCATCGCCAAGCGCGTGCTGGGCCTCTAGGGCGCCGGCAAGAACTGCATGAATTTCGACTACAACGAAGAGCAGCAGCTGCTGGCCGCGTCGATCCAGCGGTTCGTCGCGAAGGAATACGGCTTCGAAGCGCGCCGGCGATCGATTGCCGTGCACAACGGCTGCAGTCCGACGGTGTGGGCGACGCTTGCCGAGCTCGGCGTCCTGGGCCTGCCGCTGCCCACCGAGTTCGGCGGCTTCGGCGGCGGCGCGCTCGATCTCGTCAGCGTCATGGAGGCGATCGGCGAGGCGCTCGTCGTCGAGCCCTTTCTCGCGACCGTCGGCCTGGGTGCCCGGTTCATCGCACGCGGTGGAACCGCTGCGCAGAAGACGCGCTGGCTCCCTGCCGTCGCCCAAGGCGAGCTCCGGCTCGCATTCGCGCAGACCGAGCGCGACGCGCGCTACGACCTCGCCCACGTCGCGACGCGGGCATCCCGGGTGGGGCAGGCCTACGTGCTCGACGGCGACAAGCGCGTCGTCCTGCACGCCCCATGCGCGCAGCAGCTCGTCGTCTCGGCGCGAACGCAGGGCCGAGCAGCAGAGCGCCACGGCATCAGTCTCTTCGTCGTCGACGCTGCGGCGCCCGGCGTCACGATGCGAAGCTATCGGACGCTCGACGAGTTGCCGGCGGCGGACGTTTCGTTCGACGGCGTGACGGTCGCGCCGGATGCGCTGATCGGTGTCGAGCACGAAGGTCTCGCGCTGATCGAGGAAGTCGTCGATTTTGCGACGGCGCTCGTCTGTGCCGAAGCGGTCGGCGCGATCGGCGCAGCGAACGACGCCACGCTCGAGTACCTGAAGACACGCAAGCAGTTCGGCGTGCCCATCGGCTCCTTCCAGGCGCTGCAGCACAGGATGGTCGACATGGTCATCCGCCACGAGCAGGCGAAATCGCTGGCGAGCCTCGCCTGCGCGGCGGTGGACGGCGAGCCCGATCCGGCGCGCCGACGGCGCACCGTATCGGCGGCCAAAGTGGGGATCGCGGATGCCTGCCGTCATGTGAGCCAGGAGTCGGTGCAGCTTCATGGCGGGATGGGCATGAGCGAGGAGATGAAAGTAAGCCATACATTCCGCCGGCTCACCATGATCGCGCAGCAGTTCGGCGACGCCGATCATCACCTGGAGCGCTTCGCATGCCCGCAATGAACCGGCAGGTGCTGCTGGCGAGCCGCCCGCAAGGCGCGGTGATTGAGGACAACTTCCGCATCGTCGATGCGCCGATGCCGGCGCCAGGCGATGGCGAGGTGCTGATAAAGAATGAATGGTTGTCGCTCGATCCGTACATGCGGGGCCGGATGAGCGACGCGAAATCCTACGTGCCGCCCGCGGCGATCGGGGAGGTCATGGTCGGGCAGACGGTCGGCTCCGTCGTCGCGTCACGCGACCCGGCATGGAAGCCGGGCGACAAGGTGCTTGCATCCGTCGGCTGGCAGCTCTACGGCGTGGCGCGGGCGCGCGACCTGACCGCGATCGACGTTACGCGCGCGCCGGCGTCGTGCTATCTCGGCGTCCTCGGCATGCCCGGCATGACGGCGTGGTTCGGGCTGCGCGAGATCGGGCGGCCGAAGCCCGGCGATACGGTCTGCGTCTCGGCGGCGTCCGGCGCGGTGGGCAGCGTGGTCGGCCAGCTCGCGAAGCTCGAGGGATGCCGCGCGGTCGGCATCGCGGGCGGCCCGCGAAGTGCGCGTACGTCGTCGACGAGCTCGGCTTCGACGCCTGCGTCGATTACAAGGCAGGCAACCTCGCGCAGGACCTGCGCAACGCGTGCCCCAACGGCGTGGACGTCCAGTTCGAGAATGTCGGCGGGGTGGTGCTCGACACCGCGCTTGGGCTGATGAACACCCATTCCCGCGTCGTCGTCTGTGGACTGATCTCGCAATACAACGTGACCGAGCCCTACGGTTACAAGCAGCTGCGCTCGGTGCTCGTCAATCGCATCCGCATGCAGGGGATGATCGTGTTCGACTGGAAGGATCGCTATGGCGAGGCGATGGCAGGCTTGGGTGCGTACTTCGCGGAGGGCAAGCTCAAGTATCGCGAATCGATCGTCGAAGGCCTCGACAACGCGCCGCGAGGATTGATCGCCCTCCTTAAAGGCGAGAACTTCGGCAAGCAGCTGGTGCGTCTCGCGCTAGCGCGTCAAACGACCTCGAACAAGCCCGCCGCGCCCATGCCGCCGCCGATGCACATCGTGACGACGGCGAGCTTCGCGCCGCGGCGCCTGCCTTCGATCAGCGCGTGCGCGGCGAGCCGCGTCCCGGAGACGCCGTAAGGATGCCCGACGGCGATGGCGCCGCCGTCGACATTGAGGCGCTCGTCGGGAAGGCCGAGCTTGTCGCGGCAGTAGATGACCTGGACGGCGAATGCTTCGTTCAGCTCCCACAGGTCGATGTCCTCGATGCGCTTTCCCGTGCGCGCGAGGAGCTTCGGCACGGCGAACACCGGGCCAATGCCCATCTCGTCGGGCTCGCAGCCGGCCACGGCGAAGCCGCGAAATATCCCCAGCGGCCGCAAGCCTTTTGCCGCGGCAGCGCGATCGCTCATGACGACGCATGCCGCGGCGCCATCCGAGAACTGGCTCGCGTTCCCGGCCGCGATGACGCCGCCTGGCAACGCGGGCTTGATCTTCGCGATCGCCTCGTAGGTCGTATCGGCGCGGATGCCCTCGTCGGCGGCGATCGTCACTTCCTTCGTCGAAAGGCGTCCGGTGTCCTTGTCCGCGACGCCCATCGTCGTCGTCATCGGCACGATCTCGTCGGCGAATTTGCCGGCGGCGGCCGCGGCGCCCGCGCGCTGCTGGCTGCGCGCGCCGTATTCGTCCTGCCGCTCGCGCGAGATGCCGTAGCGCTTGGCGACGGTCTCGGCGGTCTGCAGCATCGGCCAGTAGATCTCCGGCTTGTGCTCGGCGAGCCACGGCTCGCGCAGCATGTGCTTGTTCGATTCGTTCTGGACGCAGGAGATCGATTCGACGCCGCCGGCGACGAAGATATCGCCTTCGCCCGCGATGATGCGTTGCGCTGCGAGCGCGATCGTCTGCAGGCCGGACGAGCAGAAGCGGTTGATCGTCGCTCCGGGAACCGTCACGGGGCAGCCGGCGCGCAACGCGATCTGCCGTGCGATGTTGTGGCCCGTGGCGCCTTCCGGAAACGCGCAGCCGATCAGCACGTCGTCCACTTCACCCGGTTCGATGCGAGCGCGCGCGATGGCATGGCGGACGACATGGCCGCCCATCGTCGCGCCATGCGTCATGTTGAAGGCGCCGCGCCAGCTCTTGGCGAGTCCCGTGCGGGCGGTGGAAACGATGACGGCGTCGGGCATGAGCGGTCTCGATGGAATCAGGTGTTGAACGTCTTGCCTTCGGCGGCGAGGCGGGCGAGGAGCGGCGCCGGTCGCCAGAATCCGGGATCGCCGTGCGCATTGGCAGCGAAGCGGCGGAACGTGCGCACGACGTTGTAGAGCCCGACCGTGTCGGCGTAACACATCGGGCCGCCGCGGTAGCGCGGGAAGCCATAGCCCGCGAGATAGACGACGTCGATGTCGGAGGCGCGCAGCGCGATTTTCTCGTCGAGCAGCTGCGCGCCTTCGTTGACGAGCGCGAAGATGCAGCGCTCGACGATCTCGTCGTCGGCGATCCTGCGCGTCGACGAAGCCGTGCTCCTGGCGATACGCGGCGATGAGGGCGTCGACCGCCGGATCGGAAATGGCATCGCGCCGTCCCGCTTCGTAGCGATACCAGCCGAGGCCGGTCTTCTGGCCGAAGCGGCCGAGCTCGCACAGGCGATCGGCGATCCGCGAGTAGGTCACCGTCGGCTTTTCGATGTAGCGGCGCTTGCGGATGTACCAGCCGACGTCGTTGCCCGCAAGGTCGCTCACGCGAAACGGCCCCATCGCCATGCCGAACCGTTCCAGCGCCTGATCGACCTGCGCCGGCGACGCGCCTTCCTCGAGCAGGAACATCGCCTGCCGCAGGTACTGCTCGAGCATCCGGTTGCCGATGAAGCCGTCGCAGACGCCGGAAACGACTGCGGTCTTGCCGATCCTCTTGGCGAGGCGCATGACGGTGAGCAGCACATCATCGGCCGTCCTGGCTCCGCGCACGACTTCGAGCAGCTTCATCACGTTGGCCGGACTGAAGAAGTGCATGCCGATGACGTCCTGCGGACGCCGCGTGACGGCGGCGATCCGGTCGAGATCGAGCGTCGACGTGTTGCTCGCGAGGATAGCGCCCGGCTTCGCGACGCGGTCGAGCTCGCGGAAGACGCGCTGCTTCACCTCCATGTCCTCGAACACCGCCTCGATCACGAGATCGACGTCCGCGAGCTCGTCATAGGAGAGCGTCGGGCGCAGGAGCGCGAGCGTTGCGCTCCCCCGCTTTGCGCGTCGAGCTTGCCCCGCTTGACCGACGACTCGTAATTGCGACGGATCGTCGCGAGGCCCTTGTCGAGCGCCTCCTGTTTCATTTCGAGGATCGTGACCGGCACGCCGGCGTTCGCAAAGGCCATTGCGATGCCGCCGCCCATCGTGCCGGCGCCGATGACCGCGACGCGCTCGATCGACCGCGTGGGCGCGTCCTCGGCGATGCCGGGAATGCGCGAGGCGGCGCGTTCGGCAAAGAACGCGTGGCGCAGCGCACGCGACTCCGGCGTCTGCACGAGTGCCTCAAAGAGTGCGCGTTCGATCGGCAGCCCCTCGTCGAACGGCTTTGCGGCCGCGGCCGCAACGGCGTCGATGCATTTCATCGGCGCGGGATAGCCCTTGGTCGCGGCGCCGACCGTGTTGCGTGCGAATTGGAGGAACGCTTCTGCATTCGGGTCCTGGATGACGACATCGCGCAGGCGCTTGCGCGGTCGCTTCTCCGCCGCGACCTTGCGCGCGAATGCGATGGCGGCGGGCAGCGGATCGCCGTCGCTCGTCTCGTCGAGCAGCGCCGTCCCCGCCAGCTGTGTCGCCGGCACGCTGGCGCCGGAGAGAATCATGTTGAGCGCCGCTTCCACGCCGATCGCGCGCGGCAATCGCTGGGTGCCTCCGGCGCCGGGCAGGAGCCCGAGCTTGACCTCGGGCAGCGCGAGCGGCGCATCGGCTGCGGCGACCCGGAAATGGCAGCCGAGCGCGAGCTCCAGGCCGCCGCCCATGCAACCGCCGCCGATCGCGGCGATCACCGGCTTGTCGCTCGCCTCGACGATGCGGATCAGCGTATGCAGCGTCGGCTCGGCACTCGCCTTCGGCGTATTGAACTCGCGGATGTCGGCGCCGCCGGAGAACATCCGGCCCGAGCCGGCGATCACGATGGCGCGCACGCTCGGATCGGCCGACTGCCCTGTCGATGCCTTCCGCGACGGCGGCGCGCGTCGCGTACCCGAGGCCGTTGACCGGCGGATTGTCCAGCGTGATGACGGCGACGCCGTCGTCGACCCGATAACGAGCGCCGATGGTTTCACTGCCCATGCTCATACCTCCAGCCACTCCTTGCGCACCGCGTCGTTGGCGCGAAGCGCTTCGGGCGATCCTTCGAAGACGATGCGGCCGTGGCCCATCACGTGCACCCGGTGCGAGATCGCCAGCGCGATCGTGAGCTTCTGCTCGATCAGCAGGATCGCGATGCCGCGCTGCGCGATCTCGAGGAGCAGCTCGCGCACGCGTTCCACGAGCTTCGGCGCGAGCCCCTCGGTCGGCTCGTCGACCATGATGAGCTCCGGATTGCCCATCAGCGTGCGGCAGATCGTGAGCATCTGCTGCTCGCCGCCCGACAGCACGCCGCCGGGCGCGTCGGCGCGCTCGCCCAGCAGCGGAAAGAGCGCAAACGTGTCCTTGAGCGACCAGCGCGCCGCGTGCCCCTGGTGCCGCTTGGACTTCAGTCCGAGGAGCAGGTTCTCGCGCACGGTGAGATCGGGGAAGATGGCGCGGTCCTCGGGGACGTATCCAAGCCCGCGGCGGGCGATCTCGTGGGCCTTGAGACCGTCGATCCGCTCGCCCTTGAACCGGATCTCCCCGACCGGCCGGATCTGCCCCATGATCGTCTTGATCGTGGTCGAGCGTCCGGCGCCGTTGCGTCCGAGGAGGCTGATGATCTCGCCTTCGCCGACGCGAAACGATATCCCCTGCAGGATGTGGCTCTTGCCGTAGTAGGCGTGCAGCGCATCGACCTCAAGCATGGAGGCTCGTCCCAAGATATGCCGCCTGCACGGCCGCGTTCTCGCGGATGCGCGCGGGAACGTCGGTGGCAATGATCTCGCCATAGACGAGTACCGAGATCCGATCGGCGAGATCGAAGACGACGCCCATGTCGTGCTCGACCATCACGAGCGTCCTTCCCGCGGAGATCGACCGGATCAGCGCCACCGCCCGCGCCGCCTCGGCGCGGTTCATGCCTGCCGTGGGCTCGTCGAGCAGGATCACGCGCGCGTCGCCGGCGATCGTGATGCCGATCTCGAGCGCGCGCTGCTCGGCGTAGGTCAGCACTTCCGCGCGCGTGTCGCGGCGCGCCGTCATCCCGATCTGCTCCAGCACCTCGCCGGCGCGCGCGTTGGCGGCGGCGAGCTTGGCGACGTCGCGCCGGAACGAATAGCGATACCCGAGCGACCAGAGGGCGCTGCAGCGAATGTTCTCGTACACCGACATTCGCGGGAAGATGTTGGTGACCTGGAAGCTGCGGGCGAGTCCGCGGCGGTGGATCTCGAACGGCGCGCGGCCTTCGATCGCCTCGCCGTGGAGGCGGATGGAGCCGGTCGTCGGCGCGAAGCGTCCGCTGATGAGGTTGAAGAGCGTGGATTTGCCGGCGCCATTGGGGCCGATGATCGCGTGCCGCTCGCCGTCGCGGATGTCGAGCGACACGCCGCGGATGATCGGCGTGGCGCCGAAACGCTTGTGCAGATCGAGGAGCTGCAGCGCGCAGCGCCGGTCGTCGCCGGTCTCGTTCATCGGGCGCCGCTCGCTGCACGCGCTTCGTCGTTGGCCGCCTGCCACGCGCGGGCGATCAAGGGCCAGGATCGGCGAAAGAAGAAAGCGCCGGCGACGAGCAGCGCGAACGCGGCCAGCCACGGCCACGGCGTCGCCGTGTCCATGTCGATCCAGAAGAGGCGCATCTGCGCGCCGGCATCGGGCTGCGTCGCCCGTCGGTAGTTGATCTCGAGCAGCATGATCGCTCCGACGGCGGCGACGAGCGCGGGAACCGCCGCGATCGCGTACGCCTTCAGCAGGCCGGGGAAGGCGCGCGTGCGCAGTATCGGGCGGTGCATCAGCAGAAGGCCGGAGAGCCCTCCGGGCGCGAACAGCACGACGGCCATGAAGAAGAGCCCCAGGTAGAGCTGCCACGCCGTCGTGTAGTCGGAAAGGCTCACCTGCAGCCAGGTAATGGTGATCGCGCCGAGCACGGCCCCGAAGAAATGGTGGACGCCGCCGATGTAGGCCATCAGCAGCACCGTGCCCGAGCGGCCGGCGCCGACGGCTTCGGCAGCGACGATCTCGTAGTTGAGCGCGTGGAGGCCGCCGGCGAGCCCGGCAAACATGGCGGCGACGGAGAACACGATCCAGCGAACGCGCACCGGGTCGTAGCCGATGAACGCCGCGCGCTCGGGATTGTCGCGCACGGCGTTGCACATGCGTCCGACGGGCGTGCGCAGGAAGGCTGCCATCAGCGCTGCCGCGACGACCGCCCAGAACGCGGTGACGTAGTAGACCTGCAGCTGCGAGGCGAACGTGAGCCCGAACGGGTGCGGGCCGGCGCCGCGGTTCGCGGTGATCCCTTCCTCGCCGCCGGAAAACCCCTGCAGGATGCGCATCGCGGCGAAGACGAGCTCGCCGACTCCGAGCGAGATCAGCGCGAAGACGACACCCGCCCGACGGGTGGTGACGGCGCCGAACAGCATCCCGAAGAAGAGTCCCGCTGCGGCGCCGGCGATCGGAACGAGCGGCATCGGGATCGGCAGCCCGCCATTGATCGCGCGCATCAGATGGATGCCGGCATAGCCGCCGAGGCCGAAGTACACCGCGTGTCCGAACGACAGCAGCCCGGTCTGGCCGAGCAGCAGGTTGTACGAGAGAGCGAACACCGCCGCGATGCCCATCTGCGAAAGCAGCGAGCGGCCGAAGTTGCCGTCGAGGCCGGGCACGTGCGGCAGCAGGATCAGGGCGAGCGCTGCAGCAAGCCACCATTTCCGTTGCGCCGACCAGCGCAGCAGCGCGCCCGAATGCGGCACGGCCACGCTGCCGCCGCTCATGAATCGCGGGTGCCGAGCAGGCCGCGTGGCCGCACGATCAGCATCACGACCAGAAGGAGATAGGGCAGCAGCGGCGCTGCCTGGGCGATCTTGATCGCGGCGAGCTCGTAGAAAGGCGAGTCGCGGGTGACGATGACGTGCAGCGAGCGGAAGAGGTCGAGCAGCGAGTAATCGAGCGCGACGGCAAATGTCTGCACGATGCCGATCAGCATCGCGGCGATGAACGCACCCGTGATCGAGCCCAAGCCGCCGACGACGACCACGACGAACACGATCGGGCCGAGTGCTGCTGCCATGCTGGGTTCGGTGAGCAGCGCGAAGCCGCCGATGACGCCGGCGAGGCCGGCGAGCGCGCTGCCGATCGCGAAGACCAGCACGAAAATGCGCGGCACGTCGTGACCGAGCGCGCTGACCATCTCCGGATGCGCGAGCGCGGCGCGGATGACGAGTCCAAGCCGCGTCCGGCGAAACGCGACGTACAGGAACGCGAACATGCCCACCGAGATCGCCATCATCAGCCCTTTGTAGGCGGGATAGCTGGTGCCGAAGAGATGGAACAGCGGGAAGTCGATGACGACGGGAACGCGGTTCTCGATCGGGTTGCGGCCCCAGATCATCACGACGCACTCGACGATCAGGTAGGCGAGCCCGAACGTGAACAGGATCTCCGCCACATGGCCTTGCCGGTGCACATGGCGAAGACCGTAGCGCTCCACCGCCGCGCCGAACGCGCCGACCAGCAACGGCGCGATGACGAGCGCCGGCCAGAAGCCGATCCATTTGCCGATCTGCCAGGAGAGGTACGCGCCCAGCATGAACATGCTCGCGTGCGCGAAATTGAGCACGCCCATCAGGCTGAAGATCAGCGTGAGCCCGCTCGACACCATGAACAGCAGCAGCCCGTAGACGACGCCGTTCAGGAGCGAGAAGGTGACGATCTCGAGCACGCTGGCGACTCCAGACGGGAAACGGCTGCGGACCGCGAGGCTGCCATGCGCGGGCGGCTCGACGCGGACGGCGCGGGAATTCGCGTCAGCTCGGGCGCTGCATCTGGCAGGTCGTGGGCATCGCCGTATCCTTCGCGTTGATCTTCGCGTCGGTCTTGAAACCGAGGCCGGTCTTCTCGACATCGAACTTGACGTTGTCGGCGAAGGTCGATACGAACAGCGGCTGGAGCAGCTGGTGATTGTCGGCGCGCATCTCGACGTCGCCGACGGTCGTCGTCAACTTGAGGCCCTCGAGCGCCTTCGCAACCTTGACCGGGTCGTTCGACTTCGCCTTGGCTGCAGCGGCGGCGAACATCATGAACGTCGTGTTGAGCCGATAGTAGTCGAACTCGTCGTCCTTGCCGGTGAACCGCTTCTTGAACGCGGCCGCGTCGGGGTCGAGCTCGGGCAGCGCGTTGTTGTGATACTCGCTCACCTGCTTGACCGCGCCGATGCCGTCGCGGCCGATCGCGCTCGGGGCGCCGAGCGCGCCCGCGTAATACGTGTACCACGTGACCTTGAGCCCGGCGTCCTTGCCGGCCTTGAGCAGCAGGAACATGTCGTTGCTCCAGTTGCCCGTGATCACGGTGTCCGCGCCCGAGGCCTTGATCTTGGCGACATACGGCGAGAAATCCTGGATCTTCTGCAGCGGGTGCAGCTCGTCGCCGACGATCTCGATGTCGGGGCGCTTTTCGGCGAGCATCTTGCGTGCGGCGGCCGCGACCGCCTTGCCGAACGAATAGTCCTGGTTGATGAGATAGACCTTCTTGATCTGCGGCTGGGAGGCGATCTGGCTCACGAGCGCGGTCATCTTCATGTCCGCATCGGAGTCGAACCGGAAGTGCCAGAAGTTGCATTTGGCGTTGGTCAGCGCAGGGTCCACCGCCGCGTAATTGAAGTAGAGCACCTCCTTGCCCGGATTGCGCTCGTTGAACTTCAGCACAGCGTCCGAGATGGCGAGCGCCACCGCGCTGCCGTTGCCCTGGAAGACGTATCGGGCGCCCTCGTCGAGCGCCTTCTTGAGCGCGATCAGCGACTCCTGCGGGTCGACCTTGTTGTCGTAGAAGACGATCTGCAGCTTCTCGCCGTTGAGTCCGCCCGCCGCGTTGATCTTGTCGACGAGGTAGATGAAATGCTTCTGGGCGTTGATGCCGGCGCTCGCAGCGCCGCCCGACAGCGGATCGATGTAGGCGAGCTTCACGTCGGCCGCGGCCGGGACGGCCGAGAGCACCGCGACGATGAACGCCGATGCGGCGAATGCCGCAACCCGCGACGACTTGCGCATGGCTCCTCCTTATCGCTCCCACGATCTCTCGCCGGGCGTTGCACGAAAAACCCGCGGTCGCCGGTCGGTGGGTGGGATGGGCGATGCTACCGGGAGCGACCGGGCATTTCAAGCAGGCTAGAATCTGCCGCGGACGGCATGCCTGTCCCGGCGGCGGACGAAAACGCCGCAAAGGAGGAGCGCGATGCGCGGACTGATGATGAACGTGCCGTTGATGATCTCGTCGCTGATCCGGCACGCGGACCGCTGCCACGGCGACACCGAGATCGTCTCGCGGACGATCGAGGGGCCGATTCACCGCTATACCTATCGCGACGCGCACGCGCGCGCCCGCCGGCTGGCGCGAGCGCTGGGGCGGCTGGGGGTGAAGGCGGGCGACCGGGTCGGCACGCTTGCATGGAACGGCTATCGGCATTTCGAGCTCTACTACGCCGTCTCGGGAATGGGCGCGGTCATCCACACGATCAATCCGCGGCTCTTCCACGACCAGCTGGTCTACATCGTCAACGACGCCGACGACGAGATCGTGTTCTTCGATCTCACGTTCGCGGCGCTGGTCGAGAAGCTCGCGCCTGCGTGCCCGCGCGTCAAGCATTGGATCGCGCTCGCCGACCGCGCGCATCTTCCGCCGGCGGCCGTTCCGGGCCTCGCGGCCTACGAGGACCTGCTCGCTGCGGAGAGCGACGATTTCGAATGGCCCGAGTTCGACGAGAACACGGCCGCGTGCCTGTGCTACACGTCGGGAACGACCGGCCATCCGAAAGGCGTGCTGTTCAGCCACCGCTCGACGATCCTGCACGCCTTCGCGATCTCGCTTCCCGACACGAAAGCCCTGTCGGCGTCGAGCTCGGTGCTCGCGATCGTGCCGATGTTCCACGTCAACGCCTGGGGCATTCCCTACGCCGCGCCGATGGTCGGCGCCAAGCTCGTCTTTCCGGGCGCCGCGCTGGACGGCGCGAGCCTCTACGAGCTCCTCGAGAGCGAAGCCGTCGACAGCACCTCGGCGGTGCCGACCGTCTGGACGAGCCTCATCAACCACATGCAAAAGAACAACCTCCGGTTCTCGACGCTCAAATCGACGTCGATCGGCGGTGCGGCCTGCCCGCCGGCGATGATCAGGACGCTGACGGAGGAGTTCGGCGTGCGCGTGCTGCACGGCTGGGGCATGACGGAGATGAGTCCGGTCGGCACCCTCAATACGCCCAAGGGCAAGCACCGCGCGCTTTCCGCGGAGGCGCAGTTCGAGCGCTCGCTGAAGCAGGGGCGCCCGCTCTATGGCGTGGAGATGAAGATCGTCGATGGCGCGGGAACCGAGCTGCCGCGCGACGGCAAGGCGTCGGGCGACGTGCTCGTGCGCGGTCCGTGGGTCTTGCAGAGCTATTACAAGAACGCGGGCGGCAATCCGCTGACGCAGGACGGCTGGCTGCCCACCGGCGACGTCGGGACGATCGATGCCGACGGCTACCTGCAGATCGTCGACCGGTCGAAGGACGTGATCAAGTCGGGCGGCGAGTGGATCAGCTCGATCGAGCTGGAGAACATCGCGGTCGGGCATCCGGCGGTCGCCGAGGCCGCCGTGATCGGCGTCCGCCATCCGAAATGGGACGAGCGGCCGCTCCTCATCGTGGTGAAGCGAGCGGGCGCCGATCTTTGCCGGGAGACGATGCTGAAATTCTACGAAGGAAAGGTCGCCAAATGGTGGCTTCCCGACGACGTCGTGTTCGTCGACGAGCTGCCGCATACGGCGACCGGCAAGCTGTCCAAGCTCACGCTGCGCCAGCAATTCAAGGATTACCGCTTCCCCTGAACGCGGGCCTGGCGCAGTGAGGTCAGGGATGCAGGATGAGCTTTTGCACCCGCCAGTTCAGAAGCTCCGCCACGTACAGCACGTTCTCGGACGGGCACGCGATTTCGTGGATCCAGCCGAACTGCTTCAACTGCTTTCCGGATTCGCCCAGCACGCCGAGGACCTTGCCGTCGAGGCTGAGCTTGTAGATCCGGCCGGGGTACGCATCCGACGTGTACAGCACCTGCTTCGGTCCCGGCGTGATGCACACGGTCCACGGCGCGCCGGGCGCCATCGTCAGCGGCGAGCCCGCGGCTTCGAGCTTGACGACGTCGGGCACTGCGCCGATCGCCGGTTGCGCGCCGGGCTCCACGGGCACGTCGATCCGGATTTCGCGCAGCACAGTGCCTTCGCCGTCGAACACCTGGATGCGCCGGTTGCCGCGATCGGCGACATAGATGTTGCCCTGCGCGTCGGCCGCGATGTTGTGCGGCGTGTTGAGCTGGCCGGGCTTGTTTCCGGGCTCGCCCCAGGACTTCAGCCATTTGCCGTTCCTGTCCACCTTCGCGATCCGCGAATTGATGTAGCCGTCGCTGATGTAGGCATTGCCGGCGGGATCCCATGTGACGTCGGTCACCTGGCGAAAGCGGCCGATTTCGGGCGGCAGCGGAGGCTTCGGATGCTTCAACGGTCCCGTGTCCTCGTCGGAGGCTTCCTGCTTGCGGCCGAAGACCATCACCACGCGCCCCTGCGGATTGAACTTGATCACCATGTCCGAGCCCTTGTCGACGGCCCAGATGTTGTCTTCCCGATCGACGCGGACCGAATGCCCGAACGACCAGGCGTACAGGTTCTTGCCGATCTCGCGGATGAACTTGCCGTCGCGGTCGAACTCGAGCAACTGCGCCGCCGCCGCGGCGTACGCGGGGCCGGTCGTGTTGCCGCGCGAAAGCACGAAGACGTGTCCCTTGGAATTGACCGCGACGCCGGTGACTTCACCGAAGTAGATGTCGTTGGGCAGCTTCACCGGATCGGGGATCGAATCGAAGCGAATCACGGGCACGGGCTCCTGCGCGAACGTCAGGCAGCTGAACAACGCCAGCGATGCCACGAGCCAAGCCTTCTTCATGATGCCTCCTGTGCAATGAGCGTCAACGCTACGGGTGCCGCGTCTACTACGTCTCGAATGCCTGCACGACGTGGCCGGGAGAGACTTCGCGATAGCGGCGCGGCGCAGGCTCGTAGTCGAGCGCATGTACCGGGCTCGGTATCTCCGTCGTCGACAGCCCGCGTCGCAGCTTGCGCCGGCCCGCTTCGGGGACGGGCACGGCCGCCAGCAGCCGTTTCGTGTACGGATGCTGCGGATCTTCGATGATCGCCGCGCGCGGGCCGATCTCGACGATCTCGCCGAGATACATCACCGCGACGCGATGGCTGATCCGCTCGACGACCGCGATGTCGTGCGAAATGAAGAGATAGGCGAGCCCCATCTCCGCCTGCAGGTCCATCATCAGGTTGATGACCTGCGCCTTGATCGAGACGTCGAGCGCCGATACGGCCTCGTCCGCGACCAACAGCTTCGGCTCGAGCGCGAGCGCGCGCGCGATGCACAGGCGCTGCCGCTGGCCGCCGGAGAATTCGTGCGGGAAGCGGCTCGCCATGTCCGGCGGCAGCCCGACCTTGACGAGCAGCGCATGGACTCGCTCGCGCGCCTCCGCCGGCTCGCGGAGACCGTGCACGATCATCGGCTCGGCGATCGCGCCGCCGACCGTCTTGCGCGGGTTGAGGCTCGCGAACGGATCCTGGAAGATCATCTGCATCCGGCGGCGCGCGGCGCGCAGCCCCGCGCGGTCGAGGGCGCGCACGTCCTGGCCCTCGAACAGCACGGTGCCGGAGCTCGGCTCGACGAGGCGCAGGATCGAGCGGCCGGTGGTCGACTTGCCGCAACCGCTTTCGCCGACCAGCGCGAGCGTCTCGCCGGCGGCGAGCGAGAAGGAGATGTCCTCGACCGCATGCACGCGTGCCCGCACGCGCCCGAGCAGGCCGGAGTGGAGGTCGAAGCGGGTGACGAGATTGGCGACCTCGAGCACCGGCCGCTCGGAGACCGCGGCGGTCGACGCCGTGTCGGCGAGGACTTCGCGCTCGCCGGAGACGGGATCGATCACCGGAAACCGTTGCGGATCGGGCCGGCCCTTCATCGAGCCGAGACGCGGCACCGCGGCGAGCAGCGCGCGCGTGTAGGGCTCGCGCGGCGCGGCGAAGAGGCGGGCGGTCGGCGCCTGCTCGACCGCGTTGCCGTTCAGCATGACGACCGTGCGGTCGGCGATCTCGGCCACCACGCCCATGTCGTGCGTGATGAACGCGACGGCCATGCCTTCCTCGTCCTGCAGCATCTTGATGAGCTCGAGAATCTCCGCCTGGATGGTGACGTCGAGCGCCGTGGTCGGCTCGTCGGCGATCAGGAGCTTCGGCTTGCACGCCAGCGCCATCGCGATCATCACCCGCTGGCGCATGCCGCCGGACAGCCGGTGCGGGTACTCGTGCAGCCGCGACGCCGCGGACGGGATGCGAACGCGCTCCAGGATCCGCAATGTCTCGGCTTCGGCCTGCGCGCGATCGAGGGCGCGGTGGTAGACGAGCGCCTCGGCGATCTGGAACCCGAGGGTGAGCACGGGGTTCAGGCTCGTCATCGGCTCCTGGAAGATCATCGAGATCTGGTTGCCGCGGACGACGCGCATCTCCGCTTCGGGCAGCTGCAGAAGGTCGCGTCCCTCGAGCAGGACTTCGCCCGTCGCGCGGCTGTTGGCGGCGGGCAGGAGCCGCATGATCGACAGCGCGGTCACGCTCTTCCCCGAGCCGGATTCGCCGACGATCGCCACCGTCTCGCGCGGCCCGATCTCGAACGAGATTCCCTTCACGACGGTCGTCCATTCGCCGTCGACGCGAAACGCGGTCGTCAGGTTGCGGACGGCGAGGACGGGAACCTCGCCGGTCGCCGCAGGGTTCATGATTCGCCCTTGAGCTTCGGGTCGATGGCGTCGCGCAGCCCGTCGCCGAGCAGGTTCAGGGCGAAGATCACCACGAGGATGGCGACGCCGGGCACCAGCGCGAGCCAGTAGCTGTCGAGGATGTTCTCGAAACCCTCGCGGATCATGCCGCCCCAGGTGGCGATCGGCGGCTTGACGCCGAGTCCCACGAAGGCGAGCGAGGCTTCGGTGCGAATGGCGTTGGCGAGCCACAGCGAGCCCATGACCAGGATTTCCGGCAGGATGTTGGGCAGGATGTGGATCGTCAGGATGCGGGTGTCGGAATAGCCGAGCGCCCGCCCGGCATCGATGAATTCCCGCTCCTTGACCGCGATGGTGGGGGCGCGCGCGATGCGCGCGAAGGGCGGGATCGACGTCAGCGCGATGGCGATGATGATGTTGACCATCGAAGGACCGAGCATCGCCACGAGGATCAGCCCCAGGATCAGCGACGGGAAGGCGAGCAGGACGTCCATCGCCTGCATCGTCACCGTATCGAGGCGCCCGCCGTGCCAGCCGGCGATGAGGCCGATCGCCGTCCCGATCACCATCGCGGCGAGCGTCGATACGATGCCGATGACGAGCGAGATGCGCGCGCCGTAGAGCACGCGCGACAGCGTGTCGCGGCCGAAGCTGTCGGTGCCGAGCCAATGCTCGAGCGAAGGGGGGCGGAGCTTCTCGAGAATGTTCTGGTCGGTGGGATCGTAGGGCGCGATCACGGGTGCGAGGATCGCCAGCGCGATCACGACGAGGAACACCGCGAGCCCGATCCACGAGGTCTTGTTGGTGTTGAACGCCTTCAGCGTCGCCGCCGCGAAATAGGCGAGCGGCGAGGGCGCGGCAGTCGTCGAAGGCATGCTCAATGGTCAGTCCCGAAGGGCCGCCCCGAGGGACTGACTCCGCCCCCCCGGGGGGCAGCGAGCGACGCAGTCCGGCGAGCGTGGGGGCTCATTTCAGCTTCACCCGCGGATCGACGAACCCGTACGCGAGGTCGGTGCCGAGGTTCACGAGCACCACGATCAGCGTGTAGATGACCATCATTCCCTGCAGCATCGGATAGTCGCGCTGGTTGAGCGCGCCGATGAGAAGCTTGCCAAGGCCCGGGCGGCTGAAGACGATCTCGGTCAGCACCGAGTTGCCGATCAGGATGCCGAGATAAAGGCCGACGACCGTGATGATCGGGATCAGCGCGTTGCGCAGCGCATGCCGCCAGATCACGACGTTCCACGGCACGCCCTTGGCGCGCGCGGTGCGCACGTAGTCCTCGGACAGCACCTCGAGCATCGCCGAGCGCGTGACGCGGGTGACGTACGCGGCCGAGATCAGGCCGAGGCTGACGGCGGGCAGCGTGATCGACTGGTACCACGCCATGAGGCTGCCGGAACGCGCGCTGATGACGGGGAACCACGGCAGCGCGATGGCGAAGACGAGCAGCAGGATGATGGCGGCGACGAACGGCGGAAAGGACAGTCCCAGCAGCGAGGAGATGCGCACTGCGTAGTCGACGAAGCGGTTGCGATGGATCGCCGCGTAGACGCCGGCGGGAACGCCGATCGCGATGCCGAGCAGCAGCGAGACGACCGTGAGCTCGATCGTCCACGGCAGCACGCGCAGCACTTCGCCGATGACCGGCTGACCCGTCACCATCGACACGCCCCAGTCGCCGCGCAGCGCGCCGGCGAGGAACAGCGCGTACTGCTCCATCATCGGCAAGTCGAGGCCGAGCCGGTGCCGCAGCGCCTCGATCGCTTCGCGACTCGCCTGATCTCCGAGAATCAGCTGCGCCGGATCGCCGGGGACGATCCGCACCAGCACGAACACCAGCGTCAGCACCGCGAACAGCGTCACGCAGGCGAACGCGAGACGGCGTACGACAAACGCGGTCATCGCAGGCGGTACGGCCGGCGGAGCGGGCGCCGCGGGAGATTGCCGACGATCAGGCTGCGGATTCGCGCGCTCACTTGACGAAGTGCGTCTTCTCCGTGATCGGCGGCGCCAGATTGAGCGAGCCCTGCAGCTCGTATCCGAGATCGAGCTTGTCGGTCCACGCCCACAGCTGGAGCTGCTCGTAGATGGGGACGCCGCAGACCGCCTTGATGATCTTCTCCTGCGCGGTCTTCCAGAGTGCCTTCTGCTTCGCGGGATCCGACTCGACCCGCGCGGCGCGGATCTCGTCGTCGGCGACGTTGCAATGGCTGAAATTCGTCACCGCGGTCGGCGAGCCGACGATCGATTTCGAATCGAAGAACTGGGTCAGGTAGACATCGGCCACCGGGAAGCGCGCGGCCTGGTAATGCACGATCGGCGAGAGGTCCTTGCGGATCTGCGCGTGAAACGTCGCGTGCTCGACGAGCTCGATGTCGAGGTTGATGCCGACCTTCTTGAGCTGCGCCTGCACCGCTTCGATCAGCGTCTGCATTCCGGTCAGCGTCGTGTGGATCGTCTTGATCGTGAGCCCGTTGGGATAGCCCGCTTCGGCGAGAAGCGCCTTTGCCTTGGCCGGATCGTAGGGAAAGAGCGGCGCCTTCTCGTCGGTGCCGAGATAGCCGGAAGGCACGACCGAGACCGCCTCGCGCGACGAGCCGGCCCCCTTGAAGGCGACGATGGCCTTGCGATCGATCGCATAGGCGATGGCCTGGCGCACGCGGATGTCGTCGAGCGGCTTCACCGTGATGTTGAGCGACAGCACCGACAGCTCGCCCGGCTCCATCGCGATCACTTTCACGCCCGGCAGCTTGGCGGTGCGGTCGAACCACGTCTGATCCTGCTTGCCGTAGATCATGTCGAGCTCGCCCGACTGGAACGCGAGGTCGCGGCTCGAATCGGCCGGGATGTAGCGGAAGGTGATGTCCTCGATGATCGGCGCGCCGCGGAAATACTGCTTGTTGGCGACGAGCTTCACGTATTGCTGCGGCTGGTACTCGGAGAACATGAAGGGGCCGGTGCCGATCGGCTTCTTGGCGAAGTTCTCGCCCATTTCCTCGGCGGCCTTCTTGCAGATCTGGTTGCCGCCGTTGACGTTGGCGACGTAGCCCAGGAAGCCCGCGACCGGATTCTTCAGCGTGATCTTCACCGTGTACCTGTCGGGCGCCTCGACTTTGTCGATCGCCGAGAAATCGTTCGAATAGGACGACGTCGCCTTGTTGCTCGCACGCTTGATCGAGTAAACGGCATCATCCGCCGTGAACTCGCCATAGCCGTGATGGCACTGCACGCCCTTCCTGATCTTGAACGTCCATTCGGTGCCGGCCGGATTCGACGTCCAGCTTTCGGCGAGATCGGGCTCGATGAATTCCGGGCTGATCTTGCCGGGGCGTATGCGGACGAGGCCGTTGAACATCCAGCTCAACAGGCCCTTGTCGGGCGTCGTCGACGCGATATGCGGATCGAGCTTGCCGGCGTCGGCGGAGCCCATGCCGACGACGAGGCTCTTCTTCTGCGCAAGCGCCGGCGGCGCGCACAGCAATGCGGCCGACAGCACCGCGAGTAGAAGCTTTTTCATGGGCGTCCTCCTGAGGGAGGCGTCATGTTACCGCGGGTGCGGGGATATGCAAGCACGCATCGTGGCGTCGAGCGCGGACGCCTTGCGTCATACAATCGCGACATGACAAGGACCGGAGAGATGACGGCGGCCGAAGCGGCGCCCGCATCCCGCGACCCCTATTGGTGGGACGCCGCGCCGCGCGAAGCGCCGCTCGAGGCCGCGCTCCCTCCGCGCTGCGACGTCGCGATCGTCGGTGCGGGCTACACGGGGCTTTCGGCGGCGCTGACGCTGGCCCGCGCCGGCAGGTCGGTCGTCGTGGTCGACGCCGCCGCGCCGGGCGCGGGCGCATCGAGCCGATCCGGCGGGATGATCGGGCACGGCCATCGGCTCTCCTACACGAAGCTTATCGAGCGGTTCGGCGCGGAAAAGGCGAAGGACCTGGTCCGCGAGGGCATGGCATCGCTCGCCTTCGTGGAAAGACTGATCGCCGACGAGAGGATCGACGCCGGCTTGCAGATCTGCGGGCGGCTGCGCGGCGCCTGGACGAACGCCGATTACGACGTCATGGCGCGCGACGCGGACGCGCTGCGGCGCGATCTTCGCATGCCCATCGACGTTTTGAGCAAGGCCGACGTTCGCGCCGAGGTGGCGGCCGACTGCTATCAGGGCGGCTTGCTGTTTCGCGCGCACGGCGGCGTGCACCCGGCGCTGTTCCAGCAGGGACTGCTGCAAGCCGCGCGCGCAGCCGGGGCAACGGTCATCGGGCACACGCCGGTGACCGCCGCGCGACGCGGGTCGGGCGGGGCAGTGGTGGAAACGGTGCGCGGCAGGCTGGAGGCCGCCGAGATCGTCGTCGCGACCAACGGCTACACGGGACGCGCGACGCCCGGGCTCGCGCGGCGCCTCGTGCCGATACCGAGCTTTCTGATCGCCACCGAGCCGTTGGGCACCGAGCGCGTCCGCGGCCTGATCCCGCACGGTCGGATGATCGTCGAGACACGCGACAAGCATCTTTATTATCGGCCGTCTCCCGACGGCACGCGGATCGTGCTGGGCGGGCGCGCCGCGCTGCATCCCATCGCGCTCGACGCCGCCGCCCGCTGGCTGCGCAAGGAGCTGTGCGCGATCTTCCCGTCGCTCGCGGAGGTGCGCCTGAGCCACGTCTGGACCGGCAACGTTGCGATGACGCGCAGCGACCTTCCCGGCATCGGCCGGCGCGACGGCATCTGGCACGCGCTCGGCTGCAACGGGTCCGGCGTGGCGCTGATGCCGTATCTCGGTCACAAGGTGGCGCAGAAGGTGCTCGGCCAGCGCGACGGCACCACGGCGTTCGACGACATCCCGTTCACGGCCGTTCCTTTCTACAACGGGAATGCCTGGTTCCGGCCGCTGATGACGGCCTGGTTTCGCGCGCGCGACGGATTGCGCACGAACTGAACGCGGAGGCAGGATGACGACCCCCACGCTCGCGGCAAAAACAATGGCGCCGCTCGCTGCCCCCCGAGGGGGCGCGTGTCAGTCCCTTGGGTCGGCCCTGCGGGACTGAAACGATGACGACCCCCACGCTCGCGGCAACAACAATGGCGCCGCTCGCTGCCCCCCGAGGCGGCGCGTGTCAGTCCCTTGGGTCGGCCCTGCGGGACTGACCAGCGCTCCGCCACCGGGCGTCGGACGCTACGTCGGAAAGTCGCTCGCCAACGTGGTCGCTTCCCACGTCTCGATGTCCTCCGTCAGCGACTTGAGCTTGGCGCGGATGTGTCCGAGCGCCTGGGCGCCGAGCACCAACCGCAAGGGCGGCGACGGAGACTCCACGGCGTGCGATGATCGCCGCGGCGCCGCGCGCCGGATCGCCGGGCTGCTTGCCGCTCGCAGCGTGCACCGCCGCGCGGCGCACTCCGACGGTGGACTCGTAATCCTGGATGCGCACGCCGGGCGCGCCCTGCGCGTTGTCGATGAATCGCGTCCGGAACGGGCCGGGCTCGACCAGCAGCACATGAACGCCGAGGGTCGCGACCTCCTTCGACAGCGCCTCGGAGACCGCTTCCACTGCGAACTTGGTGGCCGCATAGAAGCCCGATCCCGGATGGGCGACCAGGCCGCCGACAGACGAGATATTCACGATGAATCCCTTGCGCCGCATGCGCATCGACGGCAGGAGCGCCTGCGTCAGCGCGACGAGACCGAAGAAATTCGTCTCGAACATCGTGCGCACCGCGGCCTCGTCGCCTTCCTCGATCGGCGCGTAGTAGCCGTAGCCGGCATTGTTGACGAGCACGTCGACCGGGCCGAATGCGCGCCGGCTCTCGTTCATCGCGTGCTCGATGTCCTGGCTGCGCGTCACGTCCAGCGTCAGGGCGAGCGCGGTATCGGGGTAGGCCGCGGCAAGCTCGCGAATCGTCGCGGGATCGCGCGCGGTGAGCACGACGCGAAAGCCTCGCTCCAGCGTCTGCCGGGCGAGCTCCCTTCCGAATCCGGTCGAGCATCCGGTGATCATCCAGACGGGCGCTGTGGCTGCGGAAAAAGGGGTCATCGATTCTCCCGTGAATTCGGCGATGCGGTCGACGGCGAGCTTGACCAGGATCAAGGGGGCGACTGCGCTCGCCTCCGACAATATGCCATGGGCGCACGAGACGCGCCGTCGTAACACTCCTTCATGCCCTCGCGGACCGGTCCCTTGGCGTCTTCGTCCGCGGAGCGCTTGCCGGTCCCCGGTGACCGGACGGCCGCTCCGCTCGGCATCCTGATGTTCGAATCCACGGTGCCGCCGGAGCCGCACGACGTCCGCGATGCCGGCATCTTTCCGTTTCCGGTCCGTTATGGCGTGGTGCCGCGGACGGCGGTCATTCGCGTCGCGCATTCCGGCGACGATGCGCTGCTCGCGACGTTCATCCACGCCGCCGCCGGGCTCGTCGACCAGGGTTGCCTCGGCATCGCGACGACCTGCAGCTTTCTCGCGCGCTGGCAAGCCGAGCTGGCGATGTCCCTCTCCGTGCCGGTGCTGTCCTCGTCGCTGCTGCAGGTTCCGCTGGTGCAGCGCCTGCTGCCGCATCGGCAGCACGTCGGCATCGTCATCCGGTCGGCGATCGAGGTCGACGCGACAACGCTGCAGCTGGCGGGCATCGATCCCTACGGGCCGATCGAAGCGGTCGATCCCGACGGCTATTTCAGCGCTGCGCAGCGCGACGATGCGCCATTGCGGCGCCCGCAGGGGATGGAAGCCGACGTGGTCGCCGCCGCCCGCCGGCTCGTCGGCGCGCATCCGCACGTCGGGGCCATCGTGCTCGAATGCGCGAGCATGTCCCCGTATCGCGACGCGGTCGCCGCCGCGCTCGACATCCCGGTCTTCGGCGCGGCGCAGCTCTTCGCGTGGTTCTATGCGGGCCTGCGCGGGGCCAAGATCCAACTGGAAACCCACCGGCATTGAGCGAAGGGCCGGCGCGTCACCCGCCGCTCATTCGTAACACTGGAATTCGAGCACCTCGGCGCGGTCCTGCTCGTAGGGGTGGCCGAAGCTGCAATAGCCGTGGCCGCGCAAGCGCCACTCCTCCCGGCGCAACATGATCTCGGCCTCGTCGTCGACCCGCACATAGGTGCCGTTCGAGCTGTGGTCCACGAGGATGAAATAGTCGCGCCGGCGCTCGATCCGCGCGTGCATCCGGGACGCCATCCGGTCGTGGATCACGACATCGTTCGTGGAGTCGCGGCCGAGGGCGAAGATCGCGGTGGCTTCGCCGAGCTCGATCAGTCGCGTGCCGTGCTGCAGGCGCACCCGCTGAGGCCGCGCGACGCGCCGCGGCGAGAGCGCCGTCAGCTCGTCGACCGATTCCTGCCACAGGAGCTCGAAGATCCCGACGTCCTTCTGCTTTCCCTTGATCGTCAGCGAATCGAGGTCGCGGGTGCCGGCGCGCAGCGGAACCGAAAGCAGCGCGACGGTCTGCGACGTGGTGATGATCTGCCCGCCCTTCGCGAGCTCGGTCATCCGCGCGGCGACGTTGACCGCATCGCCGTAGACGTCGCCGTCGCTGGCGATCACCGGGCCGAAATGGAAGCCGACGTGCATCGACACCGGGGTGCCCGGGCTCGTGCGCAGCTCGGCGATGCGGAGCTGGATGTCGCGCGCGGCGCCCGCCGCGCTGTCGACGGACGCGTAGGTCGTCATCATCTCGTCGCCGATCGTCTTGATGACGCTTCCGCCGTGCTCGTTGCACACCGCGGACACGATCGCGAGGCAGCGCTCGACGAGGGCGCGCGCTTCCGCATCGCCCAGCGTTTCGTAGAGCCGCGTGCTGCCGCTGACGTCGGCGAACAGGATGGCGAGGTTGGCGGGGACCTGATTCATGCGTCCGGGACGCGACGGGCAAAGCGTCAAAGTATAAGACAAGACGCGAAGCTTCGCGGCTCCGTGGTCGCGCACCACGTACCCGCCGCGCTGCGCGCGCTCTTTCTGGCATACTTCCGGCCGACATGCCGCGGCCCCGGGGCCGTTGCTTCCACGAATGGACGCCATTCAGTCGGGAGTACAGGAACCCATGGAAGAGGTAGGGCGTTATCAGGTCGATCAGATGGTCGGCGAAGGCGCCATGGCGAGGGTGTACAAGGCGTACGACCCGAAGATCAGCCGCACGCTGGCGATCAAGCTCCTGAAATCGCATCTGCTGACGGACGACGAATACCGCGTCCGGTTCTTTCGCGAGGCCAAGGGCGCCGGCATCCTTTCGCACCCGAACATCGTCACGGTGTTCGACGTGGGCGAGGAGGACAACCATCCCTATCTCGCGATGGAATGGGTGGAGGGAACCACGCTCGCCGACCTCCTGAAGCAGGGGCGCAGGTTCACGGCGAAGGAAGTCGTCGAGATCGGCATCCAGCTTGCGCGCGCGCTCGATTACGCGCATCGCAAGGGCATCGTCCATCGCGACGTCAAGCCCGGCAACATCATGCTGGTCAAGGATTCGCTGACGGTCAAGGTCGCCGACTTCGGCATCTGCCGCATCAGCGAAGCCGACACCCACGTCCAGGGGCAGCAGACGCAAATGGGCGACGTGCTCGGCACGCCGCACTACATGTCGCCCGAGCAGGTCCTCGGTGAAAAGGTCGATTCGCGCTCGGATCTCTTTTCCGCCGGCGTCGTCCTCTATCAGCTGCTGACCGGAGCGCTGCCGTTCGACGGCGATTCGCTCATCAGCGTCGCCTTCAAGATCACCAAGTCCGATCCGCCTTCCATCGACAAGCTGCGGCCCGACCTCCCGCTCGCGCTGCGGCGCGTGATCGACCGCGCGCTGAAGAAGCAGCCGGACAAGCGCTACCAGACAGGGGAAGACTTCGCGCAGGCGCTGATTGGGGTCGGACGGGAGCTCGCCGACGACGAGCACAAGAAAGGCTCGGGGCGCGGGATCTCGCTGTCGGTGCGCTGGGCGCTGATCATGGCGGCGCTGGTCGCGGTCACGATGACGCTGACTGCGGCAGTGCTCTATCAGCGCCAGTACACGGCGATGCTGGATCAGGTGAAAAACTACGGCGGCTCGCTCGCCAAGCTCGTGGCGACCGAAATGGCCGTGCCGCTTCTCTCCGAGGACTGGGCCGCGATCGACGTCTTCATCCAGGAGACGACGTCGCGGCAGAATTTCCACCACCTGCTGGTGATCGATTACCAGGGGATCGTGCGCGGCGCCAACGATGCCGCGCTGGTGAACGCCAAGTTCACACCGCCGGACGCCGCACCGCTCGACTCGCGCGATCCGGGCATCACCGTGCAGAAGGAACGTCTCGCCGACGGCCGCACCGTGCTCGATTTCATGGCGCCGATCCTGTTCCAGGGCAAGGAGATCGGCAAGGTCCGCCTCGGAATCTACGAAGCGCCTCTGGCCGAGGTCGCGAATCTGATGCTGATCCTGCTTGCCATTCTCACGCTCGTCACCGTCGCTGCCGTCGCCGGCGGCACGTACCTGCTCGCGCAGCGCCTGGCCGGCCCGATCCGCGTGCTGCGCAATTCGCTCGACGAGCTCGCGCACGGCCGCTACGACTACCGGATCGGCGACCCGCGCACCGATGAAATCGGCGAGCTGTTCGCGGATTTCGACCGCACCGCCGAAGCGCTGGAAAAACGTCACGGGCATGCCGATGCCGCGCCGGGCGCTCACGCACCGCAGTAGCCTGCGGCAAGCGCTGCTCGCGTTCGTGGCCGTCCTCGCCGTGGGCGGCTGTGCGACGCCGGAGCGCGCGGTCGTCGAGCCGGTGGTGCAACCGGAGCGCGGTCCGGTCGTTGCCCGGGACGACGATGTGCTGATCGTCATCGCGGCGTCCGGCGATACCGCGGACACGCTGGCGCAGCGCTATCTGGGCGACGCGCGCAAGGGGTGGTGGATCGCGGAGGCCAACAACGAAATCCGGCCGGGCCAGGTCGTCGTCGTGCCTCTGCGAATCCGCAACCGGATCGGCGTCTACGCGGACGGCTATCAGGCGGTGCCCGTCCTCTGCTATCACCGGTTCGGCGCCAAGGCGAGCAAGCTCACCGTGACGCCGGCGGCGTTCGCCGCGCAGATGCAATACCTTGCGAAGAACGGGTATCACGTGCTGCCGATGGCGCGCATCGAGGAGTTCCTTGCCGGCCACGCGCCGCTGCCGAGGAAGAGTGTGGTCATCACGATCGACGACGGTTACCGCTCGACGTTCGACATTGCCTATCCGATCCTGAAGCAGCACGCCTTTCCCGCGACCGTGTTCCTGTACAGCGATTTCGTCGGCGCCGGCGACGCGATGACGTGGGCGCAGATGAAGGAAATGACCGCCTCAGGGCTGATCGACATCCAGCCGCATTCGAAGACCCACGCCAATCTGACGCTGCGCCTCGCGGACGAATCGGACGCCCGGTACCGCGAGCGCGTCCGGCGCGAAGTGGACACGCCGATCGCGCTGATCAAGGACCGGCTGTCGCTGCCGAGCTCGACGTTCGCCTATCCGTACGGCGACGTGAACGAGATCGTCGTCGATCTCCTCGCTCGCCAGGGGATGCAGATGGGGGTGACCGTGACGCCGGGCGGGAACGGCTTCTTCGCGTATCCGTTCATGCTGCGGCGGAACATGGTGTTCGGCAACGAGGATCTCGACGCGTTCAAGGCGAAGCTCAACGTTTTCGTCCGGCTCGCGGGCAGGTAGGTTCGCAATGAACGCAATGCGCGCGCGCGGCTTGCTGTTGCCATTGGGGGTCGCGCTGCTCGCGGCCTGCGCGGAAGCGCCGCCGCGCCCCGCCGAGTCGGCGCCGGACGCCGTGAAGGTGTCGCCGGCGGAGGCAGCGATCGTGTCGGCGATCGCCGCGCACCGCCAGCAGGCCGAGCGCGACGCGGCCCGGGGCGATCTCGCCGCGGCGGCGCGCGAGTGGCAGGTCCTGACGCTGCTCGCTCCGGATGACGCCCGCTTCCGCGCGCAGCTCGACACGACGCGCGCGGCGATCGAGAAGGGCATTCGCGAGCAGCTTCAGGCAGGGAATTCGGCGCTGCGCGCAGGGGACGCCGATCGCGCGACGGTCGCCATGCTGAAGGTGCTGGCGCTCGATCCCGACAACGCGGAAGCAGCGAAAGCGCTGCGCGACATCGACCGGCAGAAGCTCGCGCGCATCCAGACCAACCGCGCCGCGCGCGCCGGCCAGGCGGCGACTGCCGCAAACGGCCGGTCCGCGAACGGAACGGCGGCGGCGGAGGCGAGCGAATCCTACGACATCGATCAGCGCATCGAGATATTCCGCGCCGGCGACGTCGACGGCGGTTTGAAGGAGCTGCGCGCCTTCGTCGACGCGAATCCGAACAACCAGGCGGCGCGCCAGCGAATCGCGACGACCGTCTACGAGCGCGCCCGCGAGGCCGAAGCCAAGGGCGCTCGCGAGCAGGCGCTGATGCTCTACGACCAGGCGGCGGCGCTGCGCGGCAAGCCGACGCCCGAGTGGACGGCGCAGGCGCAAAAGCTGCGCCGAACGTTATCCGACGAGTACTACGACAAGGGGATGCAGGCGTACCGCACCGACACCGGCACGGCGATCAAGCTGTGGGAAACGAGCCTGCGCTACGACCCGGACAACCGCAAGGCGGCAGCGAAGCTGCAGGAGGCCCGGGTGGCCGACGACAAGCTGAAGCGCATCCAGCACGAAGCGAAGTAGCTCACTTGGGCGTGCCGAATTTCTCCGCTCATTTTCTGCTTGAGGTCGAGACAGCGCTCGCGCTCGAGCTTCGCTTTCTGGTTGCCCGGATCGAGCTCGAGGATGCGGTCCCATTTCGTGATCGCGAGGTCGAGGTTCTGCCGCTGGAACGCCTGCGTGCCCTCGCGGTCGTAGCTCCGGATCAAAGCCGACTTCGCCGCATCGCGCTGCAGGACGGCGTCCTTGTTGCCCGGGAAGCGCGTGGCCGCCTCGCTGAACGTCGCATAGGCGCCCTCCAGGTTGCCGGCGGCCTGCTGCAGACGGCCCTTTCTGCATCAACGACGCGAGATCGTCGGGAACCGGGGGCCGCTCGGCTCCGCCTTCGCGGCGTCGGTGCCCTCGCTGCCAGGCGTCGCGGCGCGCGGAGGCGCCGCGCCGGGTGGCGGCGCCCGGCCGGGAATCTTGATCACCTGTCCCGCCGCGAGCCGGCTCGGATTGGTGATGTCGTTGTACTTGGCGAGGATGTAGAAGCGGAAGCGGTCGCCGAGATACTGCTGCGCGAGCTTCGACAGCGAGTCGTCGCGCGCGACCGTGTAGCGGAAGAACGTCGGCCCGAGCTCCTTCTGGGCGTCGGCGGCGATCTGGTCGTTCATCTTCTTCGCGATGTCGTTCGCAGGATCGAGCGCCAGCGCCTTGGCGAGCGTCTGGCGGGCCGCGATCTCGTCGCCGTTCTGCAGCTGATCGACGGCTTCGAGGGCGAGCTTCTGGGACTGCGCCTTCGCCTGCGCGGGCGAGAGCTCCGGCTCTGCGGGACGCGCCGCGGGCACAGGTGCGGGGGCGGATGGCGGCGGCGCTGCGGTGGCCGCCGCGTCCTTCTTGGGCTGGTCGGCGCAGCCTGCCGCGAGAACGGCGCCGACGATCGCGGCGGCGATGAAGCACTGGCTCCCAACGGTCGCGTTGTTCATTCTGATGCGCATGGCGTCCAATCCACTGGGTCACTTGCGGCGCGCCGATAGCCGGCGGGCTCAACGCGGGATTCTGCGCTCAGTCGGGTGCAACTGCCAACCGCGGCCAACCCCGCGGCCAGGGCTCCCGTCGTTGTCGCGCGGCGCAAACGTCGCTGGAGCAATCCTGGCCCCTCCTATAGAATCGAACACCGCCTTTGCGCAACGCGATGCCATTTCCGTCGCATCCCCATCCTAATCTCCGAGGGTCGAATCGTGAATCGTCTACTGATCGGGCTGTTCGTTGTGGCAAGCGTCGTGGCGACGGGCGCCGCCGCGCAACAGGGACCCAATGCGTTGGGCAGGATCAAGGCCGCAAAGGCGATCAACGTCGCATATTCGCCGGATTCGCTGCCTTTTTCGTTCACCGGCGCCAACAAGGAGCCCGCCGGCTATTCGATCGACATCTGCAAGCGCGTCATCGCGCAGATCGGGCGCGCAGTGGGCGAGCCCAATCTCAAGGTGAACTGGATCGCCGGCACGACACCCGAGCGGCTGCAGATGGTGGCAAACGGCAAGGCCGATCTCGAGTGCGCCAACACCACGCAGACGCTGGCGCGGCTCGCCAGCGTCGACTTCTCGGGGCTCACGTTCATCGATGCGGGCGGCTTCATCGTGCGCACCGGTTCGGGGATCGACAAGCTCGCCGACATGGGCGGCAAGAAGATCGCGGTGCTCAAGGGAACGACCACCGAAACCCGCCTGCGTGACACGCTGCAGCGGCGCCTCGTCAACGCGACGGTGGTCCAGGTCGACACTCCCGAGCAGGGATTGGCGATGCTGGAAGGCGGAAACGTGGACGCCTACGCCGGCGACAAGATCAAGCTGGTCGGCCTCGCGCTGAAGGCCAAGGATGCGACGAAGCTCGCGATGCTGAACGAGGACCTTTCCTTCGAACCGTACGCGATGGCGCTTCCGCGCGGCGACTCGGCATTGCGGCTCGAGGTGAATCGCGCGCTGACGCAGGTCTACATCGGCGGCGAGATCGAGACCATCTTTGGGCAATGGCTGGGCACGCTCGGCCGTCCGACGGGGCTCCTCGCCGCGATGTACCTGCTCTATTCGATCCCCGATTGACGGAACGCAAGACGATTGACCGGGTGACTGCGAGCGGAAGCTAGCTGCCGCGCTGAGCGCGCGGTCCGGTGCCGAGGGCGTGATGGCCAACCGTGCGCGTTGGCTGATGGTATTCACGGCGCTGTGCATTGTGGCGGCGCTTCTCTTGCCTGCTTTGCCCCAGCCTCTTGCGTATCATCATTTCGCCGACCGGCGGAGCGCATTTGGCGTTGCGAATTTTCGCGACGTCGCATCCAATGCCGGCTTCCTGATCGCGGGCATCGCTGGCCTGATCGTCGTTTTCTCCGGCCGCGCGCGCTTTGAATTCGCAAGCGAGCGGTGGCCGTGGGCGGCATTCTTCCTCGGCATCCTGCTGACCGCGTTCGGCTCTTCGTATTACCACCTCGCGCCGGACAACGCGCGCCTGTTCTGGGACCGGCTGCCCATGACAATGGCGTTCATGGGGCTGCTCGCGAGCCAGATCGTCGACCGGGTCGGCGTTCGCGTGGGGCTCATGTTGCTGCTGCCGCTGCTCACCCTTGGCGCCGCGTCGGTCGTCTACTGGCGCTGGACGGAAGAGACGGGCGTCGGCAATGTCGTGCCCTACGTGATCCTGCAGGGCTATGCCGTCGTCGCGCTCGCGCTGCTCGCGATCCGCGCGCGCTCGCGCTATACGCGAAGCAGCGACCTCTACTGGATTTTCGCGTGGTATGTGTTGAGCAAGGTGTTCGAGACGTTCGATGAGGAGACTTATTCGCTCGCCGGTTTCGTCAGCGGACATACGCTGAAGCATCTCGCGGCATCCGGCTCCGGGTTCGTTGCGTGCTGCATGCTGATGCACAGGAGGTCAGCAGCAGGGGAGGCATCGGCGGGCGCCATGGGACAATGACGGCCATGCCCCGCGCCACCGTCCCCCATGTATGCGTTATCGGCCACCCGATCGCCCATTCGCGCTCGCCGCTGATCCACGGGCACTGGCTTGCGACGCTGGGCATCGCCGGCCACTACGACAAGCAGGACGTGCCGCCGGAGGCCTTTCCGGAGTTCCTGACCCATCTGCGCGCGCACGGCTACGCCGGCGCCAACGTCACGGTGCCGCACAAGGTCGCCGCGCATCGGCTGGTCGGACGACGCGACGGGGCCGCCGAGGCGATCGGCGCGGTGAATACCGTGTGGTACGAGGGTGATCTCCTTTGCGGCGGGAATTCGGACGCCCACGGATTCATCGAGAGCCTCGACCAGAGCGCGCCTGGGTGGGACGTGGCGAACGCGCGCGCGGTCGTCCTCGGCGCGGGCGGCGCCGCTCACGCCGCCGCCTTCGCTCTTGCCGCGCGCGGCATTGCGGTGGCCGTCGTGAATCGAACCGGGGAGCGGGCGCGCGAGCTCGCCTTCTCGCTGGGACGCGGCATCACGGCGCACGAGATGACGGAGTTGCCGCGACTGATGGCCGTTGCGGATCTGCTCGCCAACTGCACGTCGCTCGGGATGGTGAACGAGCCGCCGCTCGCGCTCGATCTCGCTCCGCTCAAGCGATCGGCCGTGGTCTGCGATGTCGTTTATGTGCCTCTCGAGACGGCATTGCTGACTGCCGCCGCGGCGCGCGGCCATCGGGTCGTCGACGGCCTGGGCATGCTGCTGCAGCAGGCCGGCTATGGGTTTCGCAAGTGGTTCGGCGTCACGCCGCCGGTGACGCCCGAGCTTCGCGCGCTGATCGAAGCCGACCTGCACGCGAAGATGCGCCGGACCTGATCGGCTTGCCCCGCCATTACGCTCGACCCAATGCTCTCGATCCGCGGCCTTGCCAAGTCGTTCGCGGGGCCGCGCCCGCGCGCCGTCTTCCGCGACGTCGACCTCGATCTCGAGCCCGGCGGCTTCATCGCCGTGATGGGCGAGTCCGGCGCGGGCAAGTCCACGCTGCTCAATCTCGTTGCGGGCCTCGACCGCGCCGACGCCGGCACGATTGCGGTGGACGGCGTCGAGCTCTCCGCGCTCGACGACGATGCGTTGACCGCGCTTCGTCGCGTCCGCATGGGCTTCGTCTTCCAGGCGTTCCACGTTCTGCCGTACCTGACGGCCGCGCAGAATGTCGCTTTGCCGCTCTCGCTCGCCGGCGTCGATGGCACGGCGGCCGCAGCCAGGGCGACCGACATGCTCGCGGCCGTCGGCCTCGGCGATCGCGCGTCGAGCATGCCGCGCGAACTCTCGGGCGGCGAATTGCAGCGCGTCGCGATCGCACGCGCGCTCGTCCACCATCCGCGCCTCGTGCTCGCCGACGAGCCCACCGGCAATCTCGATCCCGACACCGCGCGGCAGGTGCTCGCTCTCCTGCGCGGCGAAGCGAAGGCGCGTGGCGCGGCGGGCATCCTCGTCACCCACTCGCGCGCCGCGGCGGCAACCGCCGACCGCGTCTACCTGCTCGCCGCCGACGGGTTGCGCGAAATCGAGGTGCCGTGACGTGACGATGCGGGCAGCACTCGCGGGTTCGGGCCTCGCGGCCGCCGGTGCGGTGCTGCGGGGCTCGCTCGCGCAGAACCGGATGCGTACCGCGCTCGCCGTGCTCGCGATCGCGCTCGGCGTCGCGCTCGGCTACGCGGTGCAGCTCATCAACCAGGCGGCGGTGAACGAGCTCGCGCAGGGCGTGCAGACGCTTTCCGGCGAGGCCGATCTCGAGGTGCGCGGGCCGCGTGCCGGGTTCGACGAGGGCGTCTATCCGATGCTCGCGCGGCTGCCGGGCGTGGCCGTGGCGAGTCCCGTGGTCGAGGTCGACGCGAAGCTCGCGGGCCGCGACGACACGCTCCGGATCGTCGGCATCGATGTCTTCCGTGCCGGATTCGTCGAGCCCGGGCTCGTCGCCGCGACGGCGGAGCGGCTCGACGCGCTGCGTCCGGACACGCTGTTCGTCACGCCCGCCGCGATGCGCGCGCTCGCGGTGGGGGTCGGCGACGAAATTCGCGTGCAGGTCGGGCTCGCCGACGTGCCGTTGCGCGTTGCCGGCGAGCTTCCCGCCGGCGGTTCGCAGCGCTTCGCGGTGATGGACATCGCCGGCGCGCAGCAGGCGTTCGACCGCATCGGCCGGATCAGCCGCGTCGACCTTCGGCTTGCTCCGGGCATCGATGTCGCGACATTCGCCGACCGCGCTGCGCGAGCAGCTGCCCGCGGGCGTCAATGCGCAACGGCCGCAGACGACGCTGGCGGCAAGCGCCGGGCTGTCGCGGTCGTATCGCGTGAATCTCGACGTGCTCGCGCTGGTCGCGCTTTTCACCGGCGGCCTGCTCGTGTTCTCGACGCAGGCGCTCGCCGTGGTGCGCCGGCGCGCGCAGTTCGCGTTGCTGCGCGTGCTGGGCGTGACGCGGCGGCGGCTGACGGCGCTCATCGTCGCGGAAGGCGCGCTGATCGGCGCGGCGGGAAGCGCGCTGGGCATCGCCGGCGGGTTCGCGCTGGCCGGGCTCACGCTGCGCGTTGTCGGCACCGACCTCGGCTCGGGTTATTTTCGCGGCGTCACGCCCACGCTCGCGATCGACCCGGCGGTGCTCGCATTGTTTTTCGCGCTGGGCGTGGCCGCCGCGGTCGCTGGGCAGCGTGGTGCCCGCGCTCGAGACCGCGCACGCGTCGCCATCGCAGGCTCTCAAGGCAGGCGACGAGGAGCGCGCGTTCGCGCGCCTGCGCTCACCCCTTCCGGGCGTCGTGGCGATCGTGATCGGAGCGGCGGCAACCGCGCTGCCGCCGATCGCGGAGCTCCCGCTGGCGGGCTACACCTCGATCGCGCTGCTGCTCGTCGGCACGCTGATGCTGTTGCCGCGCATTGCCGCGAGCGCACTGTCGGCGCTGCCCGCACCAAGCGCGACTGCGCCGGCGCTCGCGCTGTCGCAGCTCCGCGGCGCTCCGGGGCAGCTCACGGTGAGTCTTGCGGCGATCGTCGCCAGCGTCGCGCTGATGGTCTCGATGGCCATCATGGTGGCGTCGTTCCGCGATTCGCTGGATGCCTGGCTCGAGCGCATCCTGCCGGCCGACCTCTATGTGCGCGCGGCATCCGCGGGAGAGACGGCCTTTCTGGCGCCCGACGTGCAACGGAAGATCGCCGGCGTGCCCGGCGTGCGGCGAGCCGAGTTCCTGCGCGAGCAGCAGCTCGCCCTCGATCCGGCACGGGTGCGCGTCGTGCTGCTGGCGCGCACGATCGACCGCGCCAATCCGGCGCGCAGTCTGCCGCTCATCGGAGCGCCGCTCGACGTCCCTGCGGACGCGCCGCCCCCCGTCTGGGTCAACGAAGCCGCAGCCGATCTTTACCGATTCGCGCCGGGTGCGGTCATCGCGCTGCCGCTGAACGGAAAGACGCTGCCCTTCACCGTCGCGGGCGTGTGGCGCGACTACGGCCGCCCGCAAGGCGCGATCGCGATGGAGCGCGAGCGCTACGTCGAGCTGACAGGAGACGCCACGGTGACAAATGGTGCCGTCTGGCTCGCGGAAGGCGCGGACCGCGCCGCCGTGGAAGCGGCGATCCGGCGTGCGATTCCGGGCGGCGAACGGCTCGAGATGACCGGTCCCGGGGAGATTCGCGAGCTGTCGCTGCGGATTTTCGATCGCACGTTCGCGGTCACCTATGCGCTCGAGCTCGCGGCCGTCGTCATCGGCCTCGTCGGACTGTCATCGTCGTTCGGCGCGCTCGTGCTCGCGCGGCGCCGCGAATTCGGCGTGCTGCGCCATCTCGGCATGACGCGGCGCCAGGTCGCCGCGATGCTGGCGACGGAGGGGCTCATCGTCAGCGCCGTCGGCCTCGCCGTCGGGCTGGCGCTCGGCTTCGTCATCAGCCTGATCCTCATCCACGTGGTCAACCGGCAGTCGTTTCATTGGGGGATGGATCTTTCGGTCCCGTGGGGCGCGCTGACCGGATTTGCGGTCGTCGTGCTGCTGCTCTCGAGCCTTACGGCGCTCGCGAGCGGCCGCCGCGCGATGGACGTCGACGTCGTCCGTGCAGTCAAGGACGACTGGTGAAGCCGCGGATCGGGGATTTCCGTTGAAGCGCCGGCATTTCCTCGGCGTGCCGCTCGTGCTCATCGCGCGGGATGCGCTGGCGGCGGGCGCCTATCCGCCGGTCGAGCCCGGCCACGCTCTCCGCTTCCCGCGCGACCACGGCAGCCATCCCGATTTCCGCGTCGAGTGGTGGTACGTGACGGGATGGCTCGCCGACGGCGCGGGCAACGATTATGGCGTGCAGGTCACGTTCTTCCGCAACCGGCCTCGCGTGGACGAAGAGAATCCGAGCGCGTTCGCTCCGCGGCAGCTGCTGTTCGCGCACGCGGCGCTCGTGAGCTCCCGGACCGGCGGGCTGCGGCATGACCAGCGCGCAGCGCGCGAGGGCTTTGGTCTTGCGCAGTCGAGCGAGGACACGACCCGCGTCGTCATCGACGACTGGTCGCTGGCGCTCGATGGCGACGTGTACCGGGCGCAGGTCGCCGCGCGCGGATTCGCGCTCGAGCTTTCGTTCACGGCCGCCGGGCCCGTGCTCGCCAACGGGGAGGGTGGCTATTCGCGCAAGGGCCCGCTGCCGCGAGAGGCAAGCTTCTACTACAGCCGGCCGCAGCTTGCTGTCGCGGGGACGATCGCCGTCGACGGCAAGACGCTCGCCGTGACCGGCCGCGCATGGCTCGATCACGAATGGTCGAGCGAGGTCATGGCTCCCGAAGCTGCCGGCTGGGACTGGACCGGCATCAACTTCGCCGACGGCAGCGCATTGATGGCATTCAGAATGCGCGACCGCGCCGGCGGCGTCGCTGTGGGCCGGCGGAACGCAGCGCAGCAGCGACGGCCGCGTGCGCACGTTCGCGCCCGGCGACATCGACTTCTCGCCGCGACGAACATGGCGCTCGCCGCGCACGGCGGTCGACTATCCGGTGTCGATGACGCTGCGGGCCGGTGCGGTCACGTATCTGCTCGATCCCATGATCGACGACCAGGAGCTCGATGCGCGCGCCAGCACGGGCACGATCTATTGGGAGGGCGCGGTCCGCGCGTCCGGCACCGGCGGCGAGCGCGGACGCGGCTATCTCGAGCTGACGGGTTACGGCACGCCGCTGCGTTTGTAGGGTGGCACCTATCCGACCTTGACGATCCGGCCTTCCTTCCACGAAGTCGTCGCCGCATCGGCGAGCTCGAGCGCCTTCACGCCATCGTCGATCGTCGTGCGCGCCTTCTCGCGGCCCGCGAGCACGGCGAAGAAATGCGCGAGCTCGTTCGCATAGGCGGCACGATAGCGCTCGAGGAAGAAATGCTCGGGCAAGTCGCGACTGACCGCCGTGGACGTGCTGGCGACGACTTCCGTCGGCGCGTGGTTGCCCGCCTGCAGCATGCCTTCGCTGCCCAGCACCTCGAAGCGCTGGTCGTAGCCGTACGCCGCGCGCCGGCTCGTGTTGATCTGGCATAGGCGCCCGCGCTTCGTGCGGATCGTCACCGCGGTGCAATCCACGTCGCCGGCCTCCGCGATCGCCGGATCGACGAGGCACGACGCGTTGGCGTGCACGGTTTCAGCCTCGTCGTCGAGGATCCACCGAAAAATGTCGAAATCGTGGATCAGCATGTCCTTGAAGATGCCGCCGGAGCTCCTGATGTAGGGGATCGGCGGCGCGCCGGGGTCGCGGCTCGTGACGACGAGCATCTCCGGAGTGCCGATCTCGCCTTTGACGATCCGCGCCTTCAGCGCCGAGAACGTGGGGTCGTAGCGGCGCTGGAATCCGATGAGGCAGGCGACGCCCGCGCGCTTGACCGCCTCCGCACAGGTCCGGGCGCGCTCGACGTCGAGGTCGACCGGCTTTTCGCAGAAGATCTGCTTGCCCGCGGCCGCGGCCGCCTGGATCAGGTCCGCGTGGGTGTCGGTGGACGAGCAAATCAGCACCGCGCCGACGCTGCCGTCGTCGAAGACCTGGGCCACGGTCGCGGCGCTCGCCTCGTGCCGGTCGGCCAGCGACCGCGCCGCCTTCGCGTTCGGATCGACCACGTACTTGAGGCGCGCGCCGGCCTCCTGCGCAAGATTGCCGGCATGGATGGTGCCGATGCGGCCGGCGCCGAAGAGTGCAACGTCGATCATGGGAGGCTCGCTCGAGCGCGCAGGGTTGCGCCGGTTCGAAAGTCGTTCTATGTTACCGGAACTCCTTCCGGCCCGGATCGTCGACGCGGCCGGTTCCATCGTCATGAAGAACAACACCGCCTTCGCGGCCGGGCGCCGCTACGACATCGTCTGTCTCGGACGGTTCGCCGTCGATTTCTACGCGCAGCAGATCGGCGCCCGTCTCGAGGATGTCGCAACCTTCGCCAAATACCTGGGCGGCTCGTCGGCCAACACCGCGTTCGGCTGCGCCCGTCTCGGGCTCAAGGCGGCGATGGCGGCACGCGTCGGCGACGACGCGATGGGCCGCTTTCTGGTCGAGACGATCGCGCGTGAAGGCTGCGACGTCTCGCACGTGAGCGTCGATCCGGCGCGGCTCACCGCGGCGGTCGTGCTGGGAATCAAGGACCGCGACACGTTCCCGCTGATCTTCTATCGCGAGAACTGCGCCGACATGGCGGTGACCGAAGCCGACGTCGCCGCCGATTTCCTTGCGCAGTCGAAGGCGCTCCTCATCACCGGCACGCATTTTTCGACGCCGCACGTGCATCGCGTCAGCAGCGTGGCGCTCGAACGGGCGCGGGCGCACGACGTGCGCACGATCCTCGACATCGACTACCGGCCGGTGCTGTGGGGCCTCACCAAGCGCGGCGACGGCGAGACGCGCTTCATTGCGAGCGACACGGTCACCGCGCATCTGCAGGCGATCCTGCCGGCCTTCGACCTCGTGATCGGCACCGAGGAGGAGTTCGCGATCGCGGGCGGCAGCACGGACATCATCGCGGCGCTGAAGGCGGCGCGGCGCGTCACGAAGGCGACGTTCGTCGTCAAGCGCGGCCCGATGGGCTGCGCGGTCATCGACGGCGCGATTCCGGCGTCGCTCGACGAGGCGTTCAACGGGCGTCGGTGTCCGGGTCGAGGTGCTGAACGTGCTCGGCGCCGGCGACGCCTTCAGCGCCGGCTTCCTGTCGGGCTGGCTGCGCAGCGAGGACTATGACGCCTGCTGCCGCTATGCGAACGCGTGCGGCGCGCTCGTCGTCTCGCGTCACGGCTGCGCGCCGGCGATGCCCACGCGCATCGAGCTCGATCATTTCATCGCCAATGCGCACCGCATCCCGCAACCCGACAAGGACGTCGAGCTCACGCGTCTCCATCGCGTGACGGCGCCGCGGGCATCGCGGCCGGAGCTCTTCATCTTCGCTTTCGATCATCGCGACCCTTTCTTCGAGATGGCGCGCGCGACGGGTGCCGACGAGCGCCGCCTGCCGGCGCTGAAGCGTCTTTTCGTCGAGGCGGTGGCGGAGACCGAAACCGCGCGCGGTCTCGCGGGCCGGATCGGGCTCCTCTGCGACGACCGCTACGGGCAGGACGCGCTCAACGCGGCGACGGGCCGCGGCTGGTGGATCGGCCGGCCGGTCGAATGGCCGGGCTCCAATCCGGTCGTGTTCGAGCACGGGCGCTCGATCGGCACGACGCTCCTCTCGTGGCCCGTCGAGCACGTCGTCAAATGCCTGGTGCCGCTTCATCCCGACGACGACGTCGTCAATCGATTGGAGAACGAGGCGCAGGTCCGCGCGCTCTACGATGCGGTGCAGGCGAGCGGCCACGAGCTATTGATCGAGATCGTGCCGCCGAAACACTTGCCGCAAGGTTCCGATATCCTCCTGCGTGCGGTGAAGCGGCTCTACAATCTCGGCATCTTTCCGGAGTGGTGGAAGCTGCCGCCGTTGGCCAGGATCGCGTGGCCCGCGCTCGACGCATTGATCGCGGAACGTGACCCGTACTGCCGTGGCGTCGTGATCCTCGGCTTGAATGCGCCCATTCGGGAGCTGGCGCGCGGATTTGCCGATGCCGCGGGGAGCCGCAGCTGTCGCGGGTTTGCCGTGGGCCGCACGATCTTCGGCGAGCCGGCGCGCGCGTGGCTCGCGAACGACGTCGACGACGCTGGTCTCGTCTCGTCCGTGCGGGCGAATTTCGAGGCGCTGATCGACGCGTGGCGAACGGCACGGGGAAACCGATGAACGACGATCAGGCTGACGATGGCGCAGGCGCTCATCCGCTACCTCGCCGCGCAGCGCGCGGTCATCGAGGAGCGCGAGGTGCCGCTATTCGCCGGTGTCTGGGCGATCTTCGGCCACGGCAACGTCGCCGGGCTCGGCGAAGCGCTCTACCGGCATCGCGCGGAGTTGCCGACCTATCGTGCGCACAACGAGCAGGCGATGGCCCACGCGGCGATCGCGTACGCGAAGGCGCAGTTCCGGCGGCGGATGATGGCGTGCACGACATCGATCGGTCCCGGCGCCACGAACCTCGTCACGGCGGCGGCGACCGCGCATGTCAATCGGCTGCCCGTGCTTTTCCTTCCGGGCGACATCTTCGTTTCGCGCGCGCCCGATCCGGTGCTGCAGCAGATCGAGGATTTCGAGGATCCCGGCGTTTCCGCAAACGACTGCTTTCGGCCGGTCTCGCGATATTTCGAGCGGATCATGGAGCCTGCGCAGCTGCTGACCGCACTGCCGTGCGCGATCGCCGTGCTGACGGATCCCGTGCAATGCGGTCCGGTGACGCTCGCGCTGCCGCAGGACGTGCAGGCGGCGGCGTACGACTACCCCGCGTCATTTTTCGCGCCGAGCGTGCACCGGATGCGGGCCGTCGCCGCACTCGACGCCGACATCGACGCTGCCGCGGCGCTCATTCGCGCGTCGCAAGCGGCCTGTCGTCATTGGCGGCGGCGGCGTGATCTACAGCGAAGGCGGCCCGGCGGCGCTCGCGCGCCTTGTCGAAGCCCACGGCGTGCCGGTCGCCGAAACGCAGGCGGGGAAGGGCGCGTTGCCCTGGGATCATCCGCTGCAGGCCGGCGCCGTCGGCGTCACCGGCGGCACGGCGGCCAATGCGCTCGCACGCGACGCCGATCTCGTGCTCGCCGTCGGCACGCGCCTGCAGGACTTCACGACCGGATCGCACTCGCTGTTCCCGCAGGCGCGGCTCATCGCCATCAACGTGAACCCGTTCGACGCGGTCAAGTGGCATGCCGTGCCGGTGGTGGGGGACGCGAGGGCGACGCTCGACGCGCTGGCCACGCGCCTCTCCGGGTGGGCGGCCGATGCGGCGTGGACAGCGCACGCGGAGCGCGAGGCGCGTGCCTGGCGTGACACGGTATCGGCGATCGTCGACGTGCGCGCCGTGACTCCGCCGGCGCTTCCCTACGACGGCGAGGTGATCGGCGCCGTCCAGCGGCATCGCCGCTCGCCCGAGGACGACATCGTCGTCTGCGCCGCGGGCTCGCTTCCTGGCGAGCTGCACAAGCTGTGGCGCGCCGCCCGACCCGGCGCCTATCACGTCGAGTACGGGTACTCGTGCATGGGCTACGAGATCGCCGGCGGCATCGGCGTCAAGATGGCGCACCCGGATCGTGAAGTCGTCGTGCTGGTCGGCGACGGCAGCTACCTGATGCTGAATTCCGAGATCGCGACATCGGTGATGCTGGGCACGAAGCTCGTCATCGTCGTGCTCGACAACCGCGGCTATGCGTGCATCCACCGGCTGCAGCAGGCGTGCGGCGGCGAAGCCTTCAACAACCTGCTCGCCGACTGCATCCAGGGGGAAGCAGGCGCGCCGGCGGTCGACTTCGCCGCGCACGCGAGGTCGCTGGGCGCGCTGGCCGAGCACGTCGGCTCGATCGACGAGCTCGAAGGAGCTCTCTCGCGGGCGCGCGCCGCCGAGCGGACTTCCGTCGTCGTGATCGACACCGACCCTCTTCGTTGCACGGAAGCAGGCGGCTGGTGGTGGGAGGTCGGCGTGCCGGAGGTCTCGGAATCGGAAAAAGTGCGCGTCGCGCGCGCTGCCTACGAAGAAGGCAAGAAAGGACAGCGACGGTGATGGCGTTCGCCGCGCGCATCGGCATCAATCCGATCTCGTGGACCAACGACGATCTGCCGTCGCTCGGCGGCGAGACGCCGCTCGAAACGGCGCTCGTCGAGGGCAAGGCGATCGGCTACGAGGGCTTCGAGCTCGGCAACAAGTTCCCGCGCGAGCCGGATGCGCTGCGTGCGGTCCTCGCGCGGCACGAACTCGCCTGCGTTTCCGGCTGGTATTCGGGTCGTCTCGCGCGCGGCACGGTCGCCGACGAGATTGCCGCCGCCGACGCGCATCTGACGCTGCTTTCGGCCAACGGCGCGAAGGTCATGGTCTACGGCGAAGTGGCCGACTCGATCCAGGGCGCGCCGGTGCCGCTTTCCCGGCGGCCGCGGTTCCGGACGGATACAGAATGGGATGCATACGGCGAGCGCGTCACCGCCTTCGCACGCCACACGCTGACCCGCGGCGTGCGCCTCGCTTATCATCATCACATGGGGGCTTATGTCGAGACCGCCGACGACGTCGACCACCTCATGCGGGTGACCGGACCGGAAGTCGGACTGCTGCACGACACCGGCCACGTGACCTTCGCCGGCGGCGATGCGCCGACCGAGCTCGCGAAGCACGTCGCGCGCGTCGTGCATGTCCATTGCAAGGACGTCCGGCCCGAGGTCGCGAGAATGGCGCGCAACCGCGGCTGGAGCTTCCTGCAGGCCGTGATGAACGGCGCGTTCAGCACCCCCGGCGAGGGCTGCGTCGACTTTGCCCGCGTCGTCGACATCCTGCGCGAAGCAGGGTATCAAGGCTGGCTCGTCGTCGAGGGCGAGCAGGACCCCGCGGTGGCGCCGCCGTATCGTTACGCTGAGATGGCGTATCGATTGCTGCGCGGGTTGGTGGAAGGAAAATGACCTCACCGCTCATCGTCAAGGCTGCGCGTAACGGCCAAACGATCGCGCGCGTGACGCCCGAGTCGGCGGGCTGGCGCCGCGTCGGGTTCGAAGCGCTCCGTCTTGCGGCCGGCGAGCAGTACGTCGGGACCACCGACTGCGCGGGAGCTTTGCATCGTCGTCGTCGCGGGCAAGGTGGGGGTGACGAGCGGCGAGATCGCGTGGCGCGACCTCGGGACGCGGGAGTCCCCCTTCGAGGACATCGCGCCGCACGCCGTCTATTTGCCGCCGGGACGCGATTTCACGATCACCGCGGCGACGGCGCGGCGCCGAAGTCGCGCTTTGCTTCGCGCCGGCGGAGAAGGGCGTCGCGCCGCGGCTCATCGAGCCTTCGTCGATGCGACGGACGGTGCGCGGCACCGGCTCGAACACGCGCTACGTGCGCGACATCCTGCCGCAGGACGCGCCGGCCGAAGCGCTGCTGGTCGTCGAGGTGATCACGCCGCCCGGCCACTCGTCGAGCTATCCGCCGCACAAGCACGACACCGAGGCGGTTCCGGTGGAGAGCTCGCTCGAGGAAACGTACTATCACCGCCTCGAGCCCGCGCAAGGATTCGTCTTCCAGCGCGTCTACACCGACGACCGCTCGCTCGACGAGGCGATGGCGGTCGAGGATCGCGACGTCGTCCTCGTTCCCCGCGGCTACCATCCGGTGGTCGTCCCGCACGGCTATACTTCGTATTATCTCAACGTGATGGCGGGCCCGCAGCGCGTCTGGCACTTCAAGAACGATCCTGCGCACGAATGGATGCTGATGCGCAACGCCTGAGCCGTCCCGCCTGCCCCTACAATTCATGACGCGAAATGTCATCGTCGCCGGCGTCGGCATGATCCCGTTCGCCAAGCCCGGCGCGAGCGAGACCTACGACGTCATGGCCTCCCGCGCGGTCGCCGAGGCGCTCGCCGATGCGCGCATCTCGTACGGCGACGTGCAGCAGGCGTTCGCCGGCTACGTGTACGGCGATTCCACTGCGGGCCAGAAGGCGCTCTACCGCGTCGGGATGACCGGCATCCCGGTCGTCAACGTCAACAACAACTGCTCGACCGGGTCGACGGCACTCTTCCTCGCGCGGCAGGCGGTCGGCAGCGGCGCCGTCGATTGCGCGCTGGCGGTGGGCTTCGAGCAGATGGCACCCGGCGCGCTCACCGCGAAGTTCAACGACCGGCCGACGCCGTTCGACGATTTCGACCGCGAGACCGACGCGCTCGTCGGTCATCCGGAAATTCCGCTGGCGATCCGCTACTTCGGCGGCGCCGGGCTGGCGCACATGCAGAAATACGGGACGACGCTCGAGACGTTCGCGCAAGTCCGCGCCAAGGCGAGCCGACATGCCGTCAACAACCCGCTCGCGCTGTTTCGCAAGGAGGTGACGGCCGCCGATGTGCTCGCGTCTCCGGTGCTGATGCCCGGCGTCATGACGCGGCTGATGGCGTGTCCCCCCACGTGCGGCGCCGCGGCGGCGGTGATCGTTGCGGAAGACTATGCCCGCCGTCATGATCTCGACACCACCGTGACGATCGCCGCGCAGGCGATGACGACCGACCGTCCCGACACGTTCGCCGCGCACGACATGATGGAGCTCGTGGGCTATGGCATGACGAAGGAGGCGGCACGGCAGGTCTACGAGGCCGCGGGCATCGGACCCGGCGACGTCGATGTCGTGGAGCTTCACGATTGCTTTGCGCAGAACGAGCTCATCAGCTACGAGGCGCTCGGCCTGTGCGCGGAAGGCGGCGGCGAGAAGTTCGTCGCCGACGGCGACAACACGTATGGCGGCCGGTACGTGACCAACCCGTCCGGCGGCCTCCTGTCGAAAGGTCATCCGCTGGGCGCGACGGGCCTCGCGCAGTGCTACGAGCTCACCCACCAGCTGCGCGGCACCGCGGGAGCGCGGCAGGTCGCCGGCGCGCGCATCGCGCTGCAGCACAATCTGGGCCTGGGGGGCGCCTGCGTCGTCACGCTCTACCGCGGCGCCCGAGGCGCATAGTCCGGAAATGATCGACCCCATTCACATCGGCCGGGCGATTCCGCCGCACTCCGCCGACGTGGAGGCGGGGCGCCTGCGCCTGTTCGCGCAAGGCGACCGGAGAAACGCGCGCCGAATACCTCGACGAGCACGCCGCACGGGCCGCCGGCCACGGCGGGCTGCCGGCGCCGCCGACGTTCGTGCTCTGCCTCGACCTCGAGGTGCCCGATCCTTTCGCGTGGATCACCGACATGGGCATCGACATCGCCCAGGTGCTGCACGGCGGCCGAACGCTTCCGCTACTTCGCTCCGGTCTACGCCGGCGACCGCCTCACGTATTCGTCGCGCATCGCCGACATCCTGCAGAAGAAGAGCAGCAAGAAGGCCTTCGTCGTCAAGGATACCGACGTGACCAACCAGCACGGCGTCAAGGTCGCCGAGATGCGGGCGACGATCGTCGTGCGCGAGATCGCATGACGCTGCCGATGCCGTCGCGCCTCGACGCCGTCAACGTGGGCGATGTCCTGCCGCCGCTGTCGCTGCCGCCGGTGACGCGCGCGACGCTCGCGCTCTACGCCGGCGCGTCCGGCGATCACAATCCGATCCACATCGACGTCGATTTCGCCCGCGCGGCCGGAATGCCGGACGTCTTCGCGCACGGCATGCTGGTGATGGCCTGGCTCGGACGCCTGCTGACCCACTGGGCGCCGCAGCAGGACCTGCGCGAGTTCGGCGTGCGGTTCAGCGCGATGACGCTGATCGGCGAGAAGATCACCTGCACCGGCAGCGTCGTCGACAAGCAGGAGCGCGACGGCGAGTGGCAGGCGAAGGTGGAAGTGACGGCGGTAAACGCGGCCGGCGAGCTCAAAGTCGCCGGCGACGCCTGGATCGCGCTGCCATGACGGCGATCGACTACCGATCTCCCTGGCTCGACGACGATCTCGAGTCGTTTCGCGGCACGGTGCGGCGCTTCGTCGGCGACGTGCTCGCGCCGCGCGAGCCGGCGTGGCAGGCGGCGCATCGCGTGGACGCGGCGTCGTGGCGGGAGATGGGCGCGATGGGCCTCCTGCTGTGCGCCGTTCCCGAGGATTACGGCGGCAGCGGCGGCACGTTCGCGCACGATTGCATCGTGTTCGAGGAACTGGCGTACGCCGGCGTCGCGAGCTTCGGCAAATCGGTCCACAACATCTGCGCCCATTACGTCGAAATCTACGGCACCGAAGCGCAGAAGCGGCGCTGGCTGCCGCGGCTTGCGACCGGCGAGCTCGTGGGGGCGATCGCGATGTCGGAGCCTGCCGCCGGCTCCGACCTGCAGGGCATCCGCACGCGCGCCGTCCGCGATGGCGACGCCTATCTTCTCAGCGGATCGAAGACGTTCATCACCAACGGTCAGGTCGCCAACCTCCTGATGGTCGTCGCCAAGACCGACGCATCCGCCGCGGCCAAGGGAATTTCGCTGCTGATGGTCGAAACGGACGGTCTCGAAGGCTTTCGGCGCGGCCGCACGCTCGACAAGATCGGCATGCCGGGCCAGGACACCTCCGAGCTCTTCTTCGACGACTGCCGCGTCCCGGCCGATGCGCTGCTGGGAGGAGAGGAAGGCCAGGGCTTCGCGCAGATGATGAACGAGCTGCCGTACGAGCGCACGATCGTCGCGCTCTACGGCGTTGCGGTGATCGAGCGCGCCGTGCGGATCACCACCGACTACGCCCGCGAGCGTCATGCGTTCGGCAAGGCGCTGATCGAGATGCAGAACACGCGCTTCAAGCTCGCCGAGGCGAAGACGATCGCGCACATCGGGCGCGTCTTCATCGACTCGTGCATCGTTCGCTACCTCGCGGGCACGCTGGACACCGCGACGGCGTCGATGGCCAAGTGGTGGCTGACCGACATGCAATGCCAGGTCGTCGACGAATGCCTGCAGCTCTTCGGCGGCTATGGCTACATGCGCGAGTATCCGATTGCGCAGATGTACGCCGACTCGCGCGTGCAGCGGATCTACGGCGGCACCAACGAAATCATGAAGGAAATCATCGCGCGCACGCTGTGAAATCTGCTGCGGCGATTTCAATTTCGTGCGCCGACTCTGGAGCACCGTCCGTGTCGATCCCCTATCCGCATCTCCTCGCGCCCCTCGACCTGGGCTTCACGACGCTGCCCAACCGCGTGCTGATGGGCTCGATGCACACGGGACTCGAGGAAGCGCCGGACGGCTTCGCGCGCATGGCGGCGTTCTATGCCGAGCGCGCGCGCGGAGGCGCCGCGCTGATCGTCACCGGCGGCGTGGCGCCGAATTTCGCGGGCCGCCTCGAGCCGCGCGCGGCGCAGCTCTCGTACTCGTGGCAGATTGCGAGGCATCAGCTCGTGACGTCGGCGGTGCACGACGCCGGCGGCAAGATCGCGCTGCAGATCCTGCACGCCGGCCGCTACGCCTACCACCCGCTGTCGGTCGCGCCCTCCGCGGTGCGCGCGCCGATCACGCCGTTCCGGCCGCGCGCGCTGACGCGGTGGGGTGTCGGAATGACGATCGCCGCCTACGTGCGCTGCGCGCGCCTCGCGAAGCGCGCGGGGTACGACGGCGTCGAGATCATGGGCTCGGAAGGCTATCTGATCAACCAGTTCGTCGCGCCGCGCACCAATCTGCGCGACGACGACTGGGGCGGCACGTTCGTCAACCGGATCCGCTTTCCGGTCGAGATCGTGCAGCGCACGCGCGAGGCGGTCGGCCGCGATTTCATCATCATCTACCGCCTCTCGATGCTCGACCTCGTCGACGGCGGCAGCACCTGGGACGAGGTGGTCGCGCTCGGCAAGGCGGTCGAGACGGCGGGTGCGACGATCATCAACACCGGCGTGGGCTGGCACGAGGCGCGGATCCCGACCATTGCCACGATGGTGCCGCGCGCTGCCTTCGCGTGGGTCACGCGACGGATGAAAGCCGAAGTCGGGATTCCGCTGATCGCCACCAACCGGATCAACGATCCCGCCGTCGCGGAGGAAATCCTCGCCCGTGGCGATGCGGACATGGTGTCGATGGCCCGGCCGTTTCTCGCCGACGCGGAGTTCGTCGCCAAGGCGGCCGCCGGGCGCGCCGACGAGATCAACACATGCATTGCCTGCAATCAGGCGTGCCTGGATCAGATCTTCGAGCGAAAAGTCGCGTCGTGCCTCGTCAATCCGCGGGCCTGCCACGAGACGGTGATGGTGATGAAGCGCGCGGCGCAGCCAAAGCGTGTTGCCGTCGTCGGCGCGGGACCGGCGGGGCTCGCGTGCGCCACGACGGCGGCTGAAGCCGGTCACGCGGTGACGCTGTTCGACGCGGCCGAGGAGATAGGCGGCCAGTTCAATCTTGCGAAGCGGATCCCGGGCAAGGAAGAGTTCGCCGAGACGCTGCGCTATTTCCGGCGCCGGATCGAGCTCGTCGGCGTGTCGCTGCGGCTCGGCCGCCGCGTCGACGCCGCCGACCTCGCGGCGTTCGATCACGTCGTGCTCGCGACCGGCATCGTGCCGCGCACGCCGGCGATTCCCGGCGTCGATCACCCGAGTGTCGCGAGCTACGTCGACGTCGTCGCCGGCCGGCACGAGGCGGGAAAGCGCGTCGCGATCATCGGCGCCGGCGGCATCGGCTTCGATGTCGCCGAGTTCCTGACGCATGGCGGCGGCAACGATGCGGAGGTCTATCCGCGCGAATGGGGCATCGACCTCGCCTACGAGAATCGCGGCGGCGTAGCGGCTGCCGAAGACGCGGGCTCGCCACGCGAGGTGTGGCTGCTGCAGCGCAAGGGGAGCAAGGTCGGCGAGGGCCTCGCGAAGACGACCGGGTGGATTCGCCGGACGCTGCTGAAGCGCCGCGGCGTGCGGATGCTCCCTGGCGTCGTCTACGAGCGCATCGACGACGCGGGACTCCACGTGCGCATCGACGGGCAGCCGCAGCTGATTGCGGCGGACACGATCGTCGTCTGCGCCGGACAGGAGCCGCGCCGCGAGCTCGACGCGGCGTTGCGCGCGGCCGGGATGCCAACCACGCTGATCGGGGGCGCCGACGTCGCGCTCGAGCTCGACGCGCGGCGCGCGATCGCGCAGGGCACCGAGGTCGCGCTCAGCCTGTAGACCGGCCTTTGCCCGCGCTTTTCTGCGGCGGCGGCTTGAGGCCGAGCGTGCGTCCGGCCTGCGGCGGCAAGGGCAACGCGGCGTGCGCCGCCTTCATCGCCGCGAGCCGCGCCGCGATCTCCGCGGGGAACGGCTCGCTCTTGCGCGCCGCCATGCCGACATTGAGCGCGACGATCTCGTTGGTCGCAGCGAGCGCGCCGTCGCGCTCGCGCGCCATCTCGTGCAGGTAATGCAGGCGCTTCGCGTCGCAGTCGAGAAGGCGGCTTGTGATCCGGACGGTCTCGCCGGCGAAGACCTCGTTCAGGTAATCGACGTTCATCGCCAGCGTGAACAGCGAGCGCCCTTGGGTGAGGCTCGACCACCCGAGGTCGAGGCGATCGTAGAACGCATCGGTCGCGCGGTCGAACGCGAGCACGTAATAGGCGACGTTCATGTGGCCATTCGCGTCGGTCCATTCGGGCCGCACCTCGAGCCGAGTCTCGACCGGCGCGACATCGATCATCGCGGCGGGATGTCCAACGCCCGGCGCCGCGTCCTCATGCGATTCCATGGGCGAGCGCACCGGCCGCGAGCAACAGGCCGAACGCGACCTCGAGCAGCACCGTGCGAAAGAGCAGCGCATTCTGCGCCTGCCCGGCTGATGCGGCGGCAAGCGCGCGAGCTGAGCCGCCACGCCCATGGCAGCGCGAAGAGCGGCAGCGCGAGGAGCGCGATTTCGGTCTTCAACGCGAGAACGATCACGAGCGCGAAGGGCAGCAGCAAGAGCAACGCATAGAGCCGCAGCGATCCCTCGCGTCCGAGCACGATCGCAAGCGTCCGCCGGCCGGTCGTGAGATCGTGGTCGCGATCGCGGAAGTTGTTCACGAGCAGCACGGCCGCGGCGTGCATGCCCACGGCCGAGCCGGCGATCCACGCCACCGCATCGAGGGTTCCCGCCTGCACGTAGTACGAGCCGCAGACGGCGGCGAGGCCGAAGAACGTGAACACGGTCAGCTCGCCGAGCGGCGTGTACGCAATCGGCCACCGGCCGCCCATGTACGCCCAGGCGGCGGCGATCGATGCGAGGCCGATGACGACGATGGGCCAGCCGCCGCGAAGCACGAGCGGCAGCCCGGCGAGCAGCGTCAGCGCAATCACGGCGACGATCGCCTGCTTGACCGCGCGCGTCGTGAGCCAGCCGTTGGCCGTCGCCCGCGGGAGTCCCACGCGGGCGCCGGTCTCGCCGCCACGCTCGGTATAGCCGACGTCGTTCTGCAGGTTGGTGACGACCTGCATCAGCACGGCGGCGCCGAGCGTAATCAGCGCCAGCAACGGGTGGAAGGCGCCCGAGAGCGTCCAGGCCAGGCAGGTGGCCACGATGACCGGCATGGTCGCGATCCATAGCGTTCGCGGGCGCAGCGCGATGCACCACGCCTCCCACGAGCCCGGACGGATGGTGGACGGACGGGTCAGCGTGAGAGCGGGCATGCGCGGTTCCATCGCGGCGATCAATTCCGATTATAAACAGCAACGCCCCACCATCCCGTGGATCGAGAGCCGTCGGGTGACGGAGCGGTGTATGCTGATGCGAGGCGCGCTGCACCGTCGACGACGGCGCCGGCGCGTCGTTCATTCATCGACGACGGAGCATTCCATGAGCATCATCAGTTTCGTGAAAGAAGCCGGCGAGAAATTGTTCGGCGGCGGCAAGGCAAAGGAAGCGATGGCCCAGGCAGCAGCGGCGCCTGCCGACGAAGCGGCGGTCAAGGCCGCCAACGACGCCGCGGGCGACGCGATCCTCGGCTACATCAATTCGCAGGGCCTGTCGGCGACCGGCTTGACGGTAACGTTCGACGGCGCGACGCAGACGGTATCGGTGTTCGGCGTCGCGCCGGACCAAGTGACGAAGGAAAAGATCGTTCTGTGCTGCGGCAACGTCGCCGGGGTGGCCAAGGTCAACGACATGATGAGTGTCGACCAGAGCGCGCCCGAAGCCACGTACTACACGGTCGTGGCCGGCGACAACCTGTCGAAGATCTCCAAGGCGAACTACGGCGATCCGAACAAGTACATGAAGATCTTCGAGGCGAACAAGCCGATGCTGTCCAATCCGGACCGGATCTATCCTGGGCAGGTGCTGCGCATTCCGCCCGCCTGATCGGCCCGGAGGTCATTGGCGCTGCACGCACTTGGCATACAAATCGGGAAGCGCGCCGTGCGGGTCGTAGCGGGCCTTGAGCGCGACGTAGGCCGGTCGGTCGAAGACGCTCCAGAATTCGTCCTCGCTGTAGTACGAGTCCGAGTAGAGGGATTTTAGTCCGCCGAGCTCGCGCACGCGCTGCTCGATCATCCGGTTTCGATATCCCGGCGGTCGCGGCACGCGCTCGGTGACGACGTCCCAGAAACCGAAGTTGACGTAGAGCTCTCCCGGGCGCAACGGATAGAGCGTGAAGCGGTTCGCCGCGGCGGGCGCGCGGATCGGGCACAGCCAGATCGGCAGGATCCCGATCTCGCGCTGCAGGAAATCGAGAAACGCGGTGGCGTGCTCGAGCGGGATGTCGACGTCCTGGATCACCGATTCCGAATGACGTCCGCGCAGCCGATTCCAGGCGCGCGTGACGCCCCAGCGGCTGTTCCACCGCATGATGCGCTGCCACGTGGCCGAATTGAGCCGTTCGCGGCCGAGCAGCCGGCGCACCAGTGGATGTTGCGCGCCCAGGTTCTTCGAGCACCAGAACCAGTCGGTGTCCCATCGCCACAGGTAGTCGCGGGTCGTGAGCCAGTCCTCGCGGCGCTCGCGGATCGACCGGTAGTAGATCCGCTCGAAGGTGTAATCGCTGGTCTGCGGCGCCTGGTCGGCAAAGCTCCCGAGCGTCAGGTAGATTTCATCCGGCGCGAACACGGTGCCATCGAGAAAGTCGATGGCCGCGTCATCGCAGTGACGCGGAAGCTCGGCGAAACAGGCTGCCGCGCTCGCGTAGCGGACATGGCGCAGCGCGACGAAAGGCTTCACGGGAACGAGCTTTGCCGTCACCGCGAGCGCGTAGCCGAGCGTACCGTACGAATTCGGGAAACCGCAGAAGAGATCGCGATGCTCGTTGTCGGGAGTGGCGGTGACGATGCGGCCGTCGCCCGTGACGATCTCGAGTGCGGCGATCGTGTCGTGCACGAGTCCGCAACGGAACGACGATGACTCGATGCCGACGCCGGCCACGGCACCCCCCAGCGTGATCGTCCGAAGCTGCGGCACGACCGCCGGCATCAGGCCGTGGACGAGCGTCGCGTCGGTCAGCGCGTCGTAACGAATCATCCCTTCGGCCACGACGGTGCGCTCGCGCGCGTCGATGCGCACGACATCGTCGAAACGCGCGAGGTCGACCTGCGGCCGCCCCTGGCGCGCGCGGTCGCGGAACAGATTGGAGGTCGACTTCGCAAGCCCGATTCGCGGTGCGCCCGGTGTCCCGGTCCTGGCAAGGCGCGCCGCGAGGTCCGCGATCTTGTCCGCGTGCGCGGTCACGTTGCGGGCGGATAGAGAAAGGCGCGGCTCATCGGGTAGCCGCGTCCGACGCTGCCCTTGCTGACGGTCACCTGGAACAGGTTGATCTGCGGCGTCCTCGTCCGGAACACTTCGGCACAGGACCAGAGATAGGTGCGCCAGATGCGGCGGAAGCGCTCGTCGAACCGCTTGGGGTCGAGCGCGTGGATCGCCTCCCAGCTCCGGTCGAAGCGCTCGGCCCAGCAGTCGAGCGTCAGCGCGTAGTGACGGCGCAGGTTCTCGACGTCCATCACCTCGAGCCCGGAGCGCTCCATCCAGTCGATCGCCTCCGAGAGGCTCGGAATCCAGCCTCCCGGAAAGATGTACTCGCGGATGTAGAGCTCGGTGTCGCGCTTGCCGACGTGGCCGATGAAGTGGATGACGCCGAGTCCGCCGGGCTTCAATGCCCGCGCGTGGGCGCGCACGACCTCGGGCAGCGAGTCGCGGCCGGCATGCTCGAGCGTGCCGATCGACAAGAGCTTGTCGTACTGTCCGGGCATCTCGCGGAAATCGCATTCGATCACCCGGAGCTTGTCCGCGAGCCCGCGACGATCGATTTCGGCGCGCGATTCGGCCACTTGCTCGGTGGTTGCATTGATCCCGGTTCCGATGGCCCCGTAGTGCTCCCACGCGTGGAGCAGCAGGCCGCCCCAGCCGGATCCGACGTCGACGAACGTCTCTCCCGGCTTGAGCTGCACCTTCGCGCACACGTGGTCCATCTTGTTGCGCTGCGCTTCTTCCAGCGTCGTCGTGCCTTCCTTCCAGTACGCACACGTGTACATCATTGCCGGATGGTCGAGCCAGTACCGATAGAACTCCTGCCCCAGCCCGTAGTGGAAACGCGCATTGGCCTTCGCCTGCGCAAGCGAGCGGTTCGAATGCCGCCACTCGTGCCAATGGTTGCGCATGACGACGAGCGGATTCCTGACGAGATCGTAACCGCTGTCGAAGCCTGCCCGGAACGCGAGCGCGATGTCGCCGTCGATGTCGAGGCCGCCGTCGAAGTAGGCCTCGAGAAGACCCACGTAGCCGAAGAGGGCGACCCGGCGTTGCGCCTGCGCGCTGCGGAACCGCAGCGTAAAGGCGGGCTCCGCGCCGCCGCTTTCGATGACCGAGCCATCGGCGAGCACGATCCGCAGCGGTATTCCGGTCGACGCGACGATCGCGGCGAACATGCGGCCGACGATGCCGCCGGGCTGCGCGCGCGCATCCGCCATCGGTCGCAGGGAGCTGTTGTCGTTGTTCATTGTCCGCTCTCGGGCCGCGGCGACGGTGCCGGATGCCGACGGCCGTAGCGATTGTCGGTCGATTCCGGCGTCGGCGCCACACCGTCGTCGCGATGGTCGGGCGTTGAGTCGATGGCCGGTTGTGCGGTAACGTTGGCGTTCCGATGGCTCTCCTCTGCGACAACGAAGGCGCTTGGCCGTTCACGGACGGGTGGCCCGTGCCGGCCGGTGTGACGCGTTCGTTCGCGCCGACGGTCAATCCGGGAGATGACGACGAGGACGACGAAGACGACGACGACGACGGAAAGGAAGGCGGCAACATCGATCCCGACGAGGACGAGGGCTACGGCGACGACGACGAGGACGACGACGACGACGAGGAGCCGCTCCGGGTCGCGCCGCCGGCACCGCCGGCCCGACCCGGGCTGCTGCGCCGCAGCAAGCCGTCTTTTCATGGCTTCGGCACCCCTCGATTGCCGCAGCGCACCGAACGCCCGGTTCGCATCCTGTCGCGCAGGCGTCATACTGCGCGACCACAGTCTTCCGCGCCGTTCCGCGTCGCGTGCCCGCATGCCAGCGTACCTCGTCATCGATAACCTCTGCGTCTCCTACGGCGCGACGCAGGTGCTCGACCATGTGAGCCTCGACGTCCAGCGGGGCGAGATGATCGCGCTCCTCGGCAGCTCGGGTTGCGGCAAGACGACGCTGCTCCGCTCGATCGCCGGCTTCATCCATCCGGACTCCGGCGCCATCCGCGTCGACGGCAAGGACATCACGGGTCTGCCGCCGGAAAAACGCAATACGGCGATGATGTTCCAGTCCTACGCGCTGTGGCCGCACATGAGCGTCGCGGCGAACATCGGCTACGGGCTCTCGATGCGCAGCTGGAAGAAGGACGCGATCGCCGCGCGCGTGGCCGAGATGCTGAAGCTGTTGCAGCTCGACGGCTTCGGGCCGCGGCCGGTGACGCAGCTTTCCGGCGGCCAGCGGCAGCGCGTCGCCCTTGGCCGCGCGCTGGCGGTCGATCCGACGCTGCTGCTGCTGGACGAGCCGATGTCGAATCTCGACTACAAGGTGCGGATCGAATTGCGCCACGAGTTGCGCGCGCTGCAGAAGCGTGTCGGCATCACGTCGGTGTACGTGACGCACGATCGCGAGGAGGCGCTGACGCTGGCCGACCGCATCGCCGTCATCGACGCCGGCCGGGTCGTGCAGTTCGGCACGCCCGAGGAGATCTTCCAGCGGCCGACGAGCGCGTTCGTCGCCGGCTTCATGGGTGCCGACAACGCGCTCGATGTCGTCAGCACGGCGTCGGGCGCCTATGCCGCCGCCAACGGCGGCGCAGCCGCTGGACCGCGGCTGCGCGCCCATTTCCGCAGCGATGCCGCGCGCTTCGCGCCGCCGTCGCAGGCGGGCCGCGAGGCGCTCGTCATCGACGGCGTCATCGCGCAGACCATCTACGTCGGACAAGGCTATCGCTACCGCGTGCGCGCGGCCGGCGCCGACATCTGGGTTCACGCGCCGGAGCGCGTGGCGGAAGGCACGGCGGCCTCGGTCGTCGTTCCCCGCGACGCGCTCCTGCTTTTTCCAACCGGGCAATCCACCAATGATCGGGAGATCGCATGAAACTCCGCATCCTGCTCGCGCTCGCCGCCGCCGGCCTCATCGCCGCGCTGCCGCCGGCGCAGGCGCAAACGACGCTCAATGTCGTCTCTGCCGGCGACCAGAACATGGTCGACTACGTCAACAACTATCTCGGGCCGAAGTTCGAGGCGATGAATCCGGGCGTCAAGGTTCGCGCGGTCGGCACGGGCCCGGGCGACGCCGGCTCGCAGAAGATCTACGAAAAGCTGTCCGCGCAGCAGAAGGCCGGCAACGCGACGTGGGACACCGACGTCGCCGTCGTGCACCAGCGCGGCGCGGCCACGATGGTGAACGAGAAGCTGCTGATGCCGTATCGCGCCGACGTCGCCGCCGGCAAGCTCGTCTCGCGCGACACGGCGAAGAACGCGCTGGGAGCGAACGTCGACGGCTACGTGCTGCCGATGTTCCACAGCCAGATCGCGTTTGCGTACAACCCGGACATGGTGAAGACGCCGCCGAAATCGTACGCCGAGCTCGCCGAATGGGTGAAGAAGAACCCGAAACAGTTCGGCTACAACGGCGTCAAGGGCGGGATGTCCGGCGTCGGCTTCGTGATGGGCTGGGTATCGGCGAACAGCGGCCTCGGCGACAAGCTGGAGAAGGGCCCCTACGCCGCCAGCGACAAGGCGATCATCGACAAGTCGCTCGTGAGCCTCAAGGACTTCAACCAGTACGTCGTGATGACGCCGGGCAACGCGGGCACGCTCGACATGCTGAACCGCGGCGAGATCACGATGGGACCGGTGTGGGTCGACATGTTCTACACGTGGCAGGCCGACGGCAAGATGAGCCCGAAGATCAAGCTCGCGCTGCCGTCGCCGGGACTTCCCGGCCAGCCTATGTACTACGTGATTCCGGCGAAGGCGGCCAATGCCGCGCTGGCGAAGAAATTCATCGACTTCGCCGAAAGCCCGGAAGTGCAGGCCGAAGGCATCGTCAAGCAGTTCAACTGGTACCCGGGCATCGACCCGGTGTACGTGCAGACGAAGCTCTCGCCTGCGGACTGGAACAAGCTCTTCACCGACATCTCGCCGTCGCAGCTGTCGCAATACGGCCGGCCGTTCCCGCTGTCGGACTACTTCACCGACATCGTCGAAGGCTACGAGCGGGTGGTGATCAAGTAGCGTCGTTCGATGGACGTTGTCGATGACGCGTCCTCTCCTCGCGGCGCGGGGGGAGGAGGCGAGGGGACGCGCCCGCGGGGGATACGCGGCCGGGCTCCTGCTCACCGGGCCGGCGCTCGCGATCGTCGGGCTCTTTTTCGTGCTGCCGCTCGCGATGTCGTTCGTCCTCGCGTTCCGCGGCAAGACCGGCGAGTTCACGCTCGAGCATTTCGCGAAGTCCTGGGATCTCTACCGGACCGACCTGCTCTTCACCGTCGGCATCGTCCTCCTGTCGACGCTGCTGATCGGCCTCGTCGCCATCGCGATCGCGGGCTATCTGACGCTGGGCGAAAACCCGCGCGCGGTGGCGATCCTGCGCTGGCTCTATCGGTGGCCGCTGTTCATTCCGTTCATCGTCACCGGGCAGATCATGCGGACGTTCCTCGCCAAGAACGGGATGCTGAACCACGTGCTGATCGGCTCCGGGCTCATCGAGCCGCTGTCCGCGCAAAGCCTGCTCGACTGGCGCGGCATCGTGGTGGCGTTCGTGTGGAAGCAGGCGCCGTTCGTGACGCTCCTCGTGGCGGGCGCGATGGCCTCGCTGGAGCCGCAGCACATCGAGGCGGCGCGCAACCTCGGCGCGAGACGGTTGCGCGTATTGCTCGACATCGTGCTGCCGCAGGTCCGCGGCACGGTGCTCGTCGGCCTCGTGCTGTCGTTCGTGACGATGCTCTCGGTGCTGTCGGTGCCGATGATGATCAATCCCAACTCGCCGACGATGATCACCGTCGACGTCGCCTACCGGATCAGCACGCTGTCCGACTACGCGGTGGCAAACGCGCTGTGCCTGCTCACGCTGATCGTCGCGGGCGCGGGCGCGTGGTTCTACCTGCGGCACTCGGCCGCGCAGAAGGCGGCGCAGGCATGACGCTCCGACGTCCCTCGAGCTGGCCGCAGATGATCGGCATGGCCCTCGTGCTGGCGCTCGTCGCGTTCGCGATCTTCGGGCCGCTCGCCAATCTCTTCCTGTGGGCGTTCGCCGAGAAGTGGTATTTCCCGTACAAGATTCCGCAGGAGTTCGGCTTGAAATTCTGGGGCCAGGTGTTCAGCCCGCGCGGCAATGCGCTGGCGTCGCTCGGCACCAGCGTGTGGATCGCCGTGCTCACCGTGGCGTTGAGCCTCGCGGTGGCGATCCCCGCGGGCTACGCGCTCGCCCGGCTGAAGCTTCGCTGGCGCAGCCTCATCCTGCTCGCGTTCCTGCTGCCGCAGGCGGTGCCCAACCTGCCGGTCTACGTGAACATCGCGCGCGTGTTCTACGAGATCGGCCTCAACGGAACCGTCCTCGGCGTCGTGCTGGTGCACGCGTCGCACGGCCTGGTGCTCGCCGTCTGGATCGCCTCGGCCGCGTTCGCCTCCGTCGAGCCCTCGCTCGAGGAAGCCGCGCGCAACATGGGAGCGTCGCCCTGGACATGCTTCCGGACGGTGACGCTGCCGCTCGCCGCGCCGGGCCTCATCGCCAGCGCGATCTTCGTGTTCCTCGAATCGCTCGACGAATTCACCGGCACCTACTTCGTCGGCGTCCCCGACGTGACGACGCTGCCGCTCCTGATGTTCAACGCCAGCATGGGCGGCAACTACCAGATCGCGTCGATCACCGCACTGTTGCTGCTCATTCCGTCGATCGCGTTCATGCTGGTGGTCGAGCGCTTCCTCAAGGCCGACGTGCTGGCCGGAGTGGGGCGCTGACACCGAAGCTTTCGGAGCTCTGCGCTCGACTGCCGGTTCCGCTCGATACCGGGGTTCGGTTCACAGAGTACCGCAGACGACCCAGAAGAGCCGTTCGGGATGGACAATCAAATGGCTGCTTCCTGAGGTTTAGAGCCTGCCGGTCGGGTGGCGGAATCAGCGCCGCAAGCTGCTCGCTCAGTTCGAGCGGGCGGTCCAACGTCAGGCTGGCGCTACCGCCCACTCCCGGCTTGGCTGGGATGTTCGTCGGATCGGCCGCGCGGCTGACGTTGCTCAGCGGCGAATTGCTGATGAAGGAACTGAATGGCGATGGAGCCTTCGCCGACCGCTGAGGCGACACGCTTCACTGCACCGTGGCGGACGTCGCCAGCGGCGAACACGCCTGCCATGCTCGTCTCGAGTAGAGACGGACTGCGATCGAGACGCGATGAGCGACGCTGCGAGACTTCTGCTCCCGTGAGGACGAATCCATGCTCATCGCGGGCGATGTCCGGCGGAAGCCAATCGGTGTTCGGCTGCGCTCCGATCAGGAGGAAGAGCGCGTTCGCCTCGACCGCGGCTTCTGTTCGCGACCCAATGTCGCGCAGCACCAGGTGCTCGAGGCGTCCGTCGCCGCCACCGCCCACCACCTGGCAGCCGAGCCGCGCCTTGATATTGTCGGTCGCCTCGATCTGGCGCACGAGGTACTCGGACATCCCGGCGCGGAGCGAATCGGCCCGCACCACCAGAGTGACGGTGCGAGCGTACCGAGCGAGGTACAGCGCGGCTTGCCCCGCGGAGTTGGCGCCTCCGACGATGAAGACATCGCGACCGGTGAGTGCCGATGCCTCAGATGTCGGACCCCCGTAGAACACGCCGGCCCCGATCAATGCTTCCAGCGACGGCACGTCGAGCCGGCGATACCTGGCGCCCATCGCCAGGATCACCGCGGAGCAGCGCACCGGGCCGCTGTCGGACAGCGTGACCACGAGTTGGTCACTGTCACGGGTTAGTCCCGTGACCGACTGCATGAACACGAACTCCGCCCCGAACACCCACGCCTGGTTGTACGCGCTCTGGGCCAGCTGCCGGCCGCTGATGCCGCGCGGGAACCCGAGGTAGTTCCTGATGAGCGAGCTCGACGTGGCCTGGCCGCCAATGCCGCCTTTGTCGACCACCAACGTGCGGAACCCTTCCGAGGCGCCGTACACCGCGGCCGACAAGCCCGCGGGACCCGCCCCGACGATGATCACGTCGAAGTCCACCCGCTCGGGGTTGACGGCGCCGCCGGCGGCCATTGCCAACTCGGCGTTGCTCGGGTTCTCGAGGACCGTGCCGTTGGGGAACACGACGAGCGGGAGCTTCGCCCCCTCGGGGGCCGCGGCGACCAGCGCCCGACCCTCGTCCGAGTCGGCCAGGCAGAAGTTGTGCACCACCGCGCACTGCTTGAGCGCCTCGCGCAGCTCGTGGGCCCGTCCCGTCCACGACTCGCCCACAATTTGCACCGTGTGCGGCGAGGCCCGGTTCGCGTCCCACCACTCGAGCAGCATGCTCGAGATCGTCTGGTGGAACAGCTCGTCGGGCGACTCTGCCGGTCGGAGCACAAAGTAATCGAACCGACCGTCGGCCACCCCCTCGAAGATCTCGTCGCCGACCGCCTTCTGGCCCCAGTCGGCGAACGCTACCAGCAGGGCTCGCTTGGCCCGGGGGTGGACCTGCCGGACCTCGGCTAGCAGTTCACTGGCGGGCGCGCCCGCGGCCGACCGGCCAGCCAGCACCAGGGCGACCTCGACGCCCGAGGCGGCAAAGTCGGCAAGGTGCGCACGAGCCTCCGCGGGCGATCGCACGCAGACCACCTGATAGTGCCGCGCGTACCGATCGCGCAGCTCGCGTTCGATGTCGCCCAGCAGGCTTTCATTGTCGTCGATGGCAAGCAGGACGGGCTGGCCCATGGTGCGCACTCTAGGTCACATGCCTCGAGCGGCCGGTCGACGCGATGGCGGCTCCGGAAGGAAAGGAATTCCAAGGGCACTTCTACCACTTCCGGGATTGTGTCTTCGCCGTCAGCCGTGGTCAATGGCGGCCCGGCGGCCCGGCGGCTCGGTGGCGAAGGCGATTACGCGTATCTTGGCGCCACACCGCAGCGAATAGCCGCTATAGGGTCTGAGCCTGCCGTTCGAAAGAGCAGTCTTGCACCAGCGTCAATGCCTGGATGTGGCCGGTTGTTGACCGACAAGAACGTATCTCGGCTCTCGACCCGTTGCAGGCGTTCGGCTTTTCTAATAGTAGTCGCCCAAATCAACAAGAGCGGACTCTCGTCTTCAGCAACCGCCCGCATGAAGGGGACCGCCGTCTTCGGGTTAGACTTGGGCCAGGGTCATGGGGAGATGCGCGGGGTCACTCGATCACGTCGTCGACAGAGGCACGAAAGGTCGGCGGAACCTCGAGGCCCAAGCGCCTTGCAGTCTTGAGGTTGAGGACGAGCTCGAAGCGGATCGACTGCATGACTGGCATGTCGGCCGGCTTCGCCCCCTTGAGGATCTGGCCGATGTAGCCGCCGGCTTGGCGATACATCCACCCGATGTCTGGGCCGTAGTCATCAGCAGGCCCGCCATTGCGAGCTGGCGGGTGAACGAAATCGCCGGGAGCGCATTGCGCTCGGCAAGCGCGGCGATTTGCTCGCGGCGATCGAGCAGGACCGGGTCCGTGGCCGCGATCACGGCGTCGACCTTGGCGCGCACGAGTTCCGTGAATGCAACATCTATCTCGGTGGCGTTGCGCGCAATTTGCACAACAGTCTGCAGTCCGAACTTGCCTGCACCATCCTTCAAGTCCGCCTGCTCGGTCGCGACGTTCGGGTTGTCCGGGTTCATCAACAAGCCGACGCGCGCACCCTTGGGAACGAGTTCATGCAGCAGCTGCACGCGCTTGGCGCCTAGCTGGTTCGGCACGAACGCAATGCCCGTGAGATTACCGCCGGGCTGGTTAAAACTCGCCACTAGCCCGAAACGCACAGGATCGCCGCCGATGGTGAAGACGATTGGAATGGTCCTGCTCGCGCTCTGGGCGGCGCGCGCCGAGGCCACGTCTCCCGTGGCCGCGATGGCGACGACGCCCTTTGCCACGAGCTCATTTGCGAGCGCCGGAAGCGCATTGTAGTCAGCGTTTGCCCAGCGTTCCTCGATGCGCACGTTGCGGCCCTCGGCGAAGCCGGCTTGCGCTAGGCCTTCCCGAAAGGCATCGGCATTGAAACGGTAGGTGACGGGCGACGCGCTGTTGAGGAAACCAACTATCGGTGCGTTCGGCGCTTGCGCCGCCGTCTCTCCGGGCCTTCCCGCCTGTGCGCGCACGCCGGACGGCAACACTACCGCCGCGCCGAGTGCCGCAATGATGTCCCGCCGCCTCATATGCCTCCATTTGGACGGAAACGCTCGATCCGAGACTGAGCGCGTACCACGACGCATTGCTGGACAGCCCGAACCACGGTGCCGTCGTAGCCGTCGCGGTTCCCACGTATCTTGTCCCCGTTGGACGCGCGCGGAGCACGACCCGCCGCCCAAGTGCTACACGTCCAACACGTCCGCTTTCCAGAAAACTGAACCGCTCGGGTTAATGTCGGGACATGGATAGTCGCCGTTCACGAACGACCGCTGACGCCCCGAAGCTGCCGATCATTGCCGGTGAACCCGAATTTTGCAGGCAGCGCCGGACTATCCACGGGCAGCGTTCACGATCCTGACATGACAACGGCAAGACCCGCTTTGACCGGGTTCTCGACAGGGTGATAATGTCTTAGTTGCGACGAATAGACGCACTCACGTTTTTGGGCGCGCTGCATCGTAGCCGGGGAGAGCCATATGCCGACAAGACTCGATTACTCCAAACTCACGCTGATGGACGCCCTTGATCTCGCCACCCTGATCGAGGTCGAAGCATTCAAGCGGTACACGCAGTTCGTTGAACAGCTCGGAAGCCGCAATGACGATGACGCCGCATCGGTATTCCAATCGATGGCCGTCAACGAGAACAAGCATGGCGAACAGCTCGCCGAGCGCCGGTTTGCACTGTTTGGCGACGAACGCCCGAAGGTCAAGCTCGACGACATCTTCGACGTGGAAGCGCCCGACTTCGGCGCGCCTCGTAACAACATGTCACCGCTCGATGCGTACCTGGTGGCGTTGGCCTCCGAAAAGAAGGCCTTCGCGTTTTACGACCTGACCCTCCGCTACGTCAACCAGCCAGACGTCAAGGCGCTGTTTGAAGAGTTGCGGGCCGAGGAGGCCGAGCACGTCCGCATGATCGAAAAGATCATCAAGAAGCTGCCTCCGGAAGCCAAGCTCGACGTGGATGACCAGGACGACACGTCGATGCGGATGGGCTACTAGAACATCCGGCCCGGGCACGCTCGTCGGCTGGGTGTATTCCGCGCCGATCGAGCGTGGTTCGACATCCGGGCAACGACGTCCATCGACACCGACCGACCGGTCGAACGGCGCTACAGGGATTGAGTCCAATCCGTCGTTCGCAAGGCGAACGACGCCGGACGTCAACACCGAGGCAAGTTATTGATTAGTCCGGGGGCTTCGTGAGTGTCACTCAAGAAACCATTTCGCTGAAAAAGACCCCTCGAGTACCCGGACTGCCATTGCTGGGCAGCCTTTTCGGCATGGTCAAAGGGCCTGCGGACTTTTTTGTTCACTGTTACCGCACTCACGGACCCGTGTGTCGCCTCAGCATTCTTGGCGAGAAGTACGTCCTGATCTCCGGCGTTGAAGCCGCTAACTTCATGGGAACGCGCGCTGGCAAAGATTGTCTGCGCTCAAAGGAATTCTGGGAGGGCCTAACGAGCGAGTTCGGCGCCAAGCGCACGCTCACCGGCGAAGACGGCGACAGTCACAGGGAGCTGCGCGACATCCTGCGCCATGGCTATTCGAAGGAATCGATCAAGGGCCGCTACGACGAACTCGTCGCGATCACCGACGGATCGCTCACGCGCGACTGGCCTCTAGGCAAGGAGGTGCCCGTTGTCGAAGCCATGCAGTACATGGTCGTCGATCAGCTCGGCACTATTCTCACCGGCGCTGCGCCGCTGGAGTATGTGAAGGACATCCGCACCGCGATCATCTACATCCTCAACGTGTTGGTCACGCGTCAACGTCCCAAGCTCTTGCTAAAGCGTACCGAATACAAGAAAGCCAAGGGCAGGGTCATGGAGCTTGGCCGCAAGATGATCAAGGACGCCAAAGCGCGCTATGCCACGACCAGGCCGGAAGATCGCAACCTGATCGACGACATCATGGCCGCGCACATCGATACGCCAGAGAAGATGCCGGAAAGCGACCTAATTCTGTCGCTGACTGGCCCCTACATCGCGGGCCTGGACACCGTCGCCAACACTACCTCCGCGGTCGTTTACACCGTTCTCAAGCATCCTGAAGTCAAAGCGCGCGTGCTAAAGGAAGTGGATGAGCTGTTCGCAGTTGGCGAAGTCGACGAAGGAGGTCTGCTCAAGAGGCTGCCCGCGCTCAACGGCGCAATCATGGAAACGATGCGTCTCTACCCGATCGCCGTCGCGCAGATGCGCACTGCCAACAAAGACTTCGTGTTCGAAGGCCACCAGATTTATGCGGGCGAGATGATCTACATCGGCACCAGCGTGCCGCACTTCATGGATGAATACTGGCCCAAGGCCAAGTCCTTCGACATCGACCGTTACGAGAAGGCACGCGCTGAGCATCTGCAGCCTGGCGTGTACTCACCTTACGGCCGCGGCCCGCACACCTGCTTGGGCAAGAGCCTGGCCGAAGTGCAGATGGCACTGTCGATGGCCCGTGTGTTCCACAAGCTCGATCTGGAATTGGAATCGCCCGATTACGTGCTCAAGACCAAGACCGCGCCAACGCCTGGCCCGGCTATGGACTTCAAAGTTCGCGTGAAGGGTTATCGTCACTAAGCGGCATGAAGAAGTCACAAATGCCGACTCCACGAGCAAGCGTGAGTGACACGCGGGGACGGCGGCCATTGGCCACTCAGGTCAGGCTGTACGGCTGAACTGCGTTGGGTGACTACCCGGTGGCGGTGTGCGATCGCCAGGCGACGGCCGCGTCGTCAGCGGCTGCTTAACGGAAAATCGAGATGTAAGGGCGACCGTCTGGAACTGGCCCGTCAGCCGACGTTCGGTAGCGACTCGGAGCGACCTTTGTCCTGAACTTGCGCAAATTTCAGGTCAACTTTCTTGAACCGTTCAATGAACCGTGGCCCGCCGGTTGGCGTCGAGGCGACGGTCGACGAGCGCGACGATCTCGTCGATTGCATCCGAACGCATGCCCTTGCGTGCCGCGACGCTTTGCACCAGCCGGTCGACGCGCTCGACGTCGGTGGCGCCGTTGGCCACCGCGCGCGCGACCGACGACGGCCGGCCCAGGCTCGACGCCGCGTGCGCGTATTTTTCGAACGGCACGAGGTCATCCTTCGCCGCGCCCATCGCCACGCAGAGCGCCGCGACCCACTCGTAGATCGAGCGCGAGCGCTCGAGGTCGCCGTGCACCGCGTCGCGGATCGAGACGACCGAGTCCGCGCGGATGCAGCGGTAATTGCCGGTCAGCAGCATGCACCACTTGGCGAGCGGCACGAAGACCGAATCGTGAACCTTGAGCTTGACCGGCAGCTCGATGACGCCCTGACCGGTGTCGAACCGCGCGGCGTCGATGTCGGCCTGCAACCTGCGCAGCATCGCCGTGTGCGAGTCGGAAGCGAAGCGCGCGGCCTTGAAATTGGTCGGCAAGCCCACCTGCAGCACGTTCACCTTCTCGTCCGGCGGGCGAAACGCCTGCGGGTCGGGGCTGCACAGCGTCACGAGCGCGGGATCGAAGTTGTCCCATACGGAAGGATCGGTATAGCAATCCCGGTGGTCGTTCGCGATCACCTGCGGAAGACGGCTCAAGTACGGCAGCGGCGGCATGTTCATGATCGACAGGCATGGGATTCGCGCGCGCGCGACGGCGTCGAGAAGCTCGCGCACGCCCGGAGAGCGGTACTGCGGCTCCTGCATCGCAAGTCCGACGAGATCGTAATCCGACGGATTCACGGGCTGCGGACCGCCGGCGGACAGCTTGCCCGGCAGCCGCCGCGAGTCGACGTCGAGAAGATCGCTCCGGCCGCGGACCGGAAACCGGACGCGAAAGCCTTCCTGGCCGATGAGTTCCGCCTCGGCCGGCAGGCAGACGAGGTGCACCGTGTGCCCGGCGAGCAGCAGCTTGCTCGCGAGCAGCGAGCCGTACGAAGCGCCGAGCATCAGGACGCGACAGGTATTCCCCATCGGAACACTCCTCCTCTCCCGGCGATCAGCCGGATGGCGTGCGCGGGCTTCGAGAGCCCGCTTGTCACGCCGCTGGTGTTTGGCGCCTCGCGGCGGCAGCGCGCGTTGCCGGGGTGACCGGGCCCGGCGGCAGCGCAAACGCCGCCGGAAAGCGCGGCAGATCGCGTACGCGGACGTCGGGCCATACGTGGTGCGCACGGTGCTGCTCGAGGATCAGCATCGGCTCGGCGCCGAACAGCGCGCCGCCCGCGCGCGCGAGCCCCGGCGGAAACGGCAGCGCGTAGGTGCCGAGTGCCCCGCGGCGATTGTGCAGCAGATGGTGGAAGACGAAGCCGGCGACGCCGATGCATGCGCGCAGCGTGATCCAGTAGACGGCGAACACGAGCGGGTTCAGCGCGGCGACGGCGACGAAGAAGGCACAGCGGAAGGCGCCTTCGCGCGCGAGGTGCGCATCGACGCCGCGCGTGCGGATCCAAAGGAACAGAGATCGCTCGGGCGTGATCAGCGCGTTGGCGAACGCGCGGCAATGGCTGCCCTCGATCTGCCAGCGCTCCGGGTCCCGGGTGTCCCCGGCGAAGCGATGGTGACGAAGATGGATCGCGCGGTGCTCGCGGTAGCCCAGCCCGAACGGCGTGTCGAAGATCATCGCCAGCCGATGGAAGCCCGGGACGTCATCCGCGGTGCGGACGTGCAGGAGCTCGTGGAGGCCCAGCGAGAGGCGTACGTAAAGCCAGGGCACCGCAACGACGAGCGTCCAGGCGGGGAGCACGCCGGCGAGCGCAGCGGCGAGCACGGCATACATTGCGAGCGTGTGGCCGAGCGTGAGTCGCAGGTAGCGCCGGGCATCGGCGTCGTTGCGCCGCGCTGCCGATCCCGGCGCGCCGCTCTTCGCATGCGCGGCCGATCGTGGCGGCTCGCAGCCGACGCGGGCGGCGGCCGTCACGTCACCTCTCCGGTGACGTTCAACGGCGGGAGGCGCGAAACGCGCGCTGGCTTCGGCATCGGATAATGGGCGCCCGGCGGTGCACGCTCGGGGCGCGCCATCCTAGACTGCGCTCCCGACACCGTCAACGCTGAGATACTTCCGCACGATGGCTTGTGTAGCATTGAACATGTCAGATGCGCAATTCTCTTCCCTTTCTCCCGCATCCGTGATCCCCGGCCGGAAGGCGCGCGTCGCCATCGTCGGCGCCGGCCCCGCCGGGGCTGCCGCCGGCTGGCATCTCGCCGCGCGCGGGCATCGCGGTGACGCTGATGGACCGCGCGCGTTTCCCCGCGACAAGACCTGCGGCGACTGGCTCACGCCCGCCGCGCTCGACGAGCTCGCGATACTCGGTCTCGATGCGGCGGAGCTTGCCCGTGACGCGCCGGGCCACGCGACAGTGACTGGCGACGCGGCTCGTCTCGCCCGAGGGGCGCGCAAGCACGCGCACGTGCGCTCGTCCCGGCGCGTGCGTGCCGCGGCATGTCCTCGATGACCTCGTGCGCGCGCGTGCAATCGCTGCCGGGTGCGAGCCTGTCGAGCGGACGGTTCGCGATATCGCTTCGGACGCAGCGCTCGGCACTTTCGATCATGTCGTCGACGCGCGCGGCGCGACCGCCGGCATCGCCAACGCGATCGGCCTGCGCGGCTATTGGACCGTCGCGCGGGCGGCGCTCGATGCCGAAGCCTCCGCGCGCGTCGAAATCCACACCGACGCCGCATCGCGGCGCGGCTACGGCTGGATCTTCCCCGTGCACGCGGACGCGAACAGCGTGCGCTTCAACGTCGGCGTCGGCGTGTGGAAGGACGACAGCGGCGCGGGGCATACCGTGGCCGACTTCCTCGACCGCTTCGTCGCGCAGAACGAAGCAGCGCGAGCCCTCCGCCGCGCGTCGCTGTCGGTCACCCGCCCAACCGGGTACCCCGTCGCGCTCGGTGTCTGGCGGAACCGCGTCGCCGACGGCCGCGTATTGCGCATCGGCGACGCCGCGAACCTCGCCGACCCGCTGACCGGCGATGGCATCGGCAATGCGCTTGCGAGCGGGCGGCTGGTCGCCGCAGCGATTGCCGCGGCCTCCGACGCCACCGATGCCGCGCAACGTTGGCAGCGGCTGTGCGACGACGAATTTGCGCCGGAGATCAGAAGCGGGCTGGTGCTGCGGCATCTGTTGACGACAACTCACGGCGAAGAACTGGGCGGCTCGATTCCTGGAGCGGGGCGCCCCGTCGTTCGGCACGCGCTTGCACGGCGCCGTGTTCGGCGCGACGCCGTATCGCGGCTGGTGGCGAGCCCGGCGGCAGCGCGCCGAGCCTGCCGCGGCGCGTTTAGCGCGCGGCTCCGCGACCGGGCGCGCAGGTAAAAAAGCCCGGCCGGTCAAAGGTTTAGCGCATTGCACGCCCGGCGTGTTGCGGAACGCATCCCGCTTCGCGCCTCCGTTCGTCGCCTCCCGATTGACCGCGCCGCGGTTGTCGCAGTAGTCTTCTCGCGTAGCACATCGATTGGGCAAAACTGTCGCAAGGCAGTGACGCAAAGCCTCCGGCCCGTGGACGCACACGACGGGTAGCGGGGTTGCCGGCGGAGTCTCCGCCGTGGAGAAGGATGGATCATCGGCATCCCCGCCGACCCCCGTCTCCCGTTGCTGCCGAAGCGGATGTTCGCGGAGGCGCGACGCTATGCAACGGATCCATCCGGCGACCCTGACCTGCCATCGACGCGCGGGTGCCGCGCGCCCCCACGCGATGAGCCGTGGAACGGTTGATCCGCGGCTTCACCTTCCTGCCCCGCGCGGCGGCACGCCATGAAGCCCCGCACGCTGGTCGCCAACAAGTACTATTTCGGCCTCGAGCCCACGCACCTGCGCCGCGGCGTCGAGCGCGTTGTCGCGCGTGTCGACGCCCTGCCGCCGGGAAAGGCGCGCGTGAATGCCGCCACCCTGCGCGAGGATTTCGACCTCGACATGCCCGCGACGCTCGCGCTGCTGCATGCCCTCGCGGGCCATCGCTTGCTGTACCCCGAGGGCGAACGCGCCGGCGATTTCCGTCTGACCGAAAAATTCCGCGAATTCGCGCAGGCGCACATCGTCCCGCCGCTGCATCGCGCCGAGGCGCGGGAGCTTCTCGACAAGGCGTGCCGCCTGGCCGAGAGCATGAACTGCGACTCGTACGCGGAATCCGCTGCAGATCGACCTGATCGCGGTGTCCGGAAGCTACATGAGCCGCAGCGACAAGATCGCCGAAGTCCGGCTGTGGCCGGTCGTGAGGCCGCGGCCGCGGATGCGCGTCCCGCGATTTCAGTCGTCGATGAACGGTGCCGAAGCGGCACGCGATATTCGCAACGAGCTGTGCGCGCTGAGCCCGTTCCTCGTCGTCCACGTCCTCACCGACATGACGGCCATCGAGCGTCCGTTCAGCGTGCCGTTCAGGGCCGACGAGAACGGCGTCGCATCGTCACCGGGCACGGCAAGCATGAAGGTGTGGGGGATTTCGATCCGCCGGCCCCAGACGGCGCGCTGACGATTCGCTCTCGCGCGAAGGTCCTCGACGGGTCAGTCGGTCAGGCCGCCGAAGCGCGCATAGAACGCCGCGTTCGCCGGCGGCAGCGTGCCGCGCGGTCCTTCGAGCACCGCGGCGAGATGGCGCTCCGCGCAACGGTGAGTAAGCCGGTAGAAATCGCGGCACAACGCGTAGGCGGCGGCGCCCGGCCAGTCGAGCGGCAGGAGCGCGACCGGCAGCCGCGGATCGCGCAGCAGCACGCGGCGGTATTCGTGGATCAGCAGCGTGCGCACCACGAAGCACTGCTCGGGATCGTGGTCGTCGGGGCTCGCGCGCCGGAAGCGCTCGATGACCGCGCCGAAGCGGCGCAGGAATTTGCGATAGTCCAAAGCGATGCGCGTCAGGTCCCATGCGCGCGGAACCGAGGCGGCCAGCGATTCGCGGTGCGCCGGCGCGGCGTCTCGTGCCCGGACCACGATGAGGCCGGGAAGGGCGGTCGCGGCCGCCGGCAAGGGGGCGTCCTCAGCCTGCACCGGCCGCGCATGCACGCCCGGCGCCAGCACGCCGAAACCCTCCCAGTGCAGCTCGTCGCGCAGCGCCTGCCGACGGCGCGCGGGCAGAGCGCCGGCGATCACGAGCTCCCACTCTTCGTTCCACGAATCGGCGGGCGGCGCGTAGATGCGGCGGTACGCCTGCTCGAAGCGGCGAGCGCCTGATGGCGTAAGGCGGTAGAGGCTGCGGCGTCCGATCCGCTTGGCGCCGAGCCAGCGCTCGCGCGCGAGGCGGAACACGCTGGTCCGGGTGAGGCGCGCGTTGACGCCGAACGGCTCCAAGAGGCGGATGAGGCCGGGCAGCATGACCGCGCCGCCGTGGGGCGCGATCGCGTCGCCCCAGATCGTGATCGTCAACGAGGATGCCCGGGGCGGCGCGGCGGCGAGCTCGCGGGCGATCCAGCGCGCGACGTGCCGATCGGGCCGGGAGGCGGGGGGACGGGGAGCGCGCATGCAAGGGGCGGCAGGCCGCCTTGTAGAAATGATACATACTTTACACGTATGGTGAGAAAAGTGTATCATATTAGCGAGTTCCGTGTGCGGCGAACGGCGGGTGGCCGGACGTGGCCGGCCGCTCGACGAGGAGGATCCGGATGTACGCGCAAATGGTCGATACGGGCGTCAAGGCGGTCGCGACGGCGGCCGACATGTCGGCGGACGAGCAGGCGTTCCAGGCGCGCATCGATGCCGACATCAAGATCGAGCCGAAGGACTGGATGCCCGAGGCGTACCGGAAGACGCTGGTGCGGCAGATCTCCCAGCACGCGCATTCGGAGATCGTCGGCATGCTGCCCGAAGGCAACTGGATCACGCGCGCCCCCACGCTGGCGCGCAAGGCGATCCTGATGGCCAAGGTGCAGGACGAGGGCGGCCATGGGCTGTATCTCTACTCGGCGGCGGAAACGCTCGGCGTGTCGCGCGACAAGCTGGTCGAGGACCTGCACGCCGGCCGCGCCAAGTATTCGAGCATCTTCAATTACCCGACGCTGACCTGGGCCGACGTCGGCGCGATCGGCTGGCTCGTCGACGGCGCGGCGATCATGAACCAGATCCCGCTATGCCGCTGCTCGTTCGGTCCTTACGCCCGCGCGATGGTGCGCGTCTGCAAGGAGGAGAGCTTCCACCAGCGGCAGGGCTACGCGATCATGATCGCGCTCGCGCAGGGGACTGCGGAGCAGAAGGCGATGGCGCAGGACGCGCTCAATCGGTGGTGGTGGCCGTCGGTGATGATGTTCGGGCCGCCCGACGCGGAGAGCGTGCACAGCGCGCAGTCGGCCGCCTGGAAGATCAAGATCCTGTCGAACGACGAGCTGCGCCAGCGCTTCATCGACCAGACGGTGCCGCAGGCCGACTATCTGGGGCTCACCGTTCCCGATCCCGATCTCAAATGGAACGTTCAGCGCGATCACTACGATTTCGGCGCGATCGACTGGACCGAGTTCTACGAAGTGATCAAGGGCAACGGCCCGTGCAACCGCGACCGGCTCGCCACGCGCGTGAAGGCGTGGGAGGACGGCGCGTGGGTGCGCGAAGCGGCAATGGCGCATGCCGACAAAGAGGCCGCGCGCGCGGCCAAGGCCGCCTAGGAGCAACGACGATGACGAAAGAATGGCCACTTTGGGAAATCTTCATCCGCTCGCAGCACGGATTGGCGCACAAGCACGTCGGGAGCCTGCACGCGGCCGATGCGGCGATGGCGATCAAGAATGCGCGCGACGTCTACACGCGCCGCAACGAGGGAGTGTCGATCTGGGCGGTGCGCAGCTCCGAGATCACGGCGTCCGCGCCCGGCGACAAGGAAGCGCTGTTCGAGCCGTCCAACGACAAGGTGTACCGGCATCCGACGTTCTTCCCGATGCCCGACGAAGTGAAGCATCTGTAATCGCGATGAATCACGACAGAGCCCTGTTCGACTATCTGCTGCGCCTCGGCGATTCGCCGCTGATCCTCGCGCAGCGGCTGGGCGCGTGGATCGGCAAGGGGCCGATTCTCGAGGAGGACATGGCGCTCGCCAACGTCGGGCTCGATCTCCTCGGCCAGGCGCGGATGTGGCTCACCTATGCGGGCGAACTCGAGGCGCGGTACGCCGGCAGGGGCCGCACCGAGGACCAGCTCGCGTTCCTGCGCGACGGCGGAGATTTTCGCAACCTGCTTCTCGCCGAGCAGCCGAACGGCAATTTCGCCGACACGATCGCCCGCCAGTTCCTGTTCGACGCGTGGCACGAGCTCGCGCTGGACGCGCTATCGCGCTCGCGTGACGAGCGCATCGCCGGCATTGCCGCCAAGGCCGGCGAAGGAGGTCGCCTATCACGTCGAGCGCTCGGGCGACTGGGTGATCCGGCTCGGCGACGGCACCGAAGCATCGCACGCGAAAATGCAATCGGCGATCGACAACTTGTGGACCTTTACCGGCGAAATGTTCGTCGCCGATGCCGACGAAAGGGCGCTGATCGACGCCGCCATCGCCGCCGACGTGGGTGCGCTCGCCGCCCCGTGGCAGCAGCGCGTCGGCGCCGTGCTCGCCGAGGCGACGCTGACCATGCCCGCCGCCATGCACATGCAGCGCGGCGGCAAGCAGGGCGTGCACACCGAGCATCTCGGTTACGTGCTGGCCGAGATGCAGTTCCTGCAGCGCGCGTACCCGGGGGCGCAATGGTGATCGCCGCTGTCCGCGCCGCGCGCGACTCCGATGTCCGCTGCCACGGCGATGCCGTCGCTGCCGACGCTGTGGCGCGTGCTGGAATCAGTCCCCGACCCCGAGATTCCGGTCGTCTCCGTCGTCGAGCTCGGCATCGTCCGCAGCCTCGACTGGGACGCCGCCGATCCGTCCACGCTCGTCGTCTGCGTGACGCCGACATATTCGGGCTGCCCGGCGACCGAGGTCATCGCGTCGACGATCACTGACGCGTTGGCGGCGGCCGGCGTGCCGCGCGTGCGCCTCGAGACGCAGCTCGCGCCGGCGTGGACGACCGACTGGATCGCCCCGCAAGCGCGGACGAAGCTGCGCGAATACGGTATCGCACCGCCCGCGGCTGGCGGAATCCAGCTCAAGCGGATCGACATTTCCGGCTTGCGCTCGCCGCGTCGCGCGGCGGCGATCGTCGCGTGCCCGCGTTGCGGCTCGGAGCGCACGCGCCTCATTTCGCAGTTCGGCTCGACGGCATGCAAGGCGCAATACCGCTGCGACACCTGCCTCGAGCCGTTCGACTATTTCAAGCCCCTGTGAGCAAGTTCCATCCGTTGACGCTCGCAGCGGTCGAGCGCGAGACGCGCGACGCCGTGGCGCTCACGTTCGCGGTGCCCTCCGAGCTCGCGCCGGCGTTCCGCTTCGAAGCGGGCCAGCACGTCACCGTGCGCGCGACCATCGACGGGCAGGACGTCCGCCGCTCGTACTCGATATGCTCGACGGTGCAGGACGGCGCGCTGCGCATCGCCGTCAAGAAGAGCCCCGGCGGGGTGTTCTCGACCTGGGCCGGCGAATCGCTGGCCGCCGGCGATCGCCTCGACGTGATGCCGCCGCTCGGCCATTTCGGCGTCGCGACCGATGCGACGCGCGCGCGCCGGTACGTCGGCTTCGCCGCCGGCAGCGGCATCACGCCGCTGCTGTCGATCGTCGGCACCACGCTTGCCGCGGAGCCGGAAAGCGAATTCACGCTGTTCTACGGCAACCGCGCGTCGGGGACCGTGATGTTCCGGGACGAGCTCGCCGAGCTGAAGGACGCCTACCTCACGCGCTTCAACCTGGTTCACGTGCTTTCCCGCGAGGCGCAGGACATTCCGCTGCTGCACGGTCGGATCGATCGCGAAAAGGCGGGCGCATTGCTCGACCACTGGGTCGATCTCGCCAAGGTCGACGCCGTCTATCTCTGCGGCCCGGACGGCATGATGCGCTCGGTCGCCGACGCGCTGCGCGAGCGCGGCTACCCCGAGCCCGGCATCCGGATCGAGCGCTTCGCCGCCAGCATCCCGAAGCACGAGCACAAGACCGGCAAGCGCTGCCGCGCCCGGACACACCGAATGCGAAGTGACGGTGATCCTCGACGGCGCGACGCGCACGTTCACGCTGGAGAAAGGCAAGGAAAGCATCCTCGAGGCGGGTCTCAAGGCCGGCGTGGAGCTGCCGTACTCGTGCAAGGGCGGCGTGTGCTCGACCTGCCGCGCGAAGCTCGTCGCCGGCGAGGCCGACATGGACGTGAACTTCGCGCTCGAGGACTACGAGGTCGCGCGCGGCTTCGTGCTGACCTGCCAGAGCTACCCGGTGACCGACAAGGTCACGGTGGATTACGACCAGGCGGCGTGAGCGATCAGCGCGCTCGTCGCGCCGGATCGACGTCGACGTAGCGCCAGATGAACGAGCGCACCGGGTGCGGCTTGTAGTTCGAGATCCACGGCTGCACCAGATGGTCCTCGATCCGGTGCTCCATCAGCCGCCACGGCGCGTAAGCGAGAACCAGCTCCGTCATCCGGTCGAAGAGCCGAGTGCGCTCGGGTGAGTCCGGGAGCTTGCGCGCCGCGTCGTAGAGCTTGTCGAATTCGGGCAAGCTGAAGCGCGCGTGATTTTCCTGTCCGACGTTCGGTCCGTACAAGAGCTGCATGAAGTTTTCCGCGTCCGGATAATCGGCGTTCCAGCCGTCGGTGCGCATCGGCATCTTGCCCTGGCGCGCCATCTTGCGCAGTTCCTGCAGGCGATCCTTCCTGAACGTGATCTTGAGGCCGATCGCGTCCATGTTCTTTTTCCATTGCTCGTCTTCCTGCCGCGTAAAGGACGTCGGCGCTGACCATCGCTCCAGCACGAGCGGCTTGCCGTCCGGCGCCTCGCGGTAGCCGTCGCCGTCGCGATCGCGATATCCGAACCGGTCGAGCAGCGCGCGCGCCGCCCCGGGGTCGTAGAGTTGCGCGGCGGTCTTGTGCGACGGGTCGTAGCCCGCGATGTCCGGCGGGACCGGGCTCGCCGCCGGAACTCCGCGTCCTTTGAGAATGACGCGGATGTATTCGTTGACGTCGTAGCCCATCCCGATCGCGCGGCGCAGCGCGATCTTTTCGGGCGTGTAGCCGCCAACGACCGGGTCCTCCATGTTGAAGTACGTCCAGCGCGTGTTGGGACGGAGCAGGACCTCGTGGCGGATTCCTTTCGCGGCGAGGTCGGGCTTGAGCTTCCCGTCGGCGAGCGCCTGCTCGATGAAGTCGGCCGGAACGCGTTCGAGCATGTCGAGCTCACGATTGGCAAACGCGAGCCAAACCGCCTGGCCTTCCTCGATGATCGTGATCTCGACGCGACCGGCGAGCGGGAGCTTCCGGCCTTTCAGCGCGGCCGCAATCGGGGCGGACTCCGGCGGAATCGGCCCGGCCGGCGCGTAGGTCATGTCGCGGAAGCCGGGATTCGCGACCAGTTCGATCTTGGAGCTCCGCTGGTAGGCGCCCAGCACGTACGGCCCGGTTCCCACCGGGTGTCCGCCGAAGTCGGCGCCGTAGCGCTCGACGACTTCGCGCGCCACCGCGGCCGTGTTGGGGATCGCGAACACGTACAGGAAGCGGAGATCGGGCTCCTTCAGCCGAATGCGCAACGTGTAGCGATCGACGACTTCAAGCCCCGCGATCGGCGCGTCATAGTCGAACTTGCCGGTCTTCGTGGCCTTCGCGCGCGCCTCGTCCGCGCCGATGACCTTGCCCTCGATCAGCCACGCCCAGGGGCTTTTGACCGCGGGATCGAGCAGGCGCTTGAGCGCATAGGCCTGATCGGCCGCGGTGAGCTCACGCGCCCGGCCGCCGAACGCCGGATCCGGCGAGAAGTAGATTCCGCGCTTCAGCCTGAACACGTAGGTTGCGCCGCCGTCCTCGACCGCCGGCATTGCCTCAAGGGTACGCGGAACGAGCTTCACCGGCCGCACGAGATAGTCGTAATCGAGCATCGACTCGTAGATGTGATCGATGACGCCGTCCGTACCCGCATCGGCGGAGAACTGCGGATCGAAGCTCATTTCCGCGCTCGTGAGGACCACGTGGAGCGTCTTCGCAGGATCGGCGGCGCACGGCCCGCTGTGCGGACGGCGATCAGCAACGAAGAGCGCTGCAGCCGATGCCGCACGCCGAACGCGCATCCGCTTGCGCCCGCCGTTGTCGATCCGCTGGCATCCGTGGTCTCGGTGTCGACGATCATCGAAGTCCCGCACTGCAGCCCTCCGCGACATCGATCGAACCTCTCACGCGCCCGCCGAGTTGGAGCCCGGATATGCGCGAGCGCGCCTCACAGCCAAAGGACGAACAGTCGGCAGTCAAGACGCGCGTCGTGCGATGCGCAGTATGCGTTTCGCGGTTGATCCGCTGCCGGGTGATTCGATGACGGGTCGGCGCGCGTTCATTGGCACGTGGCGATCGCCGCCATCTTGTGCGCGCTGGCGAGCCTGCGACGGTCGCGTCCGCTTGGGCCCAGCGAGTCCGCCAGGTGTGCCGCAAGTCGGCATTCATGCGCGCTCGAATTCAGCCGACTAGCTCCGGCATGTCGGGTCAAGCGTCTGCAGGCCTCCCTTGCTTCATTGAGCGCATGCGCGATCGCGGCTACGTCGAGGGCAGGAACCTCGACGTTTGAAAAGCGGTTTTCCGAAGGCAATTAGCCTGAGCGACTCCCGGCGCTGCCGCCGGAACTAGTCGAGCCTGAAGGTCGACGTTATCATCAGTGACGGAGGCAGCGCTGCGACGCGCGCCGCGAACGATGCCACGACGGTCATTCCGATCATCATGAGTCAGGAAAACGAGCAATCCCGTCGCTGAACCGGACTCGTCGCCAGCCTGGCGCGCCCCGGCCGGCAACGTTACCGGCGTCGGCGACTACGACGCCGATCTCATGCCCAAGCGACTTGAACTGCTCAAGGCCCTGCGTTCCCGAAGAATTGGCGCGCGTCGCAATCGTATCGGGTGACGCCGGAGACGCGCTCAATGCAGAGCGCAACGTTGTCGCCGGCGAACAGGACGCCGCTGCGCATGCACTGGGTGTCCATCTGCTGCGAATCCAGATGAATACGGTTCAGGAATTCGATCGCGCCAGGGCCGCGATCGTCGCGGCCCGCCCGGATGCTCTGCTGGTCAGCGCAAACGGCACGAACCTGATCATGCGCAGCGAGATTGCCGAGTTCGCGATCGCGCATCGGCTGCCCGCCGTCGCGGGCCGTCGCGAGGAGGCTCGCGCCGGAATGTTGATGTCCTACGGTCCGAGCCTCACGGAGTTCTACCGCAGCGTTGCGGCCTACATCGACCGGATCTTCAAAGGTGCGAAGCCCGCCGACCTGCCGGTCGCGCTGCCGGACCGGTTCGAGCTCGTGATCAACGAAAGGACGGCGAACGCACTCGGGCTCGCGATTCCGCAGTCGCTGCGGCAACGTGCCGACGAGGTGATTCAGTGAACGACGGCGTCTCCCTTGCGCTGCTTTCTACGCTCCTCCGCTCCGCGCTTGAAAGCAACATGACGTACCCTGTCGCCAGTCCCCACTCGCGAGCATCGACGTGCGGCGAGTACGCCGCGAGCGCGTCAGCGCGTGATACGGCACGCTCGTCGCTTGCGCATCGGAGCGGAGGGCTCCGACGTCGACTATCATCGAACTCCCGTTGCGCTCGCCCTTCCGCTGACCCCCGCCCGACCGACCCGCGTCATCGATTCCCACACCGGAGGCGAGCCGACCGCGTGGTCGTGAGCGGCGGTCCCGATCTTGGGGGGCGACATGGCGACGCGCCGGCGTCTATTCGACGAGTCCACGACGCGTGGCGCAAAGCCATCGTCAACGAGCCGCGCGGCTCGGACGTGCTGGTCGGCGCGCTGCTGTGCGCACCGGTCGATTCGCGCCAGCACGTGCGGCGTGATCTTCTTCAACAACGTCGGTGTCATCGGCATGTGCGGCCACGGCACCATCGGCCTCGTCGCAACGCTTTCGTACCTCGGCCGCATCGCGCCCGGCGAGCACCGGATCGAGACGCCGGTCGGCGAGGTCACGGCGACGCTGCATCCCGATGGGTCGGTGACCGTGGCCAACGTTGCGTCGTACCGTCATGCGACGCAGGTGAGCGTGAACGTTCCGGGGCACGGAGTCGTGCATGGCGACGTCGCCTGGGGCGGCAACTGGTTCTTCCTTTGCGCCGATCATGGGATGACCCTCGAATCGGGACGCGTCGGCGAGCTGACCGCCTTCGCGCTTCGGGTGCGCGACGCGCTGCGGCAGCAGGGCGTCACGGGACTCGCCGGCGCCGAAATCGATCACGTCGAGCTCTTCGGCCCGGCGGCAGATTCGCGCAACGATGCGCGCAACTTCGTGCTTTGTCCCGGCGGCGCCTACGACCGCTCGCCTTGCGGCACCGGAACCAGCGCCAAGCTCGCCTGCCTTGCCGACGACGGCAAGCTCGCCCCCGGCGCTGCCTGGCGCCAGGAAAGCGTGATCGGCAGCGTCTTCACGGGCCGCTATACGCGACCCGCGGGAGCGCACGCCGGCGTACCCGCGAACGCGGTATTGCCGATGATCCACGGGCGCGCGCACGTCACGCTCGACGCGAACCTGATCTTCGACGCCGAGGACGCGTTCGCGTGGGGCCTCAATTGACGTTGTGAACCTGGCCTGAACGTGCCGCTGCGTTTACAGGATGCGCCTCTGCAAGCGCTGCCCGCCACGCTGACATCGTGCGACGTGCTCGTGATCGGCGCCGGCATCGTGGGAGTTGCGATTGCGCTGCGGCTGCAGCAGGAGGGGCGGAGCGTCCTGCTGATCGACCGCGAACGCGTGGCCGCGCAGGCGAGCCGCGCCAACGCCGGCGCACTCGCCTTCACCGACATTCTGCCTCTCGCGTCGCCGGGCATCCTGAAGAAGGCGCCGCGATGGCTGCTCGATCCTCTGGGCCCGCTGACGATTCGCCCGCGTTACCTGCCGCACCTCGCGCCATGGCTCTTCCGTTTCTGGCGCGCGAGCAGCCGCGACCGCGTCGGCGCGAGCACCGCGGCGCAGGCGGCGATGATGAAACTTTCCGCGACCGAAACGCCGGCGATGCTCGCCGCGGCGGGCGCAGGCCACATGCTGCGCAGCGACGGCGTGCTGCATCTCTACGAAAGCGAGGCCGAGCTCGATGCGTCGCAGCCCGGATGGCAGGCGCGCGCGGATCACGGCATTCCGTTCACGCACCTGCATGGTCCGCGGGCTATCGCCGAGCTGCAGCCGGGGCTCAGCCCGGGTCTGGTCGCGGCGACGTTCGTTCCCGGGTGGCAGACGGTCAGCGATCCGTTGGACGTCGTGGAAGCGCTGGCCCGGCAATTCGAGCGGCAGGGCGGAGACATCCGGCGCGCCGACGCGATGGCGTTGATGCCCGGCACCGACGGGATCACCGTGCAGCTCCGCGCGGGTGGCGCGCTGGTGGCACGCCGGGTGGTCGTGGCTGCCGGAGCGTGGTCGCATCGGCTTGCGCGCACGCTGTCGGAGCGCATTCCGCTCGAGACCGAGCGCGGCTACAACACGACGCTTCCCGTGGGAGCCTTCGATCTTCGTCGCCAGCTCACGTTCGGCGGGCATGGCTTCGTCGTCACGCCGCTCGCCACTGGCGTGCGCGTGGGTGGCGCCGTGGAATTCGCCGGGCTCGACGCGCCGCCCAACTACGCGCGCGCGGACACGCTGCTCGCCAAGGCCAAGCGCTTCATGCCGCAGCTGCGCACGGAAGGGGGCACTCAGTGGATGGGTTTTCGCCCCTCGCTGCCCGATTCGTTGCCCGCCATCGGTCCCGCCGCGGATGAACGCGTCGTCTACGCGTTCGGTCACGGCCACCTGGGACTCACGCAGGCCGCCGCGACAGCCCGCCTCGTCGCCGACATCGTGTTCGCGCGAACACCATCCCTCGATCTCAGCCCATTTCGTCCGCAGCGCTTCCACTCGGCGCGGTCGATCCCGCCATCGCCACCTCACCACGAGAAGGCAGCATGACCACGCTCCGTACGCTCGCTCACGTGCGCCACCACGGCATGGACCTGACCGACCTCGAGTTCGTCGTGCCGCTCGATCACGACCGGCCCGCGGGCGAGTCGCTGACGATTTTCGCGCGCGCGGTCAAGGACAGCGAAAACGCCGATGCGAAGCGCCCATGGCTCATCTTCCTTCAGGGAGGGCCCGGATTCGCCGGTCCGCGACCGTTCAAGAAGAGGGACTGGCTCAAGCCGGCGCTCGCCGACTATCACGTGCTGCTGCTCGATTCGCGCGGCAACGGCAGGAGTAGCGTCGTGCTGCCGCAAACGCTCGCCTTGCGGGGCGATGCGCGCGCCCAGGCCGACTACCTGATGCATTTTCGCGCCGACAGCATCGTGAAGGATGCAGAATCGATCCGCCGCGAGCTCGTCGGCGAAGAGGAGCCGTGGAGCGTGCTCGGTCAAAGCTACGGCGGCTTCTGCGCGGTAACCTATTTGTCGACCCACCCCCACGGTCTTCGCGAGGTCTTCATCACCGGCGGCCTGCCGCCGCTCGACGGCCATCCGGACGACTACTATCGCCACACCTACCCGGCGGTCGCGCGCAAGACGCAGCAATTCTTTGCCCGCTATCCGCAGGATCGCGAACTCTGCGCGCGGATCATGGAGCACCTGCATCGGCACGACGTCGCGCTGCCGACGGGCGGCCGGCTCACCGTCCGGCGCTTTCAGCAGCTCGGCTTCGTGCTCGGATTCGACGACGGCATGGAGACGCTTCACTACCTGCTCGAGGGCGCCTTTTGCCGCGGTGCTGCCGGCGACGAATTGAGTCTGCCGTTCCTGCGCGAGCTCGAGCATGCACAGTCGTTCGAGACGAATCCGATCTTCGCCATCCTGCACGAGATGTGCTACACGCAGGACGCCGCCGCGAACTGGTCGGCGCAACGCGTGCGCGGCGAATTCCCCGACATGGACTGGGCGCCCGGCCGGCCGCCGTCGCTGACCGGCGAAATGATCTATCCGTGGATGTTCGACGACTATCCCCGACTGCGCCCGCTGCGCGACGTCGCGGAGCTCCTGGCGCGCGAGCAGCGCTGGCCGCGGCTGTATGACGCGGCGCAGCTCGCGCGCAACAGGGTTCCGGGCGCCGCCGCGATTTACGCCGACGACATGTACGTGCCGCGCGCGCTGTCGGAACGGACCGCGGAATCGATCGCCGGCCTCAAGGTCTGGCTGACCAACGAATACGAGCACAACGGCCTGCGCAGCAGCGATGGCGCGGTGTTCGAGCGCCTCGTCGCGCTGCGGCGCGACCTGATCTGACCGCGTCCGGGCGCTGCGACGAGTCCTGGTCAGGCCGCCTGCTTCAGCCCGACATCCGGCAACCTCGGCCGCGTGGCCAGCGCGTGCTTCATCATCGCTTCGATCTCCGCGGTCTCCTTCGCGTTGAGCGGGAGCCGCGGCGGCCGGGTGCGATGGGTGCCGCGTCCCATCAAGTGCTCGCACAGCTTGATGCACTGGACGAGGTCGGGGCGGGCGTCGAGATGGAGCAGCGGCATGAACCACTGGTAGAGGCTCATCGCCTCGGCGTAGCGTCCCGCCCGCGCGAGCCGGAACAGCGTCTCGCCTTCGCGCGGGAACGCATTCGACAGGCCCGACACCCAGCCGACGGCGCCGACCATGATGCTCTCCACGACGACGTCGTCGAGACCCGCGAACAGCACGAAGCGGTCGCCAACCAGATTGTGCAGGTCGGTGAAGCGGCGGGTGTCGCCCGACGATTCCTTGAAGCAGACGATCGTCTCGCAATCGGCGAGCGACGCGAGGATTTCCGGCGTGACGTCGTTCTTGTAGATCGGCGGGTTGTTGTACACCATCACCGGCAGGTCAGTCGCCTTGGCGACGCTGCGGAAATGGGCGGCGGTCTCGTGCGGCTTCGACGAGTAGACGAGCGCGGGCATCACCATGACGCCATCGAGGCCGATGCGCGCCGCTTCCTTCGCCATGTCGATCGCGAACGCCGACGTGAACTCGGCGATGCCGCTGATGACCGGGAGCCGCCCGCGCGCCACGGCCTTCGCGGCCTCCATCACCGCAATCTTCTCGTCCTTGCGAAGCGAGCAGTTCTCGCCCACGGTCCCGCAGACGATGAGCCCCGACACGCCGTCGCGGATCAGTCCTTCCATCACCCGCGCCGTGGCGTCGATGTCGAGCGACAGATCGTCGCGAAACTGCGTGGTTACCGCCGGAAATACGCCACTCCAATTCGGTCTCAAGCTTCGCCTCCCCGGCTCGTCGCAGACCCTGTCGGGCAAGCCGCAAGCGTGCGGCCTGGCCCGCGTTTCGTCAACGTCGCCGGGCCGGGCGCTGGGCCACGATCTGCCGCAACGCCGGTCATGGCGCCGTGCTAAAGTTTGCCCCCCAACGAATTGCCTGGAGCGTGTCGTGCCGCATCCGTTTTTCGAACGCCATCGCGCGACGCTCGACCGCGCGGTCGAGGCGATTGCGCAGCGCAGCTACTGGAGTGCGTACCCCGAATCGGCGAGTCCGAAAGTCTATGGCGAGGGCGCCGCGGAGGCCGGCAAGGCCGCCTTCGATGCGCTGAAGGACAAGCCGTTCCCGCTGGAGCAGCCGGGCACCGTGGGCACCGTCGGCGGCGAGGTCTCGCCGTACGGGATGCCGCTCGGCATCACCTACCCCAAGGCCGATCTCGACACGCTGTTCGCCGCGATCGGGAAGGCGCAGGCATCGTGGCGCAAGGCGGGCCCGGAGGCGTGGGCCGGCGTGTGCCTCGAAACGCTCGCGCGGATCAACCAGCAGAGCTTCCTCTTCGCCAATGCCGTCATGCACACGACCGGCCAGGCGTTCATGATGGCGTTCCAGGCCGGCGGACCGCACGCGCAGGACCGCGGGCTCGAGGCGGTCGCCTATGCGTGGGAGGAGATGCGGCGCATTCCCGCAACGGCGCAATGGGAAAAGCCGCAGGGCAAGAACGAGCCGCTCAGGATGCACAAGCACTTCCGCGTGGTGCCGCGCGGGATCGGGCTCGTCATCGGCTGCACCACCTTCCCGACGTGGAACGGCTTCCCCGGCTTCTTCGCGGACCTCGCAACCGGCAATGCGGTGGTCGTCAAGCCGCATCCGGCGGCGATCCTGCCGCTGGCGCTCACCGTGAAGATCGCGCGCGAGGTGCTGGCCGAGGCGGGATTCGATCCGAACGTCGTCACCCTGGTCGCGCACGCGGCGGGCGATGACGTTGCGCAAAAGCTCGCGCTGCGCTCCGACATTCGCCTCATCGATTTCACCGGCAGCGCGGCCAACGGCAACTGGCTCGAGGCCAACGCGCGGCAGGCGCAGGTGTTCACCGAGAAGTCCGGCGTCAACCAGATCGTCGTCGACTCGGTCGCCGACTTCAAGGGCTTCGTGCGCAACGTCGCGTTCTCGCTGTCGCTCTACACGGGGCAGATGTGCACGGCCCCGCAGAACATCTACATCCCGGAGGGCGGAATCGACACGCCGGAGGGGCACCTCGGATTCGATCAGGTGGCGGCGGGACTGGCCGAAGGCGTCCAGAAGCTGCTCGCCGATCCGGCGCGCGCAGTCGAGTTCCTGGGGGCGGTCGTCAACGATGGCGTGCTGAAGCGCCTCGACGCCGCCCGCGCGCTCGGGCCGATCGTGCTCGATACGCAGGCGATCGCGCATCCGCAATTCGCCGGCGCGACGATCCGCACGCCGCTGATCGTGAAGCTCGCCGCCGCGGATTCGGCCAAGTACCTCGAGGAATGGTTCGGTCCCGTCGCGTTCGTGATCGCGACGCGGGACACGGCCGAGAGCCTCGCCATCGCGAAGGACGCGGTGCTGCGCAAGGGGGCGCTGACGATGTCCGTGTACTCGTCGAGCGAGCAGGTGATCGCCGATGCCATCGACGTCGCCGAGGATACCGGCGTCGCGCTCTCGATCAACCTGACCGGCGGCGTGTTCGTCAACCAGTCGGCGGCTTTTTCGGATTTCCACGGCACCGGCGCCAATCCCGCCGCCAACGCGGCGCTGACCGACTCGGCGTTCGTCGCCGGGCGGTTCCGCGTCGTGCAGAACCGGCGGCACGCCTGACGTCGCGGGCGCCCCGTTTCCCGGCCATGAGCTACGAGCATCTGCTGTTCAGCCTGGACGGTGGCATCGCCCGGCTCACGCTGAACCGGCCGGATCGCCTCAACAGCTTCAACGATGCAATGCACGCCGAGGTGCGCGATGCGCTTGCCCGCGTGCGCGCGGACGCGTCGGCGCGCGTGCTGCTCATCACCGGCGCCGGGCGCGGCTTCTGCGCCGGCCAGGACCTGTCGGACCGCGCGGTCTCCGCCGGTGACGCGCCGGTCGATCTCGGGGCGTCGATCGAGCGCAACTACAAGCCGCTGGTGCTCGGCCTGCGCTCGCTGCCGATGCCGGTGATCTGCGCGGTGAACGGCGTCGCGGCTGGCGCGGGCGCCAATCTGGCGTTCGCGTGCGATATCGTGATCGCCGCGAAGTCGGCGAGCTTCATCGAAGCGTTCAGCAAGCTCGGGCTGATTCCCGATACCGGTGGCACCTACTTCCTGCCGCGCCTTGTCGGCACCGCCCGCGCGATGGGGATGGCGATGCTGGGCGACAAGATCAGCGCCGAGCAGGCGGCGGCCTGGGGTCTCATCTGGCAATGCGTCGACGACGCCGAGCTGCCGGCGGTCGCAGACAAGCTCGCCATCCATTTTGCACAAGCGCCCACGCGCGGTCTCGCGCGCACGAAGCAGGCTCTCTACGCGAGCGCGTCCAACACGCTCGAAGCGCAGCTCGATCTCGAGCGCGATCTGATGCGCGAGCTCGGCGCTTCCGACGACTACCGCGAGGGCGTGGCCGCCTTCATGGCGAAGCGTCCGCCGAAGTTCACCGGCCGCTGACGGCGAACCGCCGCGATGGCTGCCGCGTTGCCAAAGGATGCGATCGTTGCGGTGATCGGCGCAGGCGCGATGGGCGCGGGGATCGCGCAGGTCGCCGCGCAGGCGGGTCATCGTGTCCAGCTGCACGATGCGCGCTTCGGCGCCGCCGACGCAGGCCGCAAGGGCATCGCCGAAGCGCTCTCGAAGCAGGCCGCCAAGGGCAGGCTTGCGCAAGCGGACGCCGACGCCGCGGTCGCGCGGATAACGACCGTCGTCACGCTGCCCGATGCCTGCGTCGCGCAGCTCGTGATCGAGGCGATCGTCGAGGATGCCGCGGCCAAGCGCGACCTTTTCATCCGCCTCGAAAACGTCATCGCGCCCGAATGCATCATCGCCACGAACACGTCGTCGCTGTCGATCACCGAGCTCGCGCACGGGCTCGCTCATCCGGCGCGCGTGGTGGGCATGCATTTCTTCAATCCGGCGCCGTTGCTGCCGCTGGTCGAGGTGGTGAGCGGTCTCGCGACATCCCCCGAGGTCGCGGCAACGATCTTCGCGACGGCGGCGGCCTGGGGCAAGGCGCCCGTCCACGCCGCGTCGACTCCCGGCTTCATCGTCAATCGTTGCGCGCGTCCATTCTACGGCGAGGGGCTGCGGCTTCTTGCCGAAGGCGCCGCCGATGTCGCGACGCTCGACGCCGTGCTGCGCGAAGGCGGAGGCTTCCGGATGGGGCCGTTCGAGCTGATGGACCTCATCGGCCTCGATGTCAATTTCGCGGTGACGAAGAGCGTCTGGGAAGGTTTCTTTCACGATCCTCGCTATGCGCCGTCGGTGCGGCAGCAGGAGCTGGTCGCCGCCGGCCGGCTCGGCCGCAAGACCGGTCGCGGCTTCTACGACTACGCGCCGCAGGCGGCGAAACCGGTGGCGGCGAGCGAGACAGCGCAGCCTGCGCCGGCGAAGCTCACCGTTCATGGCGACCTCGGCGTCGCGTCGCCGCTGGCCGAACGCATCGCCGCGGCCGGCGTCACCGTCGAGCGCGAGCGCGCCGACTCGCGGTTTCCGGCGGGAGCGTTGCACATTCCGGGCAAGGGAGGCGGCGCCTGGCTCGCGTTGACCGACGGCCGCACGGCCACCTCGCGGATGACCGGCACCGGTGTCCGCGATCTCGTGCTCTTCGATCTTGCGCACGACTATGCGACGGCATCGCGTCTTGCGATGGCGCGCGCCGACAGCTGCAGCGACGTCGCCTGGCAATCGGCGATCGGGGCGCTTTCGGCTGCGGGCATCGCGGTCAGCCGGCTCGACGATGTCGCGGGACTCGCGGTCATGCGGATCGTCTGTGCGCTCGCCAACGAGGCGGCCGACGCCGTCGTGCAGCGGGTCGGGACGCCCGAGTCGATCGATCTCGCCATGCAGAAAGGGGTCAACTACCCGCGCGGGCCGCTCGCCTGGGGCGATGCGATCGGCGCGGCGATGGTGCGCGACGTGCTCTCCAATCTCGCAGCGCACTACGGCGAGGACCGCTACCGGATCTCGCCGCTGGTGGCGCGCCGGGCAGCTACCGGAGGAGCGCTCGGTGGGTGAGCATCATCCCGCACTGACGCCGGCCGCTGCGCAGGCGCTGGCCGAACGGGTCGCCGCACAAATGTGGACCCGGGACGACGCGTCGCAGGGACTGGGGATGCGGATATTGCGCGTCAGCCCCGGCCGCGCCGAGCTCGCGATGACGGTGCGCGCCGACATGCTGAACGGGCATGCGATCTGCCACGGCGGGTTCATCTTCACGCTGGCCGACAGCGCGTTCGCCTACGCCTGCAACAGCTACAATCTGAACACCGTCGCTTCCGGGTGCGGCATCGATTTCCTGGCGCCGGCGCGCGAAGGCGATGTGCTGACCGCCAGCGCGCACGAGCGCAGCGCGGCCGGCCGCACCGGCGTCTACGATATCGAGGTCACGAATCAGCGCGGGGAGAAGGTCGCGCTGTTTCGCGGCAAGAGCTACCGGATCAAAGGGCACGTCATCGAAGGGGAGGATCCACCGTGACGGCACGAAAACCCGCTGCGGGCGACCTCGAGCCGATCGAGACCGCGAGCCGCGACGAGCTTGCGGCGTTGCAGCTCAGCGGCTTCAATGGTCGCTCAAGCACGCGTACGACAACGTTCCGCACTACCGGAAGGCTTTCGATAACGCCGGCGTGACGCCCGTCGATTGCCGTTCGCTCGCCGACCTCGCGCGCTTTCCGTTCACCGTCAAGGCGGACCTGCGCGACAATTACCCGTTCGGCATGTTCGCGGTTCCGCGCGCGCAGGTCGTGCGCGTCCACGCGTCGTCGGGCACGACGGGGAAGCCGACGGTCGTAGGCTACACCGCGAAGGACATCGACACCTGGGCCACCGTGATGGCGCGCTCGATTCGCGCCGCCGGCGGACGCGCCGGCGATATCATCCACGTCGCCTATGGCTACGGCTTGTTCACCGGCGGGCTGGGCGCGCATTATGGCGCCGAGAAGCTGGGTGCGACGGTGATCCCGATGTCGGGCGGCATGACCGAGCGACAGGTGCAGCTGATCATGGACTTCAAGCCCGACATCATCATGGTGACGCCGTCGTACATGCTGGCGATCGCCGAGGAAATGGAACGCCAGGGGATCGATCCGCGCAAGACGTCGCTCAAGATCGGCATCTTCGGCGCCGAGCCGTGGACGCCGGCGATGCGCACGGCGATCGAAGCGAGGCTCGGCATGGACGCGATCGACATCTACGGATTGTCGGAGGTCATGGGGCCGGGCGTCGCGCAGGAATGCATCGAGACCAAGGACGGGCTCACGATCTGGGAAGACCATTTCTACCCCGAGATCATCGATCCCGAAACGGGGGCCGTGCTGCCGGACGGCGAGAAGGGCGAGCTCGTGTTCACGTCGCTCACCAAGGAAGCGCTGCCGATGATTCGCTACCGGACGCGCGACCTCACGCGACTCCTGCCGCCGACCGCGCGCACGATGCGCCGCATGGAGAAGATCACCGGACGCTCGGACGACATGCTGATCATCCGCGGCGTCAACGTGTTCCCGACGCAGGTCGAGGAGCTGATCCTCAAGGATCGCTCGCTCGAGCCGCACTATCAGTTGGAGATCACCCGACCGGGCAGCCTCGACGAGCTGACCGTGGTGGTCGAGCGCTCGCCCGCCGCCGGCTCCGCTGACGGCGACGTCGCGGGCAAGAAGCTCGCCCATAACATCAAGTCCATGATTGGGGTGACTGCCGCGGTTCGCGTCGTCGCGCCGGGTGGCATCGAGCGCTCGCTCGGCAAGGCGCGGCGCGTGATCGACAAGCGGCCGAAAAGCTGACAGTGCAAACGTGACGAAAGGAACAGTGATGAAATGCCTCATGAAGGGATTCGCGGCGACGATCCTCGCCGCCGGGCTGGCGGGCTTCGCGGGGCCGAGTTTCGGCGTCGATTCCTCGACCTGGTCGTACGCGGCCGCCGCGAAATGGGGAAAGCTCGCGAAGGAATTTCATCTGTGCGGGACGGGAACGATGCAGTCGCCCATCGACATTCCGGACAAGGACGTGAGGAAAGGCGACCTGCCGGCGCTGCTCTTCAACTACAAGCCGTCCACGCTCAAGATCGTCGATGAAGGGCACATGATCCAGGTCGACTATGCGCCGGACAGCTGGGTCACGATCAACGGCAAGCGCTACGAACTCGGCGTGATCGAATTCCACAAGCCCGGCGAAGTGAAGGTCAACGGCAAAGGCCACGAAATGGAGGCGGACCTCGTGCACAAGTCGCAGGACGGGAAGCTCCTCGTCATCGCCGTCCCGCTCGACGTCGGTGCCGAGAACCCGCTGCTGAAGGATGTGCTGGCCAACCTGCCGGCGGGCAAGGGAAAGGAACAGCTCGTCAGCGGCGTGACCATCAACGCGCTGGGTCTGCTGCCGAAGGACAAAGGGTATTACATGTACACCGGATCCCTGTCGTCTCCGCCGTGCACGGAGAATATCCTCTGGTACGTGCTGAAGACGCCGGCGACGGCATCGGCCGACCAGATGGCGCGCTTCGGCCGCGTCTATCCGATGAATGCGCGCCCGACGCAGCCGCGCAACGATCGCGACATCATCGGCACGCCGTAGGCGCTTCGATGCGATCCCGGACCGTTGTTGCGGCGCTCGCGATCGTCGCGGCGCTCGGGTCGGTGCATTCCGGCGCTGTTCGCGCGCAAGACGCGTCGCGGGAGGACGCGACGACCCGCGCACGTGCGCTGTTCGACGACTACTGGCAATCGACGCTGCGCGAATTCCCCGAACTGGCGACCTATGTCGGCGACCACCGCTACGACGACCGGCTTTCCGATCAGTCCGCCGCGGCGTGTAGACCGGCGCCGCGGGCTGCGCGCCGAATTCCTGGACCGGGCGACGAAAATGGATCCGGCGGCGCTTGCGCCGGCCGATCGCGTGTCGCTGCGCGTCATGCGCTACCAGCTCGAAACGGCGGTGGCGCTCGACAAGGTGTGTGCGCCGTTCGCGTGCGGCTTCGGTGACAACTGGTCGCCGGTCACGCAGTTCGATGGACCGCAGTTCGATGTCCCGCAGCTCGTCGACGCGACCCGCTTCGCCTCGGTGCGCGACTACGAGGCGTACCTCAAACGGCTCGACGCGCTGCCGGTCCAGCTCGATCAGCTCGTCGCGCGCATGGAGATGGGCATGAAGCTCGGCTGGATGCCGGCGAAGATCGCGATTGCGCGCGTGCCCGGTCAGCTCGATGCGCAGTTGAAACCCGATCCGACCCAAAGTCCCGAGTACAAGCCGTTCCGGGAATTCCCGGCGGATATCGCTCCGCCGGAGCGCGAGCGGCTGGCTGCCGACGGCCGGCGGGTGATCAAGGACAAGGTGATTCCGGCGTTTCGCCGCCTGCGCGATTTCTACGAGCGACGCTATCTTCCTGCGGCAAGCGCCAGCATCGCATCGTCCAGCCTGCCTCCCGGGATTGCGCTACTACGAGGCGCAGCTCGCCCGTTACACGACGACGCGCATGTCACCCCGCGAAATCCACGATCTCGGTCGAGCCGAGGTGGCGCGCATCGGCAAGGAGATGGATGCGACGGTCGCCGCCGCCGGCTTCAAGGGCACGCGCGCCGAATTCCAGCAATCGATCAACACGGATCCGAAATTTTTCTACACGAAGGCCGAGGACATGCTCGGAGGCTATCGGGACATCGCGAAGCGCGCCGATGCCGAGCTGCCGCGCCTCTTTGTCGAGCTGCCGCGTCTTCCCTATGGAATCCGGCCGATGCGTCCGGAGGAGGGCGACAACGCCGAGCATTACGTGCGCGGCGCGGCGGATGGCAGCCGGGCGGGGTACTTCGAGGCCAACGTCAATTCACTCTCGCGGCGCCCCAAATGGTCGATGGAAACAGCTGCTGCTGCACGAGGCCGTTCCGGGCCATCACCTGCAGATCGCGCGCGCGCAGGAGATGAAGGATCTGCCCGATTTCCGGCGCAGCGGCTTCTTCGTCGCGTACTCGGAAGGGTGGGCGCTCTACGCGGAGAGCCTCGGCTACGAGATGGGGTTTTACACGGATCCGTATTCGAAGTTCGGCAATCTGTCGGCCGAGATGCATCGCGCGGCGCGGCTCGTCGTCGACACGGGCATCCACGCTTTCGGGTGGACGCGCGAGCAGGCGATCGCCTACCTCGAGGACAATGCGGCGCTCACCCACGATTTTGCGATCGCGGAAGTGGATCGTTACATCGTGAGGCCCGGTCAGGCGACAGCGTACAAGGTCGGCGAGCTGAAGATCAAGGCACTGCGCGCCAAGGCGCGCGCCGAGCTGGGGGAGCGCTTCGACCTGCGTCGCTTTCACAACGCCGTGATCGACAACGGCGCGGTCCCGCTCGACGTTCTCGACGCGCAGATCACCGACTGGATTGCCGCCGAGCGCGCGCGGGCGAAATAGCCCCTACTTTTCGCCGAACAGCCCGACGATCAGCTCGCGCAGCCAGCGCGTGCCGGGCTCGCCCGCGTAACGCCACGACCAGTGGATGCTGACGTCGAACGCGGGCAGGCCGACGCGCGGGCGCCAGACTGCATAGTCACCCATCGCGCGGAACACATCGGCAAGACGCGCCGGCATCACGACGGCGAGATCCGTTTCGGCAAGTATTCTCGGCAGCACGAGGAAGTGCGGCATCGAAAGGCGGATGCTGGAGGAGAGCCCCAGCTCCTTGAGGGCGCGTTCCGTTGCGGCATGGGAGCGCACTACGGCGTAACGCAGCCGTGCGAGCGCAGCGCGCGTCGGCGCGCGTGACGCGAGCGGGTGGCCGGCCCGCATCACCACGACATACCGCTCCGACAGCAGTACCGTCCGCTCAAATCCGGAGAGCGCGGGGACGTAACCCACCGCCAGGTCGATGCGGCCGCTCTCCAGCGCCGGGCCGATGTCCTTGTCGTCGTGCTGGAACGTCTCGAGGCGGACGCCCGGCGCGCGCTCCGCGAGCGCCCGCAGGAGGCGTGGCAGGAAGATCGTCTCGCCAATGTCGCTCATGTGGAGGCGGAAGGTCCGGTCGGAAGCTGCCGGCTCGTAGCGCGCGCCTTCCTGGATCGCGACGTCGAGCACGTGCAGCGCCTGGCGGACCGCCTCGGCGAGCCGGTCCGCCTTGGCGGTCGGCGCCATGCCACCCTGTGTCCGCACGAAGAGCGGGTCGCGATACAGATGGCGAAGCCGTGTCAGCGCGTGGCTGACCGTCGGTTGCGACACGCCCAGCCGCTCGGCTGCACGCGTCACGCTCCCTTCGGCGTGGACCGCGTGAAACGCGTGAAGCAGGTTGAGATCGACGCTCGTAGTATTCATTAATTGAATTATAGATCACAAGGATATGGTATCGACAAATAATCGCGGAATGCTTAGATTGCGGCGACGGAGGATCGACGGCCGATGGAAGTCTCGTTCAGCAGCGAAGCGCGGCAGCTCCGCCTCGGGCGCGGCGAGGTGTTTCGTGGGGAAGGCATCCTCGCGATCACCAAGGCGCTCCTGCAGTCGGGCGTCGCCTACGTCGGCGGCTACCAGGGCGCGCCGGTGTCGCACCTGATGGACGTGCTCGTGCAGTCGAAGGATTACCTGGCCGAGCTCGGCGTCCACGTCGAAGCCTGTTCGAACGAGGCGTCCGCGGCGGCGATGCTGGGCGCGTCGATCCACTATCCGCTGCGCGGCGCGGTCACCTGGAAGTCCATCGTCGGCACCAATGTCGCGGCCGATGCGCTGTCGAACCTCGCGTCGCCCGGCGTCACCGGCGGCACGCTGATCATCATCGGCGAGGACTACGGCGAAGGCGCGAGCGTCATCCAGGAGCGCACAACCGCGTTCGCGCTGAAGTCGTCGCTGATCCTGATGGACCCGCGCCCCGACCTCGCGCACATGGTGCGGATGGTCGAGGAGGGCTTCGCGCTGTCGGAGGCGGCGAGCACACCGGTTCTATTGCAGCTGCGGATCCGCGCTTGCCACGTGCGCGGCAGCTTCATCTGCAAGGACAACGTGGCGCCCGCGATGTCGGAGCGGCATCTGCTGGACGAGCCCGCGCCGTTCGACTACGGCCGCCTGTCGCATCCGCCGTCGACGTTTGCCCACGAGAAGCGGAAGACCGCCGAACGGCTTCCCGCTGCGCGCCGCTACATCGCCGCGCACCGGCTGAACGAGCATTTTGCCGGCACGCGCGGCGAGCTCGGCATCATCGTGCAAGGGGGTCTCTACAACAACCTGATCGGCGCGCTGCAGCAGCTGTCGCTGGCCGACGAGTTCGGCGGGAGCGTGCCGTCGCTGCTCGTGCTCAACGTCACGACTCCGCTGGTGCCGGAGGAAATTCGCGACTTCTGCGCCACGAAGCGCGCGGTGCTCGTCGTCGAGGAAGGCCAGCCCGAATTCCTCGAGCAGGAGATTGCGACGCTGCTGAGACGGGAGGACATCGGCACGCCGATTCACGGCAAGGACCTGCTGGCGATGGCCGGCGAATACACGGTTGAATTGATCGCACGCGGAATCGCGTCGTTTGCCGAGCGGCATGCGCCCGACGTGGCGATCGCCGGCGGCCGGGCATGGCTCGAAGCGCTTGCCGCGCGGCGCACGGCGGTCGCCGAGGCGCTGGCCAAGCCGCTGCCGGCGCGGCCGCCGCAGTTCTGCATCGGCTGCCCCGAGCGGCCGGTGTTCGCCGCACTGAAGCTCCTGCAGCAGGACATCGGCCGGCTGCACATCGCCGCCGACATCGGCTGCCACTCGTTCGCGTCGTTCGAGCCGTTCGGGTCCGGACACACGATCCTGGGCTACGGGATGAGCCTCGCGTCACGCGCCGGCGTCTCGCCGATGATGAGCCGGCGGGCGCTCGCGATCATGGGCGATGGCGGCTTCTGGCACAACGGCCTCGTTTCCGGCGTGCAGTCGGCGCTTTTCAACGGCGACGACGCGGTGCTCATCATCATGAAGAATGGCTACACGTCGGCGACCGGCACGCAGGAAATCATCTCTACGCCCGCTGGGCAGGCGCGCGCGGGCGCCGGCGACAAGCAGCAAAGCCTCGTCCACACCAATCGCGCGATCGAGCGGACGCTCGAAGGCATCGGCGTGAAGTGGTTGCGCGTCGTCGACAGCTACCGCGTCGATTCGATGCGCGCGACGCTGGAGGAGGCGTTCACCACCGACTTCGCGGGGCTCAAGGTGATCATCGCCGAAGGCGAGTGCCAGCTCGAGCGGCAGCGCCGCATCAAGCCGTGGCTCGCGGGCCTCGTGCGCGCCGGCAAGCGTACGGTGCGCGTCAAGTACGGCGTCGACGAGGACACCTGCTCGGGTGACCATTCGTGCATCCGGCTGTCGGGCTGCCCGACGCTGTCGATCAAGGCGAGCTCGGATCCGCTGCGCGTCGACCCGGTCGCGACGGTGCTGGACGGCTGCGTCGGCTGCGGCCTCTGCGGCGAGAATGCGCATGCGGCCACGCTTTGCCCGTCGTTCTATCGAGCGGAGGTGATCCGCAACCCCCGCTGGCACGAGCGCCTGGGCGCGCGACTGCGGCACGCGGCGATCGCCGCGGTTCAGGCTCGATGAACACGAACGTGCAACCCGTTTCGATCCTGATCGCGGCGCTAGGCGGCGAGGGCGGCGGCGTGCTGACCGAATGGCTTGTCGCTGCGGCTGCGCGCGCGGGCTTTGCCGCGCAGAGCACATCGATTCCGGGCGTCGCGCAACGCACGGGAGCGACCACGTACTACGTCGAGATCTATCCGGTGCCGCTGGCCGAGCTCGACGGCCGCGTCCCCGTCCTGGGCCTTCTGCCGGTCCCGGGCCGCATCGATCTCGTCGTCGCGTCCGAGCTCCTCGAGGCGGTGCGTGTCGTGCACACCGGCATGACGACGCCGGAGCGCACGCTTCTCGTCACGTCGACGTCGCGCACGCTCACCACGGCGGAGAAGATGCCTCTGGGCGACGGCCGTTTCGATTCGGCATTGCTGCAGGACGTCGCGCGCCGCTGGAACCGGGACGTCGTCGCCTTCGATATGGCGGCGCTCGCGCGTGAATCCGGCACCGTCGTGAGCGCGATCATGTTCGGGGCCGTTGCCGCGTCGGGCATCCTGCCGTTTCCGCGCGACGCATGCGCAGCCGTCATCGAAGGGCCGGATAGCGCCGCCGCGGCGAGCCGCGCGGGATTCGTGCGCGCATGCGCGGCGATGGAGGCGAGGGGAAGCAGCGATACGACACGACCTGCCACGGTCACGACGGCTCGTGCAGCGCCCGACTCGGCCAGCGAGGCTTTTCCGCCGTCGACGCGCGACATCATTGCGCACGGGCGCGAGCGCGTCGAGGAGTTCCAGGATCGGGCGTACGCCGACTTGTATCTCGACCGGTTGCAGCGTGTGCTCGCGGCCGAGCGCGTCGCCGATCCGTCGGGGAACGAGGATTTCGCGCTGACGCGAGAGACGGCGCGCTTTCTCGCGCTGTGGATGGCGTTCGACGATGTCGTCCGCGTCGCCGATCTCAAATCCAGGGCGAGCCGCTTCGCGCGCGTCCGGCGCGAAGTCGGCGCCGGCGGATCCGATGTCGTGCGGATCATCGATTACATGAAGCCGGGTCTCCCGGAATTCTCGGCATTGCTGCCGCCAGGCCTCGCCGCGCGCCTGGCGACGTGGGATCGCCGGCGCCAGGCACGGGGCCGGCGCCCATTCGCGCTCGCGCTCACGCTCCGCACCGACGGCGTGACGGGGTTTCTCGCATTGCGCACGCTGTCGTCGCTGCGGTGGCTGCGGCGGCGCGGCGCGCGCTACGCGGCGGAGCAGGCAGGCATCGAGCGCTGGCTTTCCGCGCTCGTCGCGGCGGCGGCGCACGACTGGCATCTCGCCCATGAAATCGCGCTGTCGGCACGGCTCGTCAAGGGCTACGGCGCGACCAACGAGCGCGGCAAGGAGAATCTCCTGCATATTCTCACCCACCTCGCGGATGGGAACGCCAGCGCGACCGAGCGCGCGCGCGCGATCCGCGATGCCCGCGAAGCCGCTCTTGCCGACGAAGCGGGGACGGCGCTCGACAAGACGCTCGCCGCGCACGGCGCGCCGCCGCGCCCGGTGAAGGCGCAGCCGATCCGCTGGATGGGCGCGCGTTCGCAGGCGCGCACGAAGGCGACGGAGACCGTGTCGTGACCCGGCGTCACACCACGCGGTTCACGATCGAATTCGGCGACTGCGATCCGGCGCGGATCGTTTACTATCCCAATTTCCTGCGCTGGATCGACGCCGCGTCACGGCATTTCTTCGTCGCCGCGGGCGTCGGCTCGTGGTCCGACCTGGAGGTTTCGACGGGCATCCTCGGGACTCCGCTCGTCGACGTCACGGCAAGGTTCCTGCGCCCGGCGACCTACGGCGAGGAGATCGCCGTCGAGACGTGGATCGACGAATGGCGCGGCAAGAGCTTCGTGATGAAGCACGTCGTCCGGCGGGGGGAGGACGTGCTGGTGGAAGCGCAGGAGATACGCATGTTCGCGCGGCGGCATCCGGACGATCCGTCGCGGATCCAGGCGGTCGCTGCGCCGGAGGAGATTCGCAAGCGGATCGACTGACGGCAGCGGGAAAGACGCGGCAGCGAGTGGGCGCTGGAAAATGACGTTGGCGGGCTTCGCACCGAAGCCACGCCAACCAGCGGGAGGATTGCGATGCAGCACGAGTTGGGAGCGCCGCCGGTCGTGCCGACGCCGACTTTCGGTCCCGGCGGCCGCGCGCTGCTCGCGGCTGCAAAGCAGCTCGCCATCGGCGGCGGGACTGGTGTTTGTCGCGCTGGTCGCGATGTCGCTCGTTTCGATCGTCGGGCGCAAGCTCTTCGCGTGGCCTGTTCCCGGCGACGTCGAGATGCTGCAGATGTGCGCGGCATTCGCGTCGTCGGCGTTTTTCGCGTGGTGCCACCTCGTCGGCGGCGACGTCAAGGTCGACTTCTTCACCCAAGGGCTGCGGCCGTCGATCGTGGCGGGGCTCGACGCCTTCGGGTCGCTGCTGGTTGGATTCTTCGGGGCATTGCTTGCCTGGCGCACGGCGGCGGGCGCTGTCTCGGTGTGGGAGGTCGGGGAGACCTCGGCCGTGCTGGGCTGGCCGGTGTGGGTGGCGCAGGCGCTGATGGTGCCGGGATTCGTGCTGCTCGCGGCTGCCGGCTTCTACATGAGCGTGCAGCGATTGCGCATTGCCATGACGACGCGATGAGCGCCGCCTTGCCGTCCCAGCCGCGCGCACTGCCGTCCGCCCCGGGAGCGGCGCAGCGGCCGCATTCGCCGATGAGGCCGCACGCGTGGGGGCACGACAGTGACGGGGATCGAAGCCGGCTTCGTCATCTTCGGCGTGATGCTGACGCTGATGGTCGTTCGCGTCCCCATAGGAATCGCGATGTTCATCGTCGGTTTCGGCGGCTATCTCTACCTCACCGGCGGCAATCTCGCCGCGCTCCTCAATTCGCTCAAGAATCTCGCGTACGCGCGCCTGTCGAACTACGATCTCGTCGTCATTCCGCTGTTCCTGCTGATGGGGCAATTCGCGACGCACGGCGGATTGTCGAAGGCGCTGTTTCGGTTCGTCGGCGCGTTCCTCGGCCACTTGCGGGGCGGCGTCGCGATGGCGGCCATTGGCGCTTGCGCGGGGTTCGGCGCGATCTGCGGTTCCTCCGTGGCGACGGCGGCGACCATGGGGCAGGTGGCATTGCCGGAGCTCCGCCGCTTCGGCTACTCCGGGTCGCTGGCGACCGGCGCGCTCGCGGCCGGCGGCACGCTCGGCATCATGATTCCGCCGTCGGTTCCGCTCGTGATCTATGCGATCCTGACGCAGGAATCGATCGGCAAGCTGTTCGTCGCCGCGGTGCTGCCCGGCGATCATCGCGATGCTGGGCTACATGCTGGTCGTGAAGATCGTCGTCTCGCTGAAGCCGGACGCCGGGCCCGCCGGGCCGCGAGTCGCGTGGCCCGAGCGCCTGAAGAGCCTGCTCGCGGTGGTGCCCGTGCTGGTCGTATTCCTGGTCGTGATCGTCGGCATCTATGGAGGCTGGGCGAACCCCACCGAAGCCGCGGCCATCGGCGCCGCGGCCTGTGGCGCGATCGCGATCATCAGCGGCGGCATGCGCGGAAAGGGCCTCGTCGACAGCGCGCTCGGCACCGCGCAGGCGACGGCGATGATCTTCCTGATCCTGCTCGGCGCCGACATGATGAACACGACGCTCGCGCTGTCGCAGATGCCGGCCGAGCTCGCGAACTGGGTCAAGGCGAGCGGGCTCTCGCCGCTGCTCGTGATGTTCATGATCCTCGTCATCTACATCTTTCTCGGCTGCGTGATGGACGCGCTCGCGATGATCCTCCTCACGATCCCGATCTTCTACCCGATGGTGATGGCGCTCGATTACTGGGGGATGTCGGCCGACGACAAGTCGATCTGGTTCGGCATCCTGGCGCTGATGGTGGTCGAGGTGGGCCTCGTCCACCCGCCAGTCGGCATCAACGTCTACATCATCAACCGGCTGGCAAAGGACGTGCCGCTCACGGAAACGTTCAAGGGCGTGGTACCGTTCCTGCTGTCGGACGCGGTGCGCATCGCGCTGTTGGTATTCTTTCCCATCATTTCGCTGTATCTCGTCCACACGTTCAAGCGGTAGTTCATTCAAGGAGGAGCAATCGATATGAAAGCCATCGACCGGACGACCCTGGGCGCGGCGCTCGCCGCCGCTGGGCTTGTGCTCGGTGCCGCCAGCGCCGCGGCGCAGGAAGTCACGCTCAAGATCCATCACTTCCTGCCGCCGAAAGGGACGATCCAGGCACAGGTCTTCGAGCCGTGGTGCGAGAAGATCGGCAAGGAATCGGGCGGCCGGCTCAAGTGCCAGATCTACCCGGCGATGCAGCTGGGCGGCACGCCGCCGCAGCTGTTCGATCAAGCGAAGGACGGCGTCGCCGATATCGTGTGGACGCTGCCGACCTACCAGGCCGGCCGCTTCATCAAGTCCGAAGTGTTCGAGATCCCGTTCATGGCGAAGAGTGCCGAGAGCGGCAGCCCGGCGCTATGGGAGTACGTGCACAAGAACGCGCTCGATGAGTTTCGCGGCGTCAAGATCCTGGCATTGCACGTGCACGACGGCTCGCTGTTGCACTTCACGTCGAAGAAGGTGACGAACCTCGACGAGATCAAGGGCCTCAAGGTGCGCGCCCCCACGCGGATCGGCACGAAGTTCCTGGCGGCGATCGGCGCGGTGCCGGTGCAGATGCCGGTGCCGCAGGTGACGGAGTCGCTGTCCAAGGGCGTGATCGACGGCGCGATGGTCCCGTGGGAAGTCGCGCCCGCCCTCAAGCTGCAGGAGGTCACCAAGTATCACCTCGACACGGCCGCCGGCGTGCCCAAGATGTCGAACTCGATCTTCGTCATCGCGATGAACCCGGCGAAATACGACAGCCTGCCGCCGGATCTCAAGAAGGTGATCGACGCGAACACCGGCTTGGAATGGTCGAAGCAGATCGGCAAGATTTTCGACGGCACGACGGCGACGGGCAAGAAGCTCGCGGCGGATGCCGGCGGGGTCCTCGAGACGCTGACACCTGCCGAATACGACAAATGGGTCAAGGCGACCGAATCCGTCGACAAGGACTGGGTCGGCGAGGCCACTGCGAAGGGCGCCAACGGCGCGGCGCTGCTCGAAGACGCAAAGGCGATGATCAGGAAGTACGGCGGCTAGACGTCTTCCGCGGGTTGCGGGGGCGTCCGCTTTAGGCCGTCGCCGCAGCCGGATTCCGCTTGCCCGATTCGACCCGCTGCAAGAGCCTTGCCCAGCCGTCGTCGACCTCAGACTGCAGCGCGTCGACATCCGCCGGCGTGAGGTGTCGATAACGCTGCTGCAGCGCGAGATAGTCGCTCACCGGACGCGTCTTCGTCGCGTGCGTGAGCGTGTACCTGCGCCCGTCCTCCACTTCATAGAGCGGGAACGCTCCGCACTCGACCGCATAGCGGGCAGCGGTCAGTCCGGCGTCGTCGCGCAGTCCCCAACCGTCGAGGCACGGAATGAGCAGCGTGATGATCCGCGTCCCGTGCATCGCCTTTGCCTTTTCCACTTTGCGCAGCAGGTCAGGCAGGTGGCCGACGCTCGCGGTGGCCGCGTAGGGCACCTCGTGCGCCGCCATGATCTCCGTGAGATTTTTCTTGCGCGAGGTCTTGCCCGCGGGCGTCGAGCCGGTGCGCGCCATGTGCGGCGTCGACGACGACTTCTGCGCACCGGTGTTCATGTAACCTTCGTTGTCGAGGCAGATATAGATGAAATTCTCGTTGCGCTCGGCCGCCGACGAGAGGCACTGGAAGCCGATGTCGTAGGTGCCGCCATCGCCCGCGAGGACGACGACCTGCGTGTCGCGATCGCCCCGCGCATCCAGCGCGCGGCGCAGGCCCGAGGCCGCCGCCGCGCTTGCCTCGAGCGTGGGCTGGTACACGGGAATCCTGAGCGAGCTGTAGGGCTGCGGACCCGCGATGATCGCCATGCACGAGGGCGGCACGATGGCGATCGTCTTGGGGCCCAGCGCGGCGAGAACATGCCGCACCGAAAGCGCATCGATGCAACCGGGACATGCCGCGTGCCCCGAGCACAGAATGTCTTCTTCGCGCATTTCGAGCTTGCGCATTCGATTCACCCGACCCACACTGAATTCGCCTGCGCTTCGCTCGCGCCCGCGAGGCCGACGAGCTCGGCGATCTTCGCCGGCGAAACGTTGACGCCACCCACGCCCGCGAGGTAACCGTGGATCCGGGGCGCGCCGGGGATCCCGTAGAGCGCCGCGCGCAGTTCCTGGTGCAGCACGCCGCCATGTCCCGGCGAGTGGTTTCGATCGAGCACCACCACCTCGGGGATATCGGTCAGCGCAGCGCGGAGCGCCGCAACCGGAAGCGGGCGGAAAAGACGCACCTTGACCAGGCCGACCGGCTGGCCGGCGTCGCGCATCGCGTCGACCGCGTCGCGCGCCGTGCCGCACATGCTTCCCATGGTCACGATGACGATGCGGGCGCCGTCGCAGCGGTAGCGCTCGATCACGCCATGGCTGCGCCCCGTGAGCTTGCCCCATTCGCGATCGGCGGCTAGCGTCACGGCCGGGACCTTGCCCATCGCCTCCTCGATCGCCTGGCGGTGGCGACGAAACATGTCCTGCGTCACCACGTTGCCCCACGACTCGACCTTCGCGGTGTCCAGACGATGCTCGGGCGCGTAGGGCGGGAGGAAGGCATCGACCACCTCCTGCGGCGGCACGAGCACGGGCTCGAGCGCGTGGGAGACGTAGAACGCGTCGTGGTTGACGAGCACGGGCAGCAGGACGGTCTCGGCGATGCGGAACGCCTGGATCACCGTGTCGAGCGATTCCTGCGCGCTCTCGGTGTAGAACTGGATCCAGCCGGTGTCGCGCTGGGCGAGGCTGTCGGTCTGGTCGGGCCAGAACGCCCATGGCGAGGCGACCGTCCGGTTGACGTTGGCCATCACGATCGGCGCCCGCGCCCCGCTCGCATAGTGGAGCAGCTCGTGCATCAGCAGGAGACCCTGCGACGCCGTTGCGGTGAAAACGCGAACGCCCGCGAGCGACGCCGGAATGCAGGCCGCCATCACCGAGTGCTCGGACTCCGGCGTGATGACCTCGGCATCGAAGCTTCCGTCGGCCTGGAATTCGGTGAGCTTTTCCAGTATGGGTGTCTGCGGCGTGATCGGATAGACCGGGACCACCTTGGGCCGCGCGAGACGCGCCGCCCAGGCGACCGCGTGGTTGCCGGTGAGCAGCATCCGCTGCCCGCGCGCCTGGATATCGTCGCGCGCGTTCATCGCGATTCCTCGACCATCTTCATCGACCCGGTGGGGCATTCCTTGACGCAGAGGCCGCATCCCTTGCAGTAGTCGGCCAGCACGACATAGCCGCCGGCCTCGCGCTTGACGGCGAGATCGGGGCAATAGTCGACGCAGTTGTCGCACAGGATGCACGTGCCGCACGAGAAGCAGCGCCCGGTTTCGGCGAGCGCTTCCTCGACGTCGAAGCCGATCTGGACTTCGTCCGCGGTTTCGAAGCGGCGCGCGATCTCCAATCGCCGCTCCATCGTCCGCGCCTGTCGCGGATGGTAGTGCGTGTTGATGGCCGCGAGGTCGACGATCGGCTCGGGTTCCGCGGCGGACACATCGGCGCTGGCTTCCGCGCCCTGGCGCAGGGCAAGATCGATTTCGCGCGCCGCGCGCTTGCCCATGCCGATGGCCTCGGTGACGAAGCGCGCCATGCTGGCGACATCGCCGCCGGCGTACACGTGCTCGAGGCTCGTGGCCTGGTGCCGGTCCACCTTCAACAGCGCGCCGTCGGCCTCGAGCACCCCGTGAACCGGCGCGAGGTCCGGGTCCTGTCCGATCGAGGGAATGAGGGCATCGGCTGCGAGCGAGAATTCACTGGCCGCGATCGGCGTAACGGTGAATTGGCCGCGCTCCGCGCCTCTCTCGAACCGCACCCGCACGCACGTGAGCACGAGGCCCCCGCGATCGTCTCTCGGCGGCCGCGGTCAGCATTGCGCCGTCAACCAGCGCAATTCCCTCTTCGAGCGCTTCGTCGATCTCCTCGCGCTGCGCCGGCAGCTGCGAAGCGCTTTCCAGCGCGAGGATCGTGACGTCGTGCCCCGCGCGGCGCGCGGTGCGCGCGACGTCCATCGCGGCACTGCCGCCGCCGATGACGACCACGCGCCGGCCGAGCTTGGGTGCAACGCCCGTGTTCGCCTGCGCCAGGTAGTCGGCGCCGTCCATCACCCACGGCCGGGTGTAGTCGAGCCGCGGCAGGCGCTTCTGGCAGCGCGCGCCGATGGACAGGTACACGGCGTCGAATTCGTTGCGCAGCCGCTCGAAGTCTTCGGCCGTCGTCAGCGCTTCGCCGAGGCGCACGTCGATCCCGAGCGCGACGATGCGCGCGATCTCGGCGTCGAGCACCGAGCGCGCGAGCCGATACGACGGGATGCCGTAGCGCATGAGCCCGCCGAGCTCCGGACGCGATTCGAACACCGTGACCGCGTAGCCGCTGCGGCGCAGATGGAACGCCGCGGATAGCCCCGAAGGGCCACCGCCCACCACGGCGATCCGCTCGCTTCGAGTCGTTTCCACGGGCGCAAACGCAAGATCGCTCCGCGAGCGCGTAATCGCCGACATGCCGCTCGAGGCGGCAGATCGCCAACGACCCGTCGAAGCCGGCACGGTTGCAGGCAGCTTCGCACGGGTGGTGGCAGATGCGGCCGGCGACCGCGGGAAAAGGATTGTGGCGCGTCAGGATCTGCCACGCGCCCCGAAAGTCGCGCTCCCGCGCCCGGCCGATCCACTCGGCGATGTCGCCGTTGACCGGGCAGGCGGCGTGGCACGGGGAGGGGGCCTGGATGTGCTGCGGAAGCGCGGTGCGCCATGTCCCGGTCTTGAATACCTCCGTCGTGCCGGTGGTCCAGGTCGTCGGCACAGGCGCCTTCCCGTTCATGCCGCCGCCTGCTGCATTTGCGTGTCGACCCACCGATAACCTTCCGCGCACGCGGCGACGTTCTCGGCGCGCAGCTTCGGCGCCTCCTCGGTCAGCACGCGGCTCAGCACTTCCAGTCCCGGAGCGCCGATGGCCCGCGCGAACGCGCCAAGCAGCGCGGAATTGACGATCCGGCCGAGGCCGTGGCGGCGCGAGATCAGGATCCCGTCGACCGGGATCACCCGGTAGCCGGGCAGCGTCTCGGCGAACGCGTCGGGTGCCCGCGACGAGTTGACGACGATGAGCGCGCCCGGTCGAGCCGCAGCGAGCAGGCGCCCTTCGAGCAGGCTGGCGTCGAAGCAAAGGATTGCGTCGGCGCGCTCGATGTCGCAACGAACGCGGATGGGGCGGTCGTCGACGCGGAGGAACGAGCTCACCGGCGTGCCACGCCGCGCGCCGCCATAGCTGGCGAAGCACTGCACCTCCCGCCCTTCGGCGAAAAACGCCATGGCCAGCAAATTGCCGGCGGTCTGCGCGCCCTGGCCACCCCGGCCCTGAATGATGATCTGCAGCAAGTGCCCGACTCCTCCGGCGCCTCGCCGAACGCGGTGCGCCCGCGCCGCGTCATCCTGGGAGTTGCCGTGGCGTCCACTCTGGGCCGGCCGGTCTGTAGGTGCCTTGCAGCAGATCAACAAAGTCCCATTAATGCACCGCAGCATCGGCCCGCCTGGGTGAGCACATGGCGTACGCCCCAGGATGCCGGCAGAATCCCGGACGGTCCGACGCGGAATTGCCGTCCGGTGACCGGAGAGGGCGCCTTGGCGAATGTGAAGCAGTGGAGCGCGCGCGCCATCGTTGTGGTGGTCGTCGCAGCGCTGGGTTTTTGCGCGTACGTCTATCTCGCGAATCAGCGAATGCTCGATCGACGCTACCCGGTCGCTCGCGTGACGATGCCGGTCGCGACGGGAGCCGACGCCGTGGAGCGTGGCCGGCATCTGGCAAACCTGACCGGCTGCACCGATTGTCACCGCGAAGATCTCCGCGGCGGGCTGTTCGAAGACGAGGGCTGGCTGCACGGGCGCTACTACGCATCGAATCTCACGCGCAAAGCCCGGACGTACTCGGACGAGGACATTGCGCGGATCGTTCGCGAGGGCGTGCGCCCGGACGGCCGCGGCGTGATGGGGATGCCGGCGATGGGATTCGTGCGCCTGACCGATGCCGAAATGGCGGACATCATCGCGTTCGTGCGCTCGCTGCCCGCCGGCGGCATCGATCAACCCGATCATTACATCGGGCCGCTCGACTCCTGGCAGCTCTGGACCGAAGGCGCCATCAAGCCCGCGGTGACCTACGTGGCCGCCGAGCGCGGCAAGGATCCGGTCGATGCGGGGCCGGAGCACGCGGCGGCGCGCCATCGCGCGCGCATCATTTGCGCCGAATGCCATGGCGGCGACCTGAAAGGCAACGGCTGGGATTCGGGCGCGCCGGATCTCCGGGTGATCGGCGCCTACGGGCTGCCGGAATTCACGCGGCTCCTGCGCACCGGCATCGGCGTCGACGGCAAGGAGCACGGGCTGATGAGCGAGGTCGCCAAGGCGCGGTTCCGGCACTTCTCGGACGAGGAGATTGCGGCTCTCCACGCGTATCTCTCCGCGCGGGCAAAGCTGCCGCCGTGAGCGGCGGTCGGATCGGTTAAGATTCCGCTCCGCGTCGACGCAACACCAGGCTGCCATGAACGACAAGAAGTTCGCTTCCCAAGCCGATCTCGTCGAAAAGAAGATCAGCTTCGACAAGCTCTCCGACCACGCGTACGCGTACACCGCCGAGGGCGATCCCAACACGGGCGTCGTCGTAGGCGACGACGCAGTGATGGTGATCGACACGCAGGCGACGCCGGTGATGGCGCAGGACGTGATCCGGCGCATCCGCGCGGTCACCGACAAGCCGATCCGGTACGTGGTGCTGTCGCACTATCATGCGGTGCGCGTTCTGGGCGCGTCTGGTTACAAGCCGGATCAGGTGATTGCGAGCCGCGACACCTACGACCTCATCGTCGAGCGCGGCGACGCGGACATGAAAAGCGAGATCGAGCGCTTTCCGCGGCTCTTCCAGGCGGTCGAGTCGGTGCCCGGCCTCACGTGGCCCACGATCGTGTTCGAAAAGCGGATGACGCTGTGGCTCGGCAAGTTGCAGGTGGAGATCCTGCAGCTCGGCCGCGGCCACACGAAGGGCGACACCGTGGTCTGGCTGCCGCAGGAGCGCATCCTCTTCTCCGGCGATCTCGTCGAATACGATGCCACGCCCTACACCGGCGACGCCTATCTCACCGACTGGCCCGCCACCCTCGACGCGATCGCGGCATTGAAGCCGGACAAGCTCGTGCCCGGCCGCGGCGCGTCGCTCACCACGCCCGCAGCCGTGAAGAAGGGACTCGACGGCACGCGCGCGTTCGTCACGCGGATGTTCGACGCCGTGAAGCGTGGCGCGCGCGAGGGGAAGGACCTGCGCACCGTCTACAAGGACACCTATGCGCTGCTGAAGCCCGACTTCGGCCACTGGGTGATCTTCGACCATTGCCTGCCGTTCGACGTCTCGCGCGCCTACGACGAGGCGACGCAGCACAAGGATCCGCGGATCTGGACCGCCGAGCGCGACAAGGCGATGTGGGAGGCGCTCGAAGGTTGAACAGTCGCGGCCGCCGCGGTCCTCGCGATGAAAACGTACGCGAACCCGGTCTACGCGTGGAATCGCGCGCCGGACCAGGACGGCCCGGCGCACCGCCGGCCGGTCATCGTGGTCGGCGCGGGTCCGGTCGGGCTCGCCGCGGCGATCGATCTCGCGCAGCGGGGCATTCCCGTGGTCGTGCTCGACGAGGACGACACCGTCAGCGTGGGGTCGCGGGCGATCTGCTACGCGAAGCGCGCACTCGAGATCCTCGATCGTCTCGGCTGCGGCGAGCGGATCGTGCAGAAGGGGGTCGAGTGGAAGGTCGGCAGGGTCTTCTTCGGACACGAGCAGGTCTACGCTTTCGACCTGCTGCCCGGGAGTGGCCATCGCCGGCCCGCGTTCGTCAACCTGCAGCAATACCATCTCGAGGAATGCCTCGTCGATCGGCTGGCGGAGTTGCCGGCAGGGGAGGTGCGCTGGCGGCACAAGGTCGTGGGCGTCATGCCGCGCGACGGCCACGTGCTCTTGCGCGTCGCGACGCCGGACGGTGATTACGAGCTCTCGTGCGAATGGCTGATCGCGTGCGACGGGGCGCGCAGTCCGGTGCGCAAGATGCTGGGCCTCGAGGCCGAGGGGCAGATGTTCCACGACCGGTTCCTGATCGCCGACATTCACATGAAGTCGGATTTTCCGGCCGAGCGGTGGTTCTGGTTCGATCCGCCGTTTCATCCCGGGCAATCGGCGCTGCTGCACCGCCAGGCGGACGATGTATGGCGCATCGATTTCCAGCTCGGCTGGGACGCTGACCCCGATCTCGAGAGAACGCCCGAGCGGATCCTGCCGCGGCTCCATGCGATGCTGGGTGCCGACGCCGAGTTCGACATCGAGTGGGCCAGCGTGTACACGTTCCAATGCCGGCGGATGCAACGCTTTCGCCACGGTCGCGTCCTCTTCGCCGGCGACGCGGCGCACGTGGTGTCGCCGTTCGGCGCGCGCGGCGCGAACAGCGGCTTTCAGGATGCCGACAATCTCGCGTGGAAGCTCGAGCTCGTGCTCGCCGGGCGCGCCCCGGAGCGACTCCTCGACACCTACGACGCCGAGCGCATCCCGGCAGCCGACGAGAACATCCTCCATTCGACCCGCGCCACCGATTTCATCACGCCCAAGAGCGCGGTGTCGCGGACATTCCGCGACGCGGTGCTTTCCCTCGCCAAGCACCACGCCTTCGCGCGGCGCCTCGTCAACAGCGGCCGCTTGTCGCTGCCGCACGTGTATCGGGTATCGCCGCTCAACACGCCGGACCGGGACGGCGAGACGTTCGCCGGCACGATGGTGCCGGGGGCACCGGCCGCCGATGCGCCCGTCGATGGAGCGGGGACGCCGTGGCTTCTCGATCATCTGCACGACGGCTTTACGCTGCTCGCGTTCGGGGACGCCGTCCCGCAAATGGCCGCAGCGGCGCTCGCGGACGATCCGATTCCCTGCCGTGTCGTGCAGGTCGACGGCGATGCCGTCAACCCGAGCAGCTTGCTGCGCGATCGCCAGGGGCTTATTGCACGAACGCTACGACGGGCGGCCCGGGACGTGCTACCTTTTGCGGCCCGACCAGCACGTCTGCGCGCGCTGGCGTTCCTTCGATGCCGGCCAGGTCCGCGCCGCGATCCGCCGCGCGACCTGCAACGACTGAGGGATGATGCGATGGCGACTCTCAACACCGAATCGAACATGACGGCGCCCGACGATTTCTACGAAAGCCTGATCGCGCTGCACCGCGATCTCACCGAGAACGAGAGCGCGCTCGTCAACGCGAAGCTGATTCTGCTCCTCGCCAATCACATCGGCGACCCGGAGGTGATCGCGGCCGCGATGGCCGCCGCCCGCGAGGACCTCGGCGCGCCGGGAGTCCGCCCATGAAGCACTACATCCGCTTCACCCGCGCCGACGGCACGCACAGTCGTCAGGCGCACGCTGACCTGCCGCAAGGCACGTTCGAGCGCGAAATGGGCAAGGAGGGTTTTTTCGGCCCGACCGCGCATTTCCATCACCGGCATCCGCCGACGGGATGGACGAGCTTCACGGGATCGCTCAATCCGCATGCCTACGATCTCAACAAGCTGCCGGCGCAGAACGGATCGCCGTGGGACGCGACGCCGTTCATGGGGAACGGCGATCTCAAGATCCGGCACTGGAAAACGTCCGCCGCGATGGACCATCTGGTGCGCAACCAGGATGGCGACGAGCTTCTGTTCGTCCACGAGGGCGCGGGCGAGTTCTATTGCGACTGGGGCCGGCTCGATTATCGCGACGGCGACTACATCGTGATTCCGCGGGGCGGCATGTGGCGAATCGCGCCGTCGTCGGCGAGCACGCTGCTGCTGATCGAATGCACCGAAGGGACGTTCACGCTGCCCGAGAAGGGGCTCGTCGGACCGCAGGCGCTCTTCGACCCCGCGATGCTCGATGTTCCCGCGATGGATGACGCCTTCCGCGCACAGCAGACCGACGAACCGTGGAAGGTCGTCGTGAAACGAAACGGCGCGCTGTCGACGATCGCCTATCCGTTCAATCCGCTCGACGCCGTCGGCTGGCATGGCGACCTTTGCGTCGTGCGCCTCAACGTCCGCGACATCCGGCCGCTGATGAGCCATCGCTATCATCTGCCGCCGTCGGCGCACACGACGTTCGTCGGCCGCAACTTCGTCGTCTGCACGTTCGTGCCGCGCCCGATCGAATCCGACCCCGGCGCGCTGAAGGTGCCGTTCTATCACAACAACGACGACTACGACGAGGTCATCTTCTACCATCGCGGCGACTTCTTCAGCCGCGACAACATCAAGCCCGGGATGGTCACGTTCCATCCGTGCGGCTTCACGCACGGCCCGCACCCGAAGGCGTTCGCGGCCGGCGCCGCGCACGCGAAGAAGGAGACCGACGAGTACGCGGTGATGATCGACGCGCGCTTTCCGCTGACCGTCGCTCCGCTGCCCGACGGCGTGGAAAATCGCGCGTACGTCGATTCGTGGAAGAGCAAGCCCGCGTAGCGCGTGGAGAATCCCCGTGCCGTACGAAGAGCTGATTGCGCGCGCCGCCGAGGTGGCGGTGCTGTTCCGCTCGTCGGATCATTGCGACGCCGGGCTCGTTGGCGCCGCGGTGCTCGCCGAATCGGGAGCCGTGTACACCGGATGCTCGGTCGATCTTCGTTGCGGCATCGGCTTCTGCGCCGAGCATTCGGCAGTTGCCGACATGCTGAAGCACCAGGAAGCGCGGATCCGCGCAATGGTCGCGGTCAACGACGATGGCGCCGTGCTGCCGCCGTGCGGCCGCTGCCGCGAGCTCATCTACCAGATCGACCCCGCCAATCTCGACACCGACGTTATCGTCGATCGAAACGAAGTCGTGAAGCTGCGCGACCTGCTGCCGCACCCGTGGCAGCCGAAGCACTGGCCGGGATAGGCACCGGTCGCCTAACGGGCACCACTTCGGCTCGATCCACTGCTCGGGCCGGGCCGGCTTCTGCGCCGAGCATTCGGCGGTCGCCGCGACGCTGAAGTAGCGCGTGACGCGAATCCGCGCCATCGTCGCCAACTACGACGGCGGCGTCATCCTTCCGCCATGCGGACGTTGCCGCGAACCGATCTTCCAGGTCGACCACGCCAATCTCGACACCGGCGTCGTCGTCGCGGCGGACAAGGTCGTCAAGCTGCGCGAGCTCCTGCCCTTTCCGTGGCAGGCGCATCGGCTGACATGACCGTCGCATTCCTCGGCGCCGTCGCGGCTCTTGGTTTCCCACCCTAATCTTCCGGTTCCGTCGGATGCCGCGCCGGACCCGTCGCACGTCGCTTGGTTCGTCGCGCCCCGCGGACCTAATGTGGTCGACAGGACCGGCGGCGAGGCGAACAGGTCTCCCCGCTGCGACCGGTCCCGACCGCCGGAGCGAACGCTCCGACGTCCTGCCAAGGAGTTCACGATGAGCTTCCGACAGGTTATCAACCTATGCTTCCTCCGCACTCGCGTTCGCCGTGTGGGTCGTGATGGCGCCGTCCGCGGTCGCCGTCGAGCCGAGCGCCACCGCCGCGTCGGTGGAGCTCTTCCAGCCGTTCGCCGCGGCCTGCCACCCCTCGCAGGGGCCGTGTACGAAGCCGGCGTCGCCCGCCATTGCCAGCGTGAGCGCGACGATCGCGAGCGCGCCCGAAGGGCCGTTCGATCGTTATGGGGTGTCGAGCACGTGCCATCCGGGCTATACGCCGTCCTGGCTGACGTGCGCGGGACGAGTCCGGACCGCTCGCCTCGCCGAGCTCAAGTAGCTTTGGCGGAGTGCGCCGCCCGGTGGCTTCCGGGCGGCGTTTTTTTGTGCTGGACGCGGGCATCGAGCTCCGCGTATCCATTCGCTCATGGTGTCACGCCTCCGGGATCGATGACGATGTTGGCACATCGACGGCCGCCGCCGCGGCCTGCTCGACAGGAAGCTCGAGGACCGCTTCCGTCGCGCCGCCGTCTCGCTTCTGCAGTAAGAGGCTCGCATCGCGGCCATAGAGCTCCGCCAATCGCTCCCGAATGTCGTCGATTCCCGTACCACCGGGCTCGGGGAGGAATCCGATGCCGCTGTCGGCAATTTCGAGCCGGATCGTCTGCTCGACGATCGAGCTGCGGATGCGGATCGATCCGGCGGCATGCGCCTCGGCGAGCCCGTGCGCGATCGCGTGGTCGACGAGCGGCAGCAGCATCATCGGCGGCATGCGCGTATCAGCCGTCCGCGGGTCGGCAGGTTCGATCTCGAACGTGAGACGCGCGCCCAACCGCAGCTGCACGATGCCGAGGTAGGCACGCACCAGCTCGATCTCCTGGCCGACGGTTGACGACGTGTCGCGCATCTTCGGCATCGCCGCGCGCAGGTACGCGATTAGCTCGTCCAGCATGCGCTCACCGAGCGCCCTATCGGCGCGGTACAGGTCGTGAACCTGCGCCAGCGTGTTGAACAGGAACTGCGGCTCGACGCGAGCCTGCATCGCTTGCAGGCGGGACTCGATGCGTGCGCTTCGCGGCATGCGTGCGCTCGAGCTCTGCCGCATGCATCTGTGCCCGCGCGGCCAGCGCCTGGCGCCGGTCGGTGTAGACGAAGGTGGCCGCGCCGCCGAGGATGAGCCATTCGGCGAACTTCTCCAAGTTAAGGCCAAAAAAGCCAACGCTGAGAATCCTCATCTCAGCGATTTCCGGCCAGGTCGCTAACAATACGAGTGACTCCACCGGAGCAACCACCGCCGCGCTGGCAACGACAGCCAGTGCGTAAGCTGCACGTCGGTTGCGCGTCGCCGCCCCGTGACGTAGTCAGCGACCACGATGCAGAGCATCAGCGTGAACGCGCAAATCTGGCCGACCACGAAACCTCTCGGCCGATCGATCACGGTTGAGAACCGAGGTCCAGCAGCGACGGCCTGAGGTACAGCGATTGCGTGGTACAGGACGTAAGCACTCCCGAACAGGAAGGCAGCGATGACTTCGACGCGCGTGATGCCGCGCCACGCCGCGAGGACCGCGCGCCAGGTCATGCGCGGCGGCGGCGAACGCTGTTGCAGTGTCTCGGCGGAATTCATCGTGCGGCCGCGGCCGGCACAGCGGTCGCGTACGGCAGCGAGATCGTCGCGATGACGCCGCGCGGGCGGTTCAGCCCGAGGCTAAGCTGCGGCTGCCGGCCCGTACATCGCGGCAAGCCGGGCGCGGGTGTTGGCGAGGCCCATGCCGCCGCCCGAGGTCTTGGTGAAACCCTGCCCCGAATCGGCGACCTGCAATCGAAGCTGACCGCCCGCGACGCGCGCGCTGACGCGAACGAACCCGCCTTCGGGCAGCGGATTGAGGCCATGCTTGATCGCGTTCTCGACCAGAGTCAGGAGCATCATCGGCGGCACCGGCGCCTCGCGCAGCCACTCCGGAATGTCGAATTCGAAGGTCGAGCCGGCGGCCCATCCGGATCCGCTGGATGGCGAGGTAGGACTCGGTCAGCGCCGCCTCGCGGCCGAGCGTCGAATCGACGGCCCGCATCTGCGGCAGCGCGACGGCGAGATAGCGCATCAGGTTCTCGAGCATCGACTCCGCGGCTGCACCGTCGGTTTGATAGAGGCGGCGGACGTTGGCGAGCGTGTTGAAGAGGAAATGCGGCTCGATCTGCGCCTGCAGCATCTGCAAGCGCGCTTCGTCCATCTGCTGGGCGAGGCGCGCGCGATCGAGCTCTGCCCGATACCTCGCCGCATCGCTTTCCTCCCTGATGCGGAAGAATGCGAAGACGGCAGCAACCAGCAAGCCGAGAACGGCGTAGCGAGGCCAGACCCCCACGATCCACCATCCAAGCGATCCGCGCTCGTTGATCGACGAAGTACTCCAGGGTCGCGCGCGATATCGACAGCTCCGACGATCGCCGTGCCGACGGCGCTCGAGACCAGAACGGCAAGCACGAGCGCCGGGTAGCGCGACCACGGGGCCGGAGCGAGCGTGGTTGTACGTGGCTACGACTGTGAGCGTGGTCAGCAGCAGCACGATCAGCGATAGGCCGAAGGACTCGACCAGCTTCACCAGCAAATCGACAAGGGGATCGTCCTCCCCGAAAAACAATCTGGCAGTTTGGCGCAGCGCGTTGAACAGGCACAGCAAGGCGACGAGCGCGACGCCTTTCCAGGTCAGGCCGGCGAACCAGCGCTCACGCCACGGGCGCGTAATGCCCACACCAGGCCGGGCATCAGAGAGTGCGTCCGGCGTCACGAGTAGGGCCTACTTGAACGCATACCGAATCGCGCCGTAGAACATCCGGCCGCGCGGATCGGCGTAGGAGGGATCGATTCCCACCTGACCCCTGTTGCTCTGGTTCGACACCGGCGGTGGCGTGTCGAGAGCGTTGCGAATGCCCAGCGTCAGCGTCGTGTTCCTGAAACCGGTATAGCGGCCCTGGAGATCCCAGACGGTGTAGGAGCCGACGTTCCGCATCGCGCAGCCGGAGGAATCGCCATCCATGCAAGGCTCGGTGTAGCCGGATTGAAAATTGTTGGCCAGCGTCGCACCCCATGACCCATAGGTCCAGTTGAGCTGCGTGTATTGCCGATAGCGGGCGATGGCGCCGTCCGGGCCCCGCGTGCCAACTGAGGGAGGGACCGTCGACGATTCGAGCCCGGTGTGCGTGTAGTCGAGCACGTACGTGCCGTTGAGTCCGAACGTGAACTGACCGGCTGGCGTCGGCGGGCTGCGCCACTGGACGTTGATGTCGATGCCCGAGGTGGTAATCGTGCCAACGTTCGTCGCGTACTGGACGACGTACGCGATCCTGCCCGGAAGGTCGGGGTGTGCAGGATCGGGCGGGAAGCGCACGACGTAGTCGCCCCACTGCGCGTAGTCGGGGCCCAAGATGGTGTCCTCTGGCACGACTTGGATCACGTTCTCGACCCTGACCCAGTAGTAGTCGAGGCTTGCCGACAACTGCGCCGTCGGCGCGAGCACGAGCCCGGCGTTGACCTGCTGCGACGTCTCCGGCTGGAGCGCAGGATTCCCTCCCTCTTTTATCTGGTAGAGCCCATTGCATTCGGGCGAATCCTCCCCGGTGACCGGACAGCGGAACGGGGTCCTCCAAGAATTGGCCGAAATACAGCGACTGCGGCTGGAACAGGTCGGAGAGGGTGGGCGCGCGAAAACCGGTGCGTAGGGCGCCGCGAGCATCAGCGTGCTCACGGGCTGCCAGCGCAGCGTAACCTTGGGGTTCGTCGTGCCGCCGAAGTCGCTGTAGTGGTCGTAGCGAACGGCGACGTTGGCCTCGACCGTCTTGACGATGGGCACGTTGACCTCGCCGAACAGCGACCAGACGGTCCTGTGGGCGGGTGGAAGCGTCGGGATTGCGCCCCGCCACCCAGCACGTCTCCGCTCTCGATGAGGACGGAATTGCTTTGCTGGAGGCTTTCCCGGCGACCTTCGACGCCGAGCGCCACGGCGATCGGGCCCGACGGCAGATCGTAGACCGTGTTGGCAAGCTTGAAGTCGGCGCCATAGTTGGTAGCGCGGTTGTCGTTCGTCTGGCCGGCGATCTGCGTTGCGCGCATCAGGTCCAGCGCCTCCGGCGTGTTCGCGGCGAAAGGGTTGACGACGCCCGACCGCAGCAGCTCCCCGAACTCGCTGGCGTAGACCCATCCGCTCACGTAGCTGGCGATCTGCTGGTTCGCCGTGTAGTTGGCGGCGAGCTGGTAGTCCCATCCCTTGACCGTCCCCTGCAGGCCGACGACTGCGTTCCACTGGTCGACCTTGGCCTGATCGGTACGCGGCCCGAGCTCGACCGTGCGATAGATCACCTCGAGGGGAAGCGTCGGATCGCCACCGGGTAACCCGGCGACGAACGCTGTCGGGTAGTAGGGCGAAGTCGGCGGCAGCGCCATGCTGGCGGTACATACGGCATGGTTCGAACGAGCTACCGGCGTCGGCGAAGTGCGCTGGGTGAACTTGCCGTAGTAGTACGAGCCTTCGGCGAAGACTGATTGTCGGCGTCGATCTGCCACGTGAGTCGGCCTACGACATGGGCTTTTCGACTCATCTCTCATCACCTGCGTTCAAGACGGGAACGTCGGCGGCAAGCGGAGCGGTGCGCCGCGACCGACATCGGAGCAGTGCGCCGCCACCCAACCGCTGACGTAAGCGCGGGTGCTCGTGAATCGGCGCCCGCTCGTGATCTCGACGATTCCGCCCCGCGCACCCCGTTCCTTCCTCGCACACACTCTCCCTGCGCACCACTGGCGCCTGCTGATCTCACATTCCTGCCCTGACTCACGTCCGCCCGCCCATCTGCTGCCCCCTCATTCCGGACATGCCCGGCATCTGATTCAACAGATGTCCTGCGTCTCTTCACCCCACGCCTCGATGCCGTCCCCGGCCTCGGCGCATATGACAAGATCGGGCCAGAGCCTCGCTAGGGTTTCCCGAAGCTCGGCGCGCGCACGGGCTCGTCCTCGGCGATGACCGCCTTCAATGCGCTCATCGGGAGTCCGACGCCGGGCTCACCCGATTCACCGCGGCCTTTGCCCCATCGCTTGCACCGTCCACCGGAGCCCTCCGCGGTTGGGCGATTCGAAGTGCCCGCCGATCTGCCGCCGGTTCATGACACCCGCCCAATGTACGTACGAAACGCATCGGATACAAGTCGCATTCCGCTCAATCCAGGGAGCGACCGCGCCTATGGCGAAAATGCGACAGTTCGGCCGATTCCCGGTGTGAATCCGGTCGGCACGGAGTGAATCCGCTTCGCCCCGGCCGCGGTCTTCCGCCCCGCGCGCGGCCCGTACGTGCAAAGCTGGCCTGGAGCGATCGCTCCCACGGCCGGCCCCGTCCGCGAATATTCATGTTTCGTCGTAATTCGCTCGCGTGCCGTGTAATTAGTGCACACAGTGGATCACGGAAATGCGCTCCTACCGTGCTCCTGGCCCTCATCCGTGGGGAGACGAATCATGAACGTCACGAAACCTGTCTTGATTCCCGGTGATTCGACGAAACGCCGCACCTCGCGCGGCGACGACGGCGGCCTCGTGCGCCGGGCTGCGAGATTGGGCGCGGCCGTCCTGTTCGCCGTCGCCGCCACCGTGGCCGCTCCGGCGCACTCCGCCGGCGACCCGGTGGCTGGGGCGTCGTCGTTTGCAGCCTATTGCGGGCGCTGCCACGTCGCAACGTCTCGGATGCTCGCCCACGGCGCCGGTGGTGTCGAACTGATCGAGCAGCACTTGGGCGACTTGTCGGAGCGGGGCATTCGCGTGCCCGTCGCCGGCGCGCAGCTCGACGACATCGCCGCCTACCTCGCGACGCTGCACAACTACAGCGGGCTTTGGTGGAATGCCCCGGCCGGCTCCGAATCGGGGTGGGGGCTCAACCTCGCGCACCAGGGCGACGTGATCTTCGCGACCTGGTTCACCTATGACGCCTCGGGCAAGGGAATCTGGCTTGCGATGTCGGCGTCGAAGGTCGCGCTCGGAACGTACGCGGGCGCTTTCTACGCCACCAAGGGACCGACTTTCGACTCGAAACCGTTCAACACTGCGCAGGTCGCGGCCGCCGAAGTCGGGACCGGCACGCTCACGTTCACGGACGATGGCAACGGCACCTTCGAATACAAAGTGGGCGACGTCGTCGGAGTCAAGTCCATCACGCGCTACGCGTTCGCCGTCGTTCCGACGTGCACCACCGTCAACCGCCCGTTCGATCTCGACCTTGCCACGAATTACCAGGACCTCTGGTGGGCGGCCCCCGCGGGTTCGGAAGCCGGGTGGGGCGTTCACCTTACGCACCAGGGCAACACGATATTCGCGACCTGGTTCACCTACGACGTCGACGGCACGCCGATGTGGCTCGTCGCGACGGCGCCGCGGACGCCTGCGGAAACCTACGAAGGGACGCTCTACCGCACGACCGGACCAGCCTACGGCGCCGCGCGATTCGATCCGGCCGCCGTTGTTGCCACCGAAGTGGGTCATGCGAGCTTCGCGTTCGCCGACGGCAACGACGGGACCTTCCGATACACGGTAAACGGTGTCTCGCAAACCAAGGCGATCACCCGGCAAATCTTCCGCTCGCCGGGGACGGTCTGCCGCTGAACGGCTGCCGAGGCGTCAGGGCGGAGCGGTCGGCGCAGCGTCTTGCGCGGGCCGCTCCCCGGCGTCGAGTGGAATCTCCATCACCGCGGCGATGCGACGAATTTTTGTCGCGGGCGGACGAGCACCGTAGAATCGTCCCTTTTCGGAGTGGAGTCTGGGATGGGCTACGCCAACATCATTGTCGAAACCCGCGATCGCGTCGGTCTCATCCGGCTCAACCGCCCGCAGCGGATGAACGCCTTGAACGATGCGCTGGCCGCCGAACTGGCGCAGGCGCTGGCCGCGTTCGACGCGGATCCCGCCATCGGCGCGATCGTCATCACCGGCAACGACAAGGCGTTCGCCGCCGGCGCCGACATCGGCGCGATGGCCGAGTGGGATTACCAGAAGGTCTACGCGGACAACTACATCACCCGCGACTGGGAGGATGTCCGCAAGGTCAGGAAGCCGGTGATCGCCGCCGTCGCGGGCTACGCGCTGGGCGGCGGCTGCGAGCTCGCGATGATGTGCGACCTCATCATCGCCGCCGACACGGCGAAGTTCGGCCAGCCGGAGATCACCATCGGCACGATGCCCGGCCTGGGCGGCACGCAGCGCCTGCCGCGCGCGGTCGGCAAGGCGAAGGCGATGGACTGGTGCCTCACCGGCCGGATGATCGACGCCGCGGAGGCCGAACGCAGCGGACTTGTCGCGCGGATCGTGCCGGCCGACAAGCTCGAGGACGAGGCGCTGGCGGTGGCCGCGAAGATCGCGTCGTTTTCGCTGCCGGTCGTGCTGAAGATCAAGGAGGCGATCAACCGCGCGTACGAGTCGTCGCTGACCGAAGGCCTGCTTTTCGAGCGGCGCGAATTCCACGCGACGTTCGCACTCGACGACCAGAAGGAAGGCATGCGCGCGTTCGTCGAAAAGCGCAAGCCGGCGTTCAAGCACCGCTGAGGCTTCGTCACGTGCATCGGCGTAGTCGCTGCGCTAGAATCGCCCGCATGCGCTCGTCCACGCGCCTTCCGGAGGATGTCGTCATGAAGAACCGCAAGCGTTTCAATTCGTGGGCGGCGCTCGGGCTCCTTGTCGGCCTGCTGGTCGTCGGCTGCGCCTCGACGACGTTGCAGAGCACCTGGATCGACCCGGGATACACCGGCGGTCCGTTCAAGAAATTCTTTGTCGTCGGCTTGAGCGCACGCGAGGTCACGACGCGACGCGTGTTCGAGGACATCGTCGTTGCGAAACTGCAGGCTGCCGGTGCGCAGGCCGTCCCGGCGTGGCAGTCGTTCGGCGACGAGGGTCAGGCGAGCGAAGGGCAGATGGAGGCCGCGGTGGCGCGATCGGGCGCCGACGCGCTGATAATGACGCGGCTCCTCGGCATCGACACGCGCACCAACGTGTCGACGGCGATGGTGCCCGGCCCGATGCTGGGGCCCGGGTTCGGTCCCGGCCCCGGCTACGGCCGGTCCCGGCTGGTGGGGAGGCTACTCGGGCTGGTACGCGGTGCCGCAGGTGACGCAATACCAGGTCGCGACCGCCGAGACGACGGTCTTCGACGTGAAGACGCACAAGATCGTCTGGTCGGCGACATCGCAGACGTTCAATCCGCGCAGCGTCCAGCAGGAGGCGCCGGGCCTCGCCGATGCGGTGATCGCGGACCTGAAGGCGCGCGGGCTGATCGCGGCCAAGTAACGGCGCGGCTACTCAAAGCAGCGGCGCGAACAGCCGCGCGAGGTTCCAGCCCACCTGCCGATAAAGCGGCTGTGCGCCCCATGCCGCAGCGTCGAGCCATTCGCCGTCGCGAAAATAGCGTTCCTGCACCTTGGCGATTTGCGCGCACACGTCGCGATCGTAGGCGAGCAGCACGATTTCCGCATTGAGCGAGAACGAGCGCAGGTCCATGTTCGACGAGCCGATCCACGCGATATCGTCGTCGATCGTCGCGTGCTTCGCATGGAGGAAGCGCTTGCCGTAACGGCAGATCCGCACGCCGGCGTTCAGCAGCTCCCCGTAGTACGATTTCTGCGCGTTGGAGACGAGCAGCTGATCGTCCTGCGCGGGGACGACGAGGCGCACGTCGACGCCGCGCATTGCGGCGGTGGTGAGCGCCTGCAGCAACGGCTGATCGGGAATGAAGTAGGGGGTGGTGATGACGGCGCGCGTCCGCGCTCCGTTGACCAGCGCCACGATCACGCGCTGGTTGTTCTCGGTCGGATAGAGCGGGCTCGAGGGAAGCACCTGCGCCGCCACGGTGCCGGTAATTTCGGGGTCGGGAAACGGATCACCGGACTCCGGCGCCCGGCCGCGCTCGAGATACCAGTCCTCGACGAACACCGCCTGCAGCTCCAGCACGACGGGCCCGGTCACGCGGACCATCAGCTCCTCGTAGGTCAGGCCGCGCTTGAAGTCGGCGTCGACGAGGTTCATCGATCCCGTGTAGCCGACGCGGCCGTCGATCACGGCGATCTTCCGGTGATTGCGCAGATCCGCGCGGGCGCCGCGCCGGCGAAAGAACGCGAGGCGCATTGTTTCGCCGGCCTCGATGCCGCCCGCGTGCAGCCGCGGCATCAGCTTGTCGTAGCCCATCCCGCGCGAGCCCAGCGCATCGGCCATCACGCGGCAGACCACGCCGCGCGCCGACCGCCCGCTTCAGCGCCGCGAACACGCGATCCGCGACCGCATCGTCGGCGATGATGTAGAAGAGAAGATGGACGTGCGAGCGCGCGGCGTCGATGTCGGCGACGAGCCTCTCGACGATGGCGTCGTAGTCGCAAAGAATGTCGACGCGTGTTGCCGCCGAGAATCGGCATGTCGCCCAGCTTTTCGGCGAGGCGCACGGCGGGCGCGACGTTCGCTTCCTGCTCCGGATGGAAGACGTTCGGATGGGCCGCAAGACGCGCATACACGGGCCGCGCGAGCTCGCCGAAGGCCACGTTGCGCTTCAATCGCCACTCCGGCATCCGCCGCCGGCCGAACACCAGGTAGAGCGCGAGCCCCACCGTCGGCTCGAACAGGATCAGCAGCAGCCATCCCTTCGCGGCATCCGGCGTGCGGCGGAACGGAACGACGATCAGCATGACGATGCGGATCGCCCACTCGGCAACGACGAACGCCGTGAGCCAGATCTTGGGGTCGGTCAGGAGTGCTACGGGTGAGGTGGCCATGGTGTGTCCGGGCTCACCGCTCGGCCGTCGGCCTCCGCACTGGCATTTTGATTCGTTACGTTGAGTGGGTCGGCCTCTTGCGATGACTCGCGATCGCTCGCTCCCCCTTGCCTTCGGCAGGGGCCCCGGCTCGCCGCTCGCATCGCTACTGCCGAGGTGTGGTGAAGAGCATCGAGCCCGAGTCGGATTTCAGCGTGAGCACCAGGTCGTTGCCGCGAAAGGCTTGCCCGGACACTACGGAGAGCGCGGCCAGGAATTCGCCGTCCTTCGACCCCGGCGGGCACATCGCGCGCGTCATCGCGAGCGGACCGAACGAAAGCGCGCTGCCATTGAGAGCGTAGCTCCCCGAGCCGCGATTGCAGTCGGCCTGCACCGCGACCTTGCCGCCGGCCTGGAACAGCACTGTGTAGCGACCTGGAACATCCGGGCTGATCCGCTTGCCGTCGCTCGTCACGGTTTCCTTCCACGACCACAGCGTGTCGGTGAGCAACGCGTCGCCGGCCGCGGCCATCGGTGGCGGAGGCGCGTTGACGGAGCCCGGCATCAGCGGTGCGCCGGGATTCACCGGACTGCAGGCCGCAATGGCGAGCGAGAGAATCGCGAGCGATCTGGCAGGGTGAGCGTGCATCGGAGACTCCGGGACGTGGGGACCGTTTACTGGATTGCGTTCTTCATCGCCGCGCCGGCCGTGTTTGCGCGGATCGCCGACGCCACCATCGTCGCACGACCCAGGGAATGCCGGCAACCGAAAGGATTCCCCAGAAAGCCGCAATCCATTCCGAAGGCGGCGCCGGCGGGGGCAGCAGGTCGGCATCGTGCAGCGCGGCCGGGAAGGGGCGCGGCGGTACCGGAACGGTCTTCAATTGCGCCGGATTGCGCGGCAGCCGCTGTCGGTATTCGCGCAGCGTGGCGACGGGCGCGTCGCCCCAGGCGCGGCTCGACGGAAACTGCGGAAACTGCAGATAGATGAGTGCGTCGAGATCGGCCGCGAGCATCGATTCGAGCGTGCCGCGCGGCTCCTCATCCAGGGAGCGCGTCGCCAGCGCGAATAAGCTCTCTCCGATCTGCTCGAACGCAGCGGCGGGCAGCAGGCGCGACTGCTCGGTCCACAGATAATCGGCCGTCAACATCGCTCGCGTGACCGATCGCTCGCGCAGCACGAGCCAGGGAAAGCCGGCGATGGCGGACAGACGGCTCGTCGGCCCGCGCGGCGGGATGTCCCAGCCCAACGACGTCAACGCGTCGATGCTGATGCTCGTGCAATTGGTCGTCGGGTGGTAATAGACGATCTGGTGGCGCCAGAACTGGTTGTAGACGCGCCCGAGCGCCGACTGCAGCAGCATGGATGCCCGGTCGCTGGAAAGCACCGCCACGAGCATGCACGACGGCCGATACCATCCTTGTCCGGCATTGAGATCGGCGAGGTAGTTGTCGAGCGGTACGGGCGCGGCGAGGATGCCTTTTTCGCTCTCGGTATCGAGCGTGTAGAAATTGTTGACGAGCCAGTCGCCGATCGCGCCGTCCTCCTGCACGCGGCCAGTGACGAGCGCAAAATGCCCTGCGTGCGCCTCGTCGTCGTCGCCCTGCGCGCCGTTGAGCATGATCCCGATGACCGCGCGACCGCGGAGATCGTCGCTTGCTCCGACGCGCCGCCACACGGTTCGGCGGCGAACGGACTGCGCGCGCCGCCCTCGGGATCGGCGCGCACGCGCTCGCGCAGCGCAAGCGCAGCGGGACGGTCCGGAGAAAGCGGGCGCAGCGGCGGGAGCCGCGCGAGACGAAACTCCTCGGGCCACAACGTCCGCGCGACGATGGCGCCGTTGGCGATCGTTCCGCGCACCTTCGTGGGCCGAAGCGAGAAATAGCGCGCGGACGAGGCGTCGTAGTACGAGCGGTTGAGCGCGATCCTGGGCGTCAACCGAAACGTGAGATCGCCTTCCGCCGTGGCGAGCTCGGTCCCGTTGTCGGCGAGCCGCGCGCCCGCCACCACGTCCGGAGCCGCGATCCAGACGAGAGTCGGATGGTCGCTCTCGACCGAATCGCATCGCGCCTCGAGCCATCCGCGCAGATCGTCATCGACGCGCACGCCCGGCGTGAACGACGCGAGGGGCTTGGCGTTGGTCGGCACGGCGATCGTCTCGTCACGGAAGTACCACAGCGCCTGCCGACGAGTATCTCCGTTTGCGTCGGCGCCCGTCGTTATCCGGAAGTCCGCGGCTGGATACAAGCCGAGCGATCGGCCCGCGCGGATATCCGTCATCGTCGGCGGTCAGCGGAGCTCGATGCGTGGCGCGCCGGCGGTGATCTCGCCGATCACGGCGGCATGCTCGAAGCCCTCGGCACGGAATAGCGCCAGCACGTCGTCGGCGGCCTCGGGCGCGCACGCGACGAGCAGGCCGCCCGAGGTCTGCGGGTCCGTCACGAGCGCGCGTTCGACGTGGGTGACGCCGGGTGTGAGAGTCACGTCGCTTCCGTACCCGGTCCAATTGCGCGCGGAGGCCCCGGTGACGAAGCCTTCGCGCGCGAGCTCGAGCACGCCCGGCAGGAGCGCAACGCGCGCGAATTCCACGTAAGCGCCGACGCTCGACGCGCGGCAGATCTCGAGCAGATGTCCCGCGAGGCCGAAGCCCGTGACATCGGTCAGTGCGTGCACCGTTTCCATCGTGCCGAGAACGACGCCTGGCGTGTTGAGCTGCGTGGCGCTCGCGATCATCGCTGCGTAGTGCGGGGCGGTCAGATGGTCCTTCTTGAGCGCGGCGCTGTAGACGCCGACGCCGAGCGCCTTGCCGAGGACAAGCGCATCGCCCGGCTGGGCGCCCGCGTTGCGCTTCACGTTGGCCGGATCGACGACGCCGATCGCGACGAGTCCGTAGATTGGCTCCACCGAGTCGATCGTGTGACCCCCGGCGACGGGGATGCCGGCCTTGGCGCAGATCGCCTCGCCACCCTCGAGGATCCTGCGGATCGTCTCGATAGGAAGCTTGTCGATCGGCATGCCGACCAGCGCCAGCGCGAAGAGCGGCGTGCCGCCCATCGCATAGATATCGGAGATCGCGTTGGTCGCGGCGATCGCGCCGAAGTCGTACGGATCGTCGACGATCGGCATGAAGAAGTCGGTCGTGGCGACGATCGCCTGTCGCTCGTTGAGCTTCCACACGGCAGCATCGTCCGACGTCTCGATGCCCACGAGGAGATTGGCGGGCAGGGCCGCCGGGCCCGCCTTGCCGATGATCTCGCGCAGCAGCGCCGGTGCGATCTTGCAGCCGCAACCGCCGCCGTGACTGTATTCGGTGAGGCGCGGCGAAACGCGTTCGGGGGCGGTCACGTGAAAGAGAGGGCTCGCGCGGGATCGGCAATTGTACGCCGACGCGTATTCCCGACCGGCCGCAGGCACCCGCCCGCAGCCCGTCCGCCGCGCGCGGCCGTCGAATTGCATCTTCGTGATGTAGATCAATGGAATGGGGCCTGCCGTACCTGTTCGCCGCGCACCTGCGGGCGTAGCATCGACGCAACCGTGACCGCTGCCCCGTGGGGTCGCCGAAGACGGCGCTTCGCCGCTTCGCCGCACCATCGCGCGAGTCGACGATGCACCCGCGCTCGTGACGACAACCGGTGGCCGCGGCGGCCGGAGAAACGCCATGTCGAATTTCGAGATCATCGCCCGCGAGGATTTCTCGCCGGTCACGTACCTGCTGGAGGTCCGTCATCCGTTGATGGCGAAAGCAGCGAAGCCCGGCCAGTTCGTCATCGTGATGGTGACCGAGCATGGCGAGCGGATCCCGCTCACGATCGCGGATTTCGATCGCGACCGGGGAACCATCACGCTGGTCATTCAGGCCGTCGGCAAGACGACGCGGGAGATGCAGCAGAATTGCCGCGTCGGCAGCACGCTGTATGCGATGGTCGGCCCGATGGGTGTGCCAAGCCCGCTCGGTCACGCGAAGAAAGTGCTGTGCGTGGGCGGCGGTCTCGGTGTCGCGCCCACGTTCCCGCAGGCGCGCGCATTCCAGGAAGCGGGCGCGTTCGTCATCGGCGTCATCGGCTTCCGCAACAAGGACCTCGTCTTCTGGGACGACAAGTTCCGCTCGGTCTGCGACGAGGTGATCGTGTGCACCGACGACGGCTCGGCCGGCGTCAAGGGTACCGTCGCCGAAGGCATCCGCCTCGCGATCGAGCGTCATCCCGATATCGATGAATGCGTGGCGATCGGCCCGCCGATCATGATGAAGGGATCGGCCGAGGCGACCCGCCCGCACGGGATCAAGACGATGGTGAGCCTCAATCCGCTGATGGTCGACGGCACCGGCATGTGCGGCGGCTGCCGGGTGAAAATCGGCGATGAAATCAAGTTCGCATGCGTCGACGGCCCGGATTTCGACGGGCACAAGGTCGATTTCGACGACCTGATGGCGCGCCTGAAGCGCTTCACCGCCGAGGAGCGGATGGCGCTCGAGCACTGGAACGATACCTGCCGCCTCATGAAGCAGGCGGATGAGCTCGCGTCCGCCTCCAGCAAGACCGACCCGGAGCTGTACTGATGGCCGCCAAGAAGAAGACCATCCGCACGATTCCACAGGAGCGCACGCCGGCCCGGGAGCAGGATCCCAAGGTGCGGGCGCACAACTTCGACGAGGTCTCGCTGGGCTACGGTCTCGACGAAGCGCTGGTCGAGGCAGAGCGTTGTCTGCAGTGCGCGGATGAACCGTGCGTGCGTGGCTGTCCGGTCGGCATCGATATTCCCGGTTTCATCAAGAAGCTCACCGAGAAGCACACGCACGGCGCGTACGACATCATCACCGACACGAACCTCTTGCCGTCGATCTGCGGGCGCGTCTGTCCGCAGGAAAATCAGTGCGAGGGCGTGTGCACCGTCGGCGAGACGCTGGAGCCGGTGGCTATCGGGCGTCTCGAGCGATTCGTCGGCGATACCGCGATCAAGGAAGGATGGGCCAACATCCCGTACATCGAGGCGTCCGGCTACAAGGTCGGCATCGTCGGTGCCGGCCCGGCCGGCATGGCCTGCGCGGCGGACATGGCGAAAGCAGGCTGCGAGGTCATCGTCTACGAGGCGTTCCATCAGCCCGGCGGTGTCCTCAAATACGGCATTCCGGATTTCCGGCTGCCGAACGAGGTCGTCGACGCGGAAATCGACAAGTTGAAGCGGCTCGGCATCAAGTTCGAGTGCAACACACTGGTCGGCCGGCTGTTCACGATCGAGCAGATGGTCACCGAGATGGGGTTTCACTCCGTTTTCATCGGCACCGGCGCCGGATACCCGAGCTTCATGGGCATTCCGGGCGAGTCGCTCAATGGCGTGCTTTCCGCCAATGAGCTCCTGACCCGCTGCAACCTGATGCGCGCCCGCGACCACCCGAATTTCGACACTCCGCTGAAGCCGGGAAGGCACGTCGCGGTGATCGGCGCGGGCAACACCGCGATGGACGCGTTGCGCGTGTCGCTGCGTCTCGGCGCTGAATCGGTCCACTGCATCTACCGCAGATCGAAGAAGGAGGCGCCGGCGCGCGTCGAGGAAATCCACCACGCCGAGGAGGAGGGCGTGGATTTCAACTGGCTGTCGAGCCCGGTCGAGATCCTCGGCGACGAGAACAAGACCGTGCGCGCGTTGCGCTGCGTGAAGATGGAGCTGGGCGAGCCCGACGAGTCCGGCCGACGCCGCCCGGTGCCCGTCCCCGGCAGCGAGTTCGAATTCGAGACCGACATGGTCGTGTTCGCGATCGGCACCAACGCGAACCCGATACTCGGCCAGACGGCGAAGCTCAAGCTCGACAAGCGCGGCTACATCGCGACCGATGAGAGCCTCGCCACGTCGATCGCCGGCGTCTACGCGGGCGGCGACATCGTGACCGGTGCGGCCACCGTCATCGAGGCGATGGGCGCCGGCCGCAAGGCGGCGCGGGCGATGAAGGCCTACCTGGGTCTGCGCGACACCGACGCCGTGTACGGCACCGAATCGACGGACACCCGATTCGGCATTCCTCGCGACGAGCACGCCTTCGCCCGCGTGCGCCTCGCGTGACCCTCGACTGCACGCTGCTCTTACGTCACCACAAGGCTTTCTAATGACAGACGCCGCATTACTCGACCGTCCCGCCAAATCCGGTTCGGGGAGCGCCAAGCGCGCGAAGACGTTGACCGAACATACCGTCGAGGTGATCAGCGATTCGGGCGAGGGCGCGCAGCGTTGCGGGCAATCACTGGCCGCGATCGCCGCGCGGAGCGGCAACGGCATCTGGACCGAGGAAATCATCCCGGCAGAAATCCAGCCGCCCGCGCGAAGCGTGGCCGGTGCGAGCGGCATCCGGATCCGGATCGGCACCAAGCGGGTCACCAACGGCGGCGACGCGACCGATCTCGTTGTCGCGTTCAACGAGCAGGTGCTGCTCGGCCGCGTGCGCACGGGCGAGCTGAAGCGCGGCGCGACGATCCTGCTGGAAAGCACCTGGCGCGAGCACAAGGACCCGACGATCGTCGCGTCGTATGTCGAGACCGTGAAGTCGCTCGTCGACGGCGGCTTCCGGGTGATCGAGATTCCGCTCGAGCGTGAGTGCCGCTCGCTGATGACCGACGCGCGCCGCGGCAAGAACATGTTCGTGCTCGGCATGCTGTGCAGTATCTACAGCCTCGACATGCAGCTCGCGCGCGACCAGGTCGCGCGGATCTTCGGCAAGAAGGACGCGAAGGTGATCGCCACCAACGTTCAGCTGCTCGAGGCCGGATTCGCCTGGGGCGAAGCGAATCTCGATTTCAAGTACGCGATTCCCGCCGAACGCGCGAAGGAGCCGCAGATCGTCGTCAATGGCAACACGGCGATCGCGCTCGGCGTGCTCGCGTCGGGCATGGACATCTGCGCGATGTACCCGATCACGCCGGCCACGTCGGCGTCGCATTATCTGTCGGACGTGTTCGAGCGCGTCGGCGGCATGGTGCATCAGGCCGAGGACGAGATCGCCGCGTGCGCATTCGCGATCGGCGCGTCCTACGCCGGTCGCTGCGCGGTGACGATCACGTCGGGGCCCGGCTACTCGCTGAAGCAGGAGGGGCTGGGGCTCGCGGTGATGGCCGAGATTCCGCTCGTCGTCGTCAACGTTCAGCGCGGCGGCCCCAGCACCGGGCAGCCGACCAAGGCGGAACAGGGCGATATGCTGTGCGCGGTCTACGGCAGCCATGGCGACGCGCCGAAGGTCGTGATGGCGGCCAGCGACATCGAGGATTGCTTCTATTCGATCATTACCGCGCGCAAGATCGCCGAGACGTTCAACATGGTCGTCGTCGTGCTGTCCGACGCGAGCCTCGCCACCGCGCAGCAGCCGTTTCCGCGGCCGCGCTTCTCCGAGGACTGGCTCGCGCCGCCGCTCGACCAGTCGCCGGTGCCCGAGGGTGCCAAGCCGTACGACTGGGATCCGGTTACGGGCATCGCGCACCGCTTCATTCCGGGCCAGCCGAACGGCATGCACACGCTGACCGGGCTCGCGCACGACCGGATGAGCAAGGTCGCGTACGACCCGGCGATCAACGAGGAGGGCCTGCGCGCGCGCAGCCTGAAGCTCGCCGCGCTGCAGAAGACGCTGAAGACCCCGCCCGTGCACGGCGATCCGGAAGGCGATCTTCTGGTCGTCGGCTGGGGCAGCAACAAGGGCGTGATCGAGGAAGCGGTCGACCGCGCGCGCGCCGAAGGGCTGAAGGTGTCGTCGCTGCACCTGCGCTTCATTCAGCCGATGCCGTCCGGCATCCGCGAGGTCCTGCAGAAATTCGGCAAGGTCATGACGGTGGAGAGCAACTGGTCGGACCGGCGCGAGGACGAGCTGATCGACGAGGACAACCGCCGGTACTCGGCGCTCGCGATGATGCTGCGCTCGCGGTTTCTCATCGACATCGACTGCTGGAGCGAGGCGCGCGGCCAGCCGATCAAGCCGGGCGACGTCGTGAAGGCGATGCGCGCCAAGCTGAACGAAGGCAACGAAGGAAAATAGCGATGGCCACCCCCGTCACGCAATGCATCATCAAGCTCCACGAGGAGCACCACAACCTCGAGGACTACCAGGGCGGCGTACCGCGCTGGTGCAGCGGCTGCGGCGACAACGCGATTCTTGCCGCGGTGCAGCGCCTCTGCCGCGACGAGGATCTCGCTCCGGAGCGCACGGTGTTCGTGTCGGGCATCGGATGCTCGAGTCGCTTTCCGCACTACATGAAGACCTACGGGTTCCACGGGATCCACGGCCGCGCGTTCCCGATCGCCGAGGGCGTGAAGATGGCGCGTCCCGATCTCTCCGTGTTCGTCAACACCGGCGACGGCGACTGCTGCAGCATCGGAGCCGCGCACTGGATCCACGCGATCCGGTACAACATGAACATGACGGTGATCCTGCACGACAATCACGTATACGGGCTGACCAAGAAGCAGGCGTCGCCGACGTCGCCGATCGGCTTCAAGAGCAACACGACGCCGCGCGGATCGCTGCTCGAGGCGCTCAATCCGCTGACGGTGACGCTGGGCGTGCAGAACGTGTCGTTCGTCGCGCAGGCGGTCGACTGGATTCCGGAGTTGCTCTACGACATCATCTCGAAGGCGTACAAGCACCGCGGCTTCTCGTTCGTCCGCATCATCCAGCGCTGCCCCGAGTTCCTGCCGAAGATGTTCGAGCCGTGGCTGCACGACCCCGGCAAGACGCTGCTGCTGACGCACGCGAACGGCCTCGCGCTGTCCGCGGAGACGAGCCGCATCTACAAGAACCAGCGCGAGCACGATCCGCTCGACATCCACAAGGCGCGCGAGATCGCGTCCTCGGAGGACCCGATTCCGGTCGGCATCCTCTACGAGAATCCCGACGTGCCCTGCTACGAGGACCTGCGCGGCGCCGGAGCGCCGCGCTCGCCGGAGCGCACCCGCGCCGGCCTCGAAGCGGAATTCGACAAGGTCACGATTTGGCCCGACGAAGGTCGCCGCGCAGCCCCGCGTGGCCTAAGGCTTCCGATCCGACGAGAACGAGAGCGAGCCGCCATGGACATCGCCACGCAATTCCAGGACCAGCTGATCTTTCACATGACCGGCAAGCGCGCCGGCGACGGCCTCGCGCCGATCGACGTCGGCGCGCTGCGCCCCGCGGTGCTCGCCCCCTACCGCGACCTTGCGCGTCTGCGCTACGACTTCCCGCTCGTGCTGCCCGCGGTGACCGATCGGCGGCACGTATGTCCATTCGCTGTCGTCGATCGTCGGCGCGCTGCTCGCCGAGTGCGCGCCGCGCGGTACCGAGGGCGAGCGCCTGCGCAAGCACGTGCTGCGAGTCGAGCGCGAGCTGCGCGTGGTGCTCGCCGAGGGCGAGACGGGTCTCCTGTCCGACCTGTGGACGGCGCCGTCGAGCGCGGGCTCGGCCAGGCGACGACGAAACGGTCGGCAAGGTGCTCGCGCAAGCGGGCGACGCGCTCAAGGTCGACGGCGAGATCGTCGACTGCGACGAGCAGCTGCCGGCGCGATTCGTGCGCCAGGCGTCGCGGCACGCGCAAGCGGCAAGGCGCGGGAGTTCCGGCTGCTGGTCGATTCGCTGGTGCGCAAACTGACCGACATCCGGCGCGCGGCGTTCGCGCACTCGGCCGCGGGCCAGCAGCCGCAGGCGCTGGCCGCATCGATCGGCTCGGGGCACGCCGACGTCTTCGATTTCGCCGTGATGTCGAAGCTCGTCACCGGCATGTCCCCCGACGACGAGCTGCCGACGACGCGACGGCGGCGGATCGAGTGGGCGCTCTCTGTGCTGCGCACGCAGCCTTTTCATGCCGATCCGACGCGCGCGATCATCGGCGGCGGATCCCTCGGTTTCGACTTCGACAATTGCGCGGCCGCGGTCGTGGCCTACCGCACGCGCCTGCCGCGCGTGGCCGAGGTCGTCAAGGCGATCGCGATCGCCGAGCTCGAATCCACCGGTGCGTACGTCGAGGCGGATCACGACCCGTTCTTCGAGCGCTACGACGAAGGCGCGCTGACCGCGGACGATCTCGCGCTGTTCCCCGATTATCTCGTCTGCATCCCGCGGGGCCGCAACGACGCGCCGGAGAATGCGGGCCTGATCGAAATGCTGTCCTCGGGCCTGCCGGTGAAGGTGCTCGTCCAGCAGACCGATCTGCTCGAGGAGGCGTCGATCGGCACCGGCCATTTCGCGTTCGGCGTGCGCAGCGCGCGGCTCGCGACGACGGCGATGGGGCTGGGCGGGATGTTCGTGCTGCAGGCGACGAGCGCCGACCTGTATGCGCTGCGCGAGCACGTGCAACGCGGACTGCTGGCGCGCGGTCCCGCGCTGTTCAGCGTGTTCGCCGGCTCGCCCGCGGCGGCGGGCGATCTGCCGCCGTACCTGACCGCCGCGGCCGCCAGGGAATCGCGGACGTTCCCGGCGTTCACCTACGACGCCACCGCCGGCGACAACTGGGCGGAGCGATTCTCGCTCGACAACAACCGCAATCCCGACGCCGACTGGGCCGCTCGAGCCGTTCGACTACGCCGACGATGCGATGCAGCGCGTCACCGAGGACGCTCGCGTTCACCTACGCCGACTTCGTGCTCTGCGACCGCCGCTACGGCGCGCACTTCGCCGTCGTGCCACGCGAGCGCTGGAACGCGGCGCGATGCTGCCGGTGGCCGAATGGCTGAGCTCCCCGACGTCGCCCGGCGACCGAGCGCATCCCGTTTCTGTGGGCGGTCGACGCGGACGACCGGCTGCACCGCGTCATCGTCGATGCGCGGCTCATGCAGGCCACGCGTCGCTGTCTGCTTCTCTGGCATCGCCTGCAGGAGCACGCCGGGATTCACGACTCGCACGCCGAGCGGCTGCTCGCGGCCGAGCGCGCGGCGTGGGAGGCCAAATGGGAGTCGGCGCAGGAGGTGCTGCAAAAAGCCGCCGCTGCGCCCGCCGCCAGCGCAATGCCGCCGTCCGCGCCACCCGCGGAGTCCGTCGCCGAAGCGGATCCGGCAGCGCCGCCGTCGGACGAGGCGTGGATCGAGACGGCGCGCTGTCCGAGCTGCAACGAGTGCCAGACGATCAACGACAGGATGTTCACGTACAACGACAACAAGCAGGCGTTCATCAAGGACATCAACGCCGGCACGTACCGGCAGCTCGTCGAGGCGGCGGAAGTCTGCCAGGTCGCGATCATCCACCCTGGGAAACCGCGCAATCCGAACGAGCCGGGCCTGGACGAGCTGATCGAGCGCGCAAAGCCGTTCCTCTGAGCGACCTCGCGCCGAAGGGCCGCCGACGGCGACGTCCGGCGGCCCTTCGCGCATCTGCATCGGCAGCTCCCGTTTGTCAGGATGGCGGCGACACCGTTGTCGATCCGCACGAGCGGAACGATTGCCGCGCTCTTCGGTCTCTGATGGCCGATCCGGTGCGCTTCGGGGGTGGCCGGAATCGGACGCCCCTGAAAACCCTATTCGCATCAAGCCTTTCCTCGGGTGCCCGGCTGGCGTAGGATGCGCGGCACGCGTACCGGTCCGGGCGCGAAACGTGCTTCTCGGGACCGCGCCCCCGGGAAAAACTATAAAGACCGGTCGCCGCCACAGGAGACAGCTCGTTTGAAGCCGACGGATATCGCCAATCCCGACTATTTCCACAAGGTCGTCGATTGCCAATGGGCGTGCCCCGCCCATACTCCCGTTCCCGAGTACATCCGCCTCATTGCGGCGGGCCGCTACGGCGACGCCTATCTCGTCAACTGGGAATCGAATGTCTTTCCCGGGATTCTCGGGCGTACCTGCGACCGCCCATGCGAGCCCGCCTGTCGCCGGGGCCGCGTCGAGGAGGGCGGTGACGGCAAGGGCAAGCCCGAGCCCGTCGCCATCTGCCGGCTGAAGCGCGTCGCCGCCGACTACAAGGACGACATCCGCGACCGCTTGCCGGCGCGTCCCGACAAGCGCAACGGCAAGCGCGTCGCGCTCGTCGGCGCCGGTCCCGCGTCGCTCACCGTCGCGCGCGATCTCACGCCGCTCGGGTACGAGTGCGTCGTCTTCGATGGCGACGCGAAAAGCGGCGGGATGATGCGCACGCAGATTCCGAAGTTCCGGTTGCCGGAGTCCGTCATCGACGAGGAAATGGGCTACATCCTCGATCTCGGCGTCGACTTCCGGCCCGGCCAACGCATCGACAGCCTGCAGGCGCTGCTCGCCGAGTCGTTCGACGCGGTGTTCATCGGCAGCGGCGCGCCGCGCGGGCGCGACATCGATCTGCCGGGACGCCGCGAGGCGGCGAAGAACATCCACATCGGCATCGACTGGCTCGCCAGCGTGTCGTTCGGCCACACGACGAAGATCGGCAAGCGCGTCGTCGTGCTGGGCGGGGGCAATACCGCGATGGACTGCTGCCGCAGCTCGAAGCGGCTGGGCGGCGAGGACGTGCAGGTCGTCGTGCGCTCCGGCTTCGACGAAATGAAGGCGTCGCCGTGGGAGAAGGAGGACGCCGCGCACGAAGGCATCCCGATCCACAACTACCTCGTGCCGAAGGCGTTCACGCACCAGGACGGCAAGCTGACCGGCGTCACGTTCGAGAAGGTCGCGCCGCAGAAGGACGACAAGGGGCGGCGCAAGCTCGTTCCCACCGGGGAGCCCGACGTCCACTTTCCCTGCGACGACGTTCTCGTCGCGATCGGCCAGGAAAACGCGTTTCCGTGGATCGAGCGCGATCTCGGCGTCGACTTCGACGACCACGGGATGCCGGTGGTCGACGCGACGACGATGGCCTCGACGCGACGCGGCGTGTATTTCGGCGGCGACGCGGCGCTCGGTCCGAAGAACATCATCTGGGCGGTCGCGCACGGCCATGCCGCCGCGATCTCGATCGACCTCCAGTGCCGCGGCGAGGATCTCGGCAAGCGCCCGCCGCCGCACGTGACGCTCGTCTCGCAGAAGATGGGCATCCACGAATGGAGCTACGACAACGCGATCGTGCCGGCGCACCGCTTCCGCGTGCCGTTGAAGGAGACGAAGCTCGCGCTGAAGAGCATCAAGATCGAGGTCGAGCTGGGCTTCGACCCCAAGCTCGCATTCGCCGAGGCGCAGCGCTGCCTCAATTGCGACGTGCAGACGGTGTTCGCCGACAAGCTGTGCATCGAGTGCGATGCCTGCGTCGATATCTGCCCGATGGATTGCATCAACTTCACCGCCGACGGCGATGAAGCGGAGCTGCGCCCGCGGCTGCGGGTGCCGGCCGACAACGCGACGCAGGACCTCTACGTGTCCGGTCCGCTCAAGACCGGGCGCGTGATGGTGAAGGACGAGGACGTCTGCCTGCATTGCGGCCTGTGCGCCGAGCGCTGCCCGACCGGTGCCTGGGACATGCAGAAGTTCCTGCTCGACATGGCGCGTGCCGACGACCGCTGCCGCAAGCCCGCGGCGACGGAGTATCGGCGGCCGGCGCCGGTGCGCGGGCCGGTCGCGGCGGAGTGACCCTCGTGAACGCCAAGGCCGCCGCAATCCGCGTCAACGATTTCGTCGTCAAGTTCGCCAACGTGAACGGCTCCGGCTCGGCGTCGGCGAACGGCCTGTTCGCCAAGGCAGTGCTGCGCATGGGCGTGCCGGTGTCGGCGCGCAACATCTTCCCGTCGAACATCCAGGGATTGCCGACGTGGTACGAGGTGCGCATCAGCGAAGCCGGCTGGCGCGGGCGCCGCGGCGGCGTCGACGTCATGGTGGCGATGAACCCGCAGACCTGGGACAAGGACGTCGCCGAGCTCGATGCCGGCGGCGTGCTGTTCTACGACTCGACGCGCCCGATCCCGCCGAGCAAGCTGCGCGACGACGTGACCGTGGTCGGCATGCCGCTCACCGCGATCTGCAACGCCGAGTACTCGGATCCGCGGCAGCGCCAGCTCTTCAAGAACATCATCTACCTGGGTGCGCTGGCGGCGCTGCTCGACATCGACGCGGCCGAGATCGAGAAGCTCTTCGCCGAGCAGTACAAGGGCAAGGAAGCGCTCCTCGAATCGAACCGCAAGGCGCTGTCGCTGGGCCGCGACTACGCGCGCGCGAACTTCGACTGCCCGCTGCCGGTGCGCGTGCGGCGCGCCAATGCCGTCGGCGAGCGCATCTTCGTCGACGGCAACAACGCCGCGGCGCTGGGCTGCATCTACGGCGGCGCGACCGTCTGCGCGTGGTATCCGATCACGCCGTCGTCGTCGCTCGCCGAGGCGTTCCAGAAGCATTGCCGGAAGTACCGCGTCGACGCGGCGACCGGGCTGCACAAATACGCGATCGTCCAGGCCGAGGACGAGCTCGCGTCGATCGGGATGGTGATCGGCGCTGCCTGGAACGGCGCGCGCGCCTTCACCGCCACGTCCGGGCCCGGCATCTCATTGATGCAGGAATTCATCGGGCTCGCGTACTTCGCCGAAATTCCCGCGGTGCTGTTCGACATCCAGCGCGGCAGTCCGTCGACCGGGATGCCGACCCGCACGCAGCAGGCGGATCTGCTGCTCTGCGCGTACGCGTCGCACGGCGACACGAAGCACGTGCTGATGTTCCCCGAAGACCCGACCGAGTGCTTCACGATGGCGGCCGATGCGCTCGACCTCGCCGATCGCCTGCAGACGCCGGTCTTCGTGCTCTCGGATCTCGACATCGGGATGCAGGAGTGGCTGACGGAGCCGTTCACGTGGGACGAAGGGCGCCGGCTCGACCGCGGCAAGGTGATGACGGGCGCGGAGCTCGAGGCCGGGAAGGAATTCGGCCGCTACCTCGATGTCGACGGCGACGGCATTCCCTTCCGCACGTATCCGGGCACCCATCCCACGAAGGGCTCGTTCTTCACCCGCGGCACGACGAAGGACCGCTACGCGCGCTACACCGAGGAAGGCCCGGCGTACGTCGACAACATGCAGCGCCTGCTGCGCAAGTTCGAGACCGCGAAGGAGCTGGTACCGGCACCGGTGATCGAAAAGGCCGCGCAGCCGACGCGCGCGGGCGTGATCTGGTTCGGCTCGACCGGCGCCGCGATGGCGGAATCGCTCGCCGACCTCGCCGCCGACGGCATCCACCTCGACCGGATGCGGCTGCGCGCGTTTCCGTTCGCCGACGCCGTGGCGGAATTCATTGCCGCTCACGACAAGGTGTTCGTGGTCGAGCAGAATCGCGACGCCCAGCTTCGGATGATGCTGGTCAACGAATGCGGCATCGACCCGGACAAGCTGATCCCGGTGCTGCACTATGACGGCACGCCGATCACCGCCCGCTTCATCGTCGGCGAGATCGCCGAAAAAGCCGCGGTGTTCAACGTGAAGCCGATGCGCAAGGTCGCGTCGTGAGCGCAAGCGCCGATGGGATGACCCGATGACCTTTCTCGCCAAGCCGAAGCTGCACCACCCGGACCTGCCGCGCAACAAGCTCGGCTACACGCGCCGCGACTACGAGGGCGCGATCTCGACGCTGTGCGCCGGCTGCGGCCACGATTCGATCTCCGCCGCGATCGTCCAGGCGTTCTACGACCTCGACATCGCGCCGCACCTCGTCGCCAAGCTGTCGGGAATCGGCTGCTCGTCGAAGACGCCGACGTATTTCCTCGGCAATTCGCACGGCTTCAACAGCGTGCACGGACGGATGCCGTCGGTGCTGACGGGCGCGAACCTCGCCAACCGCGATCTCATCTACCTCGGCGTCTCCGGCGACGGCGATTCCGCGTCGATCGGGATCGGCCAGTTCATGCATGTGCTGCGGCGGGGCGTCAACATGGTCTACATCGTCGAGAACAACGGCGTGTACGGCCTCACCAAGGGACAGTTCTCGGCGACCGCGGACAAGGGCTCGAAGGCGAAGCGCGGCGCGGTCAACAGCGACGAGCCGATCGACATGGTGATGCTCGCGCTGCAGATGGGCGCGACCTTCGTCGCCCGCGGCTTTTCCGGCGACAAGGAGCAGCTCGTTCCGCTGATCGAAGCCGCCGTGCTCCACAAAGGCGCCGCGTTCATCGACGTCGTCTCCCCGTGCGTTGCGTTCAACAACCATCCGGGCTCGACCAAGAGCTACGATTACGTTCGCGAGCACAACGAAGCGGTCAATTTCCTCGATGTGATGACGCCGCGCGAGCCGATCACGGCGAGCTACGGCGCCGGCAGCGTGCAGGAAGTGCTGCTGCACGACGGCGGCACGATCCGCCTGCGCAAAGTGCACCCCGAGTTCGATCCGACGAACAAGATCGCCGCGATGAACTACCTGCAGGAGCGCCACGCGGCCGGTGAGGTCGTGACGGGACTCCTGTACACGCATCCCGATTCGCGCGACCTGCACGACGCGCAGGAGACGGTCGCGGCGCCGCTCAATGCGCTGGGCGATGCCGCTCTCGTGCCGGGCGGCGCGGCGCTCGCGGCGTTCAACCAGAGCCTGCGCTAGCGGCGGGAGCCGGGCGGCGCGGAGTAGAATCCCGCGGATGCGAATTTTCTGGACGATTCTCGCCATTGCCGGCGGCCTCGTGCTGCTGGTGCTCATTGGCGTGGCGATCGCCGTCTGGACGGTCGACGTCAACCAGTTCATTGCGCCGGTCCAGGCCAAGGTGAAGGACGCCACCGGCCGCGACCTCACGATCGCCGGCGGCGTGAAGCTGTCGCTCGGACTCGAGCCCAAGGTCGTGTTCGACGACGTGCACTTCGCCAACGCACCGTGGGCGAAGGACAAGGATCTTGCTTCGGTCAAGCAGGTCGAGGCCGAGGTCGCGCTGCTGCCACTCCTCAAGCGGCGCTTCGAAGTCGTCCGGCTCAATCTGGTCGATCCGGTCATTTCTCTCCAATCCGGCACCGGCGGCAAGGCGAACTGGGACTTCGGTACGGGCGCGCCCGGGTAGCGCGCCCCCCGTGCCGGGCATCGGCGCCGCTTCCGCGCTCGCGTCGTTCGGGATCGGGCAGATCGAGATCGCAAACGGGACCGTCACCTACCGTGACGATGCATCGGGCAACGTCACGCGCGTCGTCATCGAGCGCTTCACCGCCGAGGCGCGCGCGCCGACCGCGCCGATCAGCGCCGCATTCAAGGGCTCCGTGGACGACGTGCCAATCTCGCTCACCGGCAACCTCGGCTCTCTCGATGCGCTCCTCGCGCGGCGCTCGCCGTTCCCGGTCACGGTGGAGGGACAGGTCGCCGGGCGGAAGACGAACCTCGGGGCGAAGCTGCAGTTCGCGCAGGACACGACGAAGCTTGACGAGCTGGCGGTGGAGCTCGGCTCCAGCAAGGCGACCGGCGAAGCGACGGTAGCAACCGGCGGGCGCAAGAAGGTCACGCTGCGGCTCTCGTCGCCGTCGATTGCGCTCGCCGACTTGAAGCTCCCGCCGCGCGTTGCGACGGCCGTCGCGGCCGCCGCGAAGGCTCCCGTCCCGGCACCGGCAACGGGGAAGAAAGGGTGGATTTTTTCCGACGAGCCCGTGTCGTTCGTCGGCCTCGCCGGCGTCGACGTCGACGGCGATGTCACGATCGGCGAGCTCAAGCTCGACGACAAGCAGAAGCTCACCGACGTCCACGCGCGCTTCACGCTGAAGGACGCCCGTCTCGATGCGTCGGACCTGCAGGCGAAGTCGATGGGCGGCACCGTCCACGGCTCGCTCCAGGTCGATGCGACGCATCCGGCGGAGCCCACGCTCGCGCTTGTCTGGCAGGCGAACGGACTCGACCTTTCGGCGCTGCTCGCGGCCGGCGGCTCGCCGCGACAGGTCAAGGGCGGCAAGACCGACGTGAACGTGAACATCACCACGCGCGGCACCTCCGAGCGCGAGTGGGCGCGCAACGCGAGCGGCAACGTGCTGGCCGTCGTCGGTCCCGCGAGCGTTGCCAATTCGAAGGAGACGGAGTCGGATCTCGGCAAGATCGCGCAGGCGGTCAACCCGCTCCGTGGCGCGCAATCGGAGACCGAGCTCAAGTGCGCCGTCATCCGGCTGCCCCTGCACGACGGGATTGCGAACGTCGACCATTCGATCGCCGCGGAGACGCGCGAGATCGGCGTGCTCGCAAGCGGCACCATCGATCTTCGCAACGAGACGCTCGACCTCGCGCTTACGCCGCGTGCCCGCATTGCGCTGCCCATCGACCTGGGCCAGCTGGCCTCGCTCGTGCGCGTTCGCGGGTCGCTCGCGTCACCCTCGGTCGGCGTAGACGCCCAAGCGGCGGCGGCGACGATCGCCCAGATCGGTGCCGCCGCAGCCGGCGGCAAGGGAGGGCTCGCGGCGCTCACCGGTGTGCTCACCGCGAAACCGGGCGCGGCCGCCGAGGCCCCGGATTCGTGCGAGGTCGCGCTCGGGCGCGCGAAGCCGGCGGCCGTGGCGACCGGCTTCTGCGCCCGCCCCGGCGGCTGACGCAGCGTCTGCCGGCCAACCAGGACGAGCTCAACAAGGCGCTCGGCAAGCTGCTCGGCCGTTGAGATGCTCCGCCTGGGGTCCGTCCGGCGGCCCTTGACGCCGATCAATCCGTCGGGACGTCCGCGCGCGTAACATGCGGCTAGCATCGACTGACGCCATGACCCGCACGACATCGCCGCTTCTCGGCCTGGTTCGGCATCCTGGGCATTGCCTTTGCCCAGGTCGCCGTGACCGCGCACGCGTGCGTGACGGGCGCACTCGACCATACGCGTCGGCCGCCCGGGCCGTCGCAATGGCGCACGAGGGACACTGCGCCGGGTGCAAGGCACGGCGCCGGTTGCGCCGGTCAGCAACGCCTGCGAGGTGCAGTGCACGGACGGCGCACCGTCCGTCGCGTCGCCGGACATTCCTCCGGTTACGCTCGCCATCCTTCCCGCGGCACCCGCCTCGGTCGCCGTGACTACCGACGCGCGCGAATGGGACCGCTCGGTCCTCGCCGCGACGAGCGCAGCGCCGCCGCCGCTGCTGCAGTTCTGCCGCCTTCTGAATTGACCTTCGCGAATCGGTGACGAGGGCGCGCGCCGCGCGTCCTCGATTCAACGCATTCGTGGAGGTTGCATGCCGTCATTCCGTTCCGTTTCCCGCGCCGCTCGCCGCTCGCCTGGCCGTCGCATCGCCGTGCGAGGCCTCGTCGCCGCGGGCCTTGCTGCCACCCTCGCCGCCGGTTTCGCGCGTGCCGCCGAGCCGCCGTTGTCGCTCGCCGAAACGCTCAGAGTCTCCGTGGCCCGATCGCAGCAGCTCGTCTCGCAGCGCGCGATGGCGGACGCGGCGCGCGAGATGGTCGTTCCCGCCGGCGAGCTGCCGGATCCGAAGCTCAAGGCCGGCGTCGAAAACGTCCCGACGCAAGGCGCGGACGCCTGGTCGCTGACGCGCGACTTCATGACGATGTCGAAGATCGGTCTGATGCAGGAATTCCCGGGCGCCGACAAGCGGCGGCTCAAGGTCGAGCGCGCCGAGCGCGACGCCGAGCGTGGCGCCGTCGCCGTCGTCGCCTCGACGCTCGCGGTCGAGCGCGACGCCGCCGCGGCGTGGTTCGCGCGCCGTTTCGCGGAGGACGCCGTGCGCGCCATTGCAGCGCAGATCGCCGAGGCCGAGCTCAACTCGACGGCCGTCGCCGCGGCGTATCGCGCCGGCAAGGCGCCGCAGAGCGAGCTCATCGCCGCGCAGAGCATGGTGGTCGAGCTCAGGAACCGGGCGACGGAAGCCGCGACGCAGGCGAAGCGCGCGCGGATCATGCTCGCACGCTATGCCGGCCCCGCGGCCGAGCGGCCGCTGGGCGACGCTCCGGATGTCACCCGCCTTCCCGAAGCCGCACGCCTCGCCGACGTCGATGCGCAGCCGGAATTGAGACTCGCCAAGGCGCAGGAATCGGTCGCCGCGGCGGACGCGGCGCTCGCCGGCGCCGCGAAGCGTCCCGACTGGAGCGCCGAGATTTCGTACGCGGTACGCGGATCGCCGTATTCGAACATGGTCTCGCTCATGTTCTCGATCGATCTGCCGTGGTCCGCGGGCACGCGGCAGGATCGCGAGCACGCGGCGAAGCTGCGCGAGCTCGACGCGGCACGCGCGATGCGCGAGGACACGCAGCGGATGCGCACGGCGGAAGTGGAGCAGATGGTCGCCGAATGGGAATCGGCCCACGCGCAGGCGCAACGCATCGAAAGCGAGCTGATTCCGCTTGCCGCGCAGCGCCGCGACGCGGCGCAGGCCGCCTATCGCGGCGGCACCGGCCCGCTCTCCGCGGTGCTCGATGCGCGCCGCGCCGAGCTCGATGCCGAGCTCGCGCTCATCACCCAACGCCAGGCTGCCGCGAAAGCCTGGACCTGGCTCAATTTCGTGACACCGGCTGTGGAGGGATCATGAACAACCTATTGCGCGCGCCGCTTGCGGCGATTGTCGCCGTCGCCGTCGTCGCTGCGGGCGGCGGCTACTACTTCGGAACGCGGCAGACGTCGACGGAACCCGCCGTCCCGCGCGCGGTGGCGCCGGCGACTCCCATCGCGGCCGCGCCCGCCGATGCCGCCGGCCGCAAGGTCCTGTACTGGCACGATCCGATGGTCCCGGGGCAGCGTTTCGATAAACCCGGCAAGAGCCCGTTCATGGACATGGACCTCGTGCCCGTCTACGCGGACGCGGCGCCGGAGGGCGGTGTCGCGATCAATTCGCGCCAGCAGCAGAGCTTTGGCGTGCGCACTGCTGTCGGCGACCGAGGGGACGCTCGATACCGGCTTCAGCGCCGTCGGCGCAGTCGGCATCGACGAACGCGGACTCGTCGCGGTCCAGGCGCGCAGTCCCGGCTACGTCGAGCGGCTGCTCGTGCGCGCGCAGTACGACGGCGTGTCGGCGGGCCAACCGCTGGCCGAGCTGTACGTGCCCGAGTGGCTGGCGGCGCAGGAAGAGCTGTTGGCGCTCAGGGCCAGTCCACAAGCGGGCGCGACCGAGCTCGCGGAGTCGGCGCGCCAGCGGCTGCGCCTGCTCGGGATGCCGCCGGCGGAAATTGCGCGGATCGAGCGCGACGGCAAGGCGTCGGCGCGGGTGACGGTGACCGCGCCGCAAGGCGGCATCGTCTGGGAAATCGGCGCGCGCGACGGCATGGCGGTGATGCCGGGCACGACGCTGTTCAAGCTCGCGGGCATCGGCAGCGTATGGGTCACGGCCGACGTGCCGGAGGCGCAGGCCTCGCTCGTGCGCAGCGGCGAGCCGGTCGAAGCGCGCGCCGCCGCGTATCCCGATCGCGTGTTCAAGGGGTCGGTCAACGCTCTGCTGCCGGAGGTCAACGCGCAGACACGCACCGTGCGCGCACGGATCGTGCTCGCCAATCCCGGCGGCGTGCTGAAGCCCGGGATGTTCGCGACGGTCAAGTTCGGCGGTGCGGCGCGCAAGACCGGCGTGCTCGTGCCGAGCGAAGCAGTCATCAGCACCGGCAAGCGCAACGTCGTCGTCGTCGATGCGGGTGAAGGCCGCTTCCAGCCAGTCGACGTCGACGTCGGCCGCGAGGCCGGAGACATGACCGAAATTCGCAACGGTATCTCCGCGGGCCAGCGTGTCGTCGTCTCGGGCCAGTTCCTCGTCGATTCGGAAGCGAGCCTCAAGGGCGCATTGGCGCGCATCTCGGCACCGGGTGACATGGTCGCGCAGGCAGGAAAAGCGGATCCGCACGCGGGACATGCGATGCCGGCGCCGGCGACGACTCCGGCGACGCACACCGCCGAAGGCGTCGTGCGCTCGATCGGCGATGAAGTGCTGATCAAGCACGGCGCGATCCCGTCGGCGGGCATGGGCGCGATGACGATGGCGTTCAAGGCGCCGAAGGGTGGCGTTCCCGCGAACGTGAAGGAGGGCACGTCGGTGACCTTCGCGTTCGTGTTCACGCCGCAGGGCGACATGCAGCTGACATCGATCGCGCCGGCCACGCCGGCCAAGAAATGATCGCCGCGCTGATCCGCTGGTCGGTCGGCAACCGCTTCCTCGTGCTGCTCGCGGCGGGCTTTCTCGCGCTCGCTGGCGTATGGGCGGTGCGCACGACGCCGCTCGACGCGATCCCCGACCTCTCGGACACGCAGGTGATCGTGCGCACGACGTTCCCGGGGCAGGCGCCGCAGATCGTCGAGGATCAGGTGACCTATCCGATGACCACGACGATGCTGTCCGTCCCCGGCGCCAAGGCGGTCCGCGGCTACTCGTTCTTCGGCGATTCGTTCGTCTACGTGCTGTTCGAGGACGGGACCGATCTCTATTGGGCGCGCTCGCGCGTGCTCGAATACCTGAACCAGGTGGCGGGACGCCTGCCGGCGGGCGCGAAGCCGGCGCTTGGCCCCGACGCGACCGGCGTGGGCTGGATCTACGAATACGCACTCGTCGATCGCAGCGGCCACAGCGATCTCGCGCAGCTGCGCGCGCTGCAGGACTGGTTTCTCAAGTACGAATTGAAATCGATCCCCAACGTCGCCGAGGTGGCGACGGTCGGCGGCATGGTGCGCCAGTACCAGGTCGTCGTCGATCCGGCACGCCTGCGCGCCTACAACATTCCGCTGGCGAAGGTGGTGGCGGCGATCCGCGACGCCAACCGCGAGACCGGCGGCTCGGTGGTCGAGCTCGCCGAAGCCGAGTACATGGTTCGCACGCGCGGCTATCTCAAATCCCTCGACGATTTCCGCACGATCCCGGTCGTCGCGTCCGAAGCGGGAACGCCGGTCCTGCTGCGCGACATCGCGCGCGTGCAGGTGGGGCCCGAGATGCGCCGCGGCATCGCGGAGCTCGACGGCGAAGGCGAAGTGGCCGGAGGCATCGTCGTCCTGCGCTCGGGCAAGAATGCGTGGGAGACGATCGAGGCGGTCAAGGCGAAGCTCGAGCAGCTGAAGCCCGGGCTGCCGCCGGGCGTTGCGATCGTCCCCGTCTACGACCGCTCCGCGCTGATCGAGCGCGCGATCGACCACCTGCGGACCAAGCTCGTCGAGGAGTTCGTGGTGGTCGCGCTGGTGTGCGTCGTCTTCCTGCTCCATCTGCGCTCGGCGCTCGTCGCCGTCGTATCGCTGCCGCTCGGCGTGCTCGCTGCGTTCGTCGTGATGCGCGTCCAGGGTGTCAACGCCAACATCATGTCGCTCGGCGGCATCGCGATCGCGATCGGCGCCATGGTCGATGCCGCCATCGTGATGATCGAGAACGCGCACAAGAAACTGGAGGCGTGGCAGCACGCGCACGCGAGCGTCGTCGACAGCCGGGAGTCGACGCCGGAGCCGTCGATCGACGAGCGGTGGGCGATCATCACCGACGCCGCGGTCGAGGTCGGGCCCGCGCTCTTCTTCAGCCTCCTCGTCATCACGCTGTCGTTCGTGCCCATCTTCTCGCTGGAGGCGCAGGAAGGACGGCTCTTCGCGCCGCTCGCGTTCACCAAGAGCTATGCGATGGCGGCGGCCGCCGGGCTGGCGGTGACGCTCGTGCCGGTGCTGATGGGCTATTTTCTGCGCGGACGCATCCCGCGCGAGAACGCGAATCCGCTGAACCGGTTCCTGATCGCCGCGTATCGTCCGTTGCTCGCCGCGGCGCTCGACCGGCCGAAGATGACGCTCGGGATCGCCGCGGTTGCGCTCGCGGCGACGATCTGGCCGGTCATGCAGCTCGGCGGCGAGTTCATGCCGCCGATGGACGAGGGCGATCTTCTCTACATGCCGACCGCGCTGCCCGGGCTCTCCGCCGGCAAGGCAGGCGAGCTTCTGCAGCAGACCGACCGGATGATCAAGGCAGTGCCCGAGGTCGCGCGCGTGTTCGGCAAGGTGGGGCGCGCCGAGACGGCGACCGATCCGGCGCCGATGGAAATGATCGAGACGACGATCCAGTTCAAGCCGCGCAGCGAGTGGCGCGCCGGAATGACGACCGACAAGCTCGTCGAGGAGCTCGACCGCTCGGTGCAGGTCCCCGGGCTTTCGAACGTCTGGGTGCCGCCGATCAGGAACCGGATCGACATGCTCGCCACCGGCATCAAGAGCCCGGTCGGCATCAAGGTCTCGGGGCCGGATCTCGCGCAGATCGACGGCGTGACGCGGCAGATCGAGTCCGCGGTCAAAGGCGTGTCCGGCGTCACGTCGGCGCTCGCCGAACGGCTCGAAGGTGGCCGCTATCTCGACGTCACCGTCGACCGCGCCGCCGCGGCGCGCTTCGGCTTGACGATTGCCGACGTGCAGGACGTGATCGGTGCCGCGATCGGCGGCGAGAACATCGGCGAGACCGTCGAAGGTCTCGCGCGGTTCCCGATCAACGTCCGCTATCCGCGCGAGCTCCGCGACTCGGTGGAGGCGCTGCGGATGCTGCCGGTCGTCACCGAGCGCGGCGCGCAGCTGCCGCTCTCCGCAATCGCGACGGTGCGCATCGTCGATGGCCCGCCGATGCTGAAGAGCGAGAACGCGCGGCTCTCGGGCTGGGTGTACGTCGACGTGCGCGGCCGCGATCTCGTCTCGGTCGTGCGCGACGCGCAGGCGGCGGTCGCGCGCGACGTGAAGCTGCCGCCCGGCTACTCGGTCTCCTGGTCCGGACAATTCGAATACCTGGAGCGGGCAAAAGCGCGGCTTGCTTACGTCGTGCCGTTCACGCTGCTCGTGATCTTCGTGCTGCTCTATCTCGCGTTCCGCCGCGCCGACGAGGCGCTGCTGGTGATGCTCGCGGTGCCGTTCGCGCTGGTCGGCGGCTACTGGCTGCTCTGGCTCCTGGGCTACGCGACGTCCGTGGCGACCGCGGTGGGATTCATCGCCCTCGCCGGCGTGGCGGCCGAATTCGGCGTGGTGATGCTCCTGTATCTGCGCCATGCCTGGGAGGCGCGCCTCGCGCGCGGCGAGCCGATGACGACCGCGACGCTGCGCGCCGCGATCGAGGAGGGCGCCGTGCTGCGCGTGCGACCGAAGGCGATGACGGTCGCCGTCATCATGGCGGGCCTGCTCCCCATCATGTCGAGCTCCGGCACCGGCGCCGAGGTGATGCAGCGGATTGCGGCGCCGATGGTGGGCGGGATGATCACGGCTCCGCTCCTGTCCATGCTGGTGATTCCCGCCGCGTTCCTGCTGCTGCGCGGCAGGGCGCTGCGCAAGACGGCGGGCGGGCGGGCATCCCCACGCGCCGCCGCGCCCGCGCGCGCCTAGAAGAGCGATTCCTGCTCGGGTGTGTGCGGCGGCGGTTCGCCGTCGGCGTCGTCGGGCAGCGATGTCGTGTGCTCGATCAGCTTCGCCTCGTCGTTGCGCACGTTGTTCACGCGCGTGGACACCGGGTAGTACACCATTTCCGCCGCCGGGTAGGGCGCGATCAGGTCGGCGACCTCGGCGTTCGCGGGATCGAGCCAGCGTTCATAGTCGCGCGGCGCGACGATCATCGGCATCCGGTCGTGGACAGGCAGCAGGAGCTCGTTCGCCGGCGTGGTGACGATCGTGCAGGTGTCGAGGACCTCGCCTTCGGGCGAGAGCCAGCGCTCGTAGAGTCCGCCGATGCCGAACAGCGCTCCGTCCTTCATCCCGATGCGCAACGGCTGCTTGCGTGTCGCCTCCGCCGAGCGCACGGTCGCCCATTCGTAGAAGCCATCCGCGGGCAGCAGGCAGCGATGACGACGATAGGCCATCCTGAACGACGGCTTGTCGGCGATCGTCTCGCCGCGCGCGTTGATGATCTTGTTGCCGATCGCGGGATCCTTCGCCCAGCGCGGCACGAGGCCCCAGCGCACGCGGACGAACTCGCGGGTGCCCTCGGCGTTGATGCGCACGATCCCGACATCGGTCATCGGCGCGATGTTGTAGCGCGGGTGCACGTCGGGAGGCTGCGCGAGGCCGAAGGCCAACGCGATCGCCGCCGGATGGCTGTGCAGCTCGTAGCGGCCGCACATCGTCAGCCCGAAGTAATCGACGCCTCGGCTGCCGGCGTGGCGGTTGGCAACGAATCGAGCAGGCGGCGGGTCGACTTCGCGACCTGCATCGTGTCCCAGTAGGCGTAGGCTCCGACGGCTGCGGCTCCTGCCAGCGGCACCCAGCGGCTCGCCGCGGTGCCCGCGACGCGCTGCGTGACGGCCATGCCGACGTGCCGCAGCAGACGGCCGATTGCGCCGGCCGACAGCTGCTGCACGATCACGCGCTGGCCCGCGCGCACGACGACGTCGCGGGCGACATGGCTCGCCATGTGCCGGAACAGGCAGTAGAGCATGTGCGCGCGCGTGAGCTCGGCTGCGCGCCCGTGCAGCGCGAAGATGTCCACGACCATCTGCCGCTGCACCTTCCAGATGAGGTAGAGGTCGGGCAGCACCGTCAGCATGCCGATCGGTCCGGGCGGCAGCGCGAGCGAGCTCGAAAGGAAGGCAGCCTTGCGTGCCGCGGTGCGTGCGAATTGTTCCGCCGCGTGCGCGGCATCGGCATCGTCGACGCGCCCGGTGCGCGGCGGCGGCACATCGGAGATCACCCGCTCGATGACGCCCTCGACGGCGCGCGCGGGTTCCGCATCCGCCGGAACCGGCACGGATCGAGCGGGCGATGGGTGTTCGCCGGGCATGCTGACAGGAGCTTAGCGTCGCGGGCAGGCGGTGTCGATGGTAACGAAAGCCGCGTCGCCTCTCGCCCGCCAGTAGAATGGTCGCGTGGAAAACAGCGAATCGATGCGCGTGTTCGGATTTGCGGGCTGGTCGGGTAGCGGCAAGACCACGCTGATCGAGCACCTGATACCGTGTCTTACCGCGCAGGGCCTCGTGGTTTCGCTGGTGAAGCACGCGCATCACGGCTTCGACGTCGACCAGCCGGGCAAGGATTCGTTCCGTCACCGGCAGGCCGGATGCAGCGAAGTGCTGGTGACGTCCGCGGCGCGCTGGGCGCTGGTGCACGAATTGCGCGGCCGCCCCGAGTTGCCGCTGGCCGGCGCGCTCGCGCGGCTCTCGCCCTGCGACATCGTGCTGGTCGAAGGCTTCAAGACGGCGCCGATCCCGAAGCTCGAGGTGTGGCGCGCGGGCGTCGGCAAGCCGCTCCTGCATCCCCGCGATCCGCACATCGTGGCCATCGCCACGGACAGCGCCGCTGCGCTACCGCCGGAGTCCTCCCGCCGCTTGCCCGTGCTCGGTCTCGACGACTATGACGCGGTCGCAACGCTCGTCCGCCAAGGCGCCCGCGTCTGGCGGGCCGCCGATTGACTTGGCCCACCCCGGCGAGTACCGTGAAACTGAACGTGGTTTTCGGTGCCCAAGAGCAGTCGTCCGAGGGCAGCCGGCGAGGGACCGGTTTCCTTCGCCGTCGAGTCCATTTTGGGCGAGGTTCGGCAACCACATGAGTCCGGCGCTAGGTAATAATGAAAATTCAATCAATTGCCTCCGTTATCTCGATTTCACTTGCACTTGGCGTCGCGGGCCAGGCGCAGGCGGCCGAGAGCGCGGACGCAGGCCGGTCGGATGGCTTCTATGGCGGTGTGTCGTATCGGGACAACACCCCGGGCGGGATCGGCGTCACCTTCGGCGCCAGCGTCCCGGCGTTGAGCCGCACTCCGGCTACCGTTGTCGACGAATCGGCGTCGCGCACCCTGATGTTCGGGGGCTACCGCTTCCAGAATGATCTCGCGGTCGAGGCGTCGGTGAGCTCGCTCGACCAATATTCGCTGCGGCCCCTCGACGTGGTGAGCGCTCCGCGCGGCGTCGGCCTGCGCCTCGGCGCAAGCAATGGCGACGTGCAAAGCCGCAGCCTCAATCTCGATGTGTTCACGAGCTGGACCATCTACAAGTCCGTGGCGCTGTATGGCCGCCTGGGCTACCTGCAGGCGGAAACGCCGCCGCTTGCGAGTGCGTCGCCGCTGTCGGTGGTCAATTCGCGCGGCGTCCGCGACGGCATGAATTACGGCGTCGGAATGCGCTACGACATGAATACCGCGCTCGGCCTCCGGCTCGAATACAGCCGCTTCGGCCGCTTCGCCGGCGAATTCGGCAGCAGCCTGCCCGAGACCGATCAGGTCACGCTGGGCGTTCAGTTCAAGTTCTGATCCGCGACGCGCGGTTGGCCAGGAGCCCGTCCGCGGCGCGAGGGTGTTCCTGATGCGCGATGCTCCTGTCGATACCCTGACGCTCGTCTACCTTGCACGGCTCCGCGATGCGTTCGGCGCCGCGACCGAGCGTGTCGTGCTGCCGCCTGAAGTGACGACGGCAGCGCAGCTTCGCGCATGGCTGGCCGCCCGCGGCGGGAGCTTCGCGACCGAGCTCGCCGCGGGGCGCGCGGTGCGCATCGCCGTCAATCACGACATCGCGCAGCCCGACACGCCGGTGCGGCCAGGCGACGAGGTCGCGCTGCTGCCGCCGGTCACCGGCGGATGAGCGGCAACAGCGCGCGATGACGGTCCGCGTCCAGACGTCCGACTTCGATGTCTCGCGCGAGCTCGTCGCGCTGCGCGCCGGCGACCGCCGCGTCGGCGCCGTCGCCGTGTTCATCGGGACGGTTCGCGATGTCAACGACGAGGCGACGATTGCAGCGCTCACGCTCGAGCATTACCCCGGGATGACGGAGAAGGCGCTCGTCGCCATCGTCGACGAGGCGAAAGCGCGCTGGGACATCCTGGACGCGCTCGTGATTCATCGCGTCGGCGAGCTCGCGCCCGCCGACCAGATCGTCCTGGTTGCGGTGACGAGCGCGCATCGCGGCGAGGCGTTCGCCGCATGCGAGTTCATCATGGACTATCTCAAGACGCGCGCGCCCTTCTGGAAAAAGGAGGCGACGCCGGACGGCGTGCGCTGGGTCGATGCGCGCGCGAGCGACGACGATGCGGCGGCACGCTGGGACGCGGCGCCGGGAACCAAGGCGTGATCCAGCCCGCGCGCGTGACGGCGCGCGCGCCTGCGCTGATTGGCGTCGACTGGGGAACGACCTCGGCGCGCGCCTACCGGATCGATGCCGGGGGTGCCGTGCTCGAGACGCGCGCAGCGCCACTCGGGATCCAGCAGGTGCGTGGCGATTTCGCGGGGGCGCTCGACGCGCTCCTCGGCGACTGGCGACATGAATCGGTTCCGCGCCTCGCGTGCGGCATGATCGGCAGCCGCCAGGGGTGGATCGAGGCGCCGTACGTGGAGTGTCCCGCGGCCGCAGCGTCGCTGGCGCGGGGAATCGTCGAAACGCCCGATCGCGCGCTGACGATCGTTCCCGGGCTCGTCGATCGCGACGACGAAGGAGTTCCCGACGTCATGCGTGGCGAAGAGACCCAGATCGTCGGCGCGGTCGCCGGCGATGCATCGCCCACGCTCGCGGTTCTGCCGGGAACGCACAGCAAGTGGGCAATCGCACGCGACGGCGCGATCGCATCGTTTGCGACCTACATGACCGGCGAAGTGTATGCGGTGCTGCGTGAGCACAGCATCCTCGGCCGCATGGCGGGACCGAACCCACAGGCGTTGGACCCGCAGGCGTCTGCGGGCGCCGCTTTCGCGCGCGGCGTGCGCGCCGCGCTCACCGACGGCGGCGCTGCCGATTCATTGTTGCACCGGCTGTTCGGAGCGCGGACGCTCGCGCTCCGTGCCGACCTCGCGCCTGAGGAAACCAGCGATTATCTCTCGGGGCTCCTCATCGGCAGCGAAGTCGCCGCGGGCCGCGAATGGGCGCGCCGGCGCGGACTGGAGGCAAGCTCCGCGCTCCTCGTCGGCAGTCCCGCGCTGTGCACTCGCTACGCAGCGGCGTTGCATGAAGGCGGCATGGCTGCGGAGCGCGGTCCCGACGACGCGGCGGCGCGCGGCCTGTGGCGGATCGCCCGCACGGCCGGTCTCGTCGGCTAGATCGCCCGGCCTGCGGGTACCTCGTTCAGGCTACACTGGCGGCCGCGAATGGTCGCGAATGCTGGTGGTGGTCACTTGGTGCCCGTACGAAAGCCGGGGATGCCCTCGATCGTCGCGCTCGGCGAGCCGATGATCGAGTTCAATCAGGCGCGTGCCGACGCGCCGGATCAATATCTGCGCGGCTTCGGCGGCGACACGTCGAACATGGCGATCGCCGCGGCGCGGCTCGCCGGCGAAGCAGGGCGAGTGGGCTACGTCACGCGCGTCGGCGACGACGCGTTCGGGCGCATGCTGGTCGAATTGTGGCGCGCGGAAGGCGTCGACATCCGCGGCGTCGCGACCGACCTTCAGGCGCCGACGGGGGTCTACTTCGTCACTCACGGTGCGCACGGTCACGAATTCTCGTATTTGCGCGCGGGGTCCGCCGCATCGCGGATGACGCCCGACGCGCTGCCGCGCGACGTGATCGGCGCCGCCGCGATCCTGCACGTGTCCGGCATCAGTCAGGCGATCAGCGCCGGCGCCTGCGATGCGGTGTTCGCCGCGATCGCGATCGCCGACGCGGCCGGTGCCCGCATCTCGTACGACCCGAACCTGCGGCTCAAGCTCTGGCCGCTCGCGCGGGCGCGCGCGACGATCATGGCGACGATTGCGCAATGCGACTGGTTCCTGCCGAGCATCGACGAGGTGCGCACGCTGTCCGGTTACGACGAGGCCGGCGCGATCATCGACTGGTGCCATGCGCTCGGCGCGCCGGTGGTCGCGCTCAAATGCGGGCGCGGGGGCGTGGTCGTCTCCGATGGCCACCGCATCGAGAGCATTGCGGGCCACGGCGTCGAATGCATCGACGCGACGGGAGCGGGCGACTGCTTCGACGGCGCGTACGCGGCGCGCGCGCTCGCCGGCGATTCGCCGTTCGAGGCTGCGCGCTACGCCAACGCGGCTGCCGCGCTGGCGACGACGGGATTCGGAGCGGTGGCGCCGCTGCCGCAGGATGGCGCGGTCCGCGCGCTCCTTGCCGCGAGCGCTGCCCGTTGAGGCGGTGATGAGCGGGGATACGTTTCGCGAGGACCTGCTGGCCGGGCAGGTCGCGCTCGTCGTCGGCGGCACGAGCGGCATCGGCGAGGCGATCGGCGACGCGCTTGCCGCCTGCGGTGCCGTGGTGACGGTGACGGGCGCGACCGCGCTCGAGGCCGAGGCCGCGCGCGCGAAGCCGGGCTTCGCCGGTCGCGATGCGCTGGCGCTCGACGTGCGCGACATGGAGGCGATCGCCACGCTCGTCGGCAACCTCCCGCGGCTCGACATCGTGGTGAACGCGGCCGGCGTGATCCGGCGCGATGCCGAGCATGACGTGGTCATATTCGCCGACGTCGTCGACATCAACCTGACCGGCGCGATGCGCGTTTGCACGGCGACGCGACCGCTGCTCGCAAAATCAAGAGGATGCATCGTCAATGTGGCGTCGGTGCTGGCCTTCTTCGGCGGCGCTCGCGTGCCCGGATACAGCGCGAGCAAGGGCGGCATCGCGCAGCTCACGAAATCGCTGGCAATTGCTTACGCGCAGGATAGAATTCGCGTCAACGCCGTCGCGCCGGGGTGGATCGCCACGGCCCTGACGCAGGCGTTGCAGGATGATCACGAGCGCAGCGCGGCGATCCTCGCGCGCACGCCGCTCGGACGATGGGGGAAGCCTGGCGATGTCGCGGGAACCGTCGTGTTCCTGTGCTCGCCGGCAGCGGATTTCGTCACCGGGGCCATCATCCCGGTCGACGGAGGGTATCTGGCCGTGTAAATGGAGGAGAGAGAATGGCCGGCACACCGCTTGCAAAATCGACGCGTCACGCACCGGTCGCCAAAACAATGCGGCACGCGGCGATAGTCAAGGAATCGCCGACGCCGATGGTGAAAGTCGTGCGTCATCTCGAGGCCGGCGAATGGGAGTCCGCGCATGCGCTCGCGCAAAAGGACTCGACGCCGCTCGGCTGCTGGGCGCACGGCCTCGTGCACCTGATCGAGGGCGATCTCGACAATGCCAAGTACTGGTATCGCCGCGCGCACCGGCCGTTGCCGCATGGCAATACCGTGGCCGCCGAGATCGCCGCCTTGAAGGCGACGGTCCGGCAAGGGACGCAGTGACCGCGCAGCGCGGGATACAGCCCGAAATCGCGGTCGGTGCGATCCCCGACGATGAGCGCGTCTGGGTGCCGCAGGCGCGCGACGTCTGGTTCCGTCCGCTGCTCCTCAACACGGTCACCGGCGGCTGGTGCAACCTGCTGCGCGTGCGCCGGAGCGGCGTGCTGTCGCGGCACCGCCATCCGATGGCCGTCGTCGGCTACGTGGTCAAGGGACGCTGGCGCTACCTCGAGCACGACTGGATCGCGGAGGCGGGCAGCTTCGTCTACGAGCCGCCCGGCGAAGTGCATACGCTGACAGTGCCCGAGGACTGCCCGGAGATGATCACGTTCTTCAACATCGGCGGCGCCATGATCTATCTCGACGAGCAGGGGCGGCAGACGCGGCTACGAGGACGTGTGGACGAAGATCGGGCTCTGCCGCGACCACTACGCGGCGTGCGGCCTCACCGCGCAGTACGCCGACCAGTTCATCCGGTGATCGAGATCGCCATCCCGGGATTCGGGAAGCTCGAGCTCACCGATCTCGTCTGCGACTACAACGGCACGCTGGCGCTCGATGGCGCGTTGCTGGACGCCGCGCGCACGCGGCTGCCGCGTTTGCGCGACAACTTGCGCATGCACGTCATCACCGGAGACACGTTCGGCACCGCGAGCGCCTGGTTGAGCGAGCTCCCGTGCGCCGTCATCCTGTTGCCGGCGCATGAGCAAGCCGCGGCAAAGGAGCGCTTCGTCTTGGAGCTGGGGGCAGATCACGTCGTGGCCATCGGCAATGGCCGCAACGACCGGCTGATGCTGGCCGCGAGCGCGCTCGGCATCGGCGTCGGCGGAACCGAGGGCATCGCCGCGGAGACGATTGCCGCATGCGACGTCGTGGTGCCCGACATCGGCGCCGCGCTCGACCTGCTGCTGGAGACGAAACGCCTGGTCGCGTCGTTGCGGAGCTAGCGATGATCGTCACGCTCGTGCGCTTGCGCGAAGGGAGGGTCTGATGCCTTGGGGCGGTATTCTCGCGGTGGGCGGCGGTGCTGCGGTCGGCGCGTGGTTGCGGTGGGGGCTCGGCAGCCTGCTCAATCCGGTCTTTCCGACGCTCCCGCTCGGCACGCTGGCGGCGAACCTGATCGGCGGTCTGCTGATGGGCTTCGCAATGGAGATCATGACGCGGCACGCCGTGTTGCCGCCGGAAGCGCGGCTCCTCGTCACCACCGGCTTTCTCGGCGGGCTCACGACGTTCTCGACCTTTTCGGCCGAGATCGTCACCCAGCTCATGCGCCGCGAATACCTTTGGGGCTCGATCACGATCGCGAGCCACGTGCTCGGCTCGATCGCGATGACGGTGATCGGGATCCTGCTGATCCGCACTCTCTATGCCTGGGGAACGTCATCATGACCGGCACGCTGCTGCGCTTCTACATGCACGAAAACCGCATGCATCGCCATATTGCGCTGCACGAGTGGCTGCTCGAGCAGGCGAAGGCGCTGGGCATTCACGGCGGCTCGGCTTTCCGCGCAATCGCCGGATTCGGCCGCCACGGAATCCTGCACGAGGAGCATTTCTTCGAGCTCGCGGCGAATCTGACCGTCGAGGTCGAGTTCGCGGTCGACGATGACGAGGCGGCGGCGCTGCTCGATCTTCTGCGCCGCGAGCGGGTCAGTATCTTCTACGCGCGCGTTCCCGCCGAGTTCGGCGCGATCGAGGGCGATCGCTGAGGTGCTAATAAACTACACTACGCGGTCCATGGATTCAGGAGAGCGCTGATGCCGCATGCCATTCAGATTGAAAGCACGGGCGGACCCGAGGTCCTCGCGTGGAAGGAAGTCGCCGTCGGCGACCCCGGACCGGGTGAAGCCCGGGTCCGCCATACGGCCGTCGGCGTCAACTACATCGACACCTATCATCGCAGCGGGCTCTACAAGCTGACGCTGCCCTCCGGCATCGGCGGCGAGGCGGCCGGCGTCGTCGAGGCGGTGGGAAGCGGTGTGGACTGGGTGAAGCCCGGGGATCGCGTTGCCTATTGCGGCGGCCCGCTCGGCGCGTACAGCGAGGTCCGCGTGATGCCGGCCGACCGGCTCGTCAAGCTGCCCGACGGCATTTCCGATCGCATGGCGGCGACGCTGATGCTGAAAGGCTTCACCGTCCAGTACCTGTTTCGCCAGACCTATCGCCTCAAGGCGGGCGAGACGATCCTGTTCCACGCGGCGGCGGGCGGCGTAGGCCTCATCGCGTGCCAGTGGGCAAGGGCGCTCGGCGTCACGATGATCGGCACCGTGGGCTCGGACGACAAGGCGGCGCTCGCCAAGGCGAACGGCTGCGCGGAAACGATCGTCTACACGCGGGAGAATTTCGTCGAGCGCACGAAGGCGCTCACCGGCGGCAAGGGCGTGCCGGTCGTCTATGACGGCGTGGGCAAGGACACCTTTCCCGCATCGCTCGATTGCCTGTCGCCGCGCGGCTTGTTCGTGAGCTACGGCAACGCGTCGGGACCGGTGCCGCCGCTCGACATCATGCTGCTGACGGCGAAAGGCTCGCTGTACGTGACGCGACCGACGCTTTTCACCTATGCGGCGAAACGCGAGGACATCGCGGCGATGGCCAAGGAGCTGTTCGACCTCGTGCTGGCCGGCAAGATCGTCAGCGAGCCGCGGCAGACGTTTCCGCTGAAGGATGCCGCGGCCGCGCATCGCGCGCTCGAATCGCGCGCGACGACCGGCGCGACCGTGCTTATCCCTTAGCGGCAGAATTCAGCAGAGCGCGTGCAACGGGCGCGAGCTCCGATGCGGTGAGCCCGACCGGACCGCGTCCTTCGGCTACACAGGCGTCCGCCGCGGCGCCGTGCAAGCATACGGCGAGGCGCAACGCCGCTTTCGCGTCGATGCCCTGCGCGAGGAATGCGCCGGCGAATCCGGCCAGCGTGTCACCGGTGCCGGCGGAGGCGAGGCCCGGATTGCCGCTTGCGTTGATGTCCCATGTCCCGTCCGGGTGCGCGAGCACGCTGCCCGCGCCTTTCAGCACGACCGACGCACCGAGCAGCGTCGCGACGGCCTGTGCGGCGGCGAGGCGGTCGCCCTGGACCTCGGGCACCGTTTGGCCAAGCAGGCGCGCCGCCTCGGCCGGATGCGGCGTGGCGAGCGTAGGCGCCTTGCGTGCGACGACCGCCGCTGCGAGATCACGCTGCGCGGCGATCAGGTTCAGCGCGTCGGCGTCGAGCACGAGCGGAACGTCCTCGCGAATTGCGCGCAGCAGTATCGCGCCGGCCGGGCTGTCGGTGCCGAGACCCGGGCCGCAGACCAGCGCGCTCGCGCCGGCACCGACGACGCGGTCGGCCGTGCGCAACATCAGCTCCGGTTGCGTGGCGTCGATCGGAGGAGGATCGCCGGCGACGAAGCCGATCCAGACTTTGCCGGCGCCTGCGTGCAGCGCCGCGCGTCCGGCGAGAAGCGGCGCGCCGACCATTCCCGCAGCGCCGCCGAGGATGCCGAGCGTGCCGAAGGTTCCCTTGTGCGCGTTGCGCGCGCGCCGGCGAAGAACCTCCGGCAGCGCCGCGGCGAGCGCGGGCCAATCGAGGCGACGCCCCTTCGCGGCGCTGGCGTCGACATCGAGTCCGTGGACCGACACGGCCCCCGCAAGATCGCAATCGGGACCGGTGAGAAGGCCGGGCTTAAGCGCGATGAACGTCGCGGTTGCGCTCGCGCGGATGGCGGTGCCGCGCGCCACGCCGGTGTCCGCGTCCAAGCCGCTCGGCACGTCGAGGGCGAGAATGGGCGCACCGGATGCATTGGCGCGTTCGACGATCGTCGCGTAGTCGGCCGCCATCGGTCGCGTGAGGCCGATGCCGAAGAGCCCATCGACGATCAGCGTGCCGCGCCAATCCGCGGGAATGTCTGCGACCGTCGTGCCGCCGGCGTCGAGATACGCCCGGTGGGCCGCCGCCGCATCGGGCGGGGCCTGCGACAGATCGCCGCGAAAGAAGACGATCGGCGCGAAGAACCATTGCCGCAGCCAGCGCGCGACTACGAAGGCGTCGCCGCCGTTGTTCCCGGGTCCCGCGAGCACGAGGACCGCCCCCCCGCGCTCGCCGGCCATCGTCCGGGCGACCTCGGCCGCGGCGAGCCCCGCCCGCGACATCAGCGGCAGATCCCGCGCGGCGGCCTCGATGGTCCGCAGCTCGTTGCTTCGACAGACCGGCGCGAGCGCGGGCAGAAGGGCCATGGCGGAATTATAGGCTGCCGCCGAGCGTCCCAAATGGACAAACCCGCGGGGTCGCCGCTACACTAGCCAGTCGATCTCCGCTTCGACCCGGCGACAACGCCGGGCGCCTGGCGGCCGATATGCCTCATCACCCATCCGCACGACCTCAATGGCCCCGCTCGGGCCGATCCACAGGAGAAATCGAATGAAGCTGCTCCCCAAAGCCGGATTCGCGTTAGTCGCCGCCGCGTTCGCGCTCACCGCCCAGGCGCAGGAGCTCACGGGCACGCTCAAGAAGGTCAAGGACACCGGAGCGATCACTCTTGGTTACCGCGAGTCGTCGATCCCGTTCTCCTACCTCGACGACAAGCAGCAGCCGATCGGCTACGCAATGGACCTCTGCATGAAGGTCGTCGACGCGGTCAAGGCCGACCTCAAGATGCCGAATCTCAAGGTCAACCTGCAGCCGGTGACCTCGGGCAACCGGATCCCGCAGCTGCAGGCCGGTAACATCGACCTCGAGTGCGGCTCGACGACCAACAGCGTCGATCGGCAGAAGCAGGTGGCGTTCGGCCCGACCTACTTCATCATCAACGTCACCGCGGCGGTGAAGAAAGACTCCGGGATCAAGTCGCTGGCCGACCTCCAAGGCAAGACGATTTCGACGACGGCCGGCACCACCTCGGTGCCCCTTCTCAAGAAGTACGACAAGACGAAGAACGCCGACATCAAGTCGATCGACGCCAAGGACCACGCGGAATCGTTCCTGCTCATGTCGCAGGGCCGGACGTCGGCCTTCATAATGGACGACATCCTGCTCGCGGGGCTCATCGCGAACTCGCCGAACCCGGGTGACTATGTGATCCTGAAGGATGAGTCGCTGCGTACCGAGCCGTACAGCATGATGCTGCGTCGGGACGATCCGCAGTTCAAGGCGCTCGTCGACAAGACGATCGGCGGCGTGATGAAATCGGGAGAGGTCGACAAGATCTACGCCAAGTGGTTCCTGAGCCCGATTCCGCCGAAGAACGTCAACCTGAGCTTCGAGGAGCCGCAGGCGCTGCGGGAGGCGTTCAAGAACCCGAACGACAAGGGCGTCGAATAGCCGGATTGCCGCGGGTCGCTGACCGACGCGACGGGGCCGGATGGCAGAGCAGCGCTTCCGGCCCTTCGCTTTTTGGACGGCGATGTCCGGAGCGGGAGGGGACGGACGATGAAGTTCAATCTCGACTGGAGCATCTTCCTCACGGAGCTTCCGGGCGGTGGGGAGACCTACCTTGACCTGCTGATCTCGGGGCTCTGGTGGACGCTCGGCGTGTCGGCTTGCGCGTGGATCATCGCGATGGCCTTCGGCTCGCTGATCGGCACGATCCGCACGACGCAGCAGTCCTGGCTCGTGCGCTTCGGCAACGCGTGGGTCGAGCTCTTCCGCAACATCCCTCTGCTCGTGCAGATGTTCCTCTGGTATTTCGTCATCCCGGAGTTCATCCCGCCTCTCAAGGCATGGATCGTCAAGGTGGATCCGTTGTACGGGCAATTCGTGCTCGCGGTGATCTGCCTGGGCCTGTTCACGTCGGCGCGGGTCGCGGAGCAGGTTCGCGCCGGCATCCAGTCGCTGCCCCGGGGCCAGCGGATGGCCGGGATGGCGCTCGGCCTCACGCAACCGCAGGTCTACCGGTTCGTGCTGCTGCCGATGGCGTTCCGCATCGTGATTCCGCCGCTCACGAGCGAGACGATGAACCTGATCAAGAACTCGTCGATCGCGCTCACGATCGGGCTTGCCGAGCTCACGTTTCGCTCGCGCGAGATGGGCGAGTACACGTTCCACTTCTTCGAGGCTTTCACGGCGGCCACGCTCGTCTACATCGTGATCGCGATGACGGCGAACCGTGTGATGGCAGTGATCGAGAAGCGCGTCGCCGTGCCGGGCTACATCGGCGGCGGGAAATAGGGCCCTAGGCGATGAACCTCGACTTCGACGTCATCAGCCGGTCGCTGCCCTTCCTGTGGAAGGGTTTCCTCTACACGGTCCAGCTGACCGCGATCGCGGCGCTCGGCGGACTGTTCTTCGGGACGCTGCTCGCACTCGCGCGGCTGTCCCCCTCGAAGATCCTGTCCAACGTCGCCGCCGGCTACGTGAACCTGATGCGGTCGATCCCGCTCGTGCTCGTGCTGTTCTGGTTCTTCTTCCTGATGCCGCAGGTGCTGCAGATCATCACCGGCGGCGAGCGACCGCCTCAGATCGGCGCCGAGCGCACCGCGATCATCACCTTCATCATGTTCGAGGCGGCGTATTTCTGCGAGATCATGCGGGCCGGCATCCAGTCGATCGCGCGCGGCCAGGTGCATTCGGCCTACGCGCTGGGGCTGACCTACGGGCAGGCGATGCGCCTCGTGATCCTGCCGCAGGCGTTCCGCAACATGATCCCGTTGATCCTGACGCAGACGATCATCCTGTTCCAGGACACCTCGCTCGTCTACGTGATCTCGGCCACCGACTTCACCGGCGCCGCCTCGAAGATCGCCCAGCGCGACGGTCGGCTGATCGAGATGTACACCTTCGTTGCGGTCGTCTACTTCGTGCTTTGCTACACGCTGTCCTACGGCGTGAAGCAGCTGCAGAAGAAGATCGCCGTCATCCGCTAGAAAGACCCTCACCATGCCCATGATAGCCATCGACAACGTCTCGAAGTGGTACGGCCAGTTCCAGGTCCTCACCGACTGCACGACGAAGGTCGAAAAAGGCGAAGTGATCGTCGTCTGCGGGCCGTCCGGCTCAGGCAAGTCGACGCTGATCAAATGCGTGAATGCATTGGAGCCATTCCAGAAGGGGCAGGTCACCGTCGACGGCATTCCCGTGCACGATCCGAAGACGAACCTGCCAAAGCTGCGCGCGCGAGTCGGCATGGTGTTCCAGCACTTCGAATTGTTCCCGCACCTGTCGATCACGGAGAATCTGACGCTGGCGCAGATCAAGGTGCTGAACCGTGGCAAGGATGAAGCAGTCCAGCGCGGATTGAAGCTCCTCGACCGAGTGGGCCTCAACGCGCAGAAGGACAAGTTCCCGGGACAGCTCTCGGGCGGGCAGCAGCAGCGGGTCGCCATCGCGCGCGCGCTCTCGATGGATCCGATCTGCATGCTGTTCGACGAGCCGACGTCGGCGCTCGACCCCGAGATGATCAACGAAGTGCTCGACGTCATGGTGCTGCTCGCGAAAGAGGGCATGACGATGATGGTCGTCACCCACGAGATGGGCTTCGCGCGCAAGGTCGCGAATCGCGTGATCTTCATGGACCAGGGCAAGATCGTCGAGGACGCGACCAAGGACGACTTCTTCGGCAAGCCGCGCTCCGAGCGCGCGCAGCAGTTCCTGGCCAAGATCCTCTCGCACTGACCGGCGGGGGACGGCGTTGACGGTCGCACGCGCCGGCGCTCGTCCCGCGCTGCCCCCATGCCTGCGGTGATCTCGGACTTCGACGCGGCCGCCATCGAAGCGCGGATGCGCGCTTTCGAGGCCCGCACCGGTACAGAGGTCGTGACCGCCGTCATCGAGCGTTCCGACCGCCATCACGGGCTGCGCTGGCGCGCGTTTGCGCTGGGCGTGGCGCTCGCATCGCTTGCGGTGGTTGTCGCCGATTGGCAACGGCCCGACTGGATTCATGGCGACGCAGTCCTCTTCGCCGTCGCGACGATCCTCGGCGCGGGACTCGCGTGCGCGCTGCTCGCGACCGGATGGCCCGCGTTCGAGCGCCTGTTCCTCCAGCGCGAGCGGGCGGAAGCGGAGGTCCGTGGTCATGCCAAGGCGCTGTTCCTGTCGCGCGAGCTCTTCGCGACTCCTGGCAGGACTGCCGTGCTGCTCTTCGCCAGCCGGTTCGAGCGCGTCGCGGTAGTTTTCGGCGATCGCGGTTACGAAGGACGCGTCACGCGCGACGAGTGGCAACACGTCGTCGACGTAATGACGCCACCGTTCCGGCAGGGCGATCTTCGCGGCGCGTTCACGGCAGGGCTCGACGCCCTCGAGTTGCTGCTCCTCGGCAAGGGCTTTCGACGCGGCGATGCGACCGGCGATATCTTGCCCGACCGGCTCCTCACGCCAGGCTCCGACGACGAATGACCGCGCATCGCACGTGTTTTCCGCGGATCGGAGGCGCAGCGCTGCTGTTGGCGTCGCTCGCCGCATTCGGCGCCTCCGATGTCCCGTACCTGACCGGGCGCGTCGTCGACGATGCGGAGATCCTGAAGCCCGCCACGCGCGAGCGCATAACGACCCTTTCGAAAGCGCACGAGGACCAGACAACCGACCAGATAGTCGTGCTGACGATTCCGACGCTGGGCGGCGAGAGCGTCGAGGAATATGCGAATCGCGTGTTCACTGCCTGGAAACTCGGGCAGAAGGGCAAGGACAACGGCGTGCTCGTCGTGGTCGCGCCGCAGGACCACAAGATGCGCATCGAGGTGGGCTACGGTCTCGAAGGCACGCTGCCGGACGTCGCAGCGAGCCGGATCATCCGCAACGTGATGACGCCGGCATTCCGCGCCAACGACTTCGACGGCGGGATCGAGGGCGGAGTGGCCGCCATCGTCGCTGAGCTCGAGGGAACGGGAGCCAAGGCCGGGACCACCGCGAATTTCGCCGACGTTCCCTCCGCCAGCAGGAAATCGTCGTTCGAATTCGAGGGGCCGGACATCCCGTGGTACATGCGGATCCTGCTCGGCTGCTTCATTTTCGGCGTCATCGGCGTCTTCACGGTCGTCGGCGTGATGACGCCCGGCATGGGCTGGTTTCTCTACTTGTTCCTGATTCCGTTCTGGGCGATGTTTCCGATCATCGTGATCGGTCCGAAGGCGACGCTGGGAGTGCTGGCGACCTACGTGATTGGCTTTCCGATCGCCAAGCTCGTGCTGAAGCGCATGCCCTGGTACGCGAAGGCATCGGAGGACATGAAGACCAAAGGATCCGCAAATATCGGCGGCATGGTCTTCACGTCGAGCGGCAGCTCGTCGTCGGGGTCGTCGGGGGGTGGCGGATTCTCCGGCGGCGGCGGCAGCTCGGGCGGCGGTGGGGCTTCGGGAAGTTGGTGAGATGCATCGGGTAAGATGAGCGACGTGTTCAGCAGATCGGACGGACTGGGAACGATGCAAAGGGCAATGCGATGGACCGCGATGGCGTCGGTGGCGGCGACGGCATGCTTCGCGCCGTGCGCGATCGGCGCTGACTCCGATACCGCGGCGGCCGCCGGGCCACCGCCGCTCGCGTCGGGCGATGCGCGCCTCTGCTTCTACCGCGAGACGTGGCATGCGCTGTCGGTGCAACCCGACGTGACGGTTGCGGGCCAGATCGTCGGCAAGGCGTATCCGAATGAGTGGTTCTGTGTGGATCGCAAGCCCGGCACGTACGAAGTCTCGACCGTCAGCGAGCCGGACCGCAAGTTCAACGTCGACCTCGCGAGCGGGCAGACGCGCTACGCGAGCCTCGAATTCACGGTCACGTGGTTTCTGGTGGCGCACATCAATCCGATGCTCGTCGACGACGCGACCGGAGTGAAGGGCAGCGCCGGACTGCGTTACCACGGCTACTGAGACGCCCGGTCATGCGCATCGAAAACGACGTCAAGCTCGATTTCAAGGATGTGCTGATCCGCCCGAAGCGCTCGACGTTGACGACGCGCTCGGACGTCGACATCTCGCGCGAGTACCGCTTTCGTCACACCGGCACCGAGTACGCCGGCATTCCGATTGTCGCGTCGAACATGGATACGACCGGAACGTTCGCGATGGCGAAGGCGCTCGACGGCTACCGGATGTCGGTCGCGCTGCAAAAGTACTGTGAGATCGACGAGTATGTAGCCTTTTTCCGGGCGCTCGAGCGCAAGAGCGCGGCCTTCTATTCGCTCGGCATCGCGAAGCAGGACGAGGACAAGCTGCATCGCGTGATGGACGCTGCGGGGGAGGGTGCCGACTCGGCGATCCGCTACGTCTGCATCGACGTCGCCAACGGCTATACCGAAGGCTTCACCCGCTTCGTGGCCAAGATCCGCGCCCGCTATCCGCATCTCGTGATCATGGCCGGCAATGTGGTCACCGGCGAGATGACCGAGGAGCTGATCCTGTCGGGCGCCGACATCGTCAAGGTCGGCATCGGGCCGGGGTCGGTCTGCACGACGCGTCGGATCACCGGTGTGGGCTATCCGCAGCTGTCGGCGATCATCGAATGCGCGGACGCGGCGCATGGCCTCGAGGGCCACATCTGCGCCGACGGCGGCTGCGCGACGCCGGGCGATGTCGCCAAAGCGTTCGGCGGCGGCGCGGATTTCGTGATGCTGGGCGGCATGTTCGCCGGCCACGACGAATCGGGCGGCGACGTCGTGGAGCGCGAAGGGAAGCAATACAAGCGCTTCTACGGGATGAGCAGCCGGCTTGCGATGGACAAGTACGCGGGCGGCGTCGCGAAGTACCGCGCCGCCGAGGGCAAGGAAGTGCTGGTCCCGTATCGCGGACCGGTCAGCGGCACGGTGGAGGAAATTCTCGGTGGCGTGCGCTCGGCCTGCACGTACGTCGGTGCCCGGCGCCTGCGCGAATTGTCGAAACGGACGACGTTCATCCGCGTGACGCAACAGTCGAACGAGGTGTTCGGCAAGAGCTAGAAGAAAGGAAGGCCGTGCTCGATTTCGGACGTTTGCGAAATTGAGCACGGCGTCATCTGGGAGGGCGCATGGGCTCGATGATCCGGTCGGCATCGTTGCTGGCGTTCGTCCTGATGGTGGCGGTTCCGCTCGCGATGGCGGGAATCGCCGTGTACGCCGGCCAGCGCGCGCGACGGCAGGCGGCACTCATCAAGGCGACGCCGAGCGCCAACATCGCGATGGCCGACGACGGCTACCGCAAGTTCGAGGGCACGATCGAGGCGATCGGGGACAAGCCCTTGACGTCGCCGCTCACGAAATCGCCATGTGTCTGGTTCCACGCGAAAGTGGAGGAGTCGGTTGCCGCGCGGCAAGCCGCTAAGGGCAGCCGACACTGGAAGGAGCTCTCCGACACCACGAGCAGCACGCCCTTCGTCGTCCGCGATGCCACCGGATCATGCGTCGTGTATCCCGACGATGCGGACGTGACGCCGACCGATCGCAGCATGTGGTACGGCGCGACGCGGGAGCCGACCGACACTCATCCGCCGAAAGTGGGACCCGGAGAGTCGCCGCGACCGTCGGTGGAGATGCTGAGCGGCGACGACACCAAGTATCGTTACCACGAGGAGCGGATCTACGCGGGTAACCCGCTGCTCGTTCTCGGCACGTTCGCGACGGGCCTCACCGGCGTCGACAAGACGGGCGGGGCCGCCGAAGAGGACGACGAGGACGCCGAAGCCGAAAGGAAGATCCAGGCCGCGGCGGGGACGAAGGCGTCGATTCGGCGCGCGTCCGCCGGCCCGCCGTTCATCCTGTCGACGACGCCGCAAGCCGCGCACTTGGCGGCGATGGACAAGGGCGGCAAGGCAGCACTCGCGATCGCGTCGGTGATGCTGGCGATTGCCGTCGCGATCATCTGGCTCCGCTTCTCCTGAGCTAAGCCCATCGCGTCAACAACGGAGTTCTCATGCTTGCACGTCATTGCATCATCGCCGCCGTCGGTCTTCTCGTCACGCCGCTCGTGTCTGACGCCGCGCAACGCACGTTCGTGTCGACCTCGGGTGTCAACAATCCGACGCGCTAGGGGGGCCGATTTTGACCAGAGCAATGGGTCGATCCTGCGCTCGTCCACCAACAACACGCTGACCGGGCGCGGCGCGCCCGACATCAACGGGACGCTTACGTCGAATCCGCCCAACTAGACGAGACACACGCGCAACTGGCTGGGGTACCGTCCGGAAAGAGCGCGGAAGCGTCGTCACCACATCGTCGACGTGCTCCCCGCGTATAATCGCGCTTTCCGACCCCCGTGCCGGGCATGCTGCACCTTCTCACGCTGCGCGGGCGCCACGCGCTCTCGCCGTTTCGCATCAGGAAGCTCCACGCCGCGCTCGCGGCCGCCCACTCCGGGCACCCGATCATCGGCATCGCTGCCACGTTCTGGCATTTCGTCGAGACCGAGCGCGAGCTGACGCCCGGCGAACGCGCGATTCTCGAGCGACTGCTGACCTACGGACCGCACGACGAAGCGGAGGCCGATGACGGCGAACTGATGCTGGTGGTCCCGCGCCCGGGAACGATTTCGCCGTGGTCATCGAAGGCGACCGACATCGCCCGCAATTGCGGGCTCGACGCGATCCGCCGCATCGAACGGGGGATCGGGTACCGCATCAGGGCGCAAGACGGAAGACTCGACGCCGCCACTCGCGGCGCGCTGCTGCCGCTCCTGCACGATCGGATGACCGAAGCGGTGCTGGAATTGCTCGATGACGCCCGTGTCCTGTTCGCCCACGTCGCGCCGCGACCGATGACCACGATACCTCTCCTTGGCGAAGGCCGCAGGGCGATCGAGCGCGCCAACGGCGAGCTCGGCCTCGCGCTCGCGCCCGACGAAATCGACTACCTCGACGCGAACTTCCGCCGCGCCGGACGCGATCCGACCGACGTGGAGCTCATGATGTTCGCGCAGGCGAATTCCGAGCACTGCCGGCACAAGATCTTCAACGCCGACTGGATTGTCGATGGCGTGCGCCAGGACAAGAGCCTGTTTGCGATGATCCGTCACACGCACGCGACATCCCCGCGGGGAACGGTCGTCGCGTATGCCGACAACTCGTCGGTGATCGAAGGCGCTACGGTGCAGCGGTTCTATCCGGGCGCAGACGGCCGCTATGCGGCGCACGCGGAGCCCACGCACATCCTGATGAAAGTGGAGACGCACAATCATCCGACGGCGATCGCCCCGTTTCCGGGGGCGGCAACCGGTTCCGGCGGCGAGATCCGCGACGAGGGCGCGACCGGGATCGGAGCAAAGCCGAAGGCCGGCCTCACCGGATTCACGGTCTCCGATCTGCGCGTGCCGTCATTGCCGCAGCCGTGGGAAATGGCCTACGGCAAGCCGGATCGCATCGCCTCGGCGTTGCAGATCATGCTCGAGGGTCCGATCGGCGGCGCGTCGTTCAACAACGAATTCGGGCGCCCGAATCTTCTCGGCTACTTCCGCACGTTCGAGCAGCAGGTGGCCGGCGAAGTTCGCGGTTATCACAAGCCGATCATGATCGCGGGCGGCGTCGGCAACATCGCGGCGATCCATGCGCACAAGGACCCGCTTCCGGACGGCGCGCTGCTCATCCAGCTGGGCGGTCCAGGCATGTTGATCGGGATGGGCGGCGGCGCGGCGTCGTCGATGGCCACCGGCGCCAACACGGCCGATCTCGATTTCGATTCGGTGCAGCGCGGCAACGCCGAGATCCAGCGGCGCGCGCAGGAGGTGATCGACCGCTGCTGGCAGCAAGGCGGGGCGAACCCGATCCTGTCGATTCACGACGTCGGCGCGGGCGGGCTGTCCAACGCATTCCCGGAATTGGTTCACGGCGGCGGCGCGGGCGCCCGTCTCGACTTGCGCGCGGTGCCTTCCGAGGAACCGGGCATGTCGCCGCGCGAGATCTGGTGCAACGAAGCGCAGGAGCGCTACGTGCTCGCGATCCGGGCCACCGATCTCGAGCGCTTCCGCGGACTGTGCGAGCGCGAGCGCTGTCCGTTCGCGGTCATCGGACGCGCGACGCTCGACGATCGTCTCGTCATCACCGATCCGCAATTCGGGACCGTGCCGGTCGACATGGGCCTCGATGTGCTGCTCGGCAAGCCGCCGCGGATGACGCGCGACGTCGTTCACGTGCCGCGAAAACTGGCGCCGCTCGATCTCGCGCAGATCACGATCAAGGAAGCCGCCTATCGCGTGCTGCAGGTGCCTTCGGTCGCCGACAAGACGTTCCTCGTGACGATCGGCGATCGCACCGTCGGCGGCCTGTGCTCGCGCGATCCGATGGTCGGCCCCTGGCAGGTGCCGGTCGCCGACGTCGGGGTGACGCTGATGGACTTCGATGGCTACGCCGGCGAGGCGATGGCAATCGGCGAGCGGACACCGCTGGCACTGATCGATGCGCCCGCCTCCGGACGAATGGCGGTGGGCGAGGCGCTCACCAACATTGCAGCAGCAGGGATCGCGCAGCTTTCGGACATAAAGCTCTCGGCCAACTGGATGGCCCCCGCCGGGCATCCGGGCGAGGACGCCGCGCTCTACGACACGGTGCGGGCTGTCGCGATGGAGCTCTGCCCCGCGCTCGGCATCGGCATTCCGGTCGGCAAGGATTCGATGTCGATGCGCACGACTTGGCGAGAGGGCGTTGTCGACAAGGCGGTCACCGCGCCGCTGTCGCTCATCGTGTCGGCATTTGCGCCGGTGCCGGACGCCCGCCGAACGCTCACGCCGCAGCTCGCAACCGATGTCGGCGCAACGACGCTTCTGTGGATCGACCTCTCCGCGGGCCGGCTGCGCCTCGGCGGCTCGGCGCTGGCGCAGGCCTATGGACAACTCGGCGACCGTTGCCCGGATGTCGACGATCCCGCGCATCTGCGTACGTTCTTCGAGATGATCCAGTCGCTGCATCGTGACGGCACGCTGATCGCGTATCACGACATTGCCGACGGCGGGCTCTTCGCGACGCTGACCGAGATGGCGTTCGCCTCGCGCTGCGGCCTGACGATCGAATTGCCGTCCGCGTGCGACCCTCTGTCGGCGTTGTTCGCCGAGGAGCTGGGCGCAGTCGTCCAGCTCCGCGCACGTGACGAAGCCGTCGTGCGGCGAGGGTTTGCCGAGCGTGGTCTCGTGGCGCACGGGGTGGGCGTTCCCACCGCCGATGCCCGCATCTCGATAAGTCATGCCGGACAAGCAGTGCTCGACGAATCGCGCATCGACCTCCATCGCGCGTGGTCGGCCACGACGCACGCAATGCAGCGGCTGCGCGACAACCCGCACGACGCCGACCAGGAATACGACCGGATTCTCGACGCCGGCGATCCCGGCCTCGCGCCGGTGCTGACGTTCGATTCTGCCGAGGACGTCGCGGCGCCGTTCATCGCGCGCGGCGCGCGGCCGGCGATCGCGATTCTGCGCGAGCAGGGCGTCAACGGCCAGGTGGAAATGGCTGCCGCGTTCGACCGCGCGGGCTTCGCCGCCTACGACGTCCACATGAGCGACATCATCTCCGGGCGCCGGCGGCTGTCGGAGTTCAGCGGGTTCGCGGCCTGCGGCGGGTTTTCGTACGGCGACGTGCTGGGGGCAGGCGAAGGATGGGCGAAGTCGATCCTGTTCAATGCGCGGGCGCGCGACGAGTTCGCCGCCTTCTTCGCGCGCGCCGACACCTTCGCGCTCGGCGTCTGCAACGGCTGCCAGATGATGAGCAACCTGCACGAGCTCATTCCCGGCGCCGGCCACTGGCCGCATTTCATCCGCAACCGCTCGGAGCAGTTCGAGGCGCGCTTCGTGCTGCTCGAAGTGATGCGCTCGCCGTCGCTCTTTTTCCGCGGGATGGAAGGCAGCCGGATTCCCGTCGCGACCGCGCACGGCGAAGGCTTTGCGGAATTCCGCGACGAAGCGCAGCGGGATGCCGCGCAGGCGTTGATCGCGTTGCGCTTCGTCGACAATGCCGGACGCGCGACCGAACGCTATCCGTACGACGCCAACGGATCGCCCGGCGGCATCACCGGGCTCACGACGGCCGATGGCCGCTTCACGATCCTCATGCCACACCCCGAGCGGGCATTTCGCACCGTGCAGATGTCGTGGCATCCTGCGGCATGGGGCGAGGATTCGCCGTGGATGCGGATGTTCCGCAACGCACGGGCGTGGCTCGGCTTAGCGAGCGGGCCTCGAAACGGAGAAATGCGATGACGCTGACCGTATATTCGATCGACGGCGTAACGCCGGTGGTCGATCCGACTGCCTACGTGCACCCGTCCGCCGTGCTGATCGGCGACGTCGTCGTCGGCGCGGGCTGCTATATCGGACCGTTTGCGTCGCTGCGCGGAGATTTCGGCGGCATCCGGGTCCACAAGGGCGCGAACCTGCAGGACCACTGCGTGATGCACGGGTTTCCCGGCAACGACACCGTGGTCGAGGAGAACGGGCACATCGGGCACGCCGCGGTGCTGCATAGCTGCGTGATCCGCAAGAACGCGCTCGTCGGGATGAACGCGGTGGTCAACGACAACGCAGTGATCGGCGAATGGGCGATCGTCGCCGCGATGGCGTTCGTGAAGGCGGGGATGGTCGTGGCGCCGCGCACGCTGGTCGCCGGCACGCCGGCGCGGGTCGTGCGCGAGCTCACCGACCAGGAGCTCGAATGGAAGCGCGCCGGGACGTTGAGCTACCAGGAGCTCACGCGCCGCTGCCTCGCGACGATGAAGGCGACGCCGCCGCTCGCAGCACCCGAACCGGGACGGCAGCGCATGGAGCTCGAGGAAATGATCCCGCTGCACGTCCACAAGGAACGCATTCGCAAGAAACGCACGCGCTGAGCAGCACCAGCCGGGATCGGCACGCCCGCTGGCGAATCAGAATCCCGCCGCCTGCCCGTCGCGCCGCGGGTCCGACGCCGCGAGGTAGCCGTTGTCGCGCCGCACGATGAACTGGCCGGCGCCGAAGTCCATGTAGGAATCGGCGACCGACTTGAGCTCGTGCCCACGCGCGGCGAGGCCCGCGCGCAACTCCGGCGCCGCCGAGGACTCGAGGTCGATCGACATCCCGCTGTTGACCTTCCATCGTGGCGCGTCGAGCGCGGCCTGCGGATTCATCCCGTACGTCAACAGGCGCACCAGCGTCTGCACATGTCCCGGCGGCTGGATCGGCCCGCCCATGACGCCGAACGCGCCGAGCGGCGCCCCATCCTGCGTGAGGAATCCGGGAATGATCGTGTGAAACGGCCGCTTGCCGCCGGCGATCTCGTTCGGGTGGCCCTTGACGAGCGAGAATCCCGCGCCGCGGTTCTGCAGGCTGATGCCGGTGCCGGGCACGACCACGCCGGAGCCGAACCCCATGTAGTTCGACTGGATCAGCGACACCATCATCCCGGACGCGTCGGCGGCGCACAGATAGACGGTGCCGCCGACGGGCGGCTTGCCGGGTCCGAAATCCTGCGCGCGGACGGGGTCGATGAGGCGGGCGCGCGCGGCGAGATACGCCGGATCGAGCAATGCCGCAGCGGGGACCTCCATCGTCCGCGGATCGCTCACGTAGCGATGGACGTCCGCGAACGCGAGCTTCATCGCCTCGATCTGCAAATGCTGGCTGTCGACCGAATCGGGCGGGAGCGCGACCAGGTCGAACGACTTCAGGATGCCGAGTGCGATCTGCGCGGCGATGCCCTGGCCGTTGGGCGGAATCTCGTGGACGGTCGCGCCGCCGTAGTCGAGCCCGAGCGGCGTGACCCAATCGAGCGCGTGGTCCGCGAAATCCGCGAGCGCGTGCGCCGCACCGTGTCGCTTCGCGTCGGCGACCATCGCCGCGGCCAGCTCGCCGCGATAGAAGGCGTTACCGTGCGTCGCGGCGATCTTTTCGAGCGAGGTCGCCATCGCCGGGCAGGCGAACGTCTCGCCGGGAAGCGGCGCCCGGCCGCGCGGCATGAAATGTTCGGCGAACCCGAGGTCGTGCGGCAGCACCGTCGCCGCCAGCGCCCATTTTTCGGCGACGATCGGCGACACCGCGTACCCGTGGCGCGCATAGCGGATGGCGGGCTCGAACAGGTCCGCGAACGGCAGCGCGCCATAGCGTTGCGACAGCGCGGCCCATCCGGAGACGGCGCCTGGGATGGAGACCGGTTCCCACCCGCGCTGCGGCATCGCGCTCTGGCCGGCGTAGCGGGCCGGCGTCACCGCGGCGGGCGCGCGGCCCGATGCGTTGAGACCTGCGAGAGCGCGCCCGTCCCAGACGATCGCGAAAAGGTCGCTGCCGATGCCGTTGCTGCACGGCTCGACGACGGTCAGCGCGATCGCGGTCGCGAGCGCCGCGTCGACGGCATTGCCGCCGCGCTGGAGCATCCCGATGCCCGCCTGGGTGGCGAGCGGCTGCGAGGTGGCGACCGCATTGCGGGCGAGGATCGGCTGCCGCCGGGAAGGGTAGGGCATCGCCCAGTCGAAGTTCAACATGCTGATCGCATTGCGCGCGCAGCTCTCCGCGCTTCGGCTCGACTGCTCGCTCTTCGCTGTGAAAGCTTCGTCGCGCTTCTTGCGGAACGCCGGCGCGACGATCAGCACCAACAGCAGCGCGGCCATCGTCAGCATCGCGAGCGAGATCGGCCGCGTGACGAACACCGTCGGATCGCCGCGCGAAAGCAGCATCGCGCGCCGCAGGTTTTCTTCCATCATCGGGCCCAGCACGAACCCGAGGAGCAGCGGCGCCGGCTCGCATTCGAGTTTCAGGAACACGATGCCGAGGAGGCCGAACGCGGCAGTCTGGCCCACGTCGAACGGCGCGTTGTTGATCGAGTAGACGCCGATCGCGCAGAACAGCAGGATCGCCGGATAGAGGAGACGGTAAGGCACCTTGAGCAGCTTGATCCACATCCCGATCAGCGGCAGGTTGAGCACGACCAGCATCAGGTTGCCGACCCACATCGACGCGATCAGGCCCCAGAACAGCGCCGGATTGCTCGTCATCACCTGCGGCCCGGGCTGGATGTTGTGGATCGTCATCGCGCCCACCATCAGCGCCATCACAGCGTTCTCCGGGATGCCGAGCGTGAGGAGCGGGATGAACGATGTCTGCGCACCGGCGTTGTTCGCCGACTCCGGCCCGGCGACGCCCTGGATCGCGCCCTTGCCGAACTGCGACGGGTCCTTCGCCACCTTCTTTTCCAGCGCATAGGACGCGAACGACGCCAGCATCGCGCCGCCGCCCGGAAGCAGCCCCAGCACCGAGCCCAGCGCCGTGCCGCGCAGCGACGCGGGCCATGCGACCTTGAACTGCTCGCGTCGTCGGCCACAGGCCCGTGACCTTGCTCGTGACGAGCTCGCGCTTTTCGGTCGACTCGAGATTGCTGATGATTTCCGCGAACCCGAAGAGCCCCATCGCGACGCTGACGACGCCGATGCCCGTCGGTCAGCTCGGGAACCCCGAACGCGAAACGCGCGACGCCGGAATTGACGTCGGTGCCGACGATCCCGAGCAGGAGGCCCAGCACGATCATCGCGATCGCCTTCAGCACCGACCCGTGCGCCAGCACCACGGCGCCGATCAGGCCCAGGATCATCAGCGAAAAGTATTCGGCGGGCCCGAACTTGAGCGCGAGCTCGGAGAGCGGGATTGCGACGGTCGCGACCATGATGGTGGACACGCGTGCCGGCGAAGAACGAGCCGAGCGCCGCGATCGACAGCGCCGCGCCGGCCTGGCCCTTGCGCGCCATCTGGTAGCCGTCGAGGCAGGTGACCGCCGACGACGTCTCGCCCGGGCATGTTGAGCAGGATCGACGTCGTCGAGCCGCCGTACTGCGCGCCGTAATAGATCCCGGCCAGCATGATCAGCGCGGAGACCGGCTGCAGCGCATAGGTCGTCGGCAGCAGCATGGCAATCGTCGCCACGGGTCCGATGCCGGGGAGGACGCCGATCAGCGTACCCAGCATCGCGCCGATGAAGGCGTAGAGCAGGTTGATGCCCTGCGTGGCGACGCCGAAGCCGAGTGCCGAGATGGTTGAGGAGTTCCACGGCGCCGGCGTTAGATGAAGGCGGGCCAGATCGGAAGCTGCAGCTTGAGGCCGATCACGAACACGCCGACCGCCAGCGCCGCGAGGGCAACGCCGGCAACGATCGATTCGCGCCAGCGAAACTCATGGCTCGCCGCGCTCGCCGCGACGATCAGGAAGATCGTCGACACCACGACGCCGGCGTAATTGACGATCATGCCGAACACGGCGACGCTGCCCAGCACGACCAGCAGCGGGCGCCATTTGAAGGCCGGAATCGGCGGTCCCGACGAGGCGCAGCGCGCGCAGCGCGAGCGCAAGGCCCAGCGCGATCAGGAGAATGCCGAGGATCCGCGGAAAATAGCCGGGTCCCATCCGCGCCGCGGTGCCGAGCGCGTAGTTGCTGCCGATGGCGATGGCCGCAATCCCGAACGCGATGAACAGGAGCCCGGCAAAGAAGTCCTTCGGATGGCGGATGAACGCCATGCTTTCCTCCGTGCGCAATGGAACTGATGCGTGCGAGCGGCCCGTCGGGAAGGAGAATGCGCGCTCCCGCGAGGCGCCGTGCGCCCGATGCCCGTGCCCGGCGCCGCGTAAGAATAGCATCGAACCGCCTTCCGCTTGTCGACCGCGCGCGGCGCGCGACGGGCAAAAAAAGAGCAGGCGTCGCCGCCTGCCCGGTCGTGCTGCGGCTGCCCGGCGCACGAGAGCGCCCGGGCTGCCGAGATGCAAAAATCACATGCCGTTCTTGGCGCGCAGCTCCTTGAAATAAACCTCGAGCTGCTGGCCCTGCATCCGCTGCGCGAGCTGCGCCTTCACCTCGTCGAACGGCGGCACCTTCGCGTCGCGGATGTCGTCGACCTCGATCACGTGCCAGCCGAACTGCGTCTGCACCGGCACCGTCGTGAACTTGCCCTTCGGCAGCTTGACCATCGCATCCGAAAAGGGCTTCACGAAATTGCCCGGCGCGTTCCAGTCGAGATCGCCACCGTTGGCCTTCGAGCCCGGATCCTTCGAACGCTCGGCGAGCTTCTCGAACTTCTCGCCTTTTTGCAGCGCGACGATGATTTCCTTCGCCTCGTCTTCCTTCTCGACCAGGATGTGGCGGACCTTGTATTCCTTGTCGCCCATCTGCGACTTGATCGCTTCGTATTCCTTCTGCAGCGCGGCGTCGGAGATCGGGTTCGCCTTGACCCAGTCGGCGACGAACGCGCGCACGAGCACCGTCTGCGCCGTCAGGTCCATCTGCGTCTTGACCTCGGGATTCTTGTCGAGCCCCTTCTTCTTCGCCTCGCGCAAAAGCAGTTCGCGCGTGTTGAGTTCCTCGCGCAATGCCGCACGGAGCTCCGGTGAATCGGCCTGGCCCTGGGCGATCCGATCCTTGAGCATGAGGTCGTAGTACGCCTTCGGGTAGAGCTCCTTGCCGCTGGCCGGCGCGGCCGCTGCCGCTGCCTTCGCCGGCGCGGCGGACTTGTCCTGCGCCTGCGCAGGGGCGCCGGCGAGCGCGAGGAGCGCGGCCGCGACGGCGAGGGTAAGCGAATGCTTGGTCATCGGTGAAGAGTCCTATGTGGTTGGGAGGGAAATTCTTCCGGCGTCAGCGCCTTGATGGAAAGCGCGTGGATCGGATGCGGCAAGAGATCGTGGAGCTCGCTCAGCACTCTTTGGTGCCGCGCGAGGCGGGAGAGTCCGGCAAAGCCCTCTGACACGATGAGCAGCGAAAAGTGCCCGGCCCCGCCGGCGGCGCCGGCGTGCCCCACGTGGTCGGCGCTGTCGTCGGTCACCTCGAGAACGGTGGGCGCAAGGGGGGCGAGCCGCGCCCTCAGCACGGCGGGCATGTCGGCCGCTGCGACCGGAGCCATCACGGCGCCTCTTCCTGGACGTGGCGCGCGAGCAGCAGGCCCTGGCCAAGCGCGAATGCCAGGAAAAGGCCGATGCCGCCCCAGACCTTGAAATTGACCCACGTCTCGGTGGGATAGTGAAACGCGACGTACCAGTTGGCGACGCCCATGAACGCGAAGAATGCGACCCACGACCATGTGAGACGCGACCAGATGGCGCTCGGGCAGGGCAATCCCGGGCATCAGGTGCGAAAGCAGGTTGCGCCCGAAGAAGAGCCGCCCGCCGGCGAGGATCACGCCAAAAAGCCCGTAGAGCACCGTCGGCTTCCACTTGATGAAGGCCTCGTCCTGGAGGATCAGCGTCGCCCCGCCGAACACGACGATGATCGCCAGGGACAGCCAGTTCACCGCGGACACGCGGCCGCGCTTCCAGCGCAGGAAGGCGATCTGGACGATCGATGCCGCGATCGCGACGCTGGTGGCGAAAAAGATGCCCTGCCACTTGAACGCGATGAAAAAGAGGATGAGCGGGAAAAAGTCCGCAAGTAGCTGCATAACCTAGCATTATACCCCGGGCAGCCCCCGTCGTTCCGAGGGTGCGCCTGGACGGGCGGCTGCCCGGGCCCGCCGGGTGGCCGGGCCTACGGTCGCCGTGGGGCGGTCAGGCGGCGGAGGCGTGCCCAGTCGAAGGCCGGCCCGGGGTCGGTCTTGCGTTCCGGTGCGACGGTCGAATGACCGGTGACGTGCTGGATCGGGTAGCGGCGCGCGAGGGTCCGGAGCAGTCGCGCGAGCATCGCGTATTGCCGGGCCTCGTACGGCAGGTCGTCGGTGCCTTCGAGCTCGATGCCGATCGAAAAGTCGTTGCAGTGCGCGCGGCCGCGGAAGCGCGAGATGCCGGCGTGCCAGGCGCGCTCGTTGCACGACACGAACTGCAGGAGCCGGCCGTCGCGGCGCACGAGAAAGTGCGCGGACACGTGCAGGTGCGCGATCGACGGATAGTACGGATGGGCCGCAGGGTCGAGCCGATTGGTGAACAGCCGCACGATCCCGTCGCCGCCGAATTCGCCCGGCGGCAGCGAGATCCCGTGGATGACCACGAGCGTGACGGGCGTCCCGGGCGGCCGCGCGTCATGGTTCGGCGACGGAATCTGGCTGCGCGAGATTCGCGTAGCCGTCGTCGTCGACTGCGAGGCGTCGCGTCGAGCCGCGCCGTTCGCGTGCGGTCATCGGGTTCCGCGCCGCTCCCATCGATTGCGCATCATGGCCCTGTTCATCGAAGCATCCGGACAGTCGTATTCGGGGATTGTAGCCGCCCCGCCCGGCGGCGGAGCCATCGGGGCCGGCCGACACGCCCACGTCGGACAAGGTGTTGTAGGACCCCCGCCGGAATCGACGGATCCAATGTGAGAGTTCGCGGCTTCAGCGCACGATCCAGACATCGATTGCATCGGGCTGCTCCGCACGCTCCGTGTATCGTCGCTTCCAAAGATCGTTGTAGGGGAGGTTCCGCAGCGGAACGTAGCCGCGAACCAGCCGTGGCGTTCGCTGGGTTAGCTGGTGGATGTCGATCAACGCGCCCTTTCCCCCCATGTGCGAGATGAAGAGGAACGGCCGGCCGTTCAGCTCGGCCGCGCGCCGCGCAAGCTCGGCGTCGGTTACCACGAGCACGCGCATCGGTCGGCTGACGGCTTGACGATGCAAGTAGCGGGCGATCGACTCGACGTTCAGGCTGTTGTCCGATGCCATGACCGTTTCGATGCCTTCGGCCTCGCTGATGGCTGCGACATCGTCGGCGATCTGTTTGTAGGGAACGACGCTGTCGAGCCTGTAGGTCGGAATCAGGGCCTCATGGAAATTGATCAGCACCAGCACGACGGCGGCGGCGGTCGCGACAGTACGGATCACCTTTCCCGGTAAACGCGTGGCCCGGACCAGAACGACGACCATGAAGAACTGGCTGGGAAGAAAGATCCGCGTGAAGGTGAAACCCGTGGGAACAAGGATGATCCAGCACAGCGCCAACAGTGGAATCAGTGGCTCGGCGGCTCTGCGTCCGCGCCCGTCGACCGCCTGGCGAAACGCGCACCAGAGGATGACTGCGAGGATCGCGGGGGCCAGAATCAGCGCGAACGATGTCGGGAGCGGCGCGGCATAGACGAGTTCGAGACCGGGACGGAAGCGCAGGTACGTGAATTTGAGAAAGTCAAAGGCGCCCGCAAAAAGGGCTGCCTCATCGCCCTCCGGGCTCCAGCGCAGAAGATCCGCGACGAGCGACCTGTTCGCAAGGAAGAACCCCGGAAGAGGCAGCAGCGGCAGGATGAGAATCGGCAGGAGCCTTCCGTGTCCTGTCCGCAGCCACTTCAATGCGAGGCAAGCGGCACCGATCCCGAAATAGAACAGCCCGGGAAAGTCGATCGCCACCAGCGCCGCCCCGCTGACGACGTACCAGGCGAGCCTTGGCAACGTAGGTGTTCCGTCCTCCTCGGCGAGCCGGCTGACCGCGTCGATATTGGCCATCGCAGCCAGGAAGATGAGCGAATACATGCGCAGATTCGTCGCGTAGAAATGGAATTCCGGCAACAAGACCGCGACGCCGAGCGACACCAGGGCGATTCCCGCGCTTCGCGTCAGACGCTGCACGGCCATTGCGCCGAACAGCAGGCCGAGCGCGAACGCAAGAGCGTGCAGCATCCGCAGCGCCATTTCGTTCGTGCCCGGAACCAGCGACGTCAGCCACTTCAGCAGCGCGTAATACGTGGGCAGGTGACTCGGATCGGCATACGAAATCCGGCCCTCGACGAAACCGAGGGAATACGCTTCGTCGCCCCAGAGGTTGAGACCGGAAGCGTAATGCCAGCAAAGAACGAGGAAGACGGCAACCAGCAATCCTCGGAGCGCCGGCGCGTACGACGAAAGAACGTCCGACGATTCGTTCATCCCCTGGCGCCTTGCTCGCGAGCTCGAGAACTGCGCAACTGGACGCGTTCGACATCTCGCCGATCCTGTCGAGGGATACGTGGCGCCGGAGCACGTCGACATCGCTGTCGGCAGCACCACGATCAATCTTCAGCTGTTCGGAATACTCGGCGCCGCCACGTTGCTCACGCCCGGAGGCGCGTCGCTCCAGATCGAGCAGATTTCCGGCTGAGCGGACGAGCGGAGGTTGGGCTACTTGATACCCAATCGCTCCATCCGGTAGCGCATCGCGCGAAACGTGATGCCGAGAAGCTTGGCCGCCGCCGTGCGGTTGAAGCGCGTCTTTTCCAGCGCCTCGTTGATCGCCGCGCGCTCGACGCGGTCGAGATAGTCCTGCAGCGGCCATTTGTCGCCCGCGGTGACGGCGAACTCGGGATCGTCGGCCACCGGCGTCAGGTGCAGGTCGTCGGCGGTGATCTGCTGCGGATCGGCCGCGAGCGAGAGGCCGCGCTCGAGGATGTTCTCGAGCTCGCGCACATTGCCCGGAAACGGGTAGCGCTCGAGCGCGGCGACGGCCTCGCTGTCGAGCAGCGCCGGGTTTCCGCGCGAGAGCCGCGCGAGGATCGCGTGCGCGATCAGCGGGATGTCCTCGCGCATTTCGCGCAGGCTCGGCATCGCGAGCTCGATCACGTGCAGCCGATAGTAGAGGTCCTGCCGAAATTCGCCGGACTCGACGAGCGCACCGAGTTTCTTGTGCGTCGCGCTGATGATCCGCACGTCGACCGGTTCCTCCTGCGTCGCGCCGACCTTGCGCACCTTCTTTTCCTGGATCGCGCGGAGGAGCTTCACCTGCATCGCCAGCGGCAGGTCGGCGACCTCGTCGAGGAACAGCGTGCCGTTGTTGGCGGCCTGGAAGAAACCGTCGCGATCCCCCTCGGCGCCGGTGAACGCGCCCTTCTTGTAGCCGAAGAACTCGCTCTCCATCAGGTTTTCGGGGATGGCGCCGCAATTGACGGCGATGAACGGCTGCTCCGCCCGCGGCCCCAGCGTGTGGATCAGCCGCGCGGCGAGCTCCTTCCCGCTGCCCGATTCGCCGTTGATGAAGACCGGTGCCTGGCTCTTCGACAGCCGGTCGATGAGCCCGCGCACCTGCATCATCGCCGGCGATTCGCCGAGCAGCTGGTAGCCCGTCACGACCTGCGCCTTTTCCGGCACCTTGAGCGCCTGCTTCACGAGCGCCCGCAATTGCTCGAGCGCGACCGGCTTGGCGAGGTAGTCGAACGCGCCGGCCTTGAGCGCGGCGACCGCATTCTCGGCGCTGCCGTAGGCGGTGATCACCGCCACCGGAACGTCGAGGCCCTTCTGGTTGATGTGCTCGACGACGCGCAGGCCCTCGCCGTCGGGCAGGCGCATGTCGGTGAGGCAGAGGTCGAAGGGCTCCTTGTCGAGTAGCCGGATCGCCTCTCCGACCGATTCCGCTCGCGTCGTGTCGAGCCCCATCCGGGACAGCGTGAGCTCGAGGAGCTCGAGCAGATCGGGCTCGTCGTCGATGACGAGCACCTTGGGTTGACCGCGGATTCGGCGCGACATGGAGGGCCTCTTCTTGTGTGCTACGCGGGGGTGACCGCGCGTTTCATCGTCATCCGGAAATGGGCGCCCGGACCCCTGGGAAGCAGCTCGAGCGCCGCGCCGTTGGCGTCGGCGAGCTCGCGCGCGATGTACAGGCCGAGGCCGGTGCCGCCGGGCCGCGTCGTGAAGAACGGCTCGAAGATCTGCCCGCGGAGCTCGGCGGGGATGCCGGGGCCGTCGTCGGCGAGCTCGCAGATCACGGCGTCGCCCATGTAGCCGGCGCGCGCGGCGATGCGGATGCTGCCTTCCTTTTTCTGGCAATGCTGCCACGCATTGCGAATGAGGTTCCACGCGATCTGGTTCAAATGCCCGCGGTCGAAGATCACCGTGAGGTCATCGGGGACCAGCATCAGCACGCTGCCGGTCGGCATGTTCTCTGCCTGGACGATTTCCTCGGTCAGCGAGCGCAGGAACTCGCCCAAAGCGATCACTTCCGGTTGCTGCCGGTCGCGTCGATTGAGCTGCAGCACCTCACCGACGATGCGGTCGATCCGCTTCGCGTTGTTGCGGATCATGCCGAGCAGTCGCTGTCCCTCGGGCACCACGGCGCCGTCCTCTTCGAGGAGCTGGGCGGCCTGGTTGATCGCCGACAGCGGATTGCGGACCTCATGCGCGATCGACGCCGTCAGCCGTCCCATCGCGGCGAGCTTCATCTGCTGCGCCTCGGTCTGCGCGCGGCCGAGATCCTCGAGGTAGATGAGCGTGCCGCCATTGAGGCCGGAGCCGATGCGCACGAGCCGCACGCGCAGCAGGCGCTGGGTAGGCTCCACCTTGAAGGGGGGCAGCGTTTCGGCGTAATCCTCCTGCCATCGTCGCCAGTAATCGTGCAGGGTGCTGGAGAACTCGGCGAGGCGCATGCCGCCGCGCATGCGGCCGAAGCCGCCCAGGAGCCGCGTCACCTGCGCGTTGTGGCCGCGGACGACGCCGTTCAAGTCGACCACCAGCACGCCGTCCTGCATGTCCTGGATGATGAGGCGGTTGACCTGCTCCAGATTCGCGACGTCGATCCCGCGCTGCGCCGCGAGATCCTCGGACGCTTTCGTGTAGGCGCCGAGTGCGACGGCAACGCCGACCGTCGCGAAAAAGCCGAAGCTGATGAGGCCCGTCTGCACCGTCTGCGTGCCGCCGACCTGGCCCTCGAACAGCCGCCATACGTCGAGCCCCAGCAGGATCAGCGTCGCGATCGCCGCATGCAGGAACGCCGTTCGCGTCCGCAAGAGCCAGCCGGAGGCCGCGAGCTGGGGAAAGAGCAGGATCGGCAGCGTGCCCGCGCCTGCTCCACCGGCGACCATCACCGCGGCAATGCAGGCGACATCGCCGATGAGCAGCGTCGAGGTCACCGCGGTCAGCCCCACCGGCAGCGGGTCGCGCTGGATGAGCCAGAAGGTGAGCAATCCGAACGCGAAGTACACGGTGGCCGCCATGACGAACATCGACGGCTGCGGCGATCGACAGCGCCTTCAGGTCCAGCAACAAGGCGATGCCGAGCAGCGCCGCCCCGCAGATTGCCCGATACAGTCCGACGATCCACAGGATGCGGCGCGACGAGTCGCCCGAGGACATCGGCAACGGGGGCTCGAACGACGGCGCGGCGGGATTTGGCTGCATCGGGGGCTTATGGTAGCTCGCGTCAACGGCGCGCCGCGCACGCCGGGTCGCCGCAGATGTAGCCGCCGGCCACCGGCCGCGCGTCGCCCTGCGGCAGAAAGACGCCGCACTTGCTGCACCGGACCATCGATTCGTCGGGCTTGCCGGCGCTTTTGCCTTCGTCGGCATCGCGCGCGCGGCGTTTTGCCTTGCCGACATTGACGAGGCGCAGGGCGAACAGCGCCACGAACACGACGACTATCCAGAAGATGAGCTTGCCCATGGGAACGGGGTCAGAGAACCTTGCCGGGGTTGAGGAGGGCGTGCGGGTCGAAGGCCGCCTTTAGAGTGCGCATGAGATCGAGCTCGACCGGGCTCTTGTAGCGGACGAGCTCATCGCGCTTCTGCTGCCCGATCCCGTGCTCGGCGCTGATGCTTCCGCGGTGCGCGGCGACGAGGTCGTGGACGATCCGGTTGGCGACCGGGGTGCTCGTCAGGAAGGCTTCCGGGGCGGTTCCCGGCGGTGCGGCGAGGTTGTAATGCAGATTGCCGTCGCCGAGATGTCCGAACGTGACGAAGCGCAATCCGGGCAGCGCCTTCGCAAGCGCGCGTCCGGCTTCGTCGAGGAAGCGCGGGATCGCCGAGACCGGCAGCGAGATGTCGTGCTTGATGTTCGGGCCGTCGAGTTTTTGTGCCTCGGCGATGTTCTCGCGCAGCGCCCACAGCGCGTCCGCCTGCGCGTCCGACTGCGCGACGGCGACGTCGCTGACGATTCCGCGCTTCAGTGCGGCGCCGAGTGCCGCTTCCAGATCGGCGGATAGCGGCGAATCCGCCGCGCTGTCGTCGGCCTGCACGAGCACGTACCAGGGATGGCCGGGCAGCGGATCGGGCAGCGACGGAAAATGCTGGCGCGTCAGCGCGAGCGACGGGGCGGAAATCAGCTCGAAGCCGACGAGGCGATCGCCGATCGCCTGCTTCATCGCGCGCAAGAGCTCGACGGCCGACGGTACGTCGTCCACCGCCGCGAACGCGGTCGCGCGCGTGCGCGGCGCGGGGAAGAGCTTCAGCACCGCCGCGGTGACGATGCCGAGCGTGCCCTCGGCGCCGATGAAGAGTTGCTTGAGATCGTAGCCCGTGTTGTCCTTGCGCAATCCGCGCAGGCCGTCCCAGACGCGGCCGTCGGCCAGCACCACTTCGATCCCCAGCGTGAGCTCGCGGGCATTGCCGAAGCGCAGCACGCCGGTGCCGCCGGCGTTGGTCGAAAGATTGCCGCCGATGGTGCAACTGCCCTCCGCCGCCAGCGACAGCGGAAACATGAGGCCGGCGGCGGCGGCGGCGTCCTGCACGGCGACCAGCGTCGCGCCGGCTTCCGCGGTGAGCGTCGCGTTGTCGGCGTCGACCGCGCGAATCCGGTTCATCCGCGCGAGTGAAATCACGACGGCGTCGCTGCCGGGCTCCGGCGTCGCGCCGCCGCACTGCCCCGTGTTGCCGCCTTGGGCGACGATGGCGACGCGCGCCTCGGCGCATGCGCGCACGACGTCGGCCACCTCGCGCGTGCTGCCGGGTCGCACCACCGCCTGCGCGTTGCCGTGGAAGCGGCCGCGCCAGTCGGTGAGATAGGGAGCGATGTCGGCGGGGGCCGTCAGGACCTGCGCGTTGCCGACGGCCGCGTCGAGCCGCGCCCGCAGGGTTGCGCGAATGTCCGTCATGAACGACGATAATAGCCGAAATCGCCTCCCTGCCGCACCCGACGCGCTCCGTCCGGCGTCGGCGACACCACCGGAACCGCCATGCCCACCACTCCACCCGATGATCCGCCGGATGCGTCGGACCCCGTCGGGTTTTCCATTTTCGCCGCAGGACGCCATGGCGTTCATGCAGAAGATGTGGAATCCGTTCGGTGTGCCGATGCCCGGATTCGCGCGTCCCGGGAACCGCCGCGCCGGCGCCTCCGGCGGCGATGGGCGGATTCCCGTTTCCGAATCCGGCGACGATGTTCGCGACGCTCGATCCCGCCGAAGTGGAGCGCAAGATCGGCGAGCTGCGGGTCATCGAAGGGTGGCTGCAGATGACGCTGAGCGTGATGCAGATGAGCATCAAGACGATGGAACTGCAGAAGGTGTCGCTCGAGGCGCTGCGCGCGCCGCAGCAGCGCGCGGCGACGAAGCCGGCGACGAAGCGCCACAAATCCTGATTTTCTCCGCGCGCGCAATTCGCGCCCCATTCGCTGAAAGGTCCGCATGAGTCTCGTCCTGTATTACGGTTCCGGTTCCCCCTTCGCATGGCGCGCTCAGCTCGCCCTCGAGCACAAGGCGCTCCCCTACGAGCTCAAGGTGCTGTCGTTCTCCGCCGGCGACACCAGGAAGCCCGAGTTCCTGGCGCTGACGCCGCGCCATCGCGTACCGACGCTCGTCGACGGCGATTTCGTGCTCTACGAATCCAACGCGATCGTCGAATACCTCGACGACGCATACCCGGGACGCGGCGCGCCGCTCTTTCCGGGCGATGCGCGGATGCGCGCCACCGTGCGCCGGCTCATCTCCGAGACCGACGATTATTTCGACAAGGCGCTCGACCCGCTGACCACGCAGGCATTCTCCAAGAAGCCGGAGGAGCGCGATCCGCAGGCGATCGCCGCGGCGCGGAAGGGGCTGATGGACGAGTTCGTGCTCTACACGCAGTACCTCAAGGGCGATTTCCTCGTCGGGCCGCTGTCGGCGGCCGACTTCGCGCTCTATCCGCTGGTTGCATTCGTGAAGCGTAGCGAGACGAAGCTGCCCGATCTCGATGCCGACGGAATGCTGACGCCGGCGCTGCGCGCATGGAAAGCGCGGATTGAAGCGCTCCCGTTTTTCGAGAAGACGATTCCGCCGCACTGGAAGGCGAAATGATCCTGACGACCACCGCGTTCGCCGACGGCGGGCGGATTCCCGCCAAGTTCGCGTTTTGTGCGATCGACGCGGTGTCGCACGTCAAGATGTCGTCCAACCTCAGCCCCGACTTCACGTGGAGCGGCGTGCCCGCGGGCACGCAATCGCTGGTGCTGATCTGTCACGATCCGGACGTGCCGTCGCGCGGCGACGACGTGAACAAGGAGGGGCGCATCGTGCCGGCGTCGCTGCCGCGCGTCGACTTTTTCCACTGGGTGCTGGTCGACCTTGCGCCCGCTCCGCCGCCGATCGCGCGCGGCGAGTTCTCGGAGGGCGTCACCCCGCGCGGGAAGCCCGGGCCCCACGCGCCACGCGGCGCCCGTCAAGGCATCAACGATTACACCGGCTGGTTCGCCGGCAACGAGAACATGGCCGGCAACTACTTCGGCTATGACGGCCCGTGCCCGCCGTGGAACGACGAGATCCCGCATCGCTACGTGTTCACGTTATTCGCGCTCGACGTGGCACGACTGGCGGTCGATGGCATGTTCACCGGCGCGCAAGCGCGCGCGGCGATGGCCGGCCATGTGCTCGCGCAGGCGACGCTCACCGGGCGCTACACGCTCAATCCCGGCGTCAGCCTGTAGCGCGATCGAGCGCTCCGTAGGGGTGTCAGACGGCCCGGAAGCAACTCCGGCAGGAATGGGCAGAACGGCTCACCTTGACGCCGCAATAGGGGCACGCCTTCGTGAGCGTCGAGCCCCAGCGCCAGAATCCGAGCGCGACCAATACCAGCAGCGAGCCGCCGACGGCGCCGGCGATGACCGTGTTCGTGAGCGCCGCGCGATCGACCGCAAAAACAGGAGCTTCCGGTTCCGGGGCGGGCGGCGGTTTCGGCCCCCGGTTGACGGCGACCGTCTGCAACTCGGAATCTTTCCCCACCGCCACGGACTTCGGAGCCGCAACTGCCGGCGCCGGCGTCGATTTGGGACGGTAGCCGCCGCCGCTCGGACCGTACTGGTTGGCGCATGCCGCGATCCGCGGATTGTCGGGGTAGGTGAGGCAATCCGCTGGCGCGGCCGCCAAAACGCTTCCCGACGCCAGGAAAAGCGCTGCGGATAGCACGTATTCCAGACCGCGACCACGTGTCATGAAGGCGACTCCGTTCCGAGGCGGCGCCCGCGCGGCAAAAGTCCACGCGGCGCACCACCCGACGGGGAGACAGCAATAAGCTTGCCAGCGAGAGGCTCGGGGCCGGCGAACAGACGCTTCCCGGAACAGTGCTGTCAACGCTCGAGGTGGCACCCCGGAGACGAATCGAACGTCCGACCTGTCCCTTAGGAGGGGACTGCTCTATCCACTGAGCTACCGGGGCGCATCGGCGAGTTTACCGGATCGGCCTCGCGATCATGCTTCCGGGAGCTGCACGCCTTTCCATCGCGGGCAGGCCACCAGATGGTCGTTCACGAGACCGGTCGCCTGCATGAACGCGTAGATGATCGTCGTGCCGACGAAGCGAAAACCGCGGCGCTTCAAGTCGCGCGACAATGCATCGGACTCCGGCGTCGACGCCGGCACTTCGGACAGCGAGCGCCAGCGGTTGCGGATCGGCTTGCCGCCGACGAACGACCACACGTAGCGGTCGAAGCTGCCGCATTCATTCTGCACGTCGAGGAATGCGCGCGCGTTGGTGATGCTGCTTGCGATCTTGAGGCGGTTGCGCACGATGCCGGGATCCGCCATCAGTTTTTCGATGCGGCGCGCGTCGAACCGCGCCACCTTCGCCGGGTCGAACCCCGCGTACGCCTTGCGATAGCTGTCGCGCTTGTTGAGGATCGTCGACCAGCTGAGCCCCGCTTGCGCACCCTCGAGGATCAGGAATTCGAACAGCACATGATCGTCGTGGACGGGCACGCCCCATTCGAGATCGTGATAGGCCGCGTAGCGGGGACTGCCATCGCCCCAGGGGCAGCGCGCGATCGCCTTGGTCATGGGAGTTCAGGAAGGATTTGGGGGCCCGATTATCGACGGGCGGACAGCGGACGGCAACGCGATGGCGCGAGGCGCGTGGCAGAATCCCCGCGTGATCCCCTGGCTCGGTCCGCGCACGCCCTTTCCGCCGCTCGATGCCGCGCTCGACGATCCAAACGGGCTGCTGGCGGCCACACCCGACCTTACACCCGAGCGCCTCGTCGACGCCTACCGGCACGGCATTTTCCCGTGGTACAGCGGCGATCAGCCCGTGCTCTGGTGGAGCCCAGATCCGAGGATGGTCCTCTACACCCGTGACTTTCGCGTCGCGCGCTCGCTGCGGCGGGTGGTGAAGGAGGAGCGCTTCGCGATCCGCGCGGACTCGGCGTTCCGGAGCGGTCATGGAGGGCTGCGCGCTGATCCCGCGCCCGGGGCAACTCGGCACCTGGATCACCCCTGCCATCGTCGACGCGTACTGCGCGCTGCACCAACGCGGCTTCGCCCATTCGGTGGAGGCTTGGCGCGACGGCCGCCTCGTGGGAGGCCTGTATGGTGTGGCGATCGGGCGCATGTTCTTCGGCGAATCGATGTTCGCGGACGAGGACGATGCGAGCAAGGTCGCGCTGGTGCATCTCGTCGGCATGCTGCGCGCGCGGGACTTTCCGTTGATCGACTGCCAGCAGGAGACCGCCCATCTCGCGCGCTTCGGCGCGCGGCCGATCCCGCGAAAAGCGTTTGCCGAGCATCTCGCCACGTTGGTAAACTCCGCCGCGCCGGACAGCGCGTGGGTGCCCCTGCCGGCAAGCGAGGTACTGTGACCCGCCTCAACGACCTCCCGCTCCAATCGCTGCAGTTCTACGCGACGGCGCCCTATCCCTGCAGCTACCTTCCCGGCCGCGCCGCGCGCTCGCAGGTCGCCACACCAAGCCATCTGATCGACACCCGCGTCTACGGCGAACTCGTCCAGCAGGGCTTTCGCCGCAGCGGCGCCTTCACGTACCGCCCGTATTGCGACCACTGCCGCGCCTGCGTGCCCGTGCGCGTACCCGTGGCGGCTTTCAAGGCGAGCCGCACGCAGCGGCGCTGCCTGCGCCAACATGCCGGGCTCGACGTCATCCGCCGGGAGCTCGCGTTCAATGCCGAGCACTACGGGCTCTATCTGCGCTACCAGCGCTTCCGCCACCCGGGCGGAGGCATGGACCACGACAGCCGCGAGCAATACCAGCACTTCCTGCTGCAGAGCAACGTCGCCACCGAGCTCGTCGAGTTCCGGGAGCAGGGTGCGCTGCGGATCGTGAGCTTGGTCGACCGCCTGGCCGACGGCCTCTCGTCGGTCTACACGTTCTTCGAGCCCGACGTCCCCGGGGCGAGCTACGGGACCTTCAACATCCTGTGGCAGATCGAGCGCTGCCGGGCGCTGGGGCTCTCCCACCTCTACCTCGGGTACTGGATCGCCGAAAGCCGCAAGATGTCCTATAAGGCGACGCTTTCGGCCGATCGAGGGGTTGGTGGGGGGGGAGTGGCGGGCGATATAATAATGCTAACGTATTGATTTAAAATAATAAAATATTTAACCAAATAACGGCAGCAATCGAAATGTAGTTTGTACGCTACATATTGCGCGTCGCAAAGAGTAGTAGACCCACGCGAATTTGCTAGCGCGTCCATTTAGCATTTCGCTGTTGGATATCATTCGGCCAAGTTTATTCGCCTGCCGCCTTCTGGGCTTGCCGCGCAATTCTCGAAACTTGATCGGGATCAATGGCGATCAACGGTCGAGGCTTGCATATTCGTTCAAATTCTCGTGTACAGTACATTGAGGCGGAGTCTCGGATTCCGGGGGGATCTGAGACATAACTGTGCTGCCTGCATCGATCGCCGCGAACTAATGGGGTTCGCGCGCGTTTTGAGTTGTTGATCCCTCGCGTACTTCACAAATTGGGAGACAGGCCATGAACGCAATCGTTGAGTTCCCCGCACTTGCGAGTCTCGATCGGATGAAGCAACTCGAGCTTGAATACGATCCCGAGATTCGCACGCTATTCACTTGGATGAAGCCTACGCCGCGCCCGTGCTTCAATCGGGAATTCCTCGAAGACGTTTCTCGATTCGAGGGCATGCTCGAGGAGCATCAGGGTTGGATCGCGTACCGGGGCCAACCCAATCGCGTCGACTACGCGGTGTTCGGCAGTCGCGTCGATGGAATATTCAACCTCGGTGGTGACTTGTCGATGTTCATTCAGTCAATCATGCGTAAGGATCATGCAGAGCTTGAACGCTATGCCAACTTGTGCGTGGATAACATGCATCGCCGGATCCGGGGCTTTGGCGCCGATATCGGAACGATTTCCCTAATACAAGGCAAGGCATTCGGTGGCGGATTTGAGTGCGCGCTCGCCAGCGATACGATCGTCGCAGAGCGTTCAGCGACATTCTCGCTGCCAGAGGTTCTGTTCAACATGTTCCCTGGAATGGGGGCCCTGTCGCTGCTCGCGCGGCGGATCGGCCTGCACAAAGCCGAAGAAATAATCATGAGTGGCCAAGTGTACACAGCTAAGGAAATGCACGACCTCGGTATCGTCGATGTGCTAGCCGACGACGGCATGGGCACAGATATGGTTCGCGGTTTGGTTCGTAGCCGTCAGAAGCGTCAAAACAGCTACAAGGCAATGGCTCGCGCGAAACGCGAATACCAGCCGATCCCGCATTCCGAAATGCGCTCGATCGTTTCGGTGTGGATTGAAGCCGTGCTGCAGCTCGAGACGCGCGATCTACGAATGATGGCGCGCCTAGTCAAAGCGCAGGACCGACTCACGACTCGGACGATCGAGGAAGAGCAAGTCGAGGAGTTATTCGCCCCGGTAGCACTGGCAAGCAACGGCTAATTTGAATCGAGGCTTCGATCAGAGAGAAACGCGGTGTTTCTTTACCGTGTAGTCATTGAGTTGTATAAGCGTTGCGTCGAAGCATTGGCGCAGTTCCGTCTTTCGTTCGGCCAGCTGGCCTGTCTGGTCGGCGGAGACGGCGGCGTCGAATTCGTCACAGCGCGCTGCAAGCTGTTGAGCTCCAATCCCTACAGCGGCGCCCTTCAGCGTGTGCATCAAGTCGTGAACGGCCCCCCACTGGCCTGACGCGACCGGGACGTCGAGGCGATCAAAAATCGCCTCGACGTCATTCTTGAAGCCGCGCAACAGCTCGGCGAGGAAACCGGGGTCCCGCGCAATGCTCTCGACTTCGGCCATTCGTCTCGAATCAACCAACGGCACTTCAAAGTCGACAACTGGTACAGCGGGCTTCGCGCGTCCGGCAGTCGAGCTAGCGCGCGATTTCCGCCTCGCGAGGCGATCGATCGTTTGCAGCAACGTCGCGGCCTCGAACGGCTTCCCGACGAATTCGTCAGCGCCAGCGGTCTTCGCCTTTTCCCGTGCTTCGGTAGTTACAGAAGCCGACAGGAGAATCGTCGGCAAGTGCTCGCCAGACGGCTCCATCACGCGGATTGCTTTAATAACTTCGATGCCCGTTCGATTTGGCATATTGAAGTCGAGGAGGGCGATGTCAGGCTTCTCCTGTTCGTAGAGATCGAGCGCCTCCTCGCCATCCACGGCAAGAATTACGGTATGGCCGGCGTGCTCCAATAGTTTGCAGATGATGGCCTGATTTGTCGCGTTGTCCTCGGCGACCAGCACGCGCAATGGCGTGCGCTGCTGCTTCAGAACATCCGCGAGGTCGATGATTTCCGCGCCTTCGCGGTTCGTCGCTGTAGCGGTCGCCGCATGGACGGCATTGGTGAACGCGCGTGGTAGGACGCTCGGACCTAGAGTGACGGCGTCCCGAATGCTGCGAACCCGTGCCGCGTCGACGACCGAAAGTTGCTCCTGCGCGATATGAATCAGAGCAACGGGCCGCTCGCCCAGTCTTTGCGCCGCGGCGGTAAACGCCGTGCAAGCGGCATCGACACTTGCGGCTACAACGATTGCGCGAATGCTCGCCCCCGCCTCGAGTATTGCCTGGATTCGGGCACCCACGGCTGCCGCGGATGGGAGCACCTCAAATCGACCTCCGACGGCCTCGACAAGCGGTCTAACCTTGGCAACGTCGACCGGGTCGCCTACGAGCAGCGTGAGTTCATCGTGAGCGGCGATTGTCTCAATCGGAGCCCCGACCGACGGCATGTCCTTGAGGAGCGGCAACTCGATCCAGAAGATGCTGCCTTCGCCTAGCTTGCTCTTCACACCGATCGTACCGCCCATCAATTCGGCCAACTGCTTGGCGATCGTCGTGCCCAGTCCTGAGCCGCCGTAGCGTCGTGTCATCGAATCATCGGCTTGTGCGAAGCGCTCGAAGATGCGCCCCTGCGCGTCAGCCGAAATGCCAATCCCGGTATCGCGTACCTCGAAACGTGCGGTGACGCCCTCTGGGGACTCCTTCACTTGCTCGACTGAGATCGTGACCTCGCCGCGTTCGGTAAACTTGATCGCATTGCTCAGCAGATTAAGAAGGATCTGACGCAGATGATGAGAGTCGCCGCGCAGCCGATAATCGAGCATCGGATCGACCACTGCGCGCAGGGCGAGGCCTTTTGCCTGCGCGTGGGGCCGCAATAGATGTACGAGTCCGTTAAGCGTTGCATGCAGGTCGAACGGTGCGACCTCGATGGAGATCCGTCCTGCTTCGATTTTGGTGATGTCGAGAACGTCATCCACAAGCGAACGCAGGACGGATACCGAATGGCGCATCAAACGCGCCAGCTCGGTCTGCTGCGGTGACATCACCGTCGCCTGGAAGAGATCCACGACACCGACGATGCCGTTCAGCGGGGTCCGAATCTCGTGACTCATGTTGGCAAGGAAGGTCGTCTTCGCGCGGTTGGCCTCTTGGGCGCGAGCCTTTTGATTGTCTCGATCCTTCAAGAATCTAAATACGTACAGTGGGAGGATCGCCAAAGCCACGAAGAGTTCGAGTCCCCCTGCCCGATGGTGCTGCCAATAAGGGACTGCAAGAATGGCTGAGCCCCACCCCACCCAGCTGAGAATCGCACTGGCGTACAAGTACTTAGCGGCCATACCGCGCGCCATTGCCGAATGCGACAAACAGATAGACAAAGATCATCAGCACGCCGTTCTCGCCCGCGAGCCAAACGAAAAACGTGGCGCCGCCATTGTCCGAGAGCATGCCAATTACGCGTCTCGCGACGTTTTTGACGGGCCGGACGCATATCGCGAGGAAGATGCCGACTGCGATGACAAAAAATCCGGACACGCCAAGGGCTACGATTACTTCGTCTGACGTCCAGCCGTCCTTCGGGCCAACGTAACCGGTGTAGTACGCGAGGATCGCCGCGATGATCCCCAGCCGGAGCAGAGCCTGCTCGGACTCGGTTTCCGGCACCGAAGCAAGCCGGTTCTTGAGGTAGGCGATTGGCTTCATAAAGGGCGAAGCCGCCCCGTTGGAGGCGATTTCCGCGTTTTCCCCTTTCGTATGCAATTCCTGTGCCATACAAGGATATTCGCTGGCCGGTTTCCCAAAAAACTACAGTAAAGACAACGTTTAACCGACTATCATCCCCTTGGCCTACCCAAGGCGCAAGCGGTCCGCGGATAAGTGTTGGGAGGATCGGGGCCGTCGTATCGCAAGGGGCTGACGGACCTTTGACGTCGTAGGGCGAGTCGGGTCGAAGGCCGCTTGAGGTGCGGATGTGACGCGGATTGGCGGTTGCTTTGGGAAAGCGCTACGAGCCGCTTCAACGCCTTGAGCGATGCACAATTTCTGGCATTCTTGATGTATCCAGGCAATCGGCGGTCCGCCAAATGACCGCTCGCAATGGTCAAATCCCACACATTCCATTTCGCTGCCGCGGATGGCGAAAACCTTCACGCGACGTGCTTCGAGCCGGAGGATGGGCGCGAACTGCCGTTAGTCGTGGTAATTAATGCCGGTGCCGGGATCCCCGCGACTTACTACAAGCGTTTTGCGGAGGGCTTGGCGGAGCGCGGAATCGTTACGATCACCTACGACTATCGCGGCATCGGGCGGTCACGTCCAGCCAAATTGCGGGGTTATCGCGCCACGATCAAAGACTGGGGTGAACTTGATGCGCCCGCCGCGCTTCGCTGGGTGCGCGAAAACTATCCGGGCAGACAGCGCGCTGTCATCGGACATAGTGTCGGAGGGTTTCTCATCGGTTTTACGCCGGATCCGGCGCTGGTTGATCATATTGTGCTAGTCGGCGCGCACACAGGGTATTGGGGCGATTGTGCGAGACGGGCGCGACCGCTTATGTGGGTCATGTGGCATGCGGTGATGCCGACAGTCACAAAGGCGATGGGATATTTTCCCGCGCGCAGGTTTGGCCTGCCCGAGGATCTCCCTGCGGGCGTCGCGTACGATTGGGCTGTTCGCACAAGGCCCAATTTTAATCGCAACTTTCGTCGTTCCGACGGCTCTTTGGACAATGAGCGCTACGTCGCGATTCGATCGCGATTCGAAGCGCTCAACGTCGACGTCTTGGCAGTGAGGGTTTCGGACGACCCTTTCGCCACAGCCGCCGCAACCGCGCGCCTGCGCGGGATTTTTAGTGGCTGCCGATTTGAGGAAATCAGGATTGACGTGCGAAGCACGACCTTGCGCAAGGTCGGACATTTCGGATTCTTTCGCTCGATTGCGCGGGAATCGCTGTGGCCCGTGGTCATCGAGTGGCTCGTTGATGCCGTGCGAGAGAAATCGGACGCTGCGCCGATTGGCGATCTCGTGGCATTTCGCAACTAAGTAGCGGCCGAGCGTAAAACGTTCGGAATGGCGCGCTGGATGCGCCATGTAGACTATGTACGTTCATCGGGCGCCAACTCTAATGGTCATGGCGGCGCCCAACCCAAGAATCGGCTGAGTGCGTCGTTCGCGGATCAAATTGCCCGAAACTTAATTGCCGCAAACGAGAGCGCTCATGTACAGCACGATTACAGGCACGGGTCGGTATCTTCCAGCGGAGATTCTCACCAACGACGACCTCGCCCGCCGGATCGACACGAACGACGAATGGATTCGCTCGATGACCGGTATTCGCCACCGCCATATCGCCGCGCCCGACGAGGAGGCGTCCGACATGGCGTTGGTGGCGTCGCGGCAGGCACTCTCCGCAGCCGGCGTTACCCCTGGCGATCTTGATTTGATCATAGTCGCTACGATTACCCCGGACATGATTTTTCCCTCGACAGCTGCATTGCTGCAGGCGAAACTAGGGGCGCGGCATGTCGGTGCCTTTGACCTCTCCGCTGCATGTACCGGATTCATTTACGGAGTGACGCTCGCGGATGCGATGGTTTCTAAAGGCGCGGCGCGCCACGTACTTGTCGTCGGCGCCGAAAAGATGTCGCGCCTTCTTGATTGGAATGATCGCTCGACGTGTGTACTTTTTGGAGACGGTGCGGGAGCAGCAATCGTGTCAGCATCAACAAGCCCTGGCATTCGCTTGGCACGCGTGCATGCAGACGGTAGTCAGCCGGACGTCCTGAATTGCGCGCCGAACCTGGGAAGTCCGTACATCCGCATGGATGGAGGCGTGGTCTACCGATTTGCGGTGCGCGGCATGGTCGAAACTGCCGAGGAGGCACTTCGTGCCACCAGTACTCTCAGCGGGGATATCGATTGGTTCATCCCGCACCAAGCCAATCTACGGATAGTCGAAGGTGCCGCGCGCAAGCTTGGAATTCCAAGGGAAAAGGTTGTGGTATCGGTTGACCGCCATGCAAACACTTCGGCTGCGTCAATCCCGCTGGCACTCTGCGAAGCTGTGGATGACGGACGAATTAAGGCGGGCCACCAAGTTCTGATGGTTGGCGTTGGCGGCGGTTTTACTTGGGGCTCGGTGCTACTTCGCTGGACCTGACACTTGTAGCGCCGACCGATTGCGGCAGATTCGAGGCAATCGCATGCTGCAAACGCTTCGCTTGAGACCCGCGCGAGTCGAGGGATCTAAAGCGCTTCCTCCGTTCCTGTCTCCGCTTGTACGAGCCGCGGAATGCGGGGCTGATCTCGTACCTGAGATTCTGGCGCTCACGAGACAAATCGGATTTGACTCGTTTACATATCGTACCGCGGCCAGGGTCCACCCCGACGAAGAAAGCCGGATATTCGAATTTACGACTCTTCCCGCTGTCTGGGCCATTCGATACGATCAGTACGCTTACGTCGAGGTGGACCCGCGGGTAATCGAAACTTGGGATCGCACAGTCCCAATGCTATGGGACCAAAGAATCGCCCGGGCCAATCGCCCAAGAGCCCGTGCGTTTCTAGAGGATGCTTTGAGTCAGGGTATTGCAAGCGGCGTCTGCATGCCACTCTATGACGAAGCAGGGACGAGGACCCTTGTTGAATTTGACTCTAGCATTCCAATAATCAAAGGCTCGCGGAAAACTGAAATTCGGCGGGCGCTAGGAGATATGTTTATCTTCGGTAAGTATTTCCACGAACTGTTTAGCTACGCCGCAATTGCGAGACGCATACCAGCGCGTAACGCGGGAATGCCGCTCAGCGCCAGAGAGCGCGAGTGTCTGGCGATGGCTGCACAAGGTATCGCGATCGACGCAATCGGGGCTCAGCTTGACATCGACCCTCGCTTGGTTCAATCGCATTTTGACTCGATCAGATCGAAGCTTGACGTTTCGAATTCGCGGGAGGCGATCGCGCAAGGCATAAACCAAGGTCTGTTCGATTCGTGATGTCGCTCTGTGCAAACCGGTATCGGCAAAGGCGTAATTTGTAAGTTGTGGACCACAGCAGACTTAGACCCCAATACCTCGATGCTAGATCGGGGCAGGTTAATAATTGTCCTCGACGCCTGCCATGGTGGTCGGCGCCAATTCCGGAGCTTAGCAATCGATGTGCTCGTCGTCCAAGTGCCCGCAAAGACATCTGTCAATTACAAACCACGAGCGTCGCATCTGTGCGGCTCTGGATGCGCCTAAGACGGTGGATAAGAGGATACGATAGCTAGTTGTGGTCGCGTCGCAATGCCGAGCACACCGAAAGGGGAGGCATATCATGCTGCAGTCTCTGCAACTTGGTTCTCCGAGCATCGACCCGTCGCGCGTTCTTCCGCCGATCATGGTACCGCTAGTTCGCGCAGCGGAATGCGGGTTCGATCTCATTTCTGAAGTTGAATCGATCACGCACCATTTTGGTTTTGACTCGTTCATGTACGGCGTTGCCGTCAGTGCATTGCCCAATAACGATAGCAGTATCTACGCGTTCACTACGCTGCCGATGGAATGGGTCACACGATACGATCAGCGCGCCTACATCGAGGTTGATCCGCGCATCGCAGATACTTGGGATCGGACGGCGCCGCTGGTATGGGATCAGTTGACGATGCGCGGAAGGAGCTCTGCCGCTGATGCATTCCTGGACGACGCACTGGCGCACGGAATCGGAAGCGGCGTGTGCATGCCGTTGCACGACGCGCTCGGGACGCGAAGGCTGATCGTGCTGAACTCCGCAACGCCTATACTAAGCGCGACGAGACGGCAGCAAATTGCGCGCGATCTTGGTGACTTGCTGGTCTTCGCCAATTACTTCCATGAAATTTTCATGAAGGCAGTGGTCGCAAAGAAGGTGCCGCCGAGGGCCGCAGGAATGAAGCTGAGCGCACGTGAACTGGAATGCCTAAGGCTCGCCGCTAGCGGGCTCACCACAGAGGCAATCGCGAAGAAACTCGGAATCGCAGCACGAACGGCGCAATTTCACTTTGATTCGATTCGCTCCAAGCTCGGCGCCGCAAACCGGCAGGAGGCTATCGCGCGCGCAATGAGAGACGGTCAGATCTCGGTTTGACCCATTTCGACGCCGGCAGGTATCGCAGCGGCGGCGGCAAATTCGGGCAGCCTCAGTCCGCAAACTCCGTAAAGATCGCGTCGACCCGCGTAGGGTCGCCAAGGAAGGCGTCGACGGATTTCGGGTCGAAGTGCCTGCCGCGCTGCGCGTTGAGGTAGTCGATTCCCTCTTGCACCGGCCAGGAATGCTCTCGACCAAAACTCCGCAAAAAGTTGCGTGAGGATCGGCTAGAGGTCCAGCATGTGTCGCTGAAGAGCGTGCGCGATTGCCTCGGCGCGATTCGCGGTGCCGAGTTTGCTGTTGACGTTGCTGAAATGGAACTGAATCGTACGCTCGGAAATCTGAAGGCGGCGTGCGATATCAGGGCCTTTGATGCCCTGCGCCGCCAACGTGAGGCATTGGATCTCCCGTCGACTTAAAGGCGCACCCTTGTGGGCCGGCGGAACATTAACAATCGTGCGCATGAACATTTGATGTAAATGGACGGCCAACAGTATTAGGTCGCCCATGGCGTCGCGTATCTCTGCCTTCCGTCTGCTGTCAAACCTTGGGTTAGGAGAGTGTAGGTTAAGCCCCGCTCGGCCAAGGTCGGAATCCGGTACCGGAATTACAACCCCGCTGCAGATTCCGAAGCGGGCGGCTGCCTTAAGAAATCTCTTGTATTCCGGTTTGTCTGGGATTGTCGATATGTCCCAAACGAGTGGCGTGACTCGATGTTCAGATAGCGCCGGGCGCGGGTCGATTTCTATGTACGACCTTTGATCGTAAATTTCGATCCATTCGCTCGGCTGATTCGTCCAGAAATAAATCTGACTGTCCACATCCATATGCGGCGCGGTTGTCATCACATACAAGAAACTTTCAAACCCGAAAGACCTAATGATCGAAAGCATCGTGCTGGTCAGGGCCTGATCCGACTGCCCGGCTAAAAGGAGTGGCGCCAGGAAATCCGGCTGAAAGGCGTCAGCGGTGGCGGCCGCACTTGATTGCTTAGGCTTGACTCTATGCAGCATCCTCACTGCTCCTCTTCCGGGCAGGAGAAGCGCTCTTCAGATACAAGAGAGCCATCGTGCTTTGTTGGGATGCTTATTGATTTCGCAGATGTTCCCGCTCGCGGTAAGCAACCTTCCGTCATTCTGCGCTGTGGGTTTCGTGGAGGGACTATCGAAGAGGCTTCGCCGCTAAAGCTCGGCGGCGGGATGCCGCCTCGACGGGGGCTACGCAGTCAGCAATCGAAGCGCTCTGAGATCAGGGTGCGCCGCTGCTTACCCCCTCAGTCCGCAAACTCCGTAAAGATCGCGTCGACCCGCGTCGGGTCGCCCAGGAAGGCGTCGACGGATTTCGGGTCGAAGTGCTTGCCGCGTTGCGCCTTGAGGTAGTCGATTCCCTCTTGCACCGGCCACGCATGCTTGTACGGCCGCGCGCTTACCAGTGCGTCGAAGACGTCGGCGACCGCGACCACCCGCGCGACGACCGGAATGTCTTCACCATGGAGTCCATTGGGATAGCCGGTGCCGTCGAATTTCTCGTGATGGCCGAGCGCGATGATCGCGCCCATGCTGAGGTACTTGGACGGGCTGCCCTTGAGGATGTCGTACCCGATCCGCGGGTGCGCGCGCATCATCTCCACCTCCGGCGACGTCAGCGGCCCATCCTTCAGCAGGATGGAATCGGGGATGCCGATCTTGCCGATGTCGTGCATCGGCGCGGCGACCTCGATCACATGGCACGTCTCGGCGCCGAGACCGAGGTTCTGGGCGATGAGGGCGGAGTATTTGGCCATCCGCATCAGGTGATTGCCGGTGGTCTTGTCGCGGAATTCGCCGGCCTTGGCGAGCTTCGACAGCGTTTCCAGCTCGCGCTCGTGGATCTCGGAGACCGACTTGTCGACCTGGTACTGCAGCACCCGCGCCTGGTCGGAAAGGACGATCTTGTGCCGGCGCAGTTCCAGCAGGTTGGCGCAGCGGGCGCGCGTCTCGTGCTCGTCGAGCGGCTTGATCAGGAAATCGGTGGCGCCGGCCTCGAGCGCGTCGTAGCGGATCCGGCGGTCGTCGACCACGGTGATCACGACGATCGGCACGTCGACGCAATGCGCGAGCCCGCGGATCTGCTTCACGAGCTCGATGCCGTCGAACTCGGGCAGCTTGTAGTCGGTGAGGACCATGTCGACGCGGTTGTTGCGCGCGAACTCGAGCGCGCGGCTCGGCGTGTCGAAGAGCTCGAGGTTCAGCTTGCCGTCGATCTGGCGGACGATCTCGGCCAGCAGCAGCCGGCTGCTGAAGAGGTCGTCGATGATGAGGACGGTGTTGCGCTGAGCACGGGCGAGCGCCAGCTCCGAGATGACTCCCGTCGGGCGGACTTGCGCGGCATTCATGGTGTTCTCCATGGCGGAGGGGCGGCAACGATTGATCGATGCAAGAAGCATGCCCCGGCACTCGCGGGGCGCGCCCGCATGCGGACAGACCGGTCTTTGCGCCGGGCGGCAGGGTCGGGCTCACCGCGATAGGCCGGCTTGGCGGGACCAGCGTCCCGCGCCGCGCGGTGGAAGGTCCGCCGAAGCTCTCCGACGGAACCGTTTCGATGGTCGGGGCGAAAGGATTTGAACCTTCGACCCCCTGCACCCCATGCAGGTGCGCTACCAGGCTGCGCTACGCCCCGACACGAACCGTCAATTATAGACGTGATCATCGGTCGAGGCCCAGCAATTGGCGGATCCGCAGCAGTTCCTGCCGCAACTCGTCCTGCCCGGCGCCGTCCATCTTGCCCCTCGGCGGCGGAACGGTGCCGCTCGCCGGGGAGGGGACCGACTGCCGTGGGGAGGCCGCTGCCGGAGAGGGGGCGCTGCCCGGCGCGGGCACTTCGGATTCCAGCCGGTGGCGGGCGCCGTTGATCGTGAATCCCTGCTCGTAGAGGAGATCGCGGATCCGGCGGATCAGGAGCACCTCGTGGTGCTGGTAGTAACGGCGGTTGCCGCGACGCTTGACCGGCTTCAGCTGCGCGAATTCCTGCTCCCAGTAGCGCAGCACGTGCGGCTTGACCGCACAAAGGTCGCTGACCTCGCCGATGGTGAAGTACCGCTTGGCGGGGATCGGCGGCAATTCCGCCTTAGCGGACCTCTGCATACGCTCCGTGCGGCCGCGCGTGGCGGCGGGCACGGAGCCCCGTCGAGCGCTGCGCGCCGGGCGACGCGTGATTGCGCGTGCCCGGTCCGGGTTCGCAGCCCGTCATCGGGCGCGAAGGCATCTCAGTGCGGCAAGGTTCCGGCATGGTTCGCGGCTTCGACCATGGCCTTCAGTTTCTGACTCGCGTGGAACGTCACGACGCGGCGGGCGGTGATCGGAATTTCCTCGCCGGTCTTCGGATTGCGCCCGGGGCGCTGCGGCTTTTCGCGCAGCTGGAAATTGCCGAAGCCGGACAGCTTGACCGCATCGCCGCGCTCGAGCGCGATGCGGATTTCCTCGAAAAAGTGCTCGACCATATCCTTGGCCTCGCGCTTGTTGAGGCCGAGTTGTTCGAACAGGAGATCGGCAAGTTCGGCTTTGGTGAGCGTCATCGGGAATCCTGTTGGCGGAGCACGGCGCCGAACCGCACTTGTAGGACGCGCAGCAGATCCGCTAGCGTCGCGTCGATGTCGGCGTCCGTCAAAGTACGTTCAGTATCCTGCATAAGCACCAGAATCGCAAGGCTTTTTTTGCCAAGCGGCAGTCCGGGTCCCCGATAGAGATCGAAGAGCCGGAGCTCGAGCACCCGCGCGGGCTTCGCCGCCCCCAGGGCATCCAGCAGGTCGGCGGCGGCGACGGCCTCGTCGACGACCACGGCAAAGTCCCGGCGGACGACCGGCAGCTTCGACACCGCCTGGGCGGCGGGAAGGGCCTGGCGGAGCAGCGGGGTGAGATCGAGCTCGAAGACCACCGGCGCCCGCGGCAGCTCCAGCGCTTTGGCGATCCGCGGATGGAGCTCGCCCAGCCAGCCGACGATCTCGCCGTCCAGCCTGACTTCCGCCGAGCGGCCGGGATGCAGCAGCGGATGGGGCCGGGCGGCGGTGGCGAGCGTCCGCGGCGCGACCAGCGCCTCGAGGTCCCCCTTGACGTCGTGAAAGTCGACGGGTCGCCTGGCGATCCCCCATTGCTCGGGCACGGCGGGGCCGTACGCGAGACCGCCGATCCGCAGCGGCTGATCGCCGCCCTCGTTGCCGTCGCGCAGGAAGCACCGCCCGACCTCGAACACCCGGATTCGGTCGTGCTGGCGCGCGAGGTTGGTCCGCAGCACGTCGAGCAGGCCGCCGGCGAGAGTCGTCCGCATCACGTCGAGATGGGTCGCAATCGGGTTCTGGATGGCGATCGGCGCTGCCTTGGGATCGCGGTCCGGGAACAGCGCCGCCTCGGCCACCGAGCTCACGAAGCTGAAGGTGATCGCCTCCTGCCAGTCGCGCGCGACGAGCCGGCGCTTGAGGCTGACGGCGGACAGCGCCGTCTCCGGGTCCGGCAGCATGATCTGCACGTGCGCGGAAGGCTTGGCCGGTATCGTGTCGTAGCCGACGAGGCGGGCGACTTCCTCGACGAAATCCTCCTCGATCGCGAGGTCGAACCGGTACGTCGGCGGCGTGACGATGAAATCGCGCCCGTCGCGCGTGAACGCGAGCCCGAGCCGGACGAACAGTGTGCGAATCGTGTCGTCGGCGACGTCGATGCCGAGGAGCCGCCTGATGCGCGCGGGGCGCACGCGCACCGGCTCGCGCGCGGGCAGCACGCCGGTGACGTCGCCGAGCGGTCCCGCGCGCCCGCCGCAGATGGCGAGGATCAGTTGCGTCGCGCGCTCGACCGCGCTCGCGCAATTGCCGAAATCCACGCCGCGCTCGAAGCGGTAGCCGGCATCGCTGACAAAGCCGAGGCGCCGCGAACGCCCCTGAATGACGGCCGGGCTCCAGAACGCGCCTTCCAGCAGGACGGTCGTCGTCGCATCGCCGATTCCCGAGTGCTCGCCGCCCATGATGCCGGCCAGGCCGAGCGGTTTCTTCTCATCACAGACGAGCAGCAGGTCGGGCTCGAGATCGAGCACCTGCCCATTCAGCAGCGTGAGCTTTTCGCCGGCGCGCGCGAAGCGAACCACGATCGATCCTTCGAGGAAGCGATCGTCGTACGCGTGCAGCGGCTGGCCCTGCTCCAGCATCACGTAGTTGGTGATGTCGACGACCGCGGAGATCGAGCGCACGCCGCTGCGCTCGAGCCGCTCCTTCATCCACGCCGGCGTCGGTGCCTTCGGATCGATGCCTTCGATCGTCCGGCTCACGAAGCGGGGACAGCCGGCGGGCTCCTGGACGCGCACGTCGCGGCGCGCGCTCCCCGCTACCGGCGTCGCGGCGATGTCCGGCAGCACGAGCGGCGAGCCTGCGGCGGCCGCGACGTCGCGCGCAAGGCCGATCATCGACAGGCAATCGGCGCGATTCGGCGTGACCTTCAGCGTGATCACCATGTCGTCGAGCGAGAGTGCCGCGCGAAGGTCGGCGCCGACCGGCGCATCGCTGGTCAACGGGTAAAGCCCTGCGGCGTCGTCGGAAAGCCCGAGCTCCTTCGCGGAGCACAGCATGCCGGACGATTCGACGCCGCGCACCGAGGCTTTCCTGATCGCCGTGCCGTCGGGAAGCACGGCGCCGACATGCGCGAGCGGCACTTTCATGCCGGCGGCGGCGTTGGGCGCGCCGCAGACGATCTGCAACGGCGTGGAACCGCCCGCGTCGACGGTGCACACGCGAAGGCGGTCGGCATCCGGATGCGGCGCGACGCGATCGATGCGGCCCACGACGACACCGGTGAACGGCGGCGCTGCCGGCGCGGCGTCCTCGACCTCGAGCCCCGCCATCGTCAGGAGGTTGCAGAGGGCCGCCGTGTCGAGCGGGGGGTCGGTCAGCGTGCGCAGCCAGCGTTCGGAGAATTGCATGGTGTCGGCACGTTATGCGAACTGCCGCAGGAAGCGGAGATCATTGAGGAAGAACTCGCGCATGTCGTTTACGCCGTAGCGCAGCATTGCGAGCCGGTCGGCGCCCATCCCGAAGGCGAAGCCCTGGTAGCGCTCGGGATCGATCCCCACCGCGCGCAGCACGTTGGGATGCACCTGTCCGGCGCCCGAGATTTCGAGCCAGCCGGAGCCGAAACCCATGTCGATTTCGGCGGAGGGCTCGGTGAACGGGAAGAACGACGGCCGAAAGCGCACCTTCAGGTCGTCGCGCTCGAAGAAGTTGCGCAGGAATTCCGTGTACACGCCCTTGAGATCCGCGAACGTGACGTCCTCGGCGATCCACAGGCCCTCGACCTGATGGAACATCGGCGAATGCGTGGCATCGCTGTCGACGCGATATACGCGCCCCGGCGCGATGATCTTGATCGGCGGCTGGTGCGTTTCCATGTAGCGGATCTGCACGTTCGACGTATGCGTGCGCAGCACCCGTCCGCCTTCGACGTAGAACGTGTCGTGCATCGAACGCGACGGATGGTCCTCCGGCATGTTGAGCGCGGTGAAATTGTGGAAGTCGTCCTCGATCTCCGGGCCGTCGGCGACCTCGAAGCCGAGCGAACGGAACAGCGTCTCGATGCGCTCCAGCGTGCGCGTGATCGGATGCAGGCCGCCGGTGCCCATGCCGCGCCCCGGCAGCGACACGTCGAGCGATTCGGCGGCGAGCTGGCGCGCGAGCTTCGCATCGCCCAGCGCATCGCGGCGGCGGGCGAGTGCCGCCTCGAGCTCGACCTTGGCCGCATTGATCGCCGCGCCCGCAGCCGGTCTCTCTGCGGCAGGAAGCTTGCCGAGCGACTTCAGGAGCTCGGTGAGCGCGCCGGCCTTGCCGAGGTATTTTGCCTTGGCGTTTTCGAGCGCCGCGGGATCCGCGGCGGCCGCGAAATCGGCTTGCGCGGCGGCGACGATGTGATCGATTTCGTTCATCGATGGAGCATCGGATAGCGATTGGGGGCCGAAAAAGGGGAGGCGTGTCGCGCGTCCCGGCTTATTCGGGAATGTCCCATAGGGGAACGGCCCGAACTCTTGAGCCGCAATGGGCGCCGTTACTCTGTGGGTTACCCGAGGCGTGGGATTGCGGGCGCCCGGGAAGGTGATTTTACCAGACAAGACACAGACTTACGATACTCGGTGGGATCGGTGAGCCCCTCCCCAGTGCTTGGCAGAGATCCCGCGAGATGGTCCCGCTAATGTAGTGCGCAACCTCGCGTGCGCGTCGAGGCGCCGACGCCCCCTACCAACGGATAACAGCCGGCACGTACGTCCATATCTTATGAATTGCCCCCGACTCCCTCCGTCTTGGCATCGCCTATCCGCTGGTGAGAATGAGACTCGATTGATGAAAAGGGTGTTGCAAGTCGCGCAAAGATGCCATTTCATCTTATGTTGTTGTCATTTTTTCGAACATAACATTTAGACTTCTCGTGAGCTTGACGGCGTCGGAATATTTTACAATTGAGCTGTTTACTACATATAATATATTTATATAACAATGTATTAGCGGAGTGGGCCATAACTTGCTTATGTAGGACCTCCAACATAAATAGTATACAAAAACAGCGTTTGTCGGTTCAGAGCCAACCAAACATCGTAACCAAGCGCTAACCTGTAACAGGGCGTGGATCGCCTCGCGGGACACGTCGGCACAGGCAGGGGGAGTCCGCATCATGGATTGGCCTTCGTCTGGCGTTCTTGCGGTTGAGTTGTGGCTGGTGTCAGCTATCTCTGCCGGCACCATCGTGACACTGCTGGTGCGCGCGCACGGCCGGTCAACGCATGTGCAGTCGGCCGGACCCCAGCATATTCACGTCGAATACACGTCGCGGCTGGGCGGCGTCGCGATATCGCTCAGCTTCGCGCTTGCCGTTGCGGTGGCGCTTCACATCGACTTTGCGCCGTTGCGTCCGGCGCTGTTCCTCCTGCTCGCCGCCCTGCCGGTGTATGCGGTCGGATTGTATGAGGACATTACTCGGCGGGTTTCCCCGCGGAAACGCCTCCTCGCCGCCGTTTTTTCCGCCGCGCTCGCGAGCGCGATTGCGCAAGGCGTCATCGCGCGCCTCGATCTGCCTGTCCTGGACGGCTGGCTTGCCTTCTTGCCGTTCGCCGTGCCGCTCACATGGTTCATGGTGGCCGGGGCGTGCAACGCGCTCAACATCATCGACGGCACCAATGGACTGGCCGGTGGATCGGCGCTGCTGATGTTCACGGGCATGGCTGCGGTCGCATGGAATGTCGGCGACACGCTTGTTCTTCTGCAGGCTGCGGCGATGACCGGTGCATTGCTGGGCTTCCTGTTGTGGAACTACCCCAAGGGCAAGGTCTTCCTCGGCGATGGCGGCGCGTACTTCATCGGCTTCATGTACGCCGAGCTCGCCATTCAGGTCGTCGCTCGCAATGCCACGGTTTCCGCTTGGTTTGTCATCGCCCTGGCGGCCTACCCAATCGTTGAGACTTTGTTCTCGATCTTCCGTCGCAAGCTGACCCAACGCGCGGCGGCCATGCAGCCCGACCTGCGGCATCTGCATTCGCTGATGTATGTCTCCATCCTCCGGACGACCGAGCAGCGACCGCTCAACGAGCGTCGGGTGAGTCGTGCCGCGGGACCGCATCGCGGCCCCGAGCGTCGACAAACCAGACGCCGTGCCAACGCGCGAGTCGCCCCGCACTTGTGGTTGCACGGGGTGCTATGCCTCGTCACCGCGCTGCTGTTCTATGACAACACGCCGGTACTGATCGGATTTACCGTGGGTTACGGAATTTTCTACGTGACCTGCTACCGCGATGCGGAGCGTCGGAGTCGAGGTGATGAGACGATCGCGCGTCGCCGGGTTTCGTCTGCGCGCTCCTGAGCGCGGAAGCCGCTGGCGCGCTGCCCTGTGCCCGATGGATCGCCGATCGGAGAACGATCGGCATGGCTCAATTCGGTGTAAGGTAGCGCGTAGGATGAGGTGCCGGCGTGCGCGCCATGCGTCCCGTGAGCGGGTCACGCAATGCTTCAACCGCGAATCCGTCTGTGACGCCCACAGAACACTCCTATCAATGGTGTCTGCGCTCAACTGTGTTCACTAATCTCAAGTCGACGGAAACGTTGGTGCCTGGCGGGTCGTACGGCGACGCGATTGCGGCACAGCCGGCAAGGGCGGCCGCACGTTTCGCGCATGCTGCATTCGAGGTCGTCGTGTTCGAGCTCGACGTTGAGCCGGAAGCGGTTCGCGCCTCGGCGGCGTTGCTTTCCGATGTGGAGCAGCAAAAGGCGGATCGTCTTGTCTTCGAGCGCGACCGCCGCCGATTCACCGTCGCGCGTGCAAAGCTGCGCAAGCTGCTTGCGGCGCGATTGGACATGCCGCCCGCAGCGGTCGAGTTCAGGTACGGCGCGCGCGGGAAGCCCGCGCTCACCGGCCGTTGCGCGGAGTCGGATTTGCGTTTCAACGTTTCGCACACCGAAGATGTGGCGGTGTGCGCATTTTCCCGTGGACGAGAGGTCGGAATCGATATTGAGGCGGTTCGCGCGATCCCCGACGCCGAAGAGATCGCCGCACGTTTTTTTTCGCGCCGTGAGAACGAGGCATACCTCGGGCTCGACCCGGACGACAGGCCACTGGGCTTCTTCAATTGCTGGACCCGCAAGGAGGCCTTTGTCAAGGCACTTGGCGACGGCCTTTACTATCCGCTGGATCGCTTCGACGTTTCGCTTTCACCGGGAGATCCGGCAAGAATCCTACGCGTCGAGAACACGCGAGGCAGCGATTGCGCGTGGTCGCTTCACAGCTTCCTGCCCGGTCCCGGGCTGGCCGGCGCCATTGTCGTGGAGAAACTCGCGTCCGAGCTTGCCTCGGACGTCGCGCCGGAGCGAATCGCAGTGCGTTCGCTGCCACATCGTTAGGGCACGCGTACAACAAGCGCGGCAACAATTTCCGTAACGCAGTCAGCCATGAAACACGTTGTTACTTTTTCGTCGAATCGACCGCGAGAGGCGTCCGCGGAGTTCAGGGTGGGCGTTCGGTCCGTGCCGTACCTGGCTGATCATGGTTTTCAGGACATGGTCGTGCTGCCCGGATCCTTCTACATCGAAATGGCCCTGTGCCTTGAGCGCGAAGCGTTCAAGCGAGAAACGAACCTCGTGCGAGAAGTGACCTTCGAAAATCCGATCATTCTTTCGGCAGAAGATACCGTCATCAAGGTCGAAGCAAACGAATGCGATGACGGACGTGTCACCTACGCGTTCTACGAAGCCGGTGTCGACGGCGGCGGCGGCGATCCCGCTGCTCGAAAGTATGCCGCAAGGCTTGCAATCGATCGAACCGGGTTGGCGTCTCCACGACTGCGCAACGACGCGTTCTCCATCGAGGCTTTTCAGGCGAAGTCTGATTCCGTAATCGACGCGAAGGAGTTTTACGGCACCCTGCGTGGGAACGGCAACCAATATGGACCTCGCTTTCGAAACGTCTCGTCGATTTGGAGGATGGGTGATCAAGCTTTGGGGCGACTTTCAACGACGCGAGAACACGACAAGAGCGAGCCACACGTCCTGCACCCGTGCCTGCTGGATGCCGTCACGCAGCTGCTGGCGACGTTCGTGGCGGGGAAAGGCAAGACCTTCATATTGCGCGCCATCGAAAAGGTCGAAGTTACGGACCTGAACTTCCCCGATACGCTGTGGGGGCACGCCACTCTGCGTGCAGCGGGTGACGGCGAGGAAGAGGGCCTCATCGGCAACGTTCGCGTCTTCGACCAAGGGGGCAGGCAGTATTTGGACCTTTCCGGGGTCGCCTTCACCCTTCTCGAGTCCGTCGGTGGTGCCGATGAAAGGGCGACCGCAAACCTCGTGATCGCCTCCAACTTTACCGCCGAGCCGGTGGAGGATGTGCTGGAATTCTGGGGCGACCATTTCGACGTTGGAATCCGCACCGAATTTGCCCCGTACAACCAGGTGTTCCAGCAGCTGCTGGACGCGGGCAGCGCATTTCGGCGGAACAGCGATGGGGTCAATGTCGTCCTTTTGGGGCTGGAGGAATGGACCGCCGGGGATCGGCACGCGCCGATGCATCTCAGCAAGGAGAGGGCGGCGGAATGCTTTGGAGCTCGGTCGAGATGCGTGCTGCCGAACGGCCTGGAAATCGTTCACTTGAATCAGTATGAGACGGACTACGTCTACAACGAGATATTCGAGGATCAGTGCTATCTGCGGCATGGCATCCGGTTGCAGGACGGGGATACCGTCGTGGATATCGGCGCCAATATCGGGCTCTTCTCCCTGTTTGTGATGAGCCGCTGCAAGAACACGCGGATCTACGCCTGCGAGCCTGCGCCGATGGTGTATGACCTCCTGAAGGCAAACTGCGATGCCTACGGATCGAATGTCTGGCCACTGAACGTCGGGGTTTCGGACGAACGCAAGACCGCGCTGTTCACTTTCTACGAAAAATCCTCGGTCTTTTCCGGCTTTCATTCGGACGAAACCGAGGACCGCGAGGCGATTCAGGCGGTGGTGCGGAACATGCTGAACAGGGAGTCGGTCGCCGGCGATTCCGTGGACGAATACGTCAGCGAGTTGACCGCGGACAGGCTCCGCCAAAGCGTTCACGAATGTCAGCTGATGTCGGTATCGGACATCATTCGGGAAAACCAGATCGACAAGATCGATCTTCTCAAGGTCGATGCCGAGAAGAGCGAGCTCGACATCATCAAGGGCATCGACGATGGCGACTGGCCAAAGATCAAGCAAATCGTGCTCGAAATACACGACCCCACACGCGAAACGATCGAGGGGATCGAGCGCCTGCTGATCGATAAGGGATACCGGTGCGCCGTCGAGCAGGAGTCGCTGCTCGAGCATGCGGGGTTGTTCAATCTTTACGCAACCCGGGCCGAAGCCGGCGAGGAGGCCGATGTCGATCCGATGGCCGAGACCGCCCATAACGGTCGAGCGCGACACGCCGCGAGCCGCTTGAAACGCAACATCGAGGAATTCGGTGGCGCGCTGCGCTCGTTCATGAGCCAGTCCAAGGTGCCGCTAATCCTATGCTTGTGCCCTCGGAGCCCTGCCGCGGAGGCGGACGCGGAGTTGAAGGCGGCGCTCGACGAGGCGGAGGATGCACTGCTGTCGGTTGCGGGCCAAATCGCGAATGTCCGCACCATCGGTTCGGCTTTGCCGTTGCGGCACTATCCGGTCAACGACTATTACGACCTGCACACGCATCATGCAGGTCATATTCCCTACACGCCGGAGTGTTACGCCGCGATCGGCACCGCACTGATCCGGACCATCGTCGGCATGAAGAGCAATCCATACAAGGTGATCGCGCTGGATTGCGACAACACGCTATGGAAAGGGGTGTGCGGCGAGGATGGTCCCATGGGGGTTGAAGTGACGGCGCCGCATCGAGCGTTGCAGGAGTTCGTGGTCGCTCAGATGAACGCCGGGATGCTGCTTTGTCTATGCAGCAAGAACAACGAAAAGGACGCGCTGGAGGTCTTCGACCGGCGCTCCGACATGCCGCTCAAGCGCGAGCACCTGGTCTCGTGCCGCCTGAACTGGAACAGCAAGTCGGAAAATATCCGATCGCTCGCAAAAGAGCTCAATCTCGGGTTGGACAGCTTCATCTTCGTCGACGACAACCCGGTCGAATGTGCGGACGTCAGGATCAATTGCCCCGGCGTATTGACGCTTCAGCTGCCGCAGCATGCCGAATCGATTCCTGCGTTCTTGAACCACGTCTGGGCCTTTGATCACCGGGCTTCGACCGGGGAAGATAGAGAGCGCACGAAGATGTATCTGGAAAGCACAAGGAGGGAGCGTTATCGCGAGCAGACGTTCTCGTTGAAGGACTTCATCAAAGGACTTGAACTTCGCGTCGAAATTGCTGAAGCGACCGAAGAGCAGCTGCGCCGTGTGTCGCAATTGACGTTGAGAACGAACCAATTCAATTTCACGACCATCCGGCGCTCGGAAGAAGAGATCAGGGCCTTCCTGAATCGCGAACACGCAACCTGTCTCGCTGTTCGCGTGGCCGACCGGTTCGGTGACTACGGACTCGTCGGTGCGCTGATGTACGAGGCGGAGGCCGAGCGGTACAAGGTGGACACTTTCTTGTTGAGTTGCCGTGTCCTGGGTCGGGGAGTGGAGCACGCGCTCGTGTCGCGGCTCGGTCAAATGGCGGTCAAGGAGGGGAAGAGGTTTGTTGAATTCGGCTATGTGCCGACGGCAAAGAACTTACCGGCTCTAGAGTTCATCACGCGCATCGGCGATCAGTATCGGAGTGACACGGGGACGTCCTGGACGATTCCGGCCGACCAACTGGCAAGTGTCGCCTACGATCCGGACCTGGCCGCGCCGATCCAGAGCGAGGAGGAGGAGGCCGTCGACCCGGCGAAATCAGCGCTGCGCGCACGGTCGGCGTTCGATCTCACCGACCGCCCGGAGCGCCTGCAGCAGATTGGGGAAGAACTGTACGACATCGAGCGGCTTGCATCGGCGATCGAGAAATTCAGGGTCGGGCAGCAGCCACTTGCCACCCGCGCGGACGCAACGCCCGGCAGCACGCTGGAAACGAAGCTTGCGAATATATGGGGAAAGGTTCTGGGCAGGCCGCGAATCGCAGTGAACGAGAACTTCTTTGAGGCGGGCGGGACGTCGCTCAGAGCCGTCCAGGTGATCGCCATGATCAAGAAGGAGCTGAACCAGAGCCTGTCGATAGTAAGCTTGTTCGAGTGCCCGACGGTGGCGCTGCTCGCCGCCAAGCTGAATGCGGCAACTGAAGAGACGCGGGCAGATACAGCGACTGCGGCGGCTGCGCAACGAGGTCAGCAGCGACGATACAACACACTGGGACGACGGGCTTCGTAAGATGGAATTCCGAAAGGTGGGCGTCCTTGGCGCCGGAAACATCGGCATCGGCGTCGTAACCGACTTGGTGCTTCACGGGATATCCGCGGTGGTCGTCGACATCTCGGAAGAGATATTGCAGCGGGCTCGTGCCGGCGTATTGAAGAACCTCCGGGTTGTGCCGTTGTTCTCGAAGACGTTGCCGCGGATGACGAAAGAGGAGGCCGAATCGCGAATGGTCCTGACGACCGATCTGCGGGAACTTGCATCTTGCGACTTCGTCATCGAGAACGTCACCGAGGACTGGCAGATCAAGAAGGAAATCTACGAGCAACTGGAGCAGGTGATGCCACCCCACGTCTGCTTCGGGGCCAATACGTCATGCATCTCGATCACGCAAATTGCCGGCGCGACGAAGCGCCCGGCGAATGTCGTCGGTATCCACTTGATGAATCCGGTCCATCTGAAGCCAACGGTCGAGGTAATCCGCGGATTTCACACCTCGGATCAAACCATCGAGACCCTGCTGCAGCTGTTCTCGCGCCTCGGCAAGGAGGCGATCATCGTCGAGGATCTGCCGGGCTTCGTCTCGAACCGCATTTCGCATTTGTTCATGAACGAGGCGGCCTTCGTCCTGCAGGACCAGGTGGCGACTGCGGACAAGATCGATGCGATTTTCAAGAAATGCTTCGGACACAAGATGGGCCCGCTGGAAACGGCGGACCTGATCGGCTTGGACACCGTCGTGCGTTCCCTCGATGTTCTGTATGAGAGCTTTCAGGACTCGAAGTACCGCTGTTGCCCATTGCTGAGGAAGCTCGTGCATGCGGGGCATCTGGGACGAAAGTCGGGGAGGGGTTTCTATGTCTATCCTGAGGGCTAAATCATGACGTCGCCGAATCCGGGGCAGGAAAGCGTTGTCAAGGACACCGTCAGGCGTTTCATACTGAGTTCCATCAACGTCGTCGATCTGAAGGATGACGACCACTTGTTCGAGTCGGGTCTCGTGAATTCGCTGTTTGCGGTCCAGTTGATGACGTTCATCGAAAAGACCTTTGCGATCGAAGTAGGAATGGACGATCTGGACATCGAGAATTTCAAGTCCCTCAATGCGGCTGCCGCGTTTGTCGTCAGAAAGAACGGCGGGCGGGCGGGTTGAGGGAGTGCCGTCGATATGCAGCACCTGTTGACCGATCAACAAAAGGCGAAGCACGCGGAGTTCAAGAATTTTGTCGCCTTGAACGTCGAACCGTTTGCCGAAGCGTGGGATCGGGAGCAGCGAATCCCGGATCACGTGATATCCATGCTGGCGGCCGCCGGCTATTTGGGTCCCGCGCTGCCACGGGACTACGGGGGACAGGGCTGGGACGTCGTCACGTTCGGTTTGTTGAACGAAGCCCTGGGCAGAGGCTCTTCCTCCCTGACGGGCGTGCTGACGGTCCAATCCATGGTTTCAATGGCGCTCGCCAAGTGGGGCACCGAGGAGCAAAAGAAGACCTGGCTTCCGCCTTTGGCCAAAGGGGAAATGATCGGCGCCTTCGCCTTGACGGAACCCGGCGCCGGCAGCGCGATCCAGTCCTTGGCCACCGAGTTTGCCCAGAGATCCGGGCGCGACTCCCTCGTTCTGAACGGCAGCAAGAGATGGATAACGTGCGCACAGCGCGCGGGCGTGTTTCTCGTCTTCGGCAAGCTCGAGCAACGTTCCGTGGCGTGCCTGGTGCCCAGGGACGCCCCGGGCCTTGAAATAGAGCCCATTCATGACTTGATGGGGTTCCGCTCCGCCGGCTTGGCGCAGCTCACGTTCAACGATGTCGAAGTGCCGGTCGCCAACGTTGTCGGCAAGCCTGGTTTCGCCTTGTCACATGTCGCTCCGGTGGGCTTGCAATACGGAAGAATCAGTACGGCCTGTTCGGCACTGGGGCTCTTGAGGGGATGTTTCGAGGAAAGCATCGCTTATGCGGCCGTGCGCAAGATCGCCGACCGGACCGTCGGTGAAATCGGCATGATCCGGTCGCTGATTGCAAGGATGGGCACCGACCTGGAGGCGGGAGGGCTCCTGTGCCATAACGCCTGCCGCACCGAAGACGACCATCTTCCGGAAGTGTTCGAGAACACCTTGATGGCCAAGTACTTTACGTCGATCGCCGCCGTGAAAGCAGCATCGGACGCCGTACAGATCCGTGGCGCCTCCGGGGTCCACGGATCGTCGCCGGTCTCGCGGTTCTATCGCGATGCAAAGATCATGGAGATCATCGAAGGCACGAGCCAGATTCACGAGGAGCTCCTGGGGAAGATGTTCGTGGACCGGGCGCATCGCCTTGGGAAGTGACTTCGACCCGCTTGTCTTGACATGAACAGTCCACTCGTAGCTGCCGCCACGGCAGTCGACCTCGCCAAGATCGCCGCATTCAATCGCACGGAAGCGAAGTTTCCGGACGACGTGACGATTCATGAGCTGATCGAAGCGCAGATTGCGAAGCGCGCATCCGAAACGGCCGTGATATGCGCCGACAAGAGCGCCGTCGCTCCGCTGCTCACCTACGCGCAGCTCAACGACAAAGCGAACCAACTCGCCCATCGACTTAGAGCCGACGGGATTCGGCCGGGCCACATTGTCGCGTTGATGGTGGAGCGATCCTTCGCGATGATCATCGGCATCCTCGGGATCCTGAAAGCCGGAGGGGCGTATCTGCCTGTGCCGCCGGACAATCCGCCGGATCGCACCGATTACATGCTGAAGGACGGAGGCGTCAACATCTTGCTGGTGCAGAAGAAGACGGCCGGCAAGGTCGATTTTGACGGGGTGGTCATCGATCTTGACGATCCGGACGTCTATCGCGGGTCAACGGCCAATCCTGCCGTGGTCAACAAGCCGCGGGACTTGGCCTACGTCATTTACACGTCCGGATCGACCGGCAGGCCCAAGGGCGTGATGATCGAGCACCGTTCGCTCGTCAACCGCCTGCACTGGATGCAGCAGGCGTACCCGATCGATGAGCGCGACGTCATCTTGCAAAAGACGCCGTACTATTTCGATGTGTCGGTATGGGAGCTCTTCTGGTGGGCGCTGACCGGCGCCAAGCTCTGCTTCCTGATGCCGGGCGGTGAACGATATCCGCTGGCGATAGCGGAGACGATCAAGAAGCACGGCGTCACCGTCTTGCACTTCGTCCCGTCGATGCTGAACGTGTATCTCGAATACCTGGAGGGCAAGCCCGCGAGCGCCGTGCAGGGCCTGGCTTCGGTTCGCCGCGTATTTGCCAGCGGCGAGGCGCTGACGTCCAGTCATGTCAGAAAATTCAATGCGATCCTGGGTGGCAAGACAGGGGCCCGGCTGACCAATCTCTACGGCCCCACCGAGGCGACCGTCGACGTCAGCTATTTCGACTGCCCTGCGCACGACGACTTCGAAAACATTCCGATCGGGCGACCGATCGACAACATTCGACTCTATGTCATCCGGGACGGTCGGCAGGTTCCGATCGGGGAGACCGGAGAGCTGTGCATCGCCGGGGTCGGTCTGGCGAGAGGTTACCTTAACAACCCGACCCTGACAGGGGAAAAGTTCACCGACAATCCCGCCAATCCGGGTGAAAGAATCTATCGAACCGGAGACGTCGCCCGCTGGCTGCCCGATGGAAATATCGAGTATCTGGGGCGAGAGGATCACCAGGTAAAGATCCGGGGGCTGCGGATCGAGCTGGGAGAGATTGAAAACACAATCAGGGAATATCCCCGCATCACGGATTGTGCGGCTCTGGTCAAGAAGTACTCGGAAAATGTCATCCTCATCGTCGCCTACGTCGTCTGCAAATCGGAGCTCGACATCGAGGGTCTCAAGGATCATCTGAAGAGACACCTTCCCGACTACATGATCCCCAATCGCATCGAGAGAATCGACGAAATGCCTTTGACGCCGAGCGGGAAAGCGGATCGAAAGGCCCTCCCGGAACCTGTCATTCAAGCGGGCAGCCCGTAAGTGTCGATGAACAACGAGTTCGACATCGCAATCGTCGGGATGGCCGGCCGCTTTCCGGGCGCGCGAAATGTCGACGAGTTCTGGCATAACCTAGAGGAAGGTGTCGAGTCGATCGCGCGCCTTTCGGATCAGGAAATCCTCGCGTCAGGCGTGCCCGCGTCCCATCTTGCCGAGTCGAACTACGTGAAGGCTGCGCCGGTGTTGGAGGAACCGGGCGGCTTTGATGCCGCATTCTTCGGCTTCTCGCCGATGGAAGCGAGGAGCATGGATCCGCAGCACCGGATCCTGCTCGAGCTTGCGCACGAGGCGCTCGAGAACGCGGGCCATGACCCGGATCGGTTTCAAGGACGGGTCGGCGTGTTCACGGGTTCCGCCCTGAACACTTATTTCACGAGTGCCGGGCTGAATGGCCGCCTGGCCGAAGACTATATTCCCACGCTCATCGGCAACGACAAGGATTTTCTCAGTACCCGAATTTCCTACAAGCTCAACCTGAAGGGCCCCAGCCTTACCGTCCAGACCGCTTGCTCGACCTCGATCGTCGCGGTCCACCTCGCTCGCCAGAGCCTTCTGAGCGGTGAGACCGACATGGCTCTGGCCGGGGCGATTTCCGTGCGGGTCCCGCATCGCGCCGGTTACTTTTGCGACGCCGGCGGAGTCGTCTCCCCGGACGGGCATGTGCGGGCCTTCGACGCGAAGGCGAACGGTACCGTGTTCGGCAGCGGCGGCGGCATCCTGGTGTTGAGGCGGTTGGCGGACGCCATTGCAGACGGCGACACGATCCATGCCGTGATCCGCGGGTCGGCCGTCAACAACGATGGTTCGGAAAAGGCCGGCTACACAGCTCCCAGCGTCAACAGCCAGGCCGACGTCGTGGTGGAGGCGCTCGCCAATGCCGGCGTCGAAGCCGACAGCGTCAGCTACGTCGAGGCCCACGGTTCGGGGACGCCCGTCGGAGATCCCATCGAGATGCGCGCCTTGACCAAGGCATTTCGCACGTCGACGCAGCGTTCAGGTTTCTGCGCCATCGGTTCGGTAAAGACCAATATCGGGCACCTCGACGCCGCGGCGGGAGTCGCCGGCATCATCAAGACGGTTCTCGCCCTGCAGCACCGAGAGATTCCGCCGAGTCTGCACTTCAAGGAACCCAATCCGGAAATCGATTTTGCGGACACCCCATTTTTCGTCAACGCGGCCTTGCGGGAATGGACCAGCGACGGTCCCAGACGAGCAGGAGTGATGTCGACCGGCATGGGTGGAACGAACGCGCATGTCGTCCTCGAAGAAGCGCCGGCACCGGGAGCATCAACGAATGCCAATCCTCCTCATTTGTTGATCCTGTCGGCCAAGACGGAACCGGCCCTCGACCAGGCAACGCATCGTTTACGGGAGTTCCTGAACGGCAACGACTCCGTGAACATGAGCGACGTGGCCTACACCCTGCAGATCGGACGCAAGGAGTTTCCGCATAGACGGTGCCTGGTCTGTGTCGATCGGGACGACGCCCTGTCCGCCTTGCGTCAGGAAGGCTCGAAGAGAATCCTCTCCAGCCGGACGGACGACGTCGCGGCGCCCGGTGATCCTGTTGTTGCCCGGTATCGGCGATCACTACGTGGGCATGGCCCACGATCTCTATGAAACGTGGGCCGTCTTCAAAGAGGAAGTCGATCGATGCTCGCAGATTCTCGAGCCGCACCTGGGGATCGACATTCGGACCGTCATCTACCCGAACAGCCGAAGCTGGAAGAGGGAGGGCAAGAGCAAGGGAATCGACCTGAAGAAGATGCTTGGTGGACAAGCCGGCGCACCGCAGGATCCGGATGCGACGAATCTCAACAGGACGCTGTACGCCCAGCCGGCATTGTTCACGATCGAATATGCGATGGCCCGTCTCTGGCATTCGTTGGGAATCACCCCCGACGCCATCGTCGGTCACAGCATGGGCGAGTACGTGGCGGCGTGTCTGGCCGGGGTCTTGTCGCTGGAGGACTCGCTGCGGCTGATTGCGAACCGGGCCAAGCTGGTCAATGAGTTGCCCCAGGGAGCCATGCTTGCCGTCATGCTGCCGGAAAGTGAACTGCTTTCGCCTGCTTCCCGAAGAGCTGTCCATTTCATTGATCAACGGTCCAAGTTTGTGCGTGGTGGCCGGCCCGGTTGCCGCCGTCGCCGAGTTCGAACGGATGTTGACTGCACGAAGCGTCATCTGTCGGCATGTTCAGAATACCCATGCCTTTCACTCGAGAATGCTCGATCCGATCGTGAAGGCATTCGAGGCGGAGGTGCGCAAGGTTCAATTGAACGAGCCGCGAATTCCGTACATGTCCAACGTCTCCGGGACATGGATCACGGGACGCGAAGCCACGAATCCGGCGTATTGGGCGAGGCACGCCAATCACACCGCCAGGTTCAGCGATGCGTTGCACGAGCTATGGCAGTTCGAGAACCCGATTCTGCTGGAGGCCGGACCCGGCCGCACGCTGGGCGTGCTGGCCATGCAGCACCCCGATCGGCAGCATGCCGGCGTCCCGATCGCGGTTTCCTCGCTCCGGCACCACTACGAGAACCAGTCAGACGTCGAATTTCTATGGCACGCGATCGGAAAGCTGTGGGTCTCAGGAACGGCAATTAATTGGGACAACGCTCACATCGGCGATCGCCGCCGCCGAGTTGCGCTGCCAACCTATCCCTTTGAGAAGAAGAATCACTGGATCGAGCCCACGTCGGACAGTGCGAGGAAGGCGCAGGAACGGGAAGGCGAATCGGAAAAGGCCGGCATAGACAACTGGTTCTACGTGCCAACGTGGGAACGAACTCCGTTTCCGCGCGAGATTGCCGGTGAGTCTCAACCGGAAGATGCCTATTGGTTGATCGTCGCGGACCAATATGGAGGAGGGGCCTGCATCAGGTCCAGGCTCCAAGCAATGGGACAACCGGTGGGATTCGTTCGCTTCGGCAAGGCATTCGTCAGCGGCGACGATGGCGCGTTCGAGCTGAATCCCGCTGATCCTGATCATTACGTGACGCTATTTCGCGAGATCAAGGAAAGGTTCGTAGGCACACTCAATATCATCCACCTGGGTTGCCTCACGACGGACAGTGAACCTGCGGAATGCATCACTTCGAATCGCAACGAAGACTTCGGCTTCTTCAGTCTACTGTACATCGCTCAGGCGATTGGCGAGCTAAGCATTTCCATTCCGGTCCGGATTGGAGTTATTTCTAATCGAATTCACGAAGTAACCGGCGAAGAGTCGCTGGACCCGAGGATGGCGACGGCGCTGGGCCCGACTGGAGTCATTCCTAAGGAATTTCCCAATGTTTCATCCTTCAACCTGGATTTGCCCGACTCCCGGGTCGCCGAGCAACTGCCGGACGTTGTCATTGGCGGAATTCTGTCCGAGTTTACGGTAACGAATCAGTGTGATGTGCTCGCTTATCGTGGTAGGCACCGTTGGGAGAGAAAATACGAGCCTGTGAATTTGCCAGAGTCGTCCGTGACGAACGATGGCAAGGGGCTAGGGGCGAAGCGACTGCGCGAGCGTGGGATCTACTTGATTACGGGGGGAACCGGCGGCCTTGGATTGGCATTCGCAAGATATCTTGCCAGGACCTGTCAGGCCCGGGTTGTCCTGACAAAGAAGACCCCGTTTCCGGAGAAATCCAAGTGGACTGAATTGGCCCAGACAAAGGCTGCGCCAGACGCAATCATCAAGATAGTCCACGAACTGTTGGAAATCGAGCGCCTTGGAGGAGAGGTCGAAGTGATCGTAGCCGACGCCTCCGACCAAGTACAGATGCGAAGGGTGGTGAGTGAAACGCTAAAGCGATTCAATTCCATAAACGGGGTGATTCACGCCGCTGGAATTCTCAGGTCCGGATTGATTCAAGCCAAGACAAGAGAAGTAGCCGAGAGCGTGCTCTCACCAAAGGTCGATGGCACGAGGGTGCTATTCGATTTGCTTAAGGGTCTCGATTTGGACTTTCTGGTCCTGTTTTCATCGTTGTCCTCAGTGACACTTCCATACGCGCATTGCGACTACAGCGCGGCGAACTGCTTTATGGATGCCTTTGCTGCCTACGCGAATTCTAAGACCAAGTTTCGTACACTCTCTATTAGCTGGCCGGTCTGGAAGGAAGTCGGTGTTGTCGCCGAGCTGCAAACGTTTTTGGGTGCCGAGGCGCTGAAAGAGCAGGCACTCGAAAGCGCAATGCTTACGAAGGACGGGTTGGACGCGTTCGCACGAATGTTGAGCTCAGAGTTGCATCATACTATTGTCAGCCCGGAAGACCTCGCCAGCCTGATCGAACGGTCCCGGGTGCCATTTAATCCGACGATGTACCAGCTGCCGATGCAGATCGGTACAAGAGCCCCTGGCCAGGACAGAAGTCAAGGAGACCGAGGCGACCAACCAACCGGCGTGGTCGAGGCGGCCTTGGTTGAGATATGGGACAGTGTGTTTGGATTTGAGAATATCGGTATCCATGAGAACTTTTCACAATTGGGTGGGCACTCGCTTTTGGCGATGCAAATCACAGCGAAAATAAGATCTTCATATCAAATAAGTCTCACACTTAGAGAATTCTTTGAGGCGCCCACCATCGCCCAATTGAGTGCGATCATTCACTCAAAGATCCTCGTCGAAGTCGAGAGCCTTACGGATGATCAGGCGCGACAGCTTTTGTCAAAAATATAACGATGATTGTCGTGTGCCAGAGAGCGGCGCGACTTGCTGGTCTTGATTCCGGTGACTTGATTTGACCTTATCCATTCCTTATCCACTCACCCATCTCTCATGCAGATCTCGACTGGAGAGTGAACTCGTGGTGTCGTACTTGTGCCTATGATAAATGGACCAACACTTTCAGCCGATAAGAAGGCGTTGCTGGAACAGCGCTTGAGAGGTGCCGCGCCAGAATCGGTTAAAGCGCGCGTCATACCCATACGGCCCAATCGTGACTCGGCCCCTGTGTCGTTTGCCCAGCGCCAGATGTGGGTGATCGACCAGATGACGCCGGGAAATCCTGCTTATAACCTATCGAGTCGGATATCGTCTTCGGGGCTCGTTGGACGTCCAGGCTCTGGAAGACAGCTTCAATGAAGTCATCAAACGGCACGAGGGACTGAGAACGACGTTCGGCGTCAAGGATGATGAACCTCAGCAATTCGTTCACCCCGGGCTCAAGATCAATTTGTTTGTCACGGAGCTGGATCACCTGATTGGCGAAGAATGCGAAGAGCGATTGCAGTTCTTGGCATCGCAACTCTCTATCACACCCTTTGACCTGTCTCGCCTTCCACTGATTCGTGTCTTCCTTTTCAGACTCGGTGAAGCGGAACACGTCTTAGTTATCAACCTTCATCACATCGTGGCGGATGGATTGTCCATCGGCTTGCTGTTGGACGAGTTGGATAAGTTTTATCGGGCCTTTACCGGCGGTGGTGATCTTCGTCCACCGGCTTTGGCCGTGCAATATGCCGACTTTGCCCAATGGCAACGACAAACCGTCGCCAGCGACGCAACAACATATGTCAACCAAATCGAGTTTTGGCGGAAGCAGCTAGGGGGCAAGCTTCCCGTATTGGAGTTGCCCCGCGACAGAGCCAGACCGGCCCTCCAGTCCTTCGAAGGTTCGAATCTATTCTTCAATATCCCTCAGGCGCTGGCTCAGGACTTGAGGTTGCTGGGCGCGCGTGAAGGCTGTACGGTTTTCATGGTCCTGCTGGCAGCCTTTGAAGTGTTGCTTCAACGGTATTCGGGTGCGGAGGATATTGTTATTGGGACGCCCGTCGCTACGAGAACCCCGCCTGAAGTGGAGCCGCTGATCGGGAATTTTCTCAACATGGCCGCCTTGCGGTGCGACCTGTCGGGCAATCCGACCTTTGTCGAATTGCTGCGAAGGAGCCGGGAGACGACGCTCGACGCATTTTCGAATAACGACCTTCCTTTCGAAGCCCTGATGAAACACCTGAAGTTTGAAAGGGATCCGAGCCGGAACCCTATCTTTCAGGTTGTGCTGCAGGTCTTGCCCACAACTGCTCCGAGAATTGGAAACCTGGAGATCAGCAACTTTCATTTTGATCTGAAGTTCGCCCAGTTTGATTTGAGTCTTCAACTCTACGAGGAAGGCGGAGGTTACTCGGGACGGTTCGAGTACTGCTCGGATTTGTTCGAAGCCCGAACGATTCAGCGGCTGTGCGGACACTACCGGACTCTTCTGGACGGAATCGCCCGCGATCCGGAGCGGAAGATTTCCATGTTGCCGCTGCTGACCGAGGCCGAGCGGCATCAGGCGATCTCGGGGTGGAACCAGGCGGCCTCCTACCCCAAAGGGGCGTGCCTGCACGAGCGCTTCGAGCAGCAGGTCGAGCGCACGCCTGACGCAGTGGCGCTGGTGTACGAGGATCAGCGGCTGACCTACGCGGAACTCAACCGCCGTGCCAACCAGCTTGCTCACCGCCTGCGCGAGCTCGGTGTGACACCCGACCAACTGGTCGGCCTGCGCACCGATCGCAGCATCGAGATGGTGATCGGAATCATCGGAATCCTCAAGGCGGGTGGCGCGTATCTGCCGCTCGACCCGGCCTATCCGAAGGACCGGGTCGCCTTCATGCTCGAGGATTCGCGCGTCGGCGTCGTCGTCACGCAAAGGGAGTCTGGCGGCAGATCTCGAGGGCATCGCCGTGACGCGCGTGCTGTTGGACGAGCCGCTTCGCGGGCGCCGAGTACGGATCCAGCCCCGGTAGCAACGGCCGATAACCTCGCGTACGTGATCTACACCTCCGGCTCCACGGGCAAGCCCAAGGGTGCGCTGATCACCCACTACAACGTGACGCGCCTGTTCGAGGCCACCGACGCGCTGGTACCACTTCGATCAGCAGGATGTGTGGACGCTGTTCCACTCCTACGCCTTTGATTTCTCGGTGTGGGAACTTTGGGGCGCGCTGCTCTACGGCGGCCGGGTCGTGATCGTCCCCTACTGGGTCAGTCGCTCCCCGGAAGCTTTCCGCGAACTGCTGGTGCGCGAGCGTGTCACCGTGCTCAATCAGACGCCGTCGGCGTTCCGCCAGTTGATACAGGCCGACATGTCGGAGCCCAAGGCCGACCTTGCTCTGCGCTACGTGATCTTCGGCGGCGAGGCGCTGGAGTTGCAGAGCCTGCGCCCCTGGTTGGAGCGCTACGGCGACGCGCGGCCGCTGCTCGTGAACATGTACGGCATCACCGAGACCACGGTGCACGTCACCTACCGCCCGATCCGCTGGAAGGATCTGGAATCCGGGCAGGGCAGCGTCATCGGCGTCCCCATTCCCGATCTGCAGGTCTATATCCTCGATCCCGACGGCCAACCGGTTCCCGTCGGGGTGCCCGGAGAAATGTATGTCGGCGGCGCAGGCGTTGCGCGCGGCTATCTCAACCGCGCCGAACTCACGGCCGCCCGCTTCATTCCGGACTCCTTCCGCCCCACGGCGGACGGCATGCTCTACCGCACCGGCGATCTGGCGCGACGACTCGAGAACGGTGACATCGAATACCTGGGCCGCATCGATCACCAGGTCAAGATCCGCGGCTTTCGCATCGAGCTGGGCGAGATCGAACATGTGCTGACACAGGATGGCGGTGTCAGAGACGCTGTGGTGATGATCCGAAAGGATGACGACAGCGACGAAAGACTTGTCGCCTATTTCATCGCCGGGACCGCTACGCCACGAAAGGCCCAGCGACCTCCGGAAGGTCCTGCAGAACAAGTTGCCCGATTACATGATTCCTTCGCGCTTTGTCGAGATGGAGTCGTTCCCGCGCACACCGAATGACAAAATTGACCGCAAGGCGCTTCCCAAGCCCGACACTGCCACGATTTGAAGTCGACACAGACTTTGTCGCTCCCCAGGGCGAACTGCAACTGGCGATTGGCAGCGATCTGGCAACGAGTGCTCAAGCGGCACCCAATCGGCGCTACGGACAACTTTTTCGAGCTTGGTGGGCATTCGTTGTTGGCCGCCCAAATGCTTGCGCAGATCGAACGGCAGATCGGGCTGAAACTCCCGCTGACCATGCTTGTTTCAAGCTCCAACCATTGGACAGCTGGCCGAAAAGATCGAACACCAGGCATCGACATCCAGTTGGACATCGTTGGCTAAGATGCAGCCGCGCGGGGCAGGCCAGACGACGGAGTTCGTACACGCCGGTCAAGCGTCCTGAAATACCCATACGACCAAATCGTGACTCCGCGCCGCTGTCGTTTGTCCAGCGCCAGATGTGGGTGATCGATCAGATGATGCCGGGTAATCCGGCCTATAACGCTATCGATCGGATGTCGACTTCGTGGTCCGCTGGATGTGACGGCGCTGGAAGATAGTTTCAATGAGGTCATCAAGCGACATGAGGTACTGAGAACGACGTTCGGCGTCGAGGACGGAGAACCTCTGCAATTCATTCATCCCGAGCTCAGAATCAAGCTCGATGTCACGGAGCTGGATCACCTTGCTGGCGAAGAACGCGAAAACAGACTGCAGGCCTTGGCATCGGAAGTATCCGGTACATCGTTCGACCTGTCGCGGCTGCCGCTGATTCGTGTCTCCTTGTTCAAGTTAGGTGACGCCGAACACGTCCTGATCGTCAATGTTCACCACATCGTGGTGGATGGATTGTCCATCGGACTGATGTTGGACGAGTTGGACACGTTCTATCGGGCCTTCACTGAAGGGAGCGATCCGCGTCTACCCGAGCTTGGCCGTGCAGTATGCCGACTTCGCCCAATGGCAGCGGCAATCCTTGGCCAACGAAGCCACCTATGCCAGACCAGATCGGGTTCTGGCAAAGAGCAGTTGGGGGGCACGCTGCCGGTATTGGAGTTGCCCGTTGATAAACCGCGACCGGCCCTTCAATCCTTCAAGGGAGCGAATGTCTTTTTCAACATTCCTGCCGCGCTGGCGCAGGACCTGAGGCTGTTGGGCGCGCGCGAAGGAAGTACTTTCTTCATGACCGTGCTGGCGGCCTTTGAAGTGCTACTTCAGCGATATTCCGGGGCGGACGATATTGTCATCGGTACGCCTGTCGCCGCGAGAACCCCGCACGAAGTAGAGCCGCTGATCGGAAATTTTCTCAACATGGCCGCCTTGCGATGCGACCTTTCGGGCGATCCGACCTTCATCGAATTGCTGCGACGGAGTCGGGACACAACGCTCGACGCCTTTTCCAACAGCGACCTGCCTTTCGGAGCGCTGGTGGAACACCTGAAGTTTGAACGGGATCCAAGCCGGAATCCTATTTTTCAGGTCATGTTGGAGGTCTTGTCCACAACGGCGCCGAGAATTGGCGATCTCGAAGTCACGAGTTTTCAATTTGATCCGAAGATCGCTCAGTTTGATTTGACGTCTACATCTCATACGAGGAGGGCGGAGGTTACGTAGGGCGATTCGACTACTGCACGGATCTTGTTCGAGGCAGAGACGGTAGCAGAGACTGTCGTCGAACTTTCGAGCGATTGTTGCACGCCATCGTCAGCGAGCCTGCAGCAAAGAATATCGAAGATTCCGATGTTGGCGGCATCGGAACGAAAGCAGGTCGTCAACGAGTGGAACGACACGGCTGTCGACATTTCCGGTCGGCCTGCTGCATGCACGAATTGTTCGAGGCGCAGGTAGCAGCGCACGCCCGAGCGTACGGCGCTGACGGTCGGCGCGACGGTGCTCACCTATGCCGAGCTGGATGCGCGCGCCAACCGCATGGCGCAGGCGCTGCGTTCGCGCGGCGTGGGCCGCGGCCAACGGGTCGGCCTGTGCATCGAACGGGGCGCCGACATGCTCGCCGCCGTGCTTGGCGTTCTCAAGACCGGTGCCGCCTACGTGCCGCTCGATCCCTCGTTCCCGGCGGAGCGCCTGCGCTTCATGGCGGATGACGCACAACTCGCGCTGCTGGTGTCCGACACCGACGCTGGCGGGCTGCCTTTGGTCTGCCCCGCGAGCGCCAACTGCTGCTCGATGCCGATGCCAAGACCATCGCTTCCGCACTGGATGCCGCGCCTGCCGGCCGATGCACGATACGGCTGAGCCCGAGGATCCGGCCTATGTGATCTACACCTCCGGTTCCACCGGCAAGCCCAAGGGCGTGGTCGTACCGCACCGCGCGGTCGTCAATTTCCTCACCAGCATGGCGCGCGAACCCGGCCTGACTGCCGATGACGTGCTGGTGGCCGTCACCACGCTGTCCTTCGATATCGCCGTGCTCGAGCTCCAGCTGCCGCTCACGGTGGGTGCCACGGTCGTCATCGCGAGCCGCGAAGAAGCCATCGATGGCCGATGCCCTCAGCGCCCTCCTTGAACAACACGGTGCCACCGTCATGCAGGCCACCCCGGCCACCTGGCGCCTGCTGTTGGAGGCGGGCTGGAACGGGCAGGACGCCGTTCAAGGCCCTGGTCGGTGGCGAAGCCCTGCCCAAGGATCTTGCCGACCAGCTGATCGCGCGCGGTGTCGAAGTGTGGAACATGTACGGACCCACCGAGACCACGGTGTGGTCCACCTGCGCCCGTATTACCGACACCTCCAACGGCATCAGCATCGGCAAGCCGATTGCCAACACCACGGTCTACATCCTCGATGCGCAGAGGAACCTCTGCCCCATCGGCGTTCCCGGCGAGCTGTGCATCGGGGGCGCCGGGGTCACCCTCGGTTACTGGAACCGGCCCGAGCTGACCGCCGAGCGCTTCATTCCGGATCCCTTCAGCACCGCGCCGCGGGCCACGCTCTACCGCACCGGTGACCGCGCCCGCTGGCGCAATGACGGCATGCTCGAGCACCTGGGCCGTCTCGACGACCAGGTCAAGCTGCGCGGCTTTCGCATCGAGCTGGGGGAGATCGAGGCGGTTCTCTGTGAGCATCCGTCCGTGCGCCAGGCGGCCGTGCATCTGTGGACGGCGAAAGCCGAACGACGTACGCATTGTCGCGTGCTGCGTGCCGGCGAAAGGGCAGCTCTTGGCTCCGATCAGCCTGCGCAAACATCTGCGTGCCCGACTCCCCGAGTACATGATTCCGCAGAATTTCCTGCCGGTGGATGAGATTCCGCTGACGCCGAACGGCAAGGTCGATCGGCGCAGACTTCCGACGCCGGTCGTTACGGAGAGCCGTATCGGCCGACCATGAGGCTGCCATCGGATCCAGTCGAGGCGATCGATCGCCGAGATATGGACGAAGCTGATTAATCCCGGCTCAGCCGATTGGCCGCTTTGACAAGTTCTTCGAGATCGGCGGCCACTCGTTGCTTGGTGTCCAGGCGCTGCGACAAATCGAGGACGAGCTCGGCGTAAGGCTCGACTTCCGCGTGCTTTTCCAGGAGAGCCTGGCGGACATCGCAACGCGATGCCGGCCTGAGCGGATCGATTAGACATTATGGTCGCGTCGTAGAAATGCGACAGCCGGTCTCAGGCAACGTAGGTTACGCGGCATGCCGAACCGAGCTACATGCTGAGAAGGAGCCGTCCGTAACCAACGATGGAGCCACCGTCATAGAGTCATAATTGGCCCGAAAAGCCAACCAGGTCACCTCTGCGTTCGCCAGGATCGGTTTCCTAGCACAGTCATATATCGCAGAATCGAAGTTCAAATCGAGCATAAAGAGACCTTATGAATTACCGTCGTCAGCGCAATGTTTCCAAGCACTGGCCACTCAACCTTCGGACGGTAATGGAAGCCTTTTTCTTCGGACCGAGCAACCAGCAGATCTTCGCGGCTTACCATCCAGCGATCGGAGGCAGCGGCGAAGTGCTCACGGTCATCTGTCCACCTCTGTTCAGTGAGTACATGCGCACGCAGCTCGCGCTTCGGGAGTTGGCCATTTCTCTCGCTGAGAGAGGTCAGCACGTTCTCAGGTTCGATTATCGAGGCACCGGGGATTCATTCGCTGACCTCGGCGAGGTTACGATTTCCGATTGGGTAGAGGACATCGCGCTCGCTGTGCGCGAAGGGCGCGATTTGTCCGGCAGCAGCGTGGTGCGGCTGCTGGGAGTGCGGGCTGGTGCGCTGCTGGCCTGCAAGTCCGTGGGCGCTTGCGAGTAACGTGCAGCGGTTGGTTCTGTGGGATCCTGTTCCCGATGGGGCTGGCTATCTTCAAACATTGCGTCGCATTCAGGTGACAATGCTTGAGGGATATCATTACCTGAGTCGCGCCGAGAGGCGTGAGGCATTGCACGAGTATGCGGGGCACCGTCTTTCCGAGCGAATGCTGGAAGAGTTCCGCTTGCTCGATGCCAGTGCATACGCGAATGTTCCGAAGAGCAAACTGTACGTAGTCAATACATCGTCCAAGGCCGGTTTTTCCGTGCAGGGGTTCCTCAGGATGTTGTACGATTCGCGTGCAACTGGGATACAAATTTGTTCAATCTGATGACGGCCAAGCCAGTATTGGAGCGCCTTACCGCATGTCTGACAGTGTCCTGACGGAAGAGCCACTGCAGTTTGGCGAAGGCGGGCGGTTATTCGGGATTTTGACTCTACCGAACATGCGCACCACGCAACGCGCAGGAGCTGCCGGTATTCGTGTTCTTGAGCGCCGGTTTGCTGCACCGAGTCGGTCCGTCGAGGCTGCACGTCCACCTCGCCAGGGAACTCGCCCAACTGGGATTTAGTTCGCTGCGTGTCGATCTCGCCGGCGTGGGTGATAGTCCGCCAACGCCCCGGTTTGACGAATCAACAATCCGTGGCGGCAGACTTCGAGGAGATTGTGGGCGTTCTGGAGGCGCGTCTGGGTCGTTTGCCGCTCGTGTTGGCTGGGCTCTGCTCCGGCGCGGACAACGCGGTGAGACTGACGGTCAATGACCGGCGAGTTGTCGGTATGGTTTTGCTTGATCCGATCTGTTTTCCGGACCATGGCTTTATGGCGCGGGCAGTCGTCGAGAGTGTTGAGAAGTATTCGAATCCTGCTCGACATATCGGCGTGGCTGAAGCGTCGCTTCAGGGCGCTGACAGCCCGGCATGGAGAAGACGTGCGAAAAGAGTCGACCGCAACGGAAGTTGAGGGATCTTCCGACTCGGGAGCAGCTGCGGGCGGCGTTTGAGTCAATCCGCGAGCGAGATGGACACGTGCTGTCGGTGTTCACGGCAGCCGCAATTTCCGTACTACAACCAGAGCTGGGCAACTGGGGCGAATTTTGGATGTGGAGGACTATCAGCAGTTTTGCACCGAGCTATTTTGGCCGCAGGTCGATCACACGTACACGCTGGAGCTGCATCGGCGATCGCCTGATGGAGGAAATCAAGACCTGGGCCGGCGATTACATTCGCCCGTGAATTGGCGCCATCGTATACGCGACCCTCCTGATCCGATGAAGTCACTGTTCGTCGGCGTTTCCGCCGGGCGACCGAATGTTTCAAATCCCTCAACTGGTTGTGTCAACAATCCGTCGCACGTTTGTTGGTCACAGCCTAAAACAGCCCCCGTCTCGGCGCCTCGGAGCATCGATGATTTGTATTATTTCGGGCCCGCGTGCGCAGACTATGGGGGCTGATGCAATGAAGTGCGCTGTTCTGTTTAGTACTGATCTGCAGGCTGTGGCGGGTGCACTACGAGTACAAGAGCGTCCGTTCGCCAGGTAAGTTGCCGATGATCAACCAATGTGTCTTCTACAACTCGTGGAACGTATTCGGGAGTTCGCTTCCTGCCGGCGCCGTGCAGGTTAGTGGTTGATGGCGGTTGATCGTTGCGGCGCAAGACATTGCGCGCAGTATCTCCAGCACAGCGCGTGCCGTTGGGTTAGGTTATTGATTTGACAAGCTGTTTACTTCGTCGTTTACTATCGATAGCAAATGGGCAAGGAGGTAATTGTCGCGCGCTTGCGGGTTCTAGCAGCCTTGCCTTCGGCATCAGGACGCGCCTTCGCCCGCGACGCGTGCTCGCTACGATTCCGTGAAATTCGATTTTGTGGAGGCGACGACCAACGATTGTGGGCCCCTCCGAGGCCCTCGGACCAGAGGTGATCGCGTATGAGTCGCGCTGTAAGGCCCAAATGTCGCGGAGAAGTCGAGTGGTTTCGAATTTAGCAATCGCTAAACCGAATCAACTTAGAGCGAGGTTAACGGTGGATCTTGCGGTGGAAATGGATGATATGTATCGCGCTGTGTCTCGCATTTCCGGCTTTCGGTCAACCAAAGGGCGACAACCGCCCCCAACTGTTGCGGTCGACGCGGGTCTACGTGATCTCACCCGGGATTACCTGATCGGCCCGGAGGATGTGCTGGAAATTTCGGTGTGGAAAGAAGAGGGGCTCAAGAAGGAAGTCCTGGTCCGGCCTGACGGGGGCATCAGCTTCCCGCTTGCGGGCGACATGCAGGCCGCTGGCAAGAGTGCTCGCCAGCTGCAACAGGAAATTGCGCAGCGGCTGGCGAAGTTCATGTCGGACCCGGTCGTTTCCGTGGCGGTCCTGAAAATCGTTGGTAACAAGATCTACGTGATCGGGAGGGTCAACAAACCGGGAGAGTACGCTCCGGGTCGCTACGTGGACGTGTTGCAGGCACTTAGCATGGCCGGTGGGCTGACCCCATTTGCTGCTGAAAACGACATCAAGGTGCTGCGCAAAGAGAGCGGAAAGGACCTGGTCTTTCCGTTTCGTTACTCCCAGGTCAAGGCCGGCGAGAACCTGGACCAGAACATCACGCTGAAGGGCGGGGATGTCGTCGTGGTGCCCTAAGATCTGCACAATGGGTACCCGTGTTGCGCTGAAACATCTTGGCTGTCGTGCTTTGCGGGATATTGCCGCCGCTGGCGCCGGACCCGTCGGGAGCGGCAGAGTGGTCGTTCGAACCCTCGATTGGGCTTGCGCACCGAATATAACGACAATATCCAGCTGACGCCCGCACCGCATCCCACCGTCTGGGGAGTGATTCTTTCGCCGGACGTCAAGTTCAGCGGCGCAACCGAAACGCTTACGGTGACTGGCGGGCTCAACCTGAGCTTCAACCGCTACCTCGACCAGCCGCAATTGAACATCGATAACTACGATCTGAGCCTGCGCTCAAGCTACAAGGCCGAACGGGACGTCCTTGGATTAGATATCGACGCCATCCGCGACTCGACATTGGTAAGCGAGCTTGCCACCACGGGAGTGGTCCTCGCGTACAGCCCGCGAAACCTGTCGACCGTGAACCCGTCCTGGAGCCGAGCTCTTACCGAAGCAACATCGATCAAGTGCGAGCTACGGGTACACGAGCGTGAACTACGGCGACACCTCCGGTACCGGCCTGATTGACTATCAGGACCAGCTGGCGTCAGTTGGCATGCAGTCCAGCCTTGACGAGGGGAAGGTCGTCGGTGTCACGGCCTTTTACGACAGATACGAGACGTCGCCCCCACAAGTTCGGGCGAATACCTATGGCGTTCGGGGCACGTACGACCATGCCTTTTCCGAGACGCTGCATGGCGCTCTCGCGGTCGGGTGGCGTTGGACGCAAAGCACTATTTCCTCGCAGACGTTGATCTGTGACGGCCCCATCATCGTCGGCAGTTTGCTCCGGAACGGTCACAGAGACTACTGCCGGTCCAAAAGCAGATACAGCTCGGGACCCACGCTGAACGGCTACTCTGGAGCAGAGGTCGGAAACCGATACGGTCAGCGGCCAGCTCAGCCAGGAAATCTATCCGAGCGGCGCGGGCTCGCTGGTCCAGACACAGCGCCTTGGGGTCAGCTGGGCAAGACAATGGTCGCCGATGCTTAGTTCGACATCGATGCGGCCGCGTACCAAATCAAGTATATCGGCGGCGTGGTTACCGAAAGCAATAGCCGATACTATTCGGTCAATTCTCGGTCTGAGCTGGCGCTTGAGCGAACGGTGGAGACTTGGATGTGGGATACAACTATGCGCGGCAAAAATATGACACGTCCCCGGTCGCCGCAAATGCCAACGTGCTGTATCTTATGCTCGGTTACGCATGGTCGAAGCTTTCCGTTTCCCGATAGCGGGCAAATCGGACCAAGCTGAATTGAGACTAGTCGCTGACTTCCAGGTCCCTGAATCTCGCGTGGTTGCAATGTCGACGAGAATGAGAGATGGAAGAGGAAACGAAGGATCTGAGAGAGTATCTCTCGGTATTTCGCCGCCGCAAGAAACAAGTCTTGGCCGCGGCGATCATTCTGTTCCTGATCAGCGCCGCGGTGGCCGCTCTGCTTCCGTCCGTATATCGGTCCACGGCGACCATCCTCATCGAGCAACAGGAGATGCCGGCTGACCTGGTACGCTCCACGATCTCAAGCTACGCAGATCAGCGCATACAGGTGATCAGCCAGCAAGTCATGACGCCGCGCCAACTTGATGCGCGTTGCTGAGGAGTACAACTTGTACCCCAGTATCACGTGGCGACCAAGACCAGCGAAGAGATATTCCAGCGCCTCTGACCAAGGACATCAAGCTTGACCTGCTCAAAGCCGACGTGATCGATCAGCGCAGTGGCAGCAAGACCGCTGCCACCATCGCGTTCAGCCTCTCGTACGATGGTGAGACTCCCGCAGTCGCACAGAAAGTCGCGAACGAGCTGGTGACGCTATTCCTGAGCGAGAACATTAAAGATCGCCAGCAAAAGACCGCGGAGACTTCGGCATTCCTTGGCAGACGAGGCCGCCAAGCTAAGCGAGCATGTCTCGGAGACAGAGTCGAAACTGGCAGCGTTCAAGGCAAAGAAATACTGGGCGATTGCCGGAGCTGGTTCAGCTCAACATGCAGCTCAGGGACCGGGCCGACAGCGAAATCAAGGAGCTTGATCGGCAGATCAGCGCACTCGAGGAGCGCAAGTTCTACATCGAAGGTCAACTCGCCCAGATGAAGCCGAACACCCCGCTGATTTCGGCAAGTGGTGAGCGTGTCCTCGATTCCGAAGAGCGTCTCAAGACGTTGAAGGCGCAATTCGCAAGTCAGTCGGGCGTCTATTCGAGCGATCATCCCGACATCGTGAAGATGCGACGCGAGATCGAAGCGCTCCAAAAGGCAACGGGCGGCGGCACGGACCCGCAGGAACGATCGAAGCAGCTTACCCGCTTGCGCGCGGACCTCGCCACGACGCGCGACAAGTATTCGGACGACCATCCGGACGTCGTCAAAGCTGAAAAGATCCATCGCCGCGTTGGAAGCGGAACAACCCACGGCGGGAGCGTCAACGCGGCCGGCTGTAAAGCCCGAGAATCCTGCGTATATCGCGTTTCAGGCACAGCTCGAATCAATTCGTCGCTGAACTCAGAGAGCTCGCGCAGCAAACGAGCTGCCCTGCAATCTAAGGTTGCATCGTATGACCAGCGGTTGGAGCAAACACCCCAGGTGGAACGCGAATATCTCGAACTGACCCGGGATCACGAAGCTTCCCTGATGCGCTATCGGGAAATCAGGGCTAAGCAGATGCAGGCCGAACATCGGTCAAGAACTGGAAAAGGATCGAAAGGGGGAGCGTTTTTCGCTCATCGATCCACCTCAGCTACCGGAAAGGGCCGAGCAGTCCTAATCGTCGCGCCATTCTGCTGCTGGGGCTGATCATCTCCGATGGTCGGCGGCGTGGGATCCGCGGCCGTTCTGGAAAGCCTGGACGATTCGGTGCGCGGCTCGAAAGCCCTCGCCGGCCTCGTGAAAGTGCCGGTGCTGGCGGTCGTTCCCTATATGGAGAACAATGAGCAGCGACAGCGAAAGCGAAGAGCTTGCTCTAATCGTCGTGGCATCATCGGTCGTCGCTTTGGGGCTGGCGGTGCTGCTTATCCACTTTTTCCTGATCCCGCTGGACGCCCTTTGGTTCAGGGCGTTACGATGGCTGCAAGTGTATGTTCCCGCTCTTGCGAGCAACTCCGGGCCGCCTGAGATCATGAGGTATGGTATGGAGCGCATAAAGGAAGCTGTCGAACGAGCAAGGCAAGAACGGGGGGCTAGTGGAATCGGCTTTGGTCGCAGCCACCGGACCGGGATCTGCGGCAGGAGGCCGGCAGCCAGGATGCTCCCGACCGAATCATCTATACGAAGACGCCTACCATTGAGGTCCCGCGTCTCCACCTTGAGGGAAAAGCGAATTGTCAGCGGGTTCGACCCATGTGGCTTTACCGAGGCCTTCAAGATCCTGTCCACGCAAGTGTCGCAAGCCTTGCGCCAACATCACTGGACGACGCTGGCGGTGACCAGTCCGAATGAGCGCGAAGGCAAGACACTCGTGGCAATCAATCTGGCGATTAGCTTGGCGATGGAATTCCACCAGACTGCGCTCCTCGTCGAGGCTGATCTGCGCCAGCCGAGTATGTGTGATTATTTCGGCTTGGAGTCCTGGACCTGGGCTTGAGCGACTACCTCATGTCGGATACACCGATCGAGCAGTTGCTGTGCACCCCGGTATCGGAAGCTTTGTGATACTTCCGGGTGGAACACCACAATTGCATTCGTCGGAAATGCTGGGATCGCGCAAGATGAGCCAGCTAGTGAAAGAACTCAAGACCCGCTATCCATCCCGAATCGTTGTCTTCGACCTTCCTCCATTGCTGGCCGCCGCGGACGTCCTTGCTTTCGCGCCTACATCGAAGCCGCGTTGCTGGTGGTCGAGGAAGGCAAGACAAAACGCGACGATGTTCGCCGTGCCGCCGAACTGCTGGGTGCCACACATCTGATCGGCACTGTCTTGAACAAGTCCGACGAGCCGGTCGTGTCGGTCTACGGCCATCCCTAGGTTGGCTGGTCAGGTCGCGCAGGAGCCAGACGAACGTGTACGAGGCCTTCTACCGCTTCCGCGAAAGACCGTTCTCCATTCTTCCGGACCCGAGTTTCCTTTATCTGAGCTCCAAACACAGCACCGCATTGGTCCTGCTGGACTATGGCCTGATGAATCAGGCCGGCTTCAACGTAATCACCGGCGAAATCGGTACCGGCAAGACCACATTGATCCGTTACCTGCTCAGCCAAATGGACAGGGACGTGACCGTGGGACTCATCTCGAACACCCACCGCTCGTTCGGAGAACTGTTGCAGTGGATATTGTTTGCCTTCAATCTCGAACATCGCGGCAAGCAAAAGGTCGAGATGTTCCAGGACTTTCTCGATTTCCTGCTGCGGGAGTACAGCCAAAACCGACGTACAGTGCTGATCGTCGATGAAGCACAGAACATGTCGCCCGACACGCTGGAAGAATTGCGCATGCTGTCGAATGTCAACGCCGACAAGGACCAGGTACTGCAAGTCATTCTTGTCGGGCAGGCCGAACTGCGCGAAACCTTGCGTCGCCCGGACATGCGGCAATTCGCCCAGCGGATCGTCGTTGATTATCATCTGGAGCCGCTAGATCTGCAGGAAACCCACGCCTACATCCGCCACCGCATCGCCGTGGCAGGCGGACACGACCCACTGTTGTTCGATGATGCAGCGTGTGACGTCGTCCATGAGCACAGCCAGGGAGTACCGAGACTGATCAATCTGCTATGTGACACTTGCCCTCGTCTACGGCTTCGGAGCGCAGCAGGCAAGAATCGATGCACGCATCGTGGACGAAGTCGCGCGTGACAAACAGAAGGGTGGAATCTTCCCGTCGCGCGGCCGACAAGGCGTTTCGACGATTAAATGATCGCCAGCCGCACTATTGCGGCCTTCGATGATTTACTTGCGCCTGTCGACCAGGACGCCGTTGGGCAGTCGCGGGCGGGCAAGGCGCTATTTGAATGCCGTCCCTCGATTACAAATTCTCATGTGTCGGGCTAAAAACGTTTCGAATTCGCTCGGCGGTGGATACTTGGATTAGCGTTTTGGCCGAGATGAACAAGTCAATCATCATTCGCAGTGAATCCGATGCATTCTTGCAAATTTCACAAGCAGCCTTTCTCGGGGAATGGCTCGATCTTTACCGCCGCTGCCCATGGTCCACGGCATTCCAGAGTCCCGAGTTCGTCTGCACCTGGTATGCGACTTATCGACAACAATTCCACCCCGTTATCGTAAGCCAATTCGCGAATGGCAAGCTTTCCGGCCTCTTGACACTTGCCATCGCCGCTGGCGGGCGCATGCTCGTCGGCGCCGGCGATTACCAGGCCGAGTATCAGGTATGGCTATCCGACCCCGCGGACGAGTCGTTTGTCGAGGGCGCCTTGTCGGCGTTGACAACGAGCTTTCCTGGCGTCGACATCATCTTCACCTACTTGCCTCCTAACGCGGCCGTCCCGACCCTCCTGAGAACCGGAACGTTACGGCGGCGCACGCATGTCATTCCACTGCGGCGGCCGTTGGTAAGAATCGAGAAGCAGCACATCGATGCCTTGCTCGCGACAAAAAGCAATCGCACGCGGTTTAGACGTCTCGCAAAGGAAGGCGATTTTCGGCTCGATCGAATCACGAATACGGAAGGACTTTCGGCAATCCTCGACGACGTCGTTGTTCAGTACAATTTTCGGCAAGGCGCGATTAACGACTCGCTGCCGTTTGTCGATGATCCACTCCGAAGGCGGTTCCATGTCGCCTTGATGCGCGACGCGGCACGGTTGAATGGTGTTATGGTCTTGCGCGTGGGGAGCCGGATTGCTGCCGCGCTTATCGCACTGGTCGACAGAGAAACGGCCTACCTGTGCATCTTGACTCATTCGCCATTTTTCGCCAGGCATTCGCCAGGGAGGCTATTGATATTGTTGTCGCAAAAGGAATTGGCCGAATGCGGGATTCGCCTGCTCGATCTTACGCCGGGCGGGCATCATTGGAAGGACGACCTCGCAAACGGTCACGAGGAAGTCGCGAAACTGATCCTATATCGCAGCAGTGCAGCACGATTCGTTGAGCGGGGTCGCCGCGGACTTATTGACGCTGCAAAGAGAGGTCTGCAACGCTTCGGAATTTCGCCACTCGCCGTCAAGAGCGGCGTAAAAGCGGTCACCGGCAAGCTGACAAAGATGCGTCCACGCGACATACTTCCTGGCGCTCTCCAGCTGATCTATTCGCGGAGGGAAACGCAGATTTACAAACACGACGGCGCTACGATGAGTTCGTTCGAATCAAGTGCAATCCAAAAGGACAAACTGTCGGATCTATTGAATTTCGGAGCGACGCATTGGCGGGAATCCCGGCAAGACTTCCTTTCCGCCGCTTTGCACCGATTGGAGAAGGGTGAGCATGTTTACACCTACGTGCGCGACGGCAAATTGCTCGGCTATGCCTGGCTTCTGGAAAATCAAACGAAGGTTCCGTTGCCCGATGTCGGCCAGGAATTCGTGTGTCCCGAAGGCTCGGCCGTTCTTTACGGTTTCTATGCTCATCCTACACTGCGCGGGGACAGCCTAAGTGAAAAAGCGCTCCAACAGATGTTGGCTGACGCAACTGGAAGATCGCCTGGCCGCCCTGTATACGCTTGCGTCTCTGCCGATTCCGGGCTCACGGAAAGTGCGATGGAACGCAACGGATTCCGCCGTGAATCCTCGTATCGGCATTCGCGGTTTCTCACGTCAGTCAGGAGGCACGCCGATAAAAGGACGTAAATGCATGATCGCATACGCTCGCCTCGCTGGAATCGGCCCCGGTGCTGGCGAGCGCATCATGTGCGGAAAGGTAGGCGCTTCATGTGCGGAAAGACTGGACAATTTGTGCGCAGGATGTGTTACCAGGGTCGATGCGTCATTCAATTGGTCGGCCGAATCGACTCACTGTTGAAAGTGCCTGCATGGAAATTGCTCTTGGGCCGCAAAGCGGCTCTTACGGCCGCTTTTCAAATCGTCGGGCGCAGACACAATCGCGAATCGTTGCAGTGCTCCCGATCGCCAACTAACGTGGTGTCATTCGAATGTGCAAACGATGAACGCCGATAAGCGCGATGGCGCGCCGCCGCCCGCGGGCCAAACTTCGTCGGCGGGCGGCGGCAAAGAGACGCTCATCGTTTTTGCAACCCAACTGTGGACCCTCGCGGTAGGACTTGGGACGCAGAGTGTGCTCGCCTGGATGCTCGGGCCTGCAGGTCGAGGCGAATATGCGGTGTGCATGCTTTTTGGTGGCATTTTCGGAGTGATCTTCACGTTTGGGACCGATCGCGCCGCGCAGTATTTCGTCATGTCCAAAGAGCAGTCGCTGTCACATGCAGGGTCCGTGGCAATCATTGCAGCGAGTCTCTGGCTCTGCGCTCGCAATTGTTATCGGCTTGGCGTTGATCCACAGCCCGATCAGCTTCTTCCAAAAGGCAGACGCCACCGCGTTCGTGATAGCGCTTGCCCTTATTCCATTGACCGTATTGACCACGACGCTCGGAGCTGCAGCTTGCTGGGCTCCGCAGGTTCGCGCGACTCGGGCTCCTTGCGGTTTTGCAGACCACCAGTACCTTGGCGTTCATTGTGGGGCTCGTCAAGGTGTTCGGCCTTGGCGTCCATGGTGCTCTTCTCGCCCAAGTTATGAGTTCGGCGTTGATCTCGTGGCTGCTCTTTTGGGACCTGCGCGCGTCGTGTGGCTTCAGGCTGATCCTTCCGCGGTGGTCGCATTTCGGCAGATTCTCTCTTATGGCGGCCGCTATTACCTTGCGCGAATTGGCGACCTGATCGACTCCGGGCTCGGCATCTTCATTGATCGCCATGTTTGCGACTCGCGAGGAAATCGGGCTCTTCGCCGCTGCGTCCGCTCTCGTTCTCAAAGTGCTTGTTTTCGCAGACAGCATTGAAGCGAGCATTGCTGCCGAGAATCGCCGCCGATCCCGGTGGACGCCCCGAACTCGTTGCGCAATGCGTACGTCTCACCGCGCTCTTCACCGGCGTCGCCGTGGCGGGCATCGCACATCGTAAGCTACCCGCTCGTTAGCATTCTGTTTTCTCCAAAATTCATTCCTGCGGTGCCACTGATCTGGATATTGGCTCCGGGTGTTGTCATTTATGGTGGATCGCAAATCATTGATGACGTTCTTTCGAGGTACTGGCCGGCCTGGTACCTGTTCGCTGGTCATTTGGGTGGGATTGGCTGCGAACGTCCTTGCCTTGATCGTCCTGTATCCGCTCATCGGTCTACCCGCAGCCGCGTGGGCCACGACGCTGAGCTATGCGGGCCGCGCGATCGTGCTGTTCGAGAGCTATCGACGCGTTTCGGGGCAGCGTGCAATCGGACGTCTTGCGCTTTCAGCCGACTGACCTCTCGGCGATCAAGACGCCTGCTTTCCGGGGCGTCTACGGAAAGGTCTTCCCCGCTCATCATGGTTGAAGCTCATCCGACGGGCGTCGCCCGACGGTTGGTCGAATCGCGGCACCTTGTCTTCAACGAACACACGGTCGTCAAGTATCAGAATGTCGAACGGACCCGGCTCGAGTTGATAAAGAACGCAGCTCGGCGCCGAGATCGGTCGCACCACGTCGTTGTTCAGGACGCCGCCAATCGTCTCGCATGACTTGGCCGCGGGGTCGATCACGTTCGAGCGCATCTCCGGATTCAGTAATCTGAAACAGGCCTTGTCGACCTCGCGGTCGCCGGGCCGCCTTATGGAGAGGGTCGCGCGCACGCTCGCGGTGATCCACAATCAACTCTCGCTTCCCGACGACTATGCGATTCCCTTGCCCGACCTTGGCGTCGAGCTGCAAACGCGCCCGGTGTTTGTCCATGGGGACTTTTCGACCGAAAATATCTTCTACAGGGCAGAAGGTGACGAATTGGTTGTGATCGACTGGTCGGTCACCGATTGGCTCACGGATGGGATCGGTACGCAGGGGCCGCGCTACGTCGACCTAACGATCCTGCTTCAATCGCTCTTCGCGAGCAGACCGTTCGGCCCGCATCCGATTCCCGATCCGGCGTCGCTGGGGCGAATCTTCCTCGAGGTGTATTGCCAGGAAGTGCCATCACGAAGTGTGCATGGACGAGTTCCGCCGCTATTTCTGCGCGCTTCTTTCCCTTTTCCGCAAGCAGTGCCGCGAGCAAATGGGATGGCGATTTCTCGCTTACAAACCCTCCTTCTGGCAAGTGCAGCGATTCGTCCGCAAATTCCGCCTTGATACAGCAGGCGCGCCGGATGAAAATCGTCGTCACGGCGTTGGCGGTGCTGCTCAGGCGGACTCGGCTCGTGACTGCAGGAGTTTCGGCGCTCGTGACAGTGACGGGTGAAGAACGGGACGCGCACGAACATTGGAGGCGCTGAATGGAAAGCTATCGCGAGTCCCACAAGCGAAAGGGTGCCGATTACTGACGACACCTTCGCGACGATTCCGCATCGCGCGATTCTCTGGAAGCTGGAAAGAACGGTTCTCGATCGCATTGTGCGCGAGCGCTATCCGGGTGCGAAGCCGAGATATCTCGATTTCGCGTGCGGCACCGGCCGGATTCTCGGGTACCTGCAACCGCGTGTCGAATCCGCCGTCGGCGTGGACGTCTCGTCATCAATGCTGCAGATAGCGCGCGCAAACGTTCCAGCCGCATCGATCATCGAGGCGGACATCACACGTGCCGATGTGTTGGGTCGCATCGCGCTTCGATCTCATTACCGCATTCCGTTTCTTTCCGAACGCCGAACCGGCGCTTCGCTGCGGAGGTCATGGCGAAACTCGTCGAGCATCTCATGCCCGGCGGCTATCTGGTCTTCAATAACCACAAGAATCGAGAACAGTCTCGGTACGCAGGATCCTGCGCTGGCGCAATCGACGTCTTGAGCGAAGCAGAAATGATGTCGATGGAGGAGGTGCGGAACCTCGTTTGCGGCGCCGGATTGCACATCGTGACGGCTTATCCGTTAGGCATCCTGCCGGTCACCGAGAAGCGAACGCCGCGCCCATACTGGCTCATTGCCGGACTCGAGGATCTTGTGTCGCGAATTCCCGGCGTTCTTCCGCTCGCGCAGAACGTCATTTACGTGTGCAGGAAACCCCTACATCCAGACTCGATGCACTGAGATCCGACATCGGAGACCAAGTGGGATTGACAACTCAACCGCTGGAAGGGAAACACTCCTTCTATCTACCGGGGCCGGCATTTGTGACGTTGGGTGTCGTCTCGATATTGATGTTTTCGTACGTTGGTGGCACGAGTGATTACCCGAAGTTCATCGTCGCGGCGCTGTTTGCACTCTTTCTTTACAAAATTCTTCTAAAGCGTTGCAGGTTCGACGTGCCGCTCGAATATCGACTGGTCGCTGCTTGGTTCCTGCTCTGCACAGTGTCTGCGTTCGCCGCATTGGACCCGGAGCTCGTGCTGGCAAAATTGCTGACTCTAGTGACGGTCATTCCGATGTCGCTAGCGCTGATGCAGTTCGTCGTCTGGTACAGGAGTCCCAAAAGCGTGTGGGCGGGCGTGGTGATCGGGGCGCTCATGATGTGCTACTTGTCGGCGGGCTCCGGACCGATTCAGCCGCGCCGATGAACGACTTACGGGTACCGCAGGCAACGCGAACGAGCTCGGCTATGTTCTGGTCGTATCGGAGGTATCTCTCCTGTACGCGATGTTCAGCGTACGCAGCATAGGTATTCAAGATCGTGTCGGCGGCGCTGGCGGCGGTAATCGTTTACTTCATCCCATTAACTGGTTCGAAGCAGGCGCTGATTTCGCTGTTTGTCGTTGCCGTCGTGTACATGGCTTCTCAAGCTTGAATTCAAGAACGCAGCCACGATCCTGCGCTCCGTTTTGGTCGCGTCCCTTTTCGTGGGCGCTCTGGTGGCGTCGATCGTCTATTTCCAGAAAACCGCCTATTTCGATCGCTTTGCCGACTTCGTCGATGCTGCCATGTCAGGAAAGATGGACGAATCGGGACGAACCGGAGAGAGCACCAAGTATCGATATCGAGTTCTACGTATACGGCGTAGACATGGCCTTGCGCAATCCCGCGCTCGGCGTCGGACTCGACAATTTCAGGGTGGCAATCGGCGACTATCCAGGATTTCGCGGAAAGGAAAACAATTCTACGCCCACTCCAATTACATCGAGGTGCTCGCCGATACTGGGTTTCCGGGCTTCGTTCTCTACTTTTCGATCTATGTAGTGCTTGGTCGACGGCTGATCAGATTGCGCAAAGGTAACCTGAGTGCCGGCGGAGCGACAGCTCTATCACGCATTGATCGTATTGTTCTGCGTGATCCTGGTTTCGGATCTGGCGATGGTCTCCTATTACGACAAGATTGCCTGGATCGTTTTGTCGTCCGTAATCGGGAGCACATTGTTGCTGGAGCGCAAGCTAAGCGGGCGCGAGCGCGACACCGCGTATGAGAAGAATTAAGGTTTTGCTGCTCATTGACTCGCTGGTGCGGGGGGGCGCACAGCGGCAGTTGGTGGAACTTGCTTTGAACTTGGATAAACGATCGCTTCGATCCGACGGTGCTAATCTATTTCGATCTGCAGCAATTCAGAGCGGAGCTCGACGTCGCTCGCATTCCGGTCGTCCTGATCGAAAAGAAGAGTAAGGTCGACCTTGCGTTTTTGATCAAACTCACGCGCTTTCTGCGAAAGCATCGGCCCGACCTGATTCAAGCGTATCTCAACACCCCCAATTTCTGGGCGCGCGTTGCGGGCAAGCTAGCGGGTATCAGGTTCATCCTCACGTCGGAGCGTTCTGGCGATATCGGACATTCCTTCGTCAGAGTTTTGCTGGAAAGAGTCCTTCAACACTTTAGCCATCTCATCGTCGCCAATTCGGAGTCGGTTAAATCCGTTCTGGTCCGACGAATTGGTGTCCGATCAGATAAGATTCGCGTCATCTACAACGGCGTGGACGTCCGCAAGTTCAGCACAGTTGACGGCTTGGAACTCGAGCGCCTGCGCTGTCAGTTCTCGGTCGACGAACGGGACTTCGTCGTTACGCTGCCTGGCCGATTGGCTGCAGAAAAGAACCACATATGCCTCGTCAAGGCCGTCGAATGCCTTGGCTCTGCTGGGGACAAAATTAAGGTTTTGTTCGTCGGAAACGAACTTGATCTGGTATTGAAACACCGACTGATCGCGGAAATCGGGCAGCGCTCTCTCGCTGACCACTTCATTTTTGCCGGTGGGCAAGACAATATGGCCGCAATTTATGCGACTCTCGAACGTTATCGTGCTGCCATCGCTGTGGGAAAGCTTTCCGAACGTCTTGCTGGAAGCCATGGCCGCTTCGCGACCGGTCATTGCTTCGAACATTTCCGACAACCGCAAGACTATTGAACATGGCATCAACGGGTTCCTCTTTGTGTCCAACGACGAGCGAGAACTTGCCAATTGCCTCAATACACTCGTCAACTCGGGTCGAGAAGAACTGGCGCGCATGGGCGAGGCGGGACTTGCCATCGTGCAATCCCGATATTCGATTGAAGCGATGGTTCGTTCTTACGAGGCGATCTACAGTGCCGTGGCCATTTCGGGAAGCAACCTGTAGGAGGCATGTGTCTCGGTAGCGAGCCGGTCCTGCCCGTTGTCGCCGAAGTCGCTTTACGTCGGCAAGACGTGCGTGCTGCACATGCGCTCGACGTCCCCCCGCCTTGGTGTACGCACACGTCCTGCTGCGACGAGTGCGCTTGCATCGCGATACATCAGCCAACCTGGGTAATGCCGATAGTTGGCGGGCCTTTCGCGAGGGTTCTCACGTGATCACTTTCCAAATGTGCGGCCTAGTCGGATTTATCGATCACGCGCGTGCACTGCGAGATCCGCAACGCACGCTCGAAGTGATGGCCGACGCGCTGCTCCACCGCGGCCCGGATGGTCATGGCTACGCCCATATGGCCCCCGCGTTCTTTGGGCATCGCAGATTGAGCATCATCGATGTGGAGGGTGGCGCGCAGCCGATGTCAACCAGAGATGGGCGATATACGGTCGTCTTCAATGGGGAGATCTACAACTACAAGGCGTTGCGCGAAGAATTGCAGAGGTCCGGCATCGGTTTCAGTACGTCATTGCGACACGGAAGTTCTGCCTTACCTGTTCGCACGGCACGGTGTCGATATGGTCTCGAAGCTTGACGGCATGTTCGCTTTCGCTATTTGGGATCGTGCAGAGAAGCGGCTGTTCGCGGCGCGTGACAGATTCGGAATAAAGCCATTCCTCTACTCGCACGACCGCGACAGATTCGTCTTCGCCTCCGAGCTTCGCTCCTTGTTGAGACACCCGCACATTTCGCGGGAGAAGGACACCGACGCCTTATCCATGTATTTCACGTTGAACTACATTCCGGAGCCGTCGACCGCCTTTGTGGCAGCCAAGAAGCTGCCCGCGGGGCATTGGTTGCTCGTGCAGGATGGAAAGCTCGAAGTACGAAGATATTGGGACCTCGAGCGAATTGTTCCCGAGCCCGTCGAGTGTTCAGAGAGAGAGGCGCTGCATGAGCTCGACAACCGACTGCGGCAGGCAATTCGCAGCCAGATGGTAAGCGACGTTCCGCTCGGCGCGTTTCTTAGTGGAGGAATCGATTCCGGCCTCGTCGTGTCCTATATGGCGGAGCTCTCTCAGGAGCGCGTCAAGACCTTTTCAATCGGCTTCGACCAAGAGCCCCGCAGCGAGCTCCCACTGGCCAGGATCGTCGCTGAGCGCTATCGCACCGATCACCACGAGTTGGTGGTGCGCCCGAACGCGGTCGACCTCCTGTCGCGCATGGTGGAAAATTTCGGGGAGCCGTTCGGAGACTCGTCCTGTATCCCCACGTACCTGGTCTCGCAGCTCGCGCGTGGTGACGTCACCGTCTGCCTCTCGGGTGATGGAGGCGACGAGGTCTTCGCCGGCTATACCCAATACGTCAAGGTTGCGGCAATCGACAAATTGAAGGTATTGCCTCGTCCTCTGCTCACCGCCGCGCGCAGCATGACGCGGCAAGTCGACCGGCCCGCGTACCGTAGTGCGCAGCGAATGTTGAAACGTGCTGCATTACCGTTTGCCGAGAGCTATCTCGAAGGTGTTTGTTTCCTGGACGAAGCGTGGGCCGGATCGTCTTCCGATGTTGCGAAGCACCTTACAACGCGGCAAGACGTTGGTGCTCGACATGTTTCGCGATGCGTATCGTGGCGAAAGCGCCGTTCGCGCCGCTCAATACATCGACATCAAGACTTCGCTGGTCAACGACATGCTGACGAAAGTCGATCGCGCATCGATGGCGGTCTCGCTCGAAGTGAGGGTGCCGCTCGCTGGACAACGATTTCGTCACCTGGGCGAATGCATTGCCAGTTCACCTCAAGCAACGTGGCAGGATAGGCAAGCATCTTATGAAGAAGCTCGCGCATTCCAGGCTTTCCGAGCAGCATGTGCTTGCGCCGAAGATGGGCTTCGACATGCCGCTGTCGCAATGGCTGCGCGGACGACCTCAAGGAAATGGTGCATAGTCATCTCGTGGACAGCGACGGCGGAGCTTCGGCCTGGCTCGACCGTGCGATGGTCGCCAACATCGTGAAGCGACACATGGACGGGCGTGGAAGATCACAGTCGCGTGATCTGGAGCCTGCTCTTCTTTGAGACGTGGCGTCGCACGCTGCAGTAGGCAGAGCTGTGTTTAGTCGAAAACGTGCTGCGACGACCTTCCGATCGGCCGCGATCGCGCGCTGTGCGGCATTGCGATGATATTCAACGTCGTAAACTATTATCGTCTTGCGCGTTGGTTGTATGAGCGCAGGGTCCCCGTTCTTCCGGCGTTCCTTAACTATTTTGTCCGATTCCTATTTTCCGCGTGGATACCCGCAAGCGCAAAGATCGGCAAGCGAGTCAAGTTTGGATATGGTGGCCTTGGGGTCGTGATTCATGGGAGTTCGCAAATCGGTGATGACGTGGTCATCGCGCAGAATGTTACGATTGCCGGCAAGAATGGAGGTATCCCGGTCATCGGAAACAACGTGTACATCGGCGCGGGAGCAAAGATACTCGGTGGAGTGACGGTGGGAGCGGGTAGCATCGTTGGTGCAAACGCCGTGGTCGTGAACGGACGTGCCGGCCTGTTCCATGGTCGCCGGCGTGCCGGCGCGCATCATCCGGGAGAACATCGAAATTTCGAATTATGAGCAGATCTGAACTCACGTCGATCGGAGCGGCTGAAAGTCGTATCAAGTAATCTGAGCGCATTTGCATGCGCTGCGATTGGAGGATTTCGCATCACGCGCTTCGTCAGCCGACCCAGTGTGACGATTGTCGCCTATCATAGAATCATCAAAGATGATCATGTTGGTGTGCGGCCATACATCTCCGTCACCCAAAGCGCGCTGCGTCGACAAATCCGGTTCTTCAAGAAGCACTATTCGCTGACCTCGCTGCAGGACGCCGTCGAGCGCATCACGGAAAACCGTGTCGACGCAATTACCTGGTCATCACGTTCGATGACGGATATCGAGACAATCACGACCTTAGGTTCGATATCTTTGTGAGCGAAGGTGTGCAGCCGACCATCTTCATAACGACCGATTGCGTCGAGAAGCGACAGGAACTGTGGCCGGACACGATACGTCATGCAGTTTATGGGACGCAAGCTCGCGACCTCAATCGCATTATCCGAGCGGAAATCACTATCAAGCAGACGCTTTCGAGCCGGATTCGCGCAACGAAGGCGAGTTATCGCCCATGTCAAGAACATGGGCAGCGAGCAACGTTCGATCTACCTCGACGCGCTGCGAGCGCAGTTTGCGCTCGCCGTCGAGCGGGTGACCGGTTGATGTTGAGTTGGGACGAGGTGCGGTCCTTGAGCCGGGCAGGCGTGACGATAGGATCCCATACGGTAAGCCACCAGGTGCTCGCGCGTGTCGATGAGCGTACGGCCGGAAGCGGAGATCGGCGAATCGAAGCGCGTTCTCGAAGCAAGAACAGGGAACCACGTCGCGCCTTTTCGCCTACCCCAATGGTACTTCCGCCGATTTTACGGATTCCACAATCGATGAGCTCAAGAATGACGGGATATTGCGCGGCTGTGACCACGATCAGAGGGGTGAACAGAGGCGGCGCTGATGTGTTCCGACTTCGGCGTACGGGCATCTACCTAACCGATACCCTCACTGTAATCAAGCTCAAGTTGGTGGCTGAATCGTTGCTGCGCGGCTGAGTCTCGGATCGAGGTGTTACTCACATGAGCAGGAGCGATCGGCGCCCAGGCGTACTGATGATCGGACCTCTGCCGCCACCATATGGTGGCCAATCCGTTCTGGTGAGTAATCTTTTGCAAAGCAGGTTAGGGCGAGCGATTTCAATATGTAATCTATGAACGTTGCACATGAATCTACGGGTGTAGCGCGCGCCGCACGAGCCGTTGTGTTTGCGTTTCAACTGTTGACGCGGCTCACTTTTCATCCGTCGATTGGGCTTGTACACATCCACACTTCAGCTGGGATGGCGTTTCTCGAGAAGAGCGCTTTCGCGGCGCTCTCGCGATTGTTTCGCAAAGCGAGTTCTTCTGCACATCCACGGTGGCCGCTTCCGTAGCGTCTGGAGCAACGCGAGTCCGTTCAAGAGGCGGATTATCAGACGCCTGCTTCAGCTCAACGATGCGATTGATCGTTCTCGGAACGGGTTGGCAGTCGTTCTATCGGGACGAAATCGGGTGCGACTGCACGATAGCGGTATTGCCAAACGCCGTGAATGTGCCACTTCTCCAATCGACGCGAGCTCCGGACGTGGTCACGTTGTTGTATGCGGGACAGCTTCGACCGGAAAAGGGGTTGCTGGACCTGGCGGAAGCGATGCGGCAGCTTTCCGCGCATCGCAGACCAGGTGCTTCATCTCAAGATGATGGGAGAGGGAGATACCGCGCGAAGTGAAAGGATCGTGAGAGAGGCATTCGCCGCCGCTCGAACTGCAGAACATTGAGTTTCTCGGCACCTTCGTCGGAGACGAGAAGTGGCGCCAATTCGGCTCCGCAGACATATTTGTACTGCCTTCGCACACCGAAGACATGCCCGTCTCGATTCTCGAAGCAATGGCGATTGGCTTGCCGGTGATCGCCACGGAAGTCGGATCCATCCCCGAAGCGATCGACCATGGAGTGAGTGGCTTTCTGGTAAAGCCTCACGACGCCGCGGGATTGGCAGACGCGATTCGAGTGTTGGCTGAGGATCAGCGATTGCGTGCGTCCATGGGCGCTGCGGGAAGCAGGAAATCGAACGAGGCAATTTTCGTTTGAGCGTTACGTAGATCGCCTTGAACTACTGTATCTCACCTTTCTCGAAGAGCAAGCATTCGCGCAATTGAGGCGAGCTTTTGCGTGCTGCTCACATGCTTTGCAATCGAGCATGTGGCGGCCGCCGAGAACGTCGCATTGCGCGCCCGATATACGTATGCGCCCGCCGCCGAGTACGAACATACGAGGTCCCCGGCGGATGCTGTGAAGCTGACCGATGGGGTATTCGCCAAGGGACACTTCTGGACCGCGCGCGGAGAGACTGTTGGGTGGTATCAGTCGGGCGTGATTCGCATCGAGATCGACCTTGCGTCCGCACGTTTGGTCGACCGGGTTTGCGTCGATTCGGCTCGCGGGATCCGCGCCGGCGTATCGTTTCCAGAGCGCGTCGACTTGTTCGTGTCGCTCGACCAAGGCACATACGCTTACGTCGGTGATGCGATGCGTGGCGTGGACCACGAGGACGGCGGGTACCTGGTCCAGAAATTCTGCGCCCGCGATCTGAACGTCCCGGCAAGATATGTCCTCATGATGTTTCAACCCCGCGGCAGCTACACATTCCTGGATGAGATCGAAGTCTTTGGCGCTGCAGCAAAAGCCGCGGATGCCGAATCGGCACGCAGCTATCCGTTCAGGCGACAAGACCTGGAACCATTGCAGGCGAACCTGATCCGATCTGCTTTGCGCTCCAAAGCGCTCGGAGGGATGGCAGCGAGCCTGCTGCGCGCGATCGGGCAAACCGCGAAGGGCGATGGCGAGTTGATGACCATTTATCGCCAGATCGAGACGTTGGCCGGCGCGCTCCGCGGTCAGGGTCTCAGCGAAGACCCCGGGTCGCTCGCGAAATCCGAGGAGGAACTGTTTGCGCTGCATCGCAGGGTTCTTGCGCGTCGGTTCAAGGAGGGGCTGATCATCTGGCACAAGGATCCCTGGTCGGCATTCACACCGCTCGATACGCCCGATGCGGAACCAGAGAGCCGCACTGCAGTTCGATTCGATCTCGCGCAGAACGGCTGGGCGTCGAATGCGATCGTGCTCACGCACAACGGAAGCGAAGTACAGCAATACAGAATAAGCGTGAGACTGGAGCGCGAGCCTGGAGGCGCACCGTCGCTGAAAGTGCGCGAGGTGACACCGGTCCTGCTCGCGAATGGCACAATGCGCGGTGACCCTCTGGTCGAACTGGTCGATGACACGGTGACGATCAGACCCGGAGAGTCGAAGCAGATTTGGCTCTCTGCGTTCGCGCAGAATGCTCCGGCTGGTCGCTTTCCCGGGCGAATCGAATTCGCGAAACCCGGTCAGGTGCAACCTGTCGCGGCAGTGCCGATCGAGTTGGAGGTCTGGCCCGTGTCGATCCCGCAAAGCACACGGCTGTATGTCAATGCCTGGTCGTATCTCACGTCGAATGCGATCCGACACATTCCTGAATACGCTGTCGCCGACCTCTTCGCGCACCACGTCAATGTATTCGTGCTCGATGAAACGCAGGTACCATGGCCGCGCTTTGGCCCTGCTCCGACTCGTTGGACGGTGGATTATGCGTCGTTCGACACGTTCGTTAGACTCCACCGAGGGGCGAAGAAGATGCTGTTCTATCTGGAATTCAACAGCGAGAAGCGCCGCACCTTCGATGGACGTCATGCTTTCATGAGCGGCCCCTGGAAGACCCTATTTCGGGACTGGCTCGATCACTGGGTCCGACACGCGACGGCGCTCGGCTTGACGCGCGAAGAGTTTGCCTTCTATCCCGTGGACGAACCCAAGGACGCCGCCGAGGCCGAATATCTCCTTGCGACCGCGCGGCTCATCAAGGAGATTGATCCGCGTCTGCAGGTTTACACCACGGTCGGCGCGCTTGGCTTTATTGACCTTATTCGAGCGGCTCGGGTCATCGATATCTTCCAGATCGCCGATTCGGAATTGGGCGGCACCAAGGCTGCTCTTCTGAAGCGATTGAATCGAATGATCTGGTCATACAGCGGCAGCGGCAAGGATGCGGATCCGCTTCGTGCTTATCGCGCACAAGCGTGGCGCGCGTTTCAGCACGGCGCGAAGGGTATCGGATTCTGGGCGTACGCCGACGTTGGCAAGAGCGGCACGGCGTGGGATGACCTGGACGGCACTCGACCCGATCCCGCGGTCATCTACGAAGCGGCGACCGGCCTCGCTTCGAGCAAACGTTGGGAAGCTTGGCGCGAAGGAGTAGAAGATTACGAGCTGCTGTACCAGGCGCAGATGGAGCTCCAGCGCCGAAACCGATCGGACGACTTCAATGCCGGCTGTCGATGAGGCGCTCAGCGGTGAGTACGAGCGATTCGAGAAGGTGAGAAGAGATCTACTTTCAACGATTGCGGGCGGCACGCACTCGAATTGACTTATCCTCGCCACGTCCCGGGCCACCTTTCGCCGTTCCGCGCCCGGGCGGCGTCGTACATTCAAAGGGCCGTCGGTCTTGCGTGTTGTCTTGAGTACATCTTACGCGTCAAGAATGTCGGCAGACAGCGCGTGAGCGCCAGCCTCTTGAACACCGCGTCGATGACGGTCAGCCGATCCGCGCAGTTGAGCGTGTGAGTTTTCGTGATCGATGGATCCCATGTTGGCTCAATGGACTCTACACGCTCTTCTTCGTATTCCGTCTCTGACAGCTTGACGATGCGGTTGACGTGTACTCGCGTATCCGTAGCCTTTGGAACAGTCCTGCGCAGGCCGATAGAGCGTACGGCCGTGCTCGAAGATCTTTCCCGCAGGCCGCGCGTTCCGTACGTCTGACACGATCGGGTTCTCGGGATGGGGAGTCCAAACGTCACTCAACGGGTTGTCAGCGTAGAACAGGAACAATTGGTCCCACGCGGAGACGCCAGGGAGACCCTTGGACGGCCGCAAAGAGCCACCATTTGTCGGCGTAATGGAGCAGTGTCCCATCGGTGGCGGTTACATTCGTCATCAGAGTCTTGTGATGGCGCCACTCGGTGGGGAATTGCGTGCACTGGTAGACGTCGATCGTGCGGTTGGAGGCAGATTCGGGAATCATGTAATAGTGGCCGCGCCATTCGAAAACGAACGGATACGAAAGATGGTAAGACTGTTCGAGGACTGTTGTTGGCGCGCGGTAGTTGCCTGACTGGTCCATCTCAAACACCGAGATGTGGCCCTTCTTCTCCTCGTATGGAAGTTCCTCGAAGAAGACGTAGTACACATCGTCCTTGCAGATAATGAAGGGGTCCGCCCAATCCCTGTCTTTGGGGGGAACGATCTTCCGGAAATCGCGATGCGATACTGTTTCACTTGGAAGACCGAACATGAGAATCCATTGATGAAGGAAAATCCAGTTCGATTGATCCGGTAGAGCACCGCGATCTCCGAAGGCGCCGTACCGCTTTCGATCAGCCGCGGCGATCGACTTGCCGCGACCGCGGCGGCCTCGGCGACTTCGTCGGTGATGCTCGTGCGAACGACGGCTCCGGGCCCGGCGTCGCGCTGGCCGGACGAGCTGCAACCTGCTGCCCTGCGACCCGGCCCCGGGCCGCGGCGATCACCTGGTTGGCCAGCGACACCACCTGGGGGGTCGACGGTAGTCGCGGACCAGTCGGACGACGGTCGCGTCCCGGTGCGTCCGCGGGAAATCCAGCAGGTAGGCGCTGGACGCGCCGGTGAACGAGTAGATGGTCTGGCCCCGTCGCCGACGACGGTCAGATCGCGGCGCTCGCCGAGCCATGCGTAGAGGAGGCGCTGCTGCAACGGGTTGACGTCCTGGTACTCGTCGACGACGAAGTGCCGGTACTGGGCGTGGACCTGATCGGCCACGTCGGAGTGCTCCTCGATGGCCCAGACCGCCGCCCCCGGAGCAGGTCCTCGAAGTCGACCACCCCATTCGCGCGCTTGACCTGCTCGTACGCGCTGAAGACGGATGCGACGCGAGCGGCGTCGAGCGGCGGCTCGCGGAGCGCCTTCGCGGCCGCGACCGGGTAGTCCTCGGGCTCGACGAGCAACGACTTCGCCCATTCGATCTCGCTGGCAAGATCGCGGGCGGTGGTGCGATCGGCGCGCACGCCCACCCGCGCCGCCGCGAGGGTGACCAGGCGAGCCTTGCTCTCCAGCAACTCCGGCATGGCGCGCCTTGAGCACCCGCGGAGCGAAGTACCGCACCTGGCGCAGCGCCGCCGCGTGGAAGGTCCGGGCGGAGACGCCGGCCACGTCGAGCGCCGCCAGGCGGGCCCGCATCTCGGCCGCCGCCCGCGCGGTGAACGTGACCGCGAGCACATGCCGTGGCTCGATCTGGCCGATCAGCACGCGGTGAGCGATGCGGTGCGTGATCGCCCGCGTCTTGCCGGTGCCGGCTCCGGCGAGGATGCACAGTGGACCGGCGGGCGCGGTAGCCGCGGCCCTCTGCTCATCGTCGAGCTCGTCGAGACCG
>CAWESK010000005.1:0-367798 GCA_963811685.1 uncultured beta proteobacterium | reverse complement strand
CATGGTGCGGGGACGTCATGGTAACCGTCGATGAACTGGCCAAGATTCCACTCTTCTCCACACTGGGGGAGAGCGAACTCAAATACCTCGCAAGCTCCGTCGAGGAAATGCGCGTCCTACCCGGCGAATACACCGACCACGAAGGAGGGGCGCGAGCCCTGTATGCCATAATCAGCGGCAAGGTGGAGCTGACGAAGGTCGTCAACGGGGTCGAAACCGTGATCGCGATCCGGCTTCCCGGGGAACTCGCCGGCGAGATTCCGATGACGCTCAGCACGCCGCTACCCGCAAGCATGCGCGCTGTCGAGCCGTCCCGTGTCATCAAGCTGGATGCGAAGGTGTTCCACCGCTTGCTCGCCATGGCGCCGCAGATTTCGGTAACCGTTGGCGCCGCCGCGCAGAACGGATGGAAATGCTCAAGAAGGCCGCATCGCAACCGCCGGTCCCGCAAATCCTCCTGATCGGACCGAGCCGGGATGGCGCGATGCATGCCGTTGAGGCCTTCCTGCATCGTAACCAGATTTCATTCGAGAGCCTGGAACCGGGGGACCCGGCGCTGACGGCACGCATCGGAGCATCGGCAACCGTGGCGGGACCCTATCCGGTGGCGCAATTGCCGGACGGCACGCGACTCGTCGCGCCGACAATGCGCGCCATTGCCACCATGTGCGGGCTGCAGGTCGCGCCTGCCCGGACCTACTACGACGTGATGATCGTGGGCGGCGGTCCGGCGGGACTGACCGCGGCGGTGAACGCGGCATCGGAGGGCCTGCGCACCGGTAGTCGTCGAGGGTTTCGCCCCGGGCGGGCAGGCGGGGATGTCGACACGTATCGAGAACTACCCGGGATTTCCATTCGGCGTATCCGGCGACGATCTCGCGAACAACACGCTCAAGCAGGCGAAGCGGCTGGGGGCCGAAATCGTCGTGACGCGGACGGGTCTCCGGCATCGATCCGAAGCCCATGACTCTCACGCTGGATGGAAAGGACGTTCTGCGGACGAAGACGATCATCCTCGCGATGGGTGTGGAATGGCGACGCATGGCAGTCGAGTCGATTGATCGTTTCATCGGCAGCGGCGTCTACTACGGTGCGGCGCGCAGCGATGCCGGGCTTGCGCAGGGGAAGGACGTGTATTTGGTTGGCGCCGGCAATTCGGCCGGCCAGTCCGCAATCTTCTTTTCCAGTCACGCCCGTTCAGTGACTCTCATCGTTCGTGCGGAGTCCCTGGCACAAAGCATGTCGCAGTACCTCATCGAGCAGATCGCGACGAAACCGAACATGCGGGTGGAGACACGATCCGAGGTCGTCGCCGGGCATGGAGGCGAGCGGCTCGAGGCGATCGAGGTCCTGGACCGCAGGACCGGCGCGACAACCCGCCGCAATGCGGAAGCGATGTTCGTCCTCATCGGCGCGGAAGCGGCGACCGGATGGCTGCCGTCAGAAGTCGTGCGTGATTCCCACGGCTTCATCATGACGGGCAGTGGTCGCCATCAAACAGGGGCGCTGGGACAGCGAGCGCGAGCCTTATGCGCTCGAAACGAGTGCCCCGGGGATTTTTGCCGTCGGTGATGTTCGTTCCGGGTCGGTCAAGCGCGTGGCGGCTGCCGTTGGCGAAGGAGGCATGGCAATCGCATTCGTCCATCAATACCTGCAGGCCACCAGCCGTTGACGGGGTTTACTGCGTGTCCGGTGCGCGGACAGCCGCGTGTGGCGTGACGATCGGATTCCGACGGAGCACTCCGTCTACTGCCGCGGGTGGGTCCGGGTTCCCAGCCCGACTCGGGGTTTGAGTTGGTCGAGTAGTCGTGCAGGTGCCGGAAGTGTCCCATGGTTCCGAGAAAGCCTCCACTGAGGGATTCGCTACACCCGTGGCGGCTGAAGGCCACGTCGAATGTCCGCTTCGAAGAAGATCGGCCGACCGGTTAGGGTCGTAAGCCGACACTTAAGGGCGACCGCTTTCGGCCAGCGTGTTGTCAACCAAGGCGGTGATCAGACCATTTTCAGCTCCTTGAAGCGGAGATACAGCTCGCGGCACGCCCAGGCGTCGGTCGCCGCGTAGGCGATCTGCTGCGGCGTCAAGCGGCGCGCAGCCCAGTTCGTAGTCTTCGCGCCCTTGGGGATGCGCGTACCGAGAAATATCCCGGCGAGATTCCGCACGCCCGTCTGCTTCAGCCCGTGGCGCTCCGCAACTTTGCCGAGATCCACCACCGATCTTTCGTCGAACTCGAATAATTTCTTCAGGTTACGCATGTCGTCGGTCACCGACACGCCCACCTTGATGATTTTCTCTGACGAAAGGATTTTCCGCATCGCGCCGAAAAGGCTCTGCTGCTGGACCTGCAAGAGATACACAGCACTCGCCGTAGCGAATTGCACAAGAGAGGGCAGATAGCTCTCGCCGGCCCTGAAGGCGGGCCGTGTCTCGGTGTCAAAGCCGACTACGCTTTCCTGCAAGATGTCCTGCATCGCGTGCTGAAGGTCCGGATGCCCCGCAACGATGTGCACCGAACCCTCGTAGCGCCGGATCGGCAACTCGCTCATCTCCTCGCGCGAGATCCTTCTAACGGATTCGGATCGCGGTGCGGCAGTGGGGTCCCTACTCATGCACCGCATATTAAGCTGATTATCCCGCCGCCTAAGACTGACGGTTGACTGGCACCACCGACGGCACCACAATCGGCATCGCGTGAGTCGATGTACCAATCTTTCGAATGGCAACCACATGATGTTTTCGCGTCGCCAGGTCTTGCTCGCTTCGGCCGCTCTGCTCGGCTCCCCTTGGGCCGCCCTTGCGGCCGCGAGCAGGAGCATTCTCCAGTTGCGGGTGGAGTACACCGCGACGAGCGTGATCGGTACCGATGAGCGCACCATGGCCGGCTGGCTTTGGCGCACCCACTCGGCGCTGCGCCACGAAGGCAAACAGCATGGTCGTTCGCTCACCGTGATCGCGCGACTGGATCGCAATCTCTGCTGGCTCGTGATGACTGAGCCCCGCTTCGCGATCGAGACCGACCTCTCCGCGCTCGATCTGCCGCTCGATGTGCTGAACGGCGGCGGCGACATGCGGCAGATGCGCGAAGGACGCGAGCGGGTGAACGGGCTGGACACCATACGGGTTCGCGTCGAACGCGATGCCGGTTCGGGGAGTAGCTTCACCGGCCATATCTGGGCGAACGACCAGGGTGTCATCGCGCGCCTCGCTGGCGAGGGCGAGAGCCATGGCCGCCGCGGTCGGACGCTGATGAATTTCCGCGATGTGCAGATCGGACCGCTCGATCCTGGCCTGTTTGAGGCGCCCCGCGGCGTCCAGCTTATAAAGGTCAAGGGCGGCGATCTCGCTACGTTGCTCGAAAGCATGGAAGCGGCCGGCCAGATCGGGCAGCGTCGCTGACCGGCCAAGAGCGGTCACCTACCGGCGGGGGTCAAGCCCGGCCTCTTGGCGCCAGAAGATATCAAGGCCGCTTTTCGCTGCGAGGTTCGACATGCAAAGGTCCGCGGGCCGGGCTAAGACCGGCAAACCTTCCACCCCAAAAGCGACCGCCCGATGCGTTTGCGGGGACGTGAAGTTCGAGATCGACTATCCCGCATTCTGGGCCTGGCACGACCATTCCGATGCCAGCCGTCGCGCTCAAGGTTGCGCCTACGCGACGTACGTGGGTACGTGGCGCAGCCGATTTCGCGTCGTGCAGGGATCCGAACGCATCACGCGGTTTGACGAACCGAAGACCCGCGCAAAAAGAAGCTTCTGCGCCCGATGCGGGACGCCCCTATTCTACGAACGCGCGAGCGCGCCAAAGTGGGTGAACATTCCCCGCGCGCTGTTTTCGGGACGCACTGGCCGTGAGCCGCGCTACCACTTATCCACCCAAGAGAAAGTGGACTGGGCTTATATGGGAGAGCCTCTGGCGCCGCTGAAGGGTTACCCCGGCGTGATGTGGGTCCGGCCAAAGCGGAAGAAAAGCGTAGAGCTGCCCGAGGTATTGTAACGAGGGACAGTGTGCCCAGAATTTCGCGTATTGCAGGCGCGGTCCATGGAGGGCGATCAAGTCGTGGAAAGTCGCGCCCTGCGAGGCAGGGAGTGGCTTGGGCGCGATGCTGGTCGGCCGTCAGCCGCAGCTACAATGTGGTAAGAATGGTGGTAAGGGCGAAGGCGAACGTTCCAATCTAGATGCGCGGGGCCGTTCTTATACATCTGGATAGCACTCCCGTCGATGCGCATTCCATACCGCTTCGGTTCTCGCGGACGCACCGGCGCTACGCTGTGCTCTTCATGCGAGATCCTTGCGCGACCCGAACTTTCGGGCGTACACCCACGTGAATTCCGCTCCGAACAAAAAGACCTGGGCGGAGTAGTACACCCATATCAGCACAACGACGAGCGATGCGGCCGCGCCGAAGCCCGAAGCGATGCTGCCGCGGCCGATATAGAGTCCAATCAGAAACTTGCCGATCGTGAACAGCAGCGACGTCACCGCGGCACCGACCCACACATCTTTCCACGCAATCTGCACGCGCGGCATGATCTTGTAGATCATCGCGAACACGACAGTCACCAATCCGAAACTCGACGCAAATTCAACGACGCTGGCAATGGTTGCCCAATTGGAAAACAGCGGCCCCCACCATTTTCTGAGTGCGGCAAGGGCCGCGCTCGCGATCAGAGACACCATCAGCAGGAAGCCGATTCCGAGGACCATGCCGAACGACAGCAATCGGGCCCGCACCAGTCTCCAAAGCCCTGAACTCGGCGCCCGTATCGGTGCGCGCCAGATACGATCGAGCGCGTCCTGGAGTTCACCAAAGACGGACGTCGCGCCGATCACCAGAAGGCCAATGCCGAACGCGGAGGCCGTGACGCTCTCGGTGGGCTTGCGCACGCTCTCGAGCAGACCCTGCACCGCCAACGCTCCGGTCGTGCCCAGCATTTCCTGCAGTTGCCCGAAGATTTCGCCGCGCGCGGCCGCGTCGCCGAAGACCAGTCCCGCGATCGAGATGACGATCAGCAGCAGCGGTGCGATGGAGAACATGGTGTAAAACGCCAATGCGGCGCCCATGCTCTGGGCGTAGTCGGCAACCCATCCCACTGCGGTGGCTTTGATCAGGTCACTGAGATCCCGAAAAGTCATTTCATTCCCCTCGCGTCGAACCTGGCGCATCGCGGCAGGTCACGGCCCGACATCCAGACGATTGCGAGACGTATTGAACCAAATCCGTTTGCACAGGAACAGCACGACGTACGAAGTACCGGGTGCGGGGGACTTTGGACGCCGACCGGCTACGACAGAATCAGGACTAGGGGCCAACTTGGAGGCACGTTGGGCGCCCTGGCCAACGCATTGAGAATCGCCTGACGTTGTCACTGTCCCATCAGTACAGCCGGATCGCCATGTCGAAGTACCAGGTCCGGCGGATCTCGATCACGTCGAATTCGCGGGCCAGGGCCGGCGGAAACGCCTGGTAGTGCTCCTGGCTGTGCACGATGCGTCGTATCGCTTCGTCGATGGCCGCTACGCCGCTGGAGACAAAGAAGGTCACTGACTCCACCGACCCGTCGCTTCGAATGGCCACCGTCACCATGGGATCGCGTGTGAGGCAGCTTCGCCGCTTCGCGGACCATGTCGAACGTCATATTGAGCTGGATCTTCCGTTCCCATGCTTCCGCGTACAGGATGAGTTCCGCGTTGGGGTCGGCGCGACCGAAGAGCCTGTATCGACGAGCGCCGCTCGACAGAGGGTAACGGCCGAGCTGTGGCCGACGCTTCGCGCCGAGCGGCTTCCTCGTCCAGCTGTCGTCCCATCGCCCGCCGCGCCGCTTCGCGTCTCTCCGTCGCCTCTTGTGCAACCTCGACCCGCGCGGCCTCTTGCCGTGCGGCCTCCTGTCGCGCCTCCTGACGGTTCGCCTCCTGTCGCGCTGCTTCCTCTCGCTGCCGCTTGTCGCTCGGCCTCTTGCCGTTCGGCCTCTTGTCGCGCTGCGGCTTGTCGTTCGGCCTCCTGCCGTGCTGCGCCTCCTGCTCGTGCTGCCGCTTGTCGTTCGGCCTCCTGGCGTTCGGCCTCCTTGTCGCGCTGCGCCGCTTGGCGTTCGGCCTCTTGTCGTGCGGCCTCCTGGTGTTGAGTCTCCTGCCGCGCCGCCTCCTGTCGCGCAGCCTCTTGTCGTGCTGCCGCTTGTCGTTCGGCCTCCTGGCGTGCAGTCTCCTGCCGCGCCGCCTCCATCTGCTCTGCCTGTTGTAGTGCTTCCCTGCTTGGCTCGATCGAGCTCGGCCAGTTCGAGGCTCGCTCCCGCGCCTCCTGGTCGATTTGCGCCTGCCCAGCATCGCCAGCATCTCGAAGCGGCGGCATCGTCGTCTCGGAAATCGACGCACTTGGCGCTGCCGCGATAACGGGCGTCGGCGTCGCTGGAGTGGCAGGCACGACCCACGTGGCTTCGTCGGACGGCGCCACGGCGATCACGGTCGGCGCGGCGATGGGCGGGGCCCCTGTGTCGATCGTCCGATCGACACGCGAAGTCGTTTTCGCAGGGACTGCACCGGCCGGAGCGTCCGTCCGTGGATTGGCCTCCGCCTTGGGAGTGGTCTCCGGCGCGATCGCTGCAGCACTCGGCCTCGGGGTCGGCGCGCGGGGCATCAATGGTGTCGGCGCCGGCCGGGGAGCAACAGGCTGCTCGACCCTTGGTGGCTGCAACGGCTCCGCGACCGGCGTGACCGCCGGCTCGGCGGCTGTGACCTCCGGCGGAACGAGTGCGACGCGCAGATCGGGCGCCTCGATCCGTCGATCCTGCCAGGGGAAGCCGAAGCTCGGAAGCCCGAGCCCGTAGCCACCGAAGGTCAGGCTCAACAGCAGCGTGTGGATCAGCAGGGAGAGCAGCAGCGCAAGCGTCAATCGCCTGCGTTCAAGGCTCGTGCGTTGGCCCGACCGCTGGCCACGGCCTGCGGCTTGCGGAGGTCCCGCCGGCTCCTGCTTAGAGGGTGGTGTCGGCGAGTCGGTGGAACCTGTGGACCTCAAGCGTGCTCCACCGTCGGTGCTCGGGCAGTGCTGCTGGCGCGGGGCACGATGATAGCCTGTACTGTGCTGCTGTCGACCTGACAGCCGCACCGGCCATGACCTTGCCAAAGCACCTCGGAGACATCCGTGAACCGCATCCCTTCAATTGCCTAATCCAGACACGTCAGACTCGGCGTCGATTCTCACGGTTCCGAGCGAGCGGTCGACGCGGCGGGAGTCTTTGCGCATTAATTCTACGCGCGGATAAATCGCAGGACCGAGTCTGCCGCGCTCGACCGACGTTCGAGAATCCACGGAAGGTTCAGGTCGCACGCATCTGTACGTTCTTGGATGGCACGAGCAGGGCGTCCTCTCTTGAGTGACGGTTTTAGTCGATAGCCGTCGACCTCCCGGGACGCAAATTGACCGAAAACAGGCAGGCGAATAGATTGGTGGCGTCGGTGCCCATCGGCGCCCCAATCCGTCCCGCGACTGCTCGGCTAAATTCGGTTCGGCAAATGGACGCACCTTGCGTGCTGACTGTACATTCGCCATCGTTTGGAATGCCTGCTTCGGCTCCAGGGTCATACACACATGCCTAGCACCGAAACGCTCGAACGATTCATTTCGCTAGTCGAACAGAACTCCCACGTGGAGGCTGTCGAGGCCTTCTACACACCGAACGCTTCGATGCAGGAGAATCAATTGGCGCCGCGCATCGGCCGCGATTCTCATATTGCGAATGAACGCCGGGTACTCTCAAAGACGAAGAGTTTGATTTCGAAGTGCATCCGTCCCGTATTTGTTGCCAACGACAAAGTCGTGATCCGTTGGGAATTCCGATTCGAATGGTTGGATGGAACGGTGACCCACATGGAGGAACTCGCCTATCAGCGCTGGGAGGGGCAACGTATTGCGGAGGAGAAATTTTTCTATGATCCAGCGCAGCTTGTACCGAGAAAAGCGCATGCGTAGCGTGACCAGGCGTCGGCCACCGCATCACGACTGGTCGCAAGCTCAATTTCCTTCCCAATACTCGAAAGGCCAATGATCATGCCCGCAGGCACCGTCCGACTTCACCGCGTACTACGAGCGAATCCAGAGCGCGTCTATAAAGCATTTCTTGATGCCGACGCCATGACCAAATGGCTTCCCCCGTACGGGTTTACTGGCAAGGTTCATCATCTGGATGCCAAGATCGGCGGCACCTACAAGATGTCGTTTACGAACTTCACGACGGGCTACAGTCACTCGTTTGGCGGAGAGTACCGTGAGTTGACTCCATCGGTCCGCGTTCGCTATTCGGGCAAATTCGACGACCCTAACATGGCTAGCGAGATGCAAACGACGGTGTCCTTGGTGCCGGTGTCCTGCGGCACTGAATTGAACGTTGTGCAGGAAGGAATACCGGAGGTTATTCCCATCGAGATGTGCTATTTGGGCTGGCAAGAATCGCTCGCGCAGCTCGCAAAGCTGGTCGAGCCCGAGATTCCGGGCTAGCGGTAACGCGCGTTGTGTTTGCGATCAAGGCTGCCGTCAGCGATGTGCGAGCGAAGGGGTTCACGTTCGCAGAGCAAAAGACGATGTACGGTGGCAAGCACATCGCCATCGGAGATACGATCTTTGTCTTCGCAAGCGAAAACGAAGGCGGGCCGGGCTTGATCGCGCGCGGCATCGTCACCGCGGCTCTGCCGACGCGCAAGAAACTGGGGGTCGAGCGGCAGACGCCTCGCGTCAGCGTCAGCATCAGGCGCACCGCGCTCGCAAAGCGCCGCCTCGGACGCAGCGAACTCAAAGCGTTCTCCGACTGGAACGATGGGCGCCCGGAGACCGAGCTCAACTTCAAGTTCTATCGTCAAGCAACGAACAAGATCGTAGGCATCTCGAATGAAGCGGCCGTGTTCCTCCGAGGGCACTTCTAGGGACAGTCTTGAACTTGGCGTCAACGACTCGCCAAGAAGCGCCCTGGACCTCGCAAGCGACCCATACCTGGAAGGAGCGACTCGATGAGCAGCCCGTTCGACCTGCGCGGACGTGTCGCCGTCGTCACCGGCGGCAATGGCGGCATCGGCTTGGGCATGGCTCGTGGACTCGCCAGTGCCGGAGCAAGTGTCGTCGTCGCAGCGCGCAATGCGGAGAAATCGACGGCGGCCGTCCGCGAGCTCGAGGCGCTCGGCGCCGAAGCCATCGCCCTCGGAGTGGATGTCGCTGACGAGAAGTCGGTCGCCGCCATGATCGATGAAGCGGTCGCGTGGCGCGGCCGTCTCGACATCCTGGTCAACAACGCCGGGATCAACATCCGCAAGCCTGCGCAAGACCTCTCGCTCGACGAATGGCGGCGCGTGATGGACACGAACCTGACGAGCACATTTCTTTGCTCGCGCCGTGCGTATCCTCACATGAAGCGAGCAGGCGCCGGCAAGATCATCAACGTCGGATCCATGCTGTCGATCTTCGGCGCGTCGTTCGGGCCCGTGTATGGCGCGAGCAAAGGGGGTGTCGTGCAGCTGACGAAGTCGCTGGCGGTGACGTGGGCGCCGGACAACATCCAGGTCAACGCCGTGCTGCCAGGCTGGGTCGATACGGAACTCACGCGCCGCGGACGCACGGAAATTCCCGGGCTCGACGAGCGCGTGCTCGCCGGCACGCCGGCAGGGCGTTGGGGCCGCAGCGACGACTTCGCGGGAATCGCGGTGTTCCTGGCGAGCGCGGCCTCCGATTTTCTGACGGGGACCGCGATCCCATTGGACGGCGGCTATTCAACGCTTCTCTGAAGCTGCGGCGACCCACGGGACGCGTTGGTAGGAATCCGCCACGAGCCAGGCGGCGGCCGTGAGTGCGAAAGAGATGACCGTCTCGCTCCATTGGAAGGCGTTCGGACCGGCCGCCGCGATGGGCACCCACACCAGCAGCGTGAACATGCCCATCTGCAACGCCGAGAGCGCGGCGGCGAGCCGCGCATACACGCCGACGAGCACCGCGACGCCCGCCGCAATGAAGGCACCGCCGGTGAAATACGCAAAGGCGACATGCGCCGGCAACCAGCCGGGCACCAGCGCGGCAGTCTCCTTGACATAGGTGAAATGCGCCACGCCGAAAGGGATCAAGGCCAGGCCGTAGAGCACCCTCGCGATGCGCAGGCCGTTGTCGCCGGTGGCGAAACCGAGGCGCCGCCGGTCCCAGTCAGCGGCGAACCAGGCATACAGCACCCACGCCGCGGCCACGATCACCGCGGTCTCGCCGCAACCTGACCAGGAGTCTTGCGCAGTGGGCGCGCGGAAGATGGCGGGCACTCTCCACAGCAGCAACCAAAGCAACAGATAGGCGAGCAGAACGCGCGCAGCGGGCGCGGCTCCGCGCCGCCAGAGCAGGCCCATGCCACAGGTGAGGGAGATGAGGGCGCAGAGATAGACCAGTACCTCGCGTGCGGGCACGCCCTTGGGTGCGGGCTGCCATATCGGCGCGAAATCGCCGTTGATCAGTCCCAGGATTCCGAGGGCGATCATCATTGCTGCAAAGAGCGCGTGCCCCACGCTGGCGATGCGCATCACCCTATGCTCCGACCACGGATCATCACGCCCGGCAGTCGTTGCCCTCGTAGGTGTAGCGCGACACTCGACCGTCGGTAATGTAGACGTGCGTGGTGCACCAAAGGCCGGCCGTCGAGTCGATCGAGCCGCCGCTCAGGATGCGCACCATACCTCCGCCCGTGGGCGCCATCGGGTTATACGTCCGCGCGCGGCTGGAATCCGCCATGCTGCCGCGCGTGTAGCTAAGGATGCGCGTACCGTCCCGATCGGAGACCGATGCCGGCGGTCCCCACGCCTCAATCACATTTGGCTCGGGGTTCCCCATCATCGCGCGCAGCTGCGCGTCGTACCCGGCTTGCGTGGCACAGCCGATCAATGACGTCCCAAGCACCGACCAGAACAACGCGCGCGGCGAGCAGGCTGAAATGAACGGCATGGTTTCCTCCTTGGTGCGTGCGGCGTACCCCAGCGATTCACGTCACCGCTGCGCGGCTCTGGAATTCCGGTTGTTGCCAGGAACCGGCCACGAGGACCTCGCGCAACACTGCGACCGCGTCCCAGACATCCACATGGCGGATATAGAGCGGTGTTACGCCGAAGCGAATCAGATCGGGAGTGCGAAAGTCGCCGATCACCCCGCGCGCGATCAGCGCCTGCATCAGCGCGTAACCGTCCTCGTGCGCGAACGAAACCTGGCTGCCCCGGCGTGCCGAATCGCGAGGGCGTCGAAAGCGACAGACCGAGTCCCGCACAACGCGCTTCGACCAGCGCGATGAACGCGTCGGTCAGCGCCACCGACTTCGCGCGCAACAGCGCCGGATCCGCTTCCAGAGCGAGGTCGACTCCTTCCTCCAGCGCGGCCAGCGCCAGTATCGGGGGTGAACTGACGACATACTGCCGGATCCCCGCCGCGGGACGGTAGCTGCCGGCGAACTCGAAGGGCGCCGCGTGACCGAGCCAGCCATAAAGCGGCTGCGGCGCCTGCCCGTGATGACGTGCCGCGGCGTAAACGAAGGCCGGCGCGCCCGGCCCGCCGTTGAGATATTTGTAGCCGCAGCCGACCGCGAAATCCGCCCGCGCCGCGTTGAGGTCGACCGGCACCGCGCCGGCCGAATGGGCCAAATCCCAGATCGCCAGGGCACCCGCCGCGTGCGCTGCGGCATTGAGCGCCGCCATGTCGTGCATTGCCCCGGAACGAAAATTCACGTGCGTCAACAGGAGGGCAGCGACGCCTCCATCGAGCGCCTGTTTCAGTTCGTCGGCGGCAACGAGACGTAGAACGTGACCTTGATCGAGAAGCTCCGCCAAGCCCTCGGCCATGTAGAGGTCGGTCGGGAAGCTCTCGATCTCGGAAACGATCACGCGCCGGTCCGGGCGCATTTTGAGCGCGGCGGCCAGCACCTTGAACAGGTTGATCGAAGTCGACTCGGCAACCACGACTTCGCTGGGGTCGGCTCCGATCAGCCGCGCGATCTTGCCTCCGACGCGCTGGGGCATCGCCATCCAGCCATGACGGTTCCAGCTCCCGATCAGGCCCTCGCCCCACTCCTGTTCAATGACCCGCGACAGGCGTCCGGGCGTCGAGCGCGGCAATGCCCCGAGCGAATTGCCGTCGAGATAAATGACCCCGGGCGGCAGGAGAAACCGGTCGCGCAGCGGCGCCAGGGGGTCGCTCTCATCCAACGCCTCGAAGTCTTCACGTTGCATGTGTTCGACGCTTCTCATGGAGCTTCAGTCGCTGCCGACGCTGCTCCGAAGCCCGACGATGTAGATGGCAGGGAAGCGGTACAGCGGTTTCCCGTCCACGTACTCCCCGGTGAACACGCCGACGTTGGGCCCATTCTCGTCACCCGAATTGCCCGCCGAATTGCCCGATCTGCCGCCAAGATCGGCGGCACAGCCTGCGAGTCCCAGAACGAGAAGCGTCGCAACGGCGATCGACATCACCCACTGGGTGCGGGCATTTACCTGCACGGTGCTGGGTTGCATGCTGCTCTCCTTGTCGAGGCGGCCGGCGGGCCGGGACGCGCGCGGCTTTGGGAGAAGACGGGCTTCCTATTGTAAGTCCCGAGGACGACCGTCGCACGGGAGTCATGCGCGCTACAGTACCAATCGGCGGGGCGCGACATAAGCGCAAATGCCACCGTCGCGGTGGCATCTGGGTCTATGTGACGGGCGCTGGGCCCTGGTCACAACGGATTCAGTAACGCGCGGGCTGGTCCTTGGCGGACTCGTCAGCGGGTTCGGTGCGGTCCGCCTTCGATTGCATTCGATAGGCGATCGCCAGAAGAGCGATGGCAGGAACGCCGAAGAGAGACACGACCAGCAGGCAGTTCGCAAGAAAACCGTCAGGGGACCCGTCGGCGCGGAACACCAAAAAGAGCGCGACAATCCCCGCTCCTGCCATTGCAGCGGCGATCCAGTGCAGCATTACGATGGTTTGTTCCGGCAACCGTCTTTCCATCGATTCCCTGGAAAGCGAACCGTGCCCGGCAGGGTAGACATGAAAGGTTAGATCATCGCTGCGGTTTTGCAATATTGGTACGTTCTCGCACACATCGATCGAAGGGGGTATCGCAAGGGGCGCTGAGGCTGGGAATTTCCGGCGTTGTGGACCGTGTGCCTGATCGCGCTCTACCTCCTTGGCGACGGCGCCATGGCATTGAAGCCGGCGCAGCGCAGCGCCAGCTGATCGATAGCGGCGGGTGCGGGAAAAGAAAAACGGCCGCTGAAGCGCGGCCGAAAGGGTCGTCGAGGCAGAGGGGAGGTGATGGCCTCTACGACGGCCCAATCGTCGCGGGGGAACCCTCGCGATGCCGCCCGTTGCACACTCAAAAAAGTGTAGGAGACCTCCTACATCCCTAGCCGATGCCCAGGGTCACGCCGCCGCCGTTAGCACTCGATACGCGCGCCATCCTGTTCAGGCAGCTGGGCGCGATGGAAGACGCGGGTGTTCCGCCCGACAAGGCGCTGCACCTCATCCGTCTGCCGTCGATCGCGCAGCTTCGACTGGGGAGCATGCGCCGGTATCTGGGGGACGGGCTCGGGATTGCCGATGCCGGCTCGAGGAGCGGCTTGTTCACGCCTCTTGAAGCGTCGCTGCTGCGCGCGGCGGCCAGCGGCGGGCGTCTCGCGCACGCCTACCGCCGGCTGGCCGACCATTGCTCGAGACAGGCGGCACGCGTGGCCGGGATCAAATCGCGGATGGCGCTTCCGCTTGCCATGCTGGTGATCGCCATCCTCGCGCAACCGGTGCCGCGGCTTGTCGCCGGCACGCTGAGTCCGGGCGGCTATTTGATGAAGTGCCTCGTCGAGCTTCTTGTCCTCGGCGGCGCCCTATGCCTCATAACCGGGCTGCCGCGCCGGATGTCATCGGCATCGACGAGGGGCGGCATCGTCGCGCTCGACGAAATCCTGCCTCTCGTGCCGCCGTTCCGTTCGATGCACGAGCGCCGCAGCGTTCGCGATTGCTTCGAGACGCTGGCGCTGCTGCTGGAAGCCGGCATGCCGATCCTCGAAGCGCTGCCGCTGTCGGTGGACGCGATGCGGAGTCTTCCGATCAAGCGACAATTCTCGCGCATCGGTCCTCGCATCGATGCTGGCGCCTCGTTCGCGCAAGCGATAGGCGAGCTGTCGTTCGTCGGCAGCGAGCAGGCGCGGGCAATGATCGCCGCGGGCGAGGCGAGCGGAGCGCTGCCGGAGGTGCTGTCCGGCTACGCGGCCTCGGAGACCGCCGCGATCGACCGGTTCGACGACCTCGTTGCCGAATGGGCGCCCCGCGTCGCCTACGCGCTCGTCGTGATATGGATCGGTGTCGGGATCCTGGCCAGCGGCGCCTTCATGCCGCGGGTGCCGCCGGATCTGTAAGGGCGGGCAATCCGCGCCCAAGAACCACATGCCCGCTCCAAAGAAACGCGCCTCATAGCTGCACGCTTCCGGGCCGCTCGCCGGCTCAATCGTCGCCGACCTCGGCCTTGGCAATCAGAGATCCAATCATCACGGCGACGACGAGCACGAATATCACACCGCCGGCCGCGATCAAGGTCCATGCGATCAGGCCCATAACGATGCCGCCTCTCTCTATCCCGCGCGTCTAGCGGGTGCCGAGACTCCTGCACTTGCCAGTCCCGGCGTTATGTTCGATAGCGTACATACATCCTTTATGCGCGCCGTGGCCGTCCGCGTCTGTAGGACGCCTGGGCGATCGTGTAGTCACTGTCCACGAGCGCCATCTGATCGGGGATTGACCGGGTCCGGACAGCCGCATAAATTGTTTGCGGCGGCGCCTGACAGAGGAGGAGGCGCAATGGACACGGACGTTCTGATCGTCGGAGCCGGCCCGACGGGGCTCATGCTCGCCAATCAGCTCGCGCGCCGCGGCGTGCGCGCGTCGATCATCGACCGACACTCGGGCCCCGCCATGCAGACGCGAGCGCTCGGCGTGCAGGCGCGGACGCTGGAGATCTACTCCTGCCTCGGCGTCGTCGATCGCGCGCTCGAGCTCGGCAAGCGCGCGACCGGCGCGAACCTGTGGGCGCAGGGGCGCAAGACCGCGCACGTTCCGTTGGGAGATGCCGGGCGGGATCTCACGCCGTATCCCTACATCCTCATCCTCGGCCAGGACGACAACGAGCGCATCATGGGCGACCGGTTGCGCGACTTCGGCATGTCGGTGCAGTGGAACACGGAGCTCGTCGCGCTGACGCAGCAGGAGGGCGGCGTCGAGGCGACGCTCAAGCTGCCGGACGGCACGTCGCGGAAGATGACGGCCGCGTGGGTCGCCGGCTGCGATGGCGCGCGCAGCGCGGTGCGCGAGCTCTCCGGCATCACGTTCCCGGGCGCGCCCTACGAGCACGTGTTCTACGTTTCCGACACGGAGGTCACCGGCAGCATGGTGGCGGACGAAGTCAACGTGTACCTCTGGCGCAGCGGATTCCACCTGTTCTTTCCGATGCGCGGCATCGACCACTGGCGGATCGTCGGCATCCTGCCCGAGAACCTGCGGAGCCGGGAGAACGTCAAATTCGACGACGTGATGCCGTCGCTGCGCAGCGAAGCGGGCGCGAACCTCGCGATCAAGGCATGCACGTGGTTCTCGACCTACCGCATCGCGCATCGCGCCGCCTCGCGTTTTCGTCAGGGCCGCTGCTTTCTCCTCGGCGACGCCGCGCACATCCACAGCCCGGTCGGCGCGCAGGGCATGAATACCGGGCTGCAGGACGCGTACAACCTCGCGTGGAAGCTCGCGCTGGTCGTCGGCGGCAAGGCCGACGCGGCGCTGCTCGATTCCTACGAGGAGGAGCGCATCCCCGTCGCGCGCCGCCTGCTCGACACGACCGACCGCGGGTTCCGCCTCATCGTGTCCGACAACTGGCTGGCGGGACTCCTGCGCACCGAAGTCATCGCCCGCTTCGGCGCGCTGGCGATGACTTTCGAGCGGATTCAGAAGTTTGCGTTTCGCACGATTTCGCAAACCGGAATCGAGTACCGCTCGAGCTCGGTGTCGAAGTCCCTCGCCGGTCTTTCCGGCGACGGGCCGCGCGCAGGCGATCGCTTCCCGTGGCTGCAGCTCAAGTTCGGCATCGATGGGCCGGTCGAGGACGTCTTCCGCAGGTTCGACGATACGCATTTCAATCTGATCGTCGTCGGACAGGCGTCCCCCGAAGGCTTGCCCGGGATGGGCGACCTCTTGCGTGTACACGTTGTAGCTGACGATACCGCCAACGATGCGGAATTGATGCGCGCGAAGATTCCCAAGCCGTCGTTCTACCTGCTGCGTCCCGACGGCTACGTCGGTTTGTGCGGGGTGCGTCTTGCCTCTGCCGCCATCGCGCAATACCTCGCCGCGAACCTGCGCTTCGGGGATCGAAGCGCCTGAACGTCGCCGCTGCGACCGGCTCCGCACGCCGGTCGTGTGTTCGCTAACGCACAGCCGCGGCGGGCGAATCGTCGGATCATCCCGCCATGGCCCGGCAACGGCAGCTTCGGGCCCACCACCTACCTCAAGGGACGAACATGACCGCGGGAAGCAACGCAACGGCACGACCGAATGATGCAATCTGGCAGCAACGATCCGCACGCGGGCCGATCCGTGCGATCCGCAGGATCCTGCTCGGATTGGCCGTCGTCTCCCTCCTCGGGGTCGCGCAGGCCGCGCTCGCGACGTCGTTCAGCACGGATCAGAGCGACCTTTGGTACGTGCCGACCGAATCCGGCTGGGGCATGCAGCTCGTCCAGCGCGACAGCGTAATCTTCGCCACCTTGTTCGTCTACGACATGAACAACAAGCCCACGTGGTTTGTGGCGACGCTGACCTACCAGGGAAATCTCGCGTGGAGCGGCGATCTTCTCGCGACGACGGGCCCATGGTTCGGGGCGGTTCCGTTCGATGCGTCCACGGTCGTCGTGCGCAAGGTCGGGACCATGAGCTGGACCGCGCAGACGAGCAACGTAGGCACGACGTCGTACTCCGTCGATGGCGTGAACGTCTCGAAAAGCATCGTCAGGCAATCGCTCGCCGCGGAAGACTACAGCGGACATTACGCTGGCGCCACGCATCTCGCGACCACAGGCTGCGTCGATCCCACGCGTGACGTCGTGACCGAGGATATCGCCGTGTTCTATGTCGCGCAAAGCGCGCAGACGATCACGATGACGAGCTTCCCGATCAAGGGAGGATCATGTTCCTACGCCGGCACCCTCTCGCAGTCGGGGCAGATGGGCGCGTTCGCCGGGAATTATGCCTGCAGCGGCGGAGAGGATGGATCGTTCGCCATTTCCGAAATGCAGGTCAACCTCTACGGGTTCAGCGGACGCATGACATCGCAAAGCCCCGACCTTCCGGCGTGCCAGAGCGCCGGCTGGATCGGCGGAGCGCGGGTAACGGGATATTGACGGCGGCAAAGCAAAATCTGCAATGTGCGGAAGCGGCCGTCGGAAGCTTCCCACAGGACGAATCGTCGGCAGCCTACATACCCCTCACCGCCCCGCAACCCATCATCGATTGCGTCATCCCCGGCAGTTGTGGGGTGCCATGCGCGAACCTTCGTGTTCGCGCAATAAACCACGATGGGAGGGTCTATGCGCGCAATTCGCCGGCTACTGTGCGGTCTTGGCATCGCCTGCAGCATTGGCATGGCGCCGCACGCGTTTGCAACGTCGTTCACGACCGACCAGAGCGACCTTTGGTACATCCCCGCCGAGTCGGGCTGGGGCATTCAGTTGGTTCAGCGCGCGGGTACCATATTCGCCACGCTGTACGTCTATGACATCAATAACAAGCCGACCTGGTTCGTCGCGACGATGGACTATCAGGGCAGCCTCGTCTGGAGCGGCGACCTGCTCGTGACCACCGGCCCCTGGTTCGGAATGACGCCGTTCGATCCGTCGACGGTCACGATCCGCAAGGTCGGGACAATGACGTGGACGAGCAAGACGGTGAATACCGGCACGCTTTCCTACGACGTCGATGGCGTCAACGTGTCGAAGGATGTCGTGCGCGAAGGCATCGCGCTGGACGATTTCAGCGGCCACTATGCCGGCGCCATGCACCGCGCGCTGTCCGGGTGCACGAATCCGTCGCACAACGGCGTCACCGAGACCCTCGGCGTGACGTACGTGACCCAGAGCGGCACGTCGTTGGAGGTGACGAACTTCCCGATGGGCGGCGGGTCGTGCACGTATACCGGCACGCTCACGCAAGCGGGTCAGATGGGATCGGCCACGGGCTCCTATACCTGCACCGGCGGCGAGAGCGGGACGTTCGTGATGTACGAGATGCAGGTGACCCCATCGGGGCTCAGCAGCCGCTTCACGACGCAGAGCCCGATGTTTCCCGGCTGTCAGGGCCTCGGGCTGGATGGGGGGCACGTACGTCACGAACTACTGAGCGTCAGTCGGCCGGCTGCAGACCCGCGATCGCTGGTGTCGACGCCGGCCCGGCAGGATGCTCGGCCCGCCGGTCCGCCTGGTGCTTCAACACGATGGCAGCGACGGTCGCTCCGACGGCAGCCATCGCGGTCGCGTCGCGTGCGAGCACGGCGAGCACCTGCTGCAGCACGTGCGGATTGCTCTGCTGCACATAGCGGACGAGCTCGTAGATCTGGCCCGACGTCACGCGGGCGGCATCATCGAAGGAAATGGCGATCCGCGGCCAGCGCGCCTGCGACGCGTACTTCGCGAAGGCACCGCCCGCGAGCGCCGCGAGCGCCATCGGACCGACCGGCAGCAGGAGGCGGCGAAGGACGCGGACCCGTTGTCCGAGGCGCAGCCGCGTGAAGGCATTGGCGAGGGCTGCGGGCAGTGTCTGTGTTTCGGACGCAACGAGGATTGCGGGGGTGGGCAGAACGGGGCTGGCGGCGGGCGGCTTGCGGGATTGCGAGAGCTTCATCAGGGGTCTCCGGTTGCGCGGCACGGCCGCGCAAGTCAGTGCGACCCTGACTATGCGGGTGGAGTTCCCCGACGGCAAATAACGATTTGTTCTGACAATGGAACCTGGAGATCGCCGACGATGCTGTCACATTTCAGTCAGATGACAGGATCTAGCGTCCACTCACGATTCCGGCCAGCGCCGCGAGCAGCAACGGGCCGGCGATCAGCGCCCACGTGATGGCGAGAAGAACAAGCGCCAGCATCACGGCGGCGCTGCCGACATCCTTGGCCCGCTTCGACAAGTGATGCGTCTCGAGGCCCACCCGGTCGACCGCGGCCTCGATGCTCGAATTCAGGAGCTCGACGATCAGCACCAGCAGCACCGTGCCGATCAGCAGCACGCGCTCGACGGGCGTCACCGGAACCAGGCAAGCGATAGGCAGCAGGATCACCGCGCCGAGGAGCTCCTGGCGGAACGCGTGCTCGTGCTGGTACGCGAGCTTAAGCCCCGACATCGAGTAATAGAACGCGTTGACGATGCGGCGCAGGCCGCGCTTGCCTTTGTGCGCGCTTTCGACGGTGTCGAGCGGGGTCATCGTTGGATGGGGCGGCCGGGTCGCCGTTCAGTAGGCGACGACGGGCACGCGATATGATACCCAACTTGTCGGTGGCGATCAGGGACGAGACGATGGCCCGTTCCAGGTCCGTCTACTGAGCCGTCCTGAGCGAAAGCGCCCGCAGCCATTTGACGTGCCGCGCCGGGCCGCGGTCCCCGCGCGTCACGAGCGCGATGCGTCCTTCGTCGTCGGGCAGCGGCGCCCGTCGCGCTCGTAAACGACGAATACATCGTCGCCGACGGGAGACGAAGAGCTCGGCCCACGAGAACACGACTTCGTAGCCGTCGCTTGCGCTGGCGACGACATAGCTCTTGCGCAGGTCCCGCGCCTTCGCCTCGGTTGGTTTTGCGGCGCTCAGGACATCCCGCAGCAGGCAGCCCGTGTAATGGCGTGCCGATTCGTCGGGCGCCGCCGGGGACCTCGTACCGCGCGGTGAATAATCGACCGCATGCGCCGGATAGCGGCGGAGATCGTCGACGTCAGCGTGAGGGCTCGCGACATTGCCGGAAACGGAGAGCGTCGGGCTCGTCGACGGTGTCTGCGCGATCGCTGCAGTCGCGACGCCGAGCGCCGTCAGCGCCGCCAGGCCCAGCCAGCGGAATCGCGACATCTCAGTCGATGCCGAGGATGACGCTGCTTGCCTTGATCAGCACCTGGACGGGCTTGCCGACGGCAAGCTCGAGCTCGCTCGCGGATGCCGTGCTGATGACCGCGACGACATCGATGCCGGCGGCGATCGTCACCTTGACTTCGGTGCTGACCGGGCCCTTCACGAGATGCTTGACGTTGCCGCTGAAGCGATTGCGGGCACTGACTTTCATTGGGAGCTCCCGTGGTTGGCACTGGCCGACCGCGCATCGACGAGCTCACGCCCCTGGCTGCGTCGCGTTCGGAAAGAAGAGCTGCTCGCCACCGATCTTGTAGCCGGCGATCGCCGCTCTGGCCGTCCGGCGAGACGAGCCAGTCGATGAACGCCTGTCCGAGATCCTTCTTCACGTTCGGATGCTTGTCCGGGTTCACGAGGATGACGCCGTACTGGTTGAACAGTCGCTTGTCGCCTTCGACGAGGATCGCGAGATCGCCGCGATTCTTGAACGCGAGCCAGGTGCCGCGGTCGGCGAGAAGGTAGGCGTTCATCGACGCGGCGGTATTGAGCGCCGGTCCCATGCCTTGGCCGGTATCGCGATACCAGGGGCCCTTCGCCTTGTCCGAGGTCGATGCCGGACGCCTTCCACAGGTCGAGCTCCGCCATGTGCGTGCCGCTGCGGTCGCCGCGCGAGACGAACGGCGCTTGCGCGGCCTCGATCTTCTTCAGCGCCGCGACGATATCCTTGCCGCCGGCGACCTTCGCGGGGTCGCTCTTCGGGCCGATCAGCACGAAGTCGTTGTACATCACCGGCAAGCGCTCGACGCCTTCGCCCTCGGCGACGAATTTATCCTCCGCCGCACGCGCGTGCACGAAGGCGACGTCGGCGTCGCCGCGACGCGCGAGGTCGAGCGCCTGGCCGGTGCCCAATGCGACGACGCGCACCTGGATGCCGGTCTTCTTCTCGAAGAGCGGCAGCAGGTAGCCGAAGAGGCCGGATTGCTCGGTCGACGTGGTCGAGGCGACGACGATGAAGCGATCCTGTGCCGGCGCCGCGGAAGCGCAGCAGAGCAGAACCAGAGCAACGACAAAGCCGCGTCGCGTCATCACCATGGCAATTCACCCTCCAGAAACCGCGCGGCCTCGGCCGATCGGGGATTCCTGAAAAACACGTCGGCGCGCGCGCGCTCGACGAGCCGGCCCTGATGCAGGAACAGCACCTCGTCGCCGAGCCGACGCGCCTGCCCCATGTTGTGCGTCACCATCACGATCTTCGTTCCCGCCGTGTGCATCGCCACGACGATGCGCTCGATCTCGTGGGTCGCGCCGGGATCGAGGCTCGCGGTCGGCTCGTCGAGGAACAGCACTTCCGGGTCGAGCGCCCACGCGCGAGCAAGGGCGAGGCGCTGCTGCTCGCCGCCGGAGAGCACGCGCGCCGGATGATCGGCGTAGGCGCCGAGCCCGACGCGGGCCAGCGCGGCCAGACCGCGGTAAGGGCGCACGGACGCCGGCACGCCCGAGCATTTCAACGCGTAGACGACGTTGGCGAGCGCAGAGCGGCGCAGCATCACCGGCCGCTGGAACACCATCGCCTGGCGGCGCGGCGCGTGCGGCGGATCGGGCGAATTCCAGACGACGCGGCCGGAGGTCGGCGCGAGCAGGCCGTGGCAAATGCGCAGCAGCACGCTCTTGCCGGCGCCGTTCGGCCCGACGATCATCGTCCGCGGTCCGGCGTCCAGGTCGAACGACACGCCGTGCAGGATCCGGCGCGCGCCGGCGTCGAAGACGACGTTGTCGACCCGCAGGGGCAGGATCGACAGCGGCTCGCGCATGTTCATGCCGCTCACCCGTAGCGCCGGCGCGCCGCGTCGCGAACGACGCTGGCGGCGGCGTTGAGCGCCAGCACGATCGCGAGCAGGATGATGCCGAGGCCGAGCGCCAGCGGCAGGTCGCCCTTGCTGGTCTCGAGCGCGATCGCGGTCGTCATCACGCGCGTCACGCCGTCGATATTGCCGCCGACGATCATCACGGCGCCGACTTCGGACGCGGCGCGTCCGTAACCGGCCAGCACGATCGTGAGGAGCGAGTAGCGCAGATCCCACAGCAGCGTCAGCGCAACCCCGAAGCGGCGGGCGCCGAGCGAGCGAAGCTGCTCGCGATACTCGTCCCAGCCATCCTCGACGATCTGGCGGGAGAGTGCCGCCATCGTCGGCGTGATCAGGATTGTTTGCGCGATGACCATTGCCGTCGGCGTGAACAGGATTCCCCAGCTCCCCAACGGTCCGGCGCGCGACAGCAGCAAATAGACGACGAGGCCGACGACGACCGACGGCAGGCCCATCAGCGCGTTGAGGACGACGATCAGCGGCCTGCGCCCCCCGAAGCGCGCGACGGCGACAAGCGCGCCGGCCGGCAGCCCGATCAGCGAAGCGAACACGACCGATGCGAGGCTGACGCGCAGGCTCAGCAGCACGATGTCGACGAGCTGCGCGTCCCCGGAGGCGATCAGCCCGGCCGCCTGCGTTACGGCAGCGCCGAAGTCGTTCACGGGGAACTCCGTCGACACGGTGGGTCGTAATGTGCAAAGATGTACATAATCGCAAGCTGCACGCCGCCAGAGGAGCGCATGATATCGGGTATGCCGGAATCGCCAAATATGCAGAGATTTGCATAATGCAGCTGCGCCCGCGCCTGGCGTGGATCGTCGGCACGAGCCCGCCGACGCCGCTGCCCGACCACCTGCTGCCGTTGCTGGAAGCCATCGCGAAGACGGGCTCGCTGGCGCACGCCGCCACGCGCTGTGAGATGTCGTATCGCGCGGCATGGGGGCTCCTGCGCGACTGCCGCGAGCTGCTCGGCGTCGACCTCGTGCATCTTGCGCGCGGCAAGGGAGGGCGCCTCGCGCCGGCAGCGGAAGCGCTCGTCGAAGCGGCGGCGGCCGGCTCTCGTCGGCTCGCGCGGATCGCGCCCGCGCTCACCATCGACCTCGCGGGCGCTCCGGCGGTCCCCGCGCTGGCGCCGGGCGTTCGCTTGCGCATCGCGGCGAGCCACGATCTCGCGCTCGCGGCGCTGCGTGATGCGCTCGCGAGCCGTGTGCTCGCGCTGGAGCTCCGCTTCGTAGGGAGTCTCGTGGCGCTCGAGGAGTTCGCGCGCGGCAGCGCGGACGCCGCGGGCTTTCACGTCCCGGTGGGCACCCGGGCGCGCGACGACGCGGCGGCCTACCTGCGCTTCCTCTCGCCGCGGCGCGACCGGCTCATCCGCTTCGTCGAGCGCGAGCAGGGCCTCATCCTGCCGCGCGGCAACCCGGCGCGTGTACGGAATTTCCGCGATGTCGCGGAGCGCGGGCTGCGCTTCGTCAATCGGCAGCGCGGCTCGGGGACGCGTCTGTTGATCGAGCGTCATCTCGACGACGAGGGAGTCGCGCCAGCGTCGCTTGCGGGCTTCGCCAACGAGGAATACACGCACGCGGCCGTGGCGGCGACGGTTGCGTCGGGCGGCGCGGAGGCGGGCTTCGGACTGCGCGCTGCCGCCGCGGAGTATCGCCTCGCGTTCGTGCCGCTCGTGCGCGAGCGTTACTTCATCGCGGTGCGGGCGGCCGATATCGCAACGCCGGCCGTGGTCGCGCTGATCGACGCGCTACGCGGCGCGGACGCTGCGCGCATCGTCGCCAGGCTGCCAGGATATCGCGCGGCATCCGCGGGGACGATCGTCGACATCGAAGCCCTCGCGCGCCCGGGGCGCCGTTGACCGTGCCGACGCCTCGGAGGGTCTTGACTTCGGCCAATATTTCGATATTATTGGAAACATGGAAACAAAAAGAGCACTTGCGGCACTCGGCGCCCTGGCGCAGGAGCATCGGCTCGCGATCTTTCGCCTGCTGGTCCGGCACGCGCCGGACGGCCTTCCCGCCGGCACGATCGGCGAGCGGCTGAAGGTTGCGCCGGCGACGCTCTCGTTCCATTTGAAGGAGCTCGCGCATTCGCGGCTCATCGCCGCGCGCCAGGAAGGGCGGCACATCTGGTATCGCCCCGATTTCCGCGCGATGAGCGAGCTCGTCGGCTACCTGACCGAACATTGCTGCGAGGCGAGCGCGGCCTGCGACCCCGGCTGCCTTCCCGCCAACGCGCCGACGCCTGTCGCGATACCGTTGCCCATCCCGAGGAAAAGGAGATCCGCATGAAACGCTTTCACGTGCACGTGGGCGTCGAGAACCTCGACGCGAGCATTCGTTTCTATTCCGGCCTCTTCGGCGCCGATCCGACCGTGCGCAAGGACGATTACGCGAAGTGGATGATCGAGGATCCGCGCATCAATTTCGCGATCTCGCAGCGCGGCGGCCGTGTCGGAGTGAATCATCTCGGGCTGCAGGCCGAGTCCGTCGCCGAGCTCGCCGACATCCGCGCGCATTTCGCTGCGGCGGGGACCGGCGTCGCCGACGAGCCGGACGCGAGCTGCTGCTATGCGAAATCCGACAAGCATTGGGTCACCGATCCGCAAGGCATCGCGTGGGAGGGCTACCACACGCTGGGCGAGATCCGCTACTTCGATCGCGACCAGGGCGATGCGACCGCGGCGGCTTGCGGAGCGACCTCAGCCGCAGCTTCCGGATGCTGCGCTCCGGCGAAAGGCGCGGACGCGGCGCAAAAGCGCGGGGGATGCTGCGCGTGACCGTAAACTCGGGAGCACGGGCGGGGACCCCGGCGACGTTCAACGTGCTGTTCCTCTGCACCGGCAATTCCGCGCGCAGCATCATCGCCGAAGCGATCCTCAACCAGCGCGGTGGCGGGCGCTTCGTCGGATACAGCGCGGGCAGCCAGCCGAAGGGCAGCGTGCATCCGCTTGCGCTCGACTACCTCCGCGCGCAGGGGCTGCCGGTGGAGTCGTTGCGCAGCAAGAGCTGGGAGGAGTTCGCCTCGCCCGACGCGCCGGTGATGCATTTTGTGATCACGGTGTGCGATAACGCGGCCGCGGAACCTTGTCCGGTGTGGCCGGGGCATCCCGTTACCGCCCACTGGGGCGTTGCGGATCCCGCTGCGGTCGAGGGCGGCGACGACGCGAAGCGAAAGGCGTTCCGATGCGTGTCAGACGTTGCTGAACCGGATAGAGCTTTCGTCAGCCTGTCGCTCCCGAGCTTGTCGGCTGAGCCTGCAACGCAAGCTGGACGAGCTTGGCAGGGAGCCGGCGAATGCCGAATGCGATCCTGACACGCAGGGAATCGGTATAGAACTCTCATCGCGTTGATGGCGTAAGCGAATAGGCATCCAATCATGGCAGCGCATCCGGGCGGTATCTCGACCGTAATCTGACCTGGTGGATCTTCGCGTGCATTGGCGCCGGCATCTTCGTCGGACAGCTGTTTCCGGCGTTCGCAACCTTCGTCGGGGGCATCAAGGCGGCCGAGATCAATCTTCCCGTCGCCGTCCTCGTCTGGCTGATGATCGTGCCGATGCTGCTGAAGATCGACTTCGGCACGCTGGGCGAGGTGTCGCGCCACGCGAGGGGCATCGGTGTCACCCTCGCCATCAACTGGGTGTCAAACCGTTCTCGATGGCGCTTCTCGGCTGGATCTTCGTCAGGCACGTCTTCGCGCGCTGGTTGCCCGCCGGCCAGATCGATTCGTACATCGCCGGCCTGATCCTGCTTGCCGCGGCCCCATGCACCGCGATGGTGTTCGTCTGGAGCAACCTTGCCAACGGCGAGCCGAACTGCGTCGCAGGTCGCGTTCAACGATGTGGTGATGTTGTTCTCGCGCCGCTGGTGGTCCGCTTCTGCCGGCCTGCTCGAGCATCGCGGTGCCTTCACGCTCGCATCTCGGTTGCGTACATCGTCGTGTCGTCATCGACTCGGCCCCCTGTGGCGCCGGCGGATGCTGGCGCTCGTGCTGGTGCGCCCGGGCGCGGCTTGTCCACGACGCTCGCGCCGAAGATCAGCCCGGTTTCGCTGTCGGCCCTGCTCGCCACGCTGGTTCTGCTGTTCAGCTTCCAGGGCCGCCAGATCGTCGCGCAGCCGCTGACTCATCGCAATTCGCGGTCCCGACTGATTCGGTCTACTTCATCGAGGTCTCGCGTATTGGCTGGACCGGCGGCTTGGCGTCGCGTACCGAGATGCCGTCCGTCGGCGCTGATCGGTGCCAGCAATTTCTTCGAGCTCGCCATCGCGGTTGCCATCGCGGTCTTCGGAATCGAATCCGGCGAGGCATTCGCGACGGTCGTCGGCGTCCTGATCGAAGTGCCGGTGATGATCTGCTGGTCAACGTCGCACTTTACTTCCAGCGCAAGTATTTCGTAGCGCCACAGCCGGTCACGGCGGCCACGCGCGGTTGGTACGAAAGAGGACGCGCCGGCTACTAATGGCGCACAGGCCGCAGCGAAATCGTAAACGCGGCGATAAGCGCGGCGCCAGGTCCGTCAGACGCGACGCCGGTATTCGCCGGTGCGCGTATCGATCTCGATGTTGTCGCCGGTGGAGACGAACAGCGGCACCTGCACCTGAAAGCCGTTGGCGATCTTCGCCGGCTTCATCACCTTGCCCGACGTGTCGCCCTTGACCGCGGGCTCCGTATAGCTCACCTCGCGAACAACCGACGTCGGCAGCTCGACCGAAATGGCCTTGCCCTCGTAGAACGTGAGCTCGCACGAAAGACCGTCGGCGAGATAGTTGATCGCCTCGCCGAGGTTGTCGCGTTCGACCTCGTGCTGGTGGTATTCGTCGTCCATGAACACGTAGAGCGGATCGGCGAAATACGAGTAGGTCACCTGCTTGCGCTCGAGCTGGACCACGTCGAACTTCTCGTCGGCGCGATAGATCGTCTCCGTGCCGGATCCGGACAGCAGGTTCTTGAGCTTCATCTTGACGACTGACGCGTTGCGGCCCGACTTCGAGAATTCGGCCTTCTGGACCACCATCGGATCCTTCCCGACCATGATCACGTTGCCGGCGCGTATTTCCTGGGCGATTTTCATAGCGTTGCCTGATTGCGTGATTTGAAGTAAGAGGTTGATTTGGAAAGCCTTCAATTATAACCTATCGGAGGCGGCCTTGACCAGCCCGGCGGCGAGCTCGGGCAGCGCGGCCAACTGCGCCGACCAGGCGGTGCCGTGCCGTTCGAGCGGGAGCCGCCTCGTCGCGAACCCTTCCCAGGCAGCGCCAATGTCGTCGGCGCCGCCAGCGCCGTTCCAAGCGTGGAACATCCGCTGTACCGCCGCCGCCGACTCCGCATCCTGCGCCGCCGCGTAACGCCCGACGAAGGCGTCGAGCTTGCGCAGATGCGCGTCCTCGGCTTGCGGGTAGATGTGCCACACGAACGGACGTGCCGCCCATTGCGCGCGGACGAACGAATCCTCGCCGCGCACGAAATTGACGTCGCATGCCCAGAGGAGCCGGTCGTAGTCGTCCTGCGAGAGGAACGGAATCGCGTGCAGCGCGACGCGGCCGCGCGCGTAAGGGCGCCCGACGTGCGGCACGTTGCCCGCCGTCCACGCGTCGAGCGCACCGACGGCAACGCCGTCCGGAATCACGCAGCTCACCGGATCGTCGCCGTCGGCCCACGCATCGAGCAGCGCGGGGAGCGCGGGGTTCGGATAGCAGAAGAGCGACACGCGACAATCGGCTGAGGAGGGCGCGGGGACCGATAGCGACGACCAGAAGGCGGCACGCGCGCCCGGCTCGCGCGCAAACGCGTCCCTCGCCTGGAAGAGCCCCCGTTCGCGCAGCAATCCGCCGCTCTCGGCCGTGAAGCCGGGAAACCAGTAGCGGCGGGTCAACGCGAGTCGCGGGTGCGGAGAGGGCAGGCCGTGTGCGTCGTCGATCCACGGTTCGGCGCTGAGGTACTCGAGGACGAACCATGCGGGCGGGACCGGCATCTTCGCCATCGCGGCGACGTAGTCGTCGGGCAACCCGCAGCCGAACGCCTCGACGACGACGCCGGCCGGCGTGGCAGCGGTCCACGTTGCCCGCCACGCGCGGATGTCGACGCCGTCGACGCACTGTGCATCGCGCGCTGCATCGACCCCCGGCGCGATCCGCGCGAGCGAGCGCGGATCGTCGATCCACAGCCGCACCGGCAGCGAATGCTCGCGGGCGAGCGTCCGCGCGAGACGCCATGCGACGCCGGCGTCGCCGAAATTGTCGACGACCTTGCAGAAGATATCCCAGCGTGGGTCCATGACGGATCGTGATCGTCGGCGTGGTGATCGTGCGGATTATCGCGCGCTCATCGCCCGGGGCATAATGCAGCTCCCTTCACCGGAACAGCGCATGAGCGAAGCGGCCGCGCCGCCGTTGACCGTCGATGTCGTCTCCGACGTCGTGTGTCCGTGGTGCTTCATCGGCAAGCGCCGGCTGGAGGCGGCGCTCGTCCTCGCCGCCCGCGACGGCGCGGCGCGGGACCCCATCGTGCGCTGGCATCCGTTCGAGCTCAATCCCGACCTCCCGCGGGAGGGCATCGACCGGCGCGCGTACCTCGACGCGAAGTTCGGCGGCGCGCAGCGCGCGGCGCAGATCTACGAGCGCGTGCGCGCGGCCGGCGCGTCGGTCGGCATTCCCTTCGCATTCGAGCGCATAGCGCGGCAGCCCAATACGCGGGATGCGCATCGGCTCGTCGCGTGGACGCAGGGCCGCGGTGATGCGGGGGCGCTGGTCGAGCGCCTTTTCGCCGCGTACTTCCAGGACGGGCGCAATCCCGGCGATCGCGACGTGCTGGCGGCGATCGCTGGCGAGGCAGGCGGGGACGCGGCGGCCGCGCGGGCGATGCTGGATTCCGACGAGGGCGAAGAGACCGTTCGCGCGTCCGAGCGGCGCGCGCTCGAGATCGGCATCGGCGGCGTGCCGTTCTTCGTCTTCAACGGGCGGGTGGCGGTATCGGGAGCGCAGGAACCGCAGACGCTCGCGAGTGCGATCACCGAAGCGGTCAGAACGCCTGGTCCCACGGCAGCGAAAGCCTGATCGCCGCCGTGATGAGGCCGACCATGCTGTACGTCTGCACGAAGTTGCCCCATTGCTCGCCGGTGGCGACGTCGAGGTGCTCCGCGAACAGGCCGTGACGCGTGCGGCACGCGAGCAGCCGCTCGAACAGCGCGCGCGCCTCGTCGCGGCGGCCGAGCTGCGCCAGCGCGTTGACGTACCAGAACGAGCACACGACGAACGCGTGCTCCGGCGTTCCGAAGTCGTCCTCCTCGACGTAGCGGAAGATGAAATCGCCGCGCTTGAGATCCTGCTCGATCGCGCGCACCGTCCCGGCGAAGCGCGGATCGTCCGGCGCGACGAAGCCGAGCTCGGCCAGGAGGAGCCCGCTGGCGTCGAGAGTGTCGCCGTCGGCGGTCGCCACGAACGTGTTGCGCTGCGCGTTGTAGCAGCGGGTGTCGATGAAGCGTGCGATGCGCGCGGCGTCGGCGCGCCAGGCGGTGGCCCGTTCCGGGCGCCCCACGCGAGCCGCGATGCGCGCGAGGCGGTCGCACGCGGACCAGCACATCACGCTCGAGAACGTGTGCACGTGCGCAACGCCGCGCCGCTCCCACAGGCCCGCATCGGGCTTGTCGAAAGTTTCCACCGCGCGGCGGCCGACTGTTTCCAGCCGCTCGAAGAGGGCCGGATCGCCGCGGCTCACGAGCCGCTCGTCGAAGAAGATGTGCGTCGCCGCGAGGACGGCGGATCCGTAGACGTCGTGCTGGGTCTGGCGGACCGCATCGTTGCCGACGCGCACCGGTCCCATTCCGCGGTAACCCCCGAGCGATTCGACGACCCGCTCGGCGAGGAGCGCGTCGCCGCTGATCCGGTAGACGGGCTGCAGCGGCCCTTCGCCGACGCCGGCGGCGATGTTGACGATGTAGCCGAGGTAGCCTTCCATCATCTCGGTCGCGCCGAGGCGGTTGAGGGCATCGACGACGAAATAGCCGTCGCGGAGCCAGCAGTAGCGGTAGTCCCAGTTGCGGCCCGAGCGCGGCGACTCGGGAATCGATGTCGTCATCGCCGCGACGATTGCACCGGTGTCGTCGTAGGCGTTCTGCCGCAGCGTGATCGCCGCGCGCATCACCGGCTGCTGCCACTCGAAGGGAATCGCGAGACGGCGCACCCAGTCTCGCCAATGGGCAATCGTTTCCTCGGTGAAGTGCCGCCCGGTCTCGCCCACGGCCCCGGTCACCGTTTCGTCGGGACCGAAAATGAGCGTGATCTCGCGGTCGAGGAAGAACGGGCGCTCCTCCAGGATCGCTGTCAACGATGCGTCCGTGGTGAGCCGCAGCGTCGTCCCCGGCACCACGTAGCGGACATGGCTGCTGCCGACGGTGATTTGCGGGACCATCGCCCCGTAGTCGCCGGCCGGCCGCACGCGGACGATGACGCGCGGGCTGCCCGCAAGACGACGGATCCGGCGCACCACCGCCATCGGATAGAACATCCGGCCGTTCTGCAGGAACCGCGGCACGCAGTCGGTGATCTCGATCGTCCCGCCCTGGTCGTCGAAGTGCCGCGTCACGAGCACCGCGGTGTTGGTGACGTATTCCTGCTCGGAGCGCGTGCCGCCGACGAGCTCGATCGCAAAGAAGCCGCGTGCGGTGTCGGCAGGAGCATCGTCGAGAAGCGCGCAAAACGTCGGGTCGCCGTCGAACCGCGGAAAGCAGCCCCACACGATCGTGCCGGCGCCGTCGACGAGGAGGCCGATGCGACCGTTGCCGATGAGCGCCAGTTCGAGCGAGCGCATCAGCGCTGCACCACGCGCGCGAGCAGCGGGCCGGCGAGCCAGCGTCGCACCGCGGCGACGCTGGGCAGCCGGTGGCTTGCGCACGTCGGCCCCGCGCCGACCTTGATCGACCATCCGCCCATTCTGCGTCACCGTCGCGAAACCGTATTCATCGCTGAGATCGTCGCCGAGAAACACCGGCAGGCGTCCGCGAAAGGGAGCTTCCTTCATGAAGTCGGCGATCGCGGTGCCCTTGTCGCGCGCGTCCTGCTGCACTTCGAGGATCCCCTTGCCCGGCTGCAGCCGCCATGCGCGGCCGCCGGTCCCGATCGCCAGTTGCGCGCGCAGCGTCCGATGCACGTGCGACGCGAGCCGCGGCGCCTGCCGGTAGTGGAGCGCGAGCGTCGCCCCCTTGTCTTCGAGGTGAACGCCGTCGTGGCGGGCCGCGAAGCGCTCGAGCTCGCGCCGCAGCTGCGTGAAGCCGGGCATCGGCAGCCGGTGTCGATGGATCGACCCATCGGCTGCACGCCGCTCCGCGCCATGCTGGCCGGCGATCGGCAGCGTCAGCGCCGGGAACAGGCGGTCCGCGTCGACGATCGCCCGTCCGGTGATCAGCGCGACTGCCCCGCCGAGCTCCTCGGCGAGCTCAGGCAGCCGCGCGGCGACCTCGCCGTCGACGCGGACGAGCTCGGGGGACGCGGCGAGATCGACCAGCGTGCCGTCGATGTCGAGGAACAGCGCGACATCGCGGTCGAGCGGTGGCGGCCGGCGCCTGGGCGCTCGGCGCGGCGCGCGCGTCGTCGCCCGCTTGGGCTTGGCCTCAGACATGGCGAGCGAGGACATCGTTGGCGCGGAAGGGGCCGCGCTGGCGCATCACCGCCGCGTCGAGCAGCATCCGTCCCGCCCAGCGATGGACGTTGAACTCGCGCACGACGCCGCGCAGGATGCGCATCCGGTCGCGCTGCTCGGCCTGCGGCATCGTGAGCGCGGCATCGAGCGCCGCCGCGCATTGATCGGCGTCGTACGGATTGACGATGAGCGCCTCCGAGAGCTCGCGCGACGCGCCGGCGAATTGCGACAGGATCAGCACGCCTTGCTCATCGTCGCGCGCGGCGACGAACTCCTTGGCGACGAGGTTCATGCCGTCGTGCAGGCTCGAGACGAAGCACAGGTCGGCGGCGCGGTGGTACTCGTAGACCGCGTCCGGCTCGTGATGCTCGCCGATGAGGATGATCGGCGGATACTTGGCGCCCGCAAAGCGGTCGTTGATCTCGACGGCGAGGGCGTGCACGCGCGCCGCGTAGTCGCGGTAGTCGCCGATCGTCCCCCGCGACGGCGCCGCGATCTGCACGAAGCTGAAGCGACCGACCCAGCGCGGCTCGATCTCGAGGAGCCGCGCCACCGCGTTGAAGCGCTCGATGATCCCCTTCGTGTAATCGAGTCGGTCGATGCCGATGCCGACGCGATGGCCGGACGGCAGGCCGAGGCGCTCGCGCACGGCGCGCCGCGCATCGGGAACGGATTTGACCGTCGCCAGCGGCGCCGGAGGCCATTCGATGGAAATCGGATAGCGGTGCACCGAGGTCGATTCGCCGCGGAACGAGATCGTGAACGACTCGCGGTCGACGCGCGCTTCGAGCATCCGGTCGACGGTGTCGAGGAAGTTGTTGCAGTGGAATTGCGTGTGGAAGCCGATGATGCTGCTGCCGAGCAGGCCGTCGAGGAGTTCGGCGCGCCACGGGCAGATCGCGAACGCCTCGGGGTTCGGCCACGGGATGTGCCAGAACGTGATGATCGTCGCGTCGGGCAGGCGGTCGTGGATCATCCGCGGCAGCAGCGCGAAATGGTAATCCTGCACGAGCACGACGGGATCGGGCGTCTTGGCTTCCGCGATGACGGCATCGGCGAATTTGCGGTTGACGCGGCGGTACTGCTCGAAGTCGCTCGAGCGGAACGTCGGCCGCACGTGCGCGATGTGGCAGAGCGGCCACAGGCCCTCGTTGGCGAAGCCCGAGTAATAGCCGTCCTCCTCTTCCTTGCTGAGCCAGATCCGCCGCACCTGGTAGAGCGGATGCTCAGGGGGCACCGCGATGCGGTCGTGGCGGTCGACCGTCTCGCGGTCGGCGGAGCCGCTGCCGTGCGCGATCCACGTCCCCGAGCAGGCGCGCATCACCGGCTCGAGCGCCGTGACGAGGCCGCTCGCCGGCCGCTGCAGCCGCACGCCGCCGTTGGTGCGAATGTGGATGTAGGGCTCGCGGTTGGAGACCGCGATCACGTCGTGGCCGTGCAGTTCGCTGCGCAGCGTGGCGCGCAGCGCCTGCTGGTCCCAGATCCGCTGGCTGCCGTCGAGCGGCCGGTACTGCCGCTCGAGATCGCGGATCAGTTCGCGCAAGTCGCGCGCGATCGGCCGCAGCTCGGGGGCGGTCCCGCTCGACGCCGGCCGGAGCAGGCCTTCGCCGCGAAGCAGCGCGCGCAGGCCGCGCACCCATCCGCGCCACGATATCTGCGCAATGACGAGCGTGATCAGCGCGATCGACGCGCCGAGCGCGATGAAGAAATAGAAGAGATACTGGCGCGTCTCCTCGTTGCGCCGCTCGATGAAGCTCATGTCGTGGACGAGGGCCAGCCAGGCCGGCTTCCCGGCGTCGGTATCGAACCGATGGATCGCCACGTGGAGAAGTCCCTTGCCCGCCCGCATCACGCGGCGGATGCCATCGTCTTGTTCGATGCTGGCGCAGTCGAGGGTGCGCGGGAACAGCGCGGTGGCGACGGGCGCCGTTCGCCCCTCGAAGCACAGGCCCAGCGCATACAGGCGCTCGTCCTGGAGCATCCGGTTGAAGAACTGCGTGATGCGGGTATCGGACCCGCTCGTCATCAGCTGGTCGAGCGGGTCCTGCACCGCCGCGGCGATGCTGCTCGAGCGGATATCGAGGTCGCGCACGAACCAGCGCTCCATCAGCGCGTCGGCGAGCGGCACCGCGGCATAGGCGAACGCAGCGAGCGCGATCAGCAGCGGGATGATGAAGCGAAGCGACAGCCGCATGATTCCGCCCCTTCCCTGGGGGTCCGGGCACCCGCGATTTCGCGGCCGGCCGCGAGTGTCCGGCAGTTTTGTGTGTGATTATCCTTCGGGACCTTGCCTAAATGACCGCGGCGTGGCTGCCGGGTTCCCGCAACGGTCCATGTAGGACAAGCGACGACAGCCGATACGAGGATTGCACCTTTTTCGTCCGATCAGCGGGAGGGGGCGCGGCGGCGCATGTAGGACGGGCGAAGCCCGAGCGGGCTCGACTCGATTACATCAGCGAGTCGGGTTGCGCGCCGAAGTTGTCGCCGGGGTCGTTGTCGCGGACGTAGTTCGTGAAGGTGGCCGGCGCCGTGCAGGGCAGCGAGCCCGTGCACGGCGTGAACAGCGATCCCGACGATTGCAGCAGCCCGCCCAGCTGGTTGCTGAAGACGCCGTTGTGCGACGCCCGCAGCGTCGTCGTGCCGGTGGTCCCCACCGTGAAGACGCCGCTGTTCGCGTTCTCGGGGATGTCATTGCTCGTCACGCTGATCGCAGCGGTCGCCGAGCCCTGCGAAAACGCGTAGATCCCGTTGAAGTTCCGGGTGATGAGGCTGTTCGTGACATCGATGCGCGCGGCGGCGCCCGCGCCGCTGGCCTCGGCATAAACGCCGGCGCCGTTCGCGTTGTCGGTGACCGAGGCATCGTCGATCGCGATGTGCGTCGTGCCGGCGGCGGCCTGCAGCGGCCTCGATGCCGAACAGGCCGCTGTTGGCGACGAGCGTGCGAACGACGCTGCCCGAGGCGCCGCCGCCAAATTCGATGCCGGTGCCGCCGCTCGACTGGATTCGGCTCCGCACGATGCTGACCTTCGCCGCCGCGTTGACGAAGACGCCTTCCTGCGCGCTGCCGACGATCGATGTCCGCGTGACGACCACCGTGCCGGCGCCCTCGACGCGGACGCCGTTGCCGTTCATCCCGTTGATATCGCAGCCGGCGACGTTGAGCCGCGAGCCCTGGACGAAGCGCACGCCGTGCACGCCGCCCTGGCCGTTGATCGTGAGTCCCTGGAGCGTGACGTTGATGCCGATGCCGGCGATGCTGATGCCGTCGCCCGAGAACACGGACACGCCCGCGTAGATGCCGGCCGGGACGATGATCGACACCGACTTGCCGATCGTCACCGCGCCGTAGCCGGCTGAATCGAGGACGACGATTTCACCGCCGGGATCGGTGAGCGCGAGCGCCGCCGTGAACCCGCGGCAGGGCAACGGAAGCGAGCAGGGGTTGGAGTCGCTGCCGAACGACGCGACGAACGTGCGGCTGATCGCCGCGGCGTCGGGCGCAACGGCCAGGACGGCGAGCGCGGCGAGCGCCGCGCCGGCGGCGTTGCGCGCGAACGCGCATGCGCGGCGGAGGACGGGCCGAGCGGTCACAGCAGCGCGTCTGCGGTCGCCGTGCCGTTCGACGTGTTGTCGCGCACGTAATTGGTGGTCGGGCTGAACAGCGTGCCGCCGCCCGTCGCGTTGAAGCCGGTGGCGTTGTAGAAGATCGCGTTCCACGATACGCGCGCGAGCGACCCCGCGCCCGATACGAGAATGCCTGACCCGGTGTTCTGCGCCAGCTGATTGCTGACGATGCCGGCGGTGACATTGCCGCCGCCGGCCGAATTGAGTGCGATGCCTTGCGAATTTCTGGCCACGGTCGTGTTGGCAACGTCCAGGCGCGACACCAGCGACGCGGCAACCGTTTCGGCGTAGATGCCTTCCGCCGCATTGTCGGTGACCACCGACGACACGACGGCGACGCGCGTGGTCGACACCACGCCGTGCACCGAGATCCCGCGGCTGGCGTTCTTGACGACGGTCGTGTGCTCGATCGTTGCCTTGGCGCCTGCGCGCACGGCGATGCCCGTCTGCGCGTTGGATTCGACGAGCGATTCGGCGATCGTCGCGGTCGCGCCCGCGTTGATATGGATGCCGATGCCGGAATTGCCGACGATCGTGGAATTGGAGATCGTGATCGTGCCGGCGCCGTCGACCAGAATCCCTTCCTGCCCCATGTTCTCGACTGTGCAGCCGTCGATGTCGAGCCGCGATCCCTGCGAGAAGTGGACGCCGACCGTGCCGCCCTGGCCGTTGATCGTGAGTCCCTCGCAACGTGACGATAATCCCCGGCGTGTCGATGGTGATTCCCTCCTGGCCGGAAAATGCGGCGATGCCGGCGTAGATGCCGGGCGGCGAAATGATCGACACCGACTTGGTGACGGCGACGGCGCCATAGCCGCCGGAGTCGAGCACGATGATTTCGCCGGCCGGATTGGTGACGCTGATCGCCACGCCGAACGTGCGACAGGGGGTGTACAGCGAGCAGATGCTGGAGACATTCGCATCGTCGCCCGCCGTCGGCGACACGAACGTCCGCTGCCGCGACGGCGTGCGCCGCGACGGCAGGCAGCGCGAGGGCGAGCGCGGCGACGAATCGCGCGAGGGTCTTGATGGCGCCGCTGCCGGCGGCCGCGGTTGCGCATGTCGGACATCGTCGATCTCCGGAGAAGCAGGTGGCCGGTGCGCCGAGATGGAGTGCAATCGCGGCGACCGGAGTTGCGGGCATTCTAGCACCGCGTCATATCTTTTCGGGCCGCTTGTCCGCGACGGTCGCCGCTCGTCGTCGCGCTCGCTCGCGCTGTCGCCGTTACACGACAGTCGGCTCGCGGCGCGCGCGACAGCGAGTCGGCGTACGCGCGCTGGAGCGTCGCGGCCACTGCAATCAGATGTCCGAAAACGGCGAGTCGGACGCGGCGCGGCGCGCGCATAATCCGCCCATGACGCTCGATCCCGACGCCTGCTACCGCGCGCTGGCCGCGCACGATCCGCGATTCGACGGCCGCTTTTTCGTGGGCGTCTCGTCGACGCGGATCTACTGCCGGCCGGTATGCAATGTGCGCATGCCGCGCCGCGAGAACTGCCGCTTCTTCCCCAGCGCGGCGGCGGCCGAGGTCGCGGGTTACCGTCCGTGTCTGCGCTGCCGCCCGGAGCTCGCCCCCGGGCACGCGAGCGTGGATGCGGCGGAACAGCTCGCCCGCGGCGCGGTCAGCCTGATCGAGGACGGCGTGCTGGACGACGGTGGCATCGAGCGGCTCGCCGCGCGCGTCGGCGTCACGAGCCGTCACCTGCGCCGGATCTTCGAGACTCAGTATGGCGTGTCGCCGATCGAGTATGCGCAGACGCAGCGCCTGCTGCTCGCGAAACGGCTGTTGACCGACACGGCGTTGCCGGTCACCGAAATCGCGCTGGCGAGCGGGTTCGCGAGCGTGCGCCGCTTCAACGCGCTGTTCCGCTCGCGCTACCGGATGGCGCCGGGGCGGCTGCGCACGCAGCCGAGGTGCCGGTGCGTTGCCGGCCGCGCTGGCCTTCGAGCTCGCGTTCCGCCCGCCGTACGACTGGGAGGCGATGCTCGATTTCCTGCGCGCGCGGGCGATCGCCGGCGTCGAGGACGTAACGGAGAGCGCCTATGCGCGAAGCGTCGCGATCTGCGCACCGCGGCACGGTCTATACCGGACGCATCGAGGTGCGCCGGGCGCGGCGCAAGCAGGCGCTCTCGATTGCCGTTTCGCCATCGCTCGCCCGCGCCGTGCCGGCCGTGCTGTCGCGGATGAAGCACGCCTTCGACCTCTCGTGCGACCCCATCGTGGTCGCCGCCGCACTCGGCGAGCTCGCCGCCCCGCGTCCCGGGCTGCGGGTGCCGGGGACCTTCGACGGATTCGAGCTTGCGGTGCGCGCCATCGTGGGACAGCAGGTGTCGGTGCGCGGCGCGCGAACCGTGCTCGGTCGGATCGCCGCCGCGTTCGGGCGAGCCGCTGCCGGACGCGCACGGCGAGGTTTACCGTCTCTTTCCGTCGGCTGCGCGTCTGGCCGGTGTGCCTCCTGCCGCAGCTCGCCGGGCTCGGCGTGACGATGGCGCGCGCCCGCACGATCGTCGCGCTGGCGGCAGCCGTCGCCGCCGGCGACATCGCGCTGCAACCCGAGAGCGATGTCGAGGCGACGCTCGCAAAGTTGCGGCAAATTCGCGGCATCGGCGCGTGGACCGCGCATTACATCGCCATGCGGGCGCTGCGCTGGCCCGACGCCTTTCTCGAAAGTGATCTCGTCGTCCGCAAGGCGCTGGGCGTCGAACAACCGGCGCGCGCGCTGGCGCAAGCGGAAGCGTGGCGCCCCTGGCGCGCCTACGCCGTCATCCATCTCTGGAGGTCCGAAAAATGAATTCGATTGTTCACTTCGGTTTTGTCGACACGCCGCTCGGCCGCCTGCGTTTGACCGCCGTTCGCGAGGGCCTGACCGGCATCGGGTTCGACGGCGACCGCTACGCGCCGCCGCTCGATCCCGCGTGGGTGCACGACCCCGACTATCCAGCGGTGCGTAAGGCAGCCTCGCAGCTGACCGCGTACTTCGCCCTCGAGCGGCGCATCTTCGACTTGCCGCTCGCGCCCGCAGGGACGCCCTTTCAGCACGCGGTCTGGAAGGCGATTGCGACGGTGCCGGCAGGCGCCACGATTTCGTATGCGGAGCTGGCGCAGCGCGCGGGTCACCCGGGCAGCGCACGCGCCGTGGGGGCCGCCACCGGCCGCAACCCGCTGGCGATCGTCGTGCCATGCCATCGGATCATCGGCGCCGACGGCTCGCTCACCGGTTACGCGAGCGGCCTCGAGCGCAAGCGCGCGCTGCTCGCGTTGGAGCAGGAGGGCGCGCGCTTGCGCTCGGCGGCCTGATGCGAAGCGAGGATTTCGCGCGCCTCGCCGCGCTTGCGGCGATCTGGGGCGGGTCGTTCATCTTCATGCGCGTGCTGGCGCCGGTGCTGGGCCCGGTGCTTACGGCAACGACGCGCGTCCTGATCGGAGGCGTCGCGCTGATTGGTTACTTCAGGCTGACCGGATTCGACGCGGACGTGCGGATCCAGTGGCGGCATTACGTAGTGATTGGCGTCGTCAACTCGGCGATTCCGTTCCTCCTGTTCTCGTACGCTGCGCTGCACTTGCCTGCGTCCTACTCGGCGATCCTGAACTCCGCCACGCCCCTCTTTGCGGCGCTTCTCTCCGCGATGTTCCTGGCGGAGCAGCTCACGCCCGTCAAGATCGCCGGTCTCGTTGCGGGTGCGGCCGGGGTCGCTTTGGTGAGCAGGGCGGGGCCTATCGTGCCCGACGCAACCGTCGGCGTCGCGATTGCAGCATGTCTCGGTGCTGCCCTCTGTTACGCGGCGTCCAGCATCTACATGAAGAAATACGCGGCCGGTGCGAAACCGAAAGCGATCGCCGGCTGGAGCCAGGTCGCGGCGGGCGTCGTTCTGCTGCCGCTCGTGCCGTTCGCGCCCCCACGGGGCGAGATCACGCTCGCCATCGTCGCCAACGTGCTCGGGCTCGCGTTGCTGTGCAGCTCCATCGCCTACCTGCTGTACTACCGGCTCATTGCCGACATCGGACCGACGCGAGCGCTTGACGGTCGCGTTCCTGATCCCGGCGTTCGGGATGGCCTGGGGCGCACTGCTGCTGGGCGAGACAATCACGTGGCCGATGATCGCCGGCTGCGCGCTGATCGTCGGCGGGACATTCGCCGTCGTGCGGCCTTCCTCGCGCGAGTAGCCGCCGTCACCTTGCCGGTCCCGCTGATGTTCGCGGGCAACAAAAAACGGGCTCCTTCGGAAGCCCGTTCTTCTCGGCCAGGACCACGGCCGGCATCCGAGAATGAAAACGACAGGGGCCCCAAGCGGGGCCCCGGTCGAACTGCAACTTCGTGATCGTTACTTCTTCGCGGCGGCCGTCACTTCGGCGAGAAGTCCGGCGGCGCCCTTGTTGCTGACATCACCGCGGACGAGAACGTCCGGCGCCAGCACTTTCTTGCCGTAATACGCCTGGTTCCAGTCGTCGCTGGACGTCACGACCGTGCCGTCCAGGTTGACGCCGCCGTAGATGCCCTTGGCGAGCGAGAACGTGATCAGGTCGGCGACGATGTCGCTCTTTGCGCCACCGCCGACCGGGCCCGCCGCGATGCTGGCGTCGCCGCCCATCTTGAAGGACGTCGCGAGCAGCGAGTTGAAGCCCTTGTCGGTCATCACCAGCGTGACGTTCTCGGATACCGAGATGCCCGCCTGGAAGCCGACGCTCGCGGTCGCCATCGTGTAGAAGACGGGTCCCAGCCACTTGCCGCTCTTCGGGTCGCGGGCGACGACGACTGCGCGTCCACCGGAGCCGCCGAAGATGAAGCCGGCCTTCGCGATTGAGGGCGCGATGATCACGGCCTTCGCGCGGTCCGAAGTTCTGCTGCAGCCAGGTCATCTGCGGGTCGCGCAGGAAGCCTGCAAGCGACGTCTGTGCTTCGTTGACGAGTTTCTGTTGCTCCGACTGCGCCATCGCCGCGGGCGCGAACAGCGCGACCGTGGTGCCGACGAAGAGCGAAATGCCGGTGAACCGAACGAGTTGCTTCAACATGGACCAATCTCCTAGACGCGGAAAACCGCGGGATCGTGCATCCGCCCGCGGCTTGTCCGCCGGCGACGGGGAAGCATTATACGCCATCGCGCGGAGCGACGCCATGGCAGCGTCTCGCTGCCTCGCATTGGTGCACGTCACGTCGTCAGCAGGTCGTGCACCGTCGCGGCGACCACTTTCGTCGCGCGCCGCAGATCCTCGAGCAGCAGATTCTCGTCCGGCCGCTTGGCATTGGACTCCGCGAGCGTGCGCGGGCCCGCTCCATACATGACGATGGGCACGCCATGCTCGCCATAGAGGCGCGCGTCCGCATAGAGCGGCACGCCGACGGCCGGGATGTCCTCGCCGAAGACCGCCTTGGCGTGGCGCTGGATCGCGTTGACGAGCTTTTCGTGGCCCGGCCGCGGCACGAGCGCATTGGCGAGCAGCAGGCGCCGGATGTCGACGGTGATGCCATCATGCCGCGCGGCCGCGGTCTCGATCAGCGCCCGCACGCGCGCCTCGACTTCCGCGGGGTTCTCCTCGGGCGTCATCCGGCGGTCCATCCGGAACGTCAGCCGGTCGGGCACGACATTGGTGTTGATGCCGCCGTTGATCAACCCGACGATCATCGTCGGGTGGTCGATTCCGGGCGCGCGCGATTTCTTTGCCTTCAGCGCATCGGCCTCCGCGTAGATCGCATCCAGGATCGCCGCGCCGGCGCGGAAGGCGTCGCGGCCGGTTTCGGGCATCGCGCCGTGTCCCGATTTTCCGTGCACGGTGACCTCGAGCTGCAGGCAGCCGTTGTGCGCCGTGACCACCGCGTAGCTGAAGCTCGCGGCGATCGCGTAGTCGGGCTTCGTGAGTCCCCGGTCGAGCAGAAAGCCGGGCCCGGCAAGGCCGCCCAATTCCTCGTCGTAGGTGAAATGGAGCTCGACCGTGCCATTGAGGTGGGCGCCGGCTTTTGCCTGCGCGCGCAGCGCCGCGAGCGCATACGTATACGTGGCGATGTCGGACTTGGAAACAGCGACGCCGCGCCCGTACATGCGGCCGTTCTCGATCACGCCGTCGTACGCGGGCTTCGTCCAGCCTTCGCCGGGCGGCACGACGTCGCCATGCGCATTGAGCGCGACGACGGGGCCGCCGCTGCCGAAACGCTCGCGGACGATCAGGTTGGTGACGCTCTTCATCCCGTACGCGCGCAGAAAGTCCGCCGGCACCGGATGACGCTCGACGGCGAAGCCCATTGCGGAAAGGAGTTCCGCCGCTTTTTCCGCCGCCGGCGCGTTGTCGCCGGGCGGCGTGTCGGACGGCACGCGGACGATCGCGCGGAGGAATTCGATCTGCTCAGCGTGGTGGGCATCGATCCAGCGGCCCAGCTCCTCGATGCTATCCATGCGCGGGCCGATAGTTTTCGAAAAAATGCAGCAGCACCGAGGTCGCGATGTCGGCGTCCTCGGCGGTCATCGTTTCGTCGGGGTGATGGCTGATGCCGTTGTTGCCGCAGCGAACGAACAGCATCGCCGTCGGCGCCACGGCCGGAAATTCCATCGCGTCGTGCCCGGCGCCGCTCGGCAGATGGCGGACGGGAATGCCATGCGCGGCAATGGCCCGCGCGAACGCTTCCTGCAGCGCCGGGTCGCAGGGCGCCGCGTTCGCGGTGAAGAATTCCGACGCGTCGACGTCGACGCCGCGTCGCGCGGCGATCTCCGCACACCCGGCGCGGATCTCCGCGGCGGCCGCGCGGCGCAACGCATCGTCACCCGAGCGGACGTCGATCGTGAACGCGACGTCCTGCGGGATCACGTTGATCGCGCCGGGCTGCACCGACATCTTGCCGACGGTGCCGACGAGTCCCGGATGCGTTTCACAATGGCGCTCGACGAGGAGCACCATTTCGCTCGCCGCCGCGAGCGCGTCCTTGCGCGCGCCCATCGGCACGGTGCCGGCGTGGCCCGCGAGCCCCGTGACGCGGACGTTGATCCGCGAACCGCCCGCAATCGCGGTGACGACGCCGACCGAAAGGCCCTCGTTCAGCAGGACCGGTCCCTGCTCGATATGCGATTCGACGTAGGCGACGACATTCTTCCCGCGCCGGTCGATCTCGCGCCAGCGATCGGGATCGCCGCCGAAATCGACGAGCGCCTGCCGCATCGTGATGCCCGCGTCGTCCGTCTTGTCGAGCCAGGCCGGATCGAATCTGCCCGCCATCGCCTTGCTGCCGATCAGCGTCGCGCCGAAGCGCACGCCTTCCTCGTCGCCGAAGCCGACGATCTCGAGCGTGTAGGGGAGCCTTAGACCGCGTCGATGCAGATCCTTGACGCAGGCGATCGCGGTGATGATGCCGAAGAGGCCGTCGTACTTTCCGGCGTTGCGGACGCTGTCCTGATGCGACCCGGTCATCACGACCGGCGCCTTCGGATCGGCGGCTTCATAGCGTCCGACGATGTTGCCGAGCGCGTCGAAATCGGCCGACATGCCGGCGTCCCGCATGAGACCGAGCAGATACTCGCCGGCTCGCTTGTGCTCGTCGCTCAAGTACGTGCGCGTGATGCGCGGGGCATCGGCAGTGAATTGCGCGAGCACGTCGGACTGGCGGAGGAGTTCGGTTCCGAATCGCATGGGGCTCCTTGGTTCGCTCATCGTGCCGCCGGGTCGAGCGTGACGAGGATGGCCCTGAAGTCGTTGACGTTGGTGAGCGTGGGGCCGGTCACGACCGAATCGCCCAGCGCGCTGAAAAAGCCGTGACCGTCGTTGTTCGCCAGGCTGTCGCGCGGCCGGATGCCTTGTTCCCACGCGCGCGCCAGCGTGTCGGGCGCGATCATCGCGCCGGCGATTTCCTCCTGGCCGTCGACGCCGTCGGTGTCGCCGGCGATGGCGAAGATGCCGGGCTCGCCGTCGAGCGAGATCGCGAGCGAGAGCAGGAACTCGACGTTGCGCCCGCCACGACCGTGGCCGCGCACGGTGACCGTCGTCTCGCCGCCCGAGATCAGCACGCAGGTTGGGGCGAACGGCTCGCCGTGCGTGGCGACATGGCGCGCGATGCCCGCCATGACGGTGCCGACTTCACGCGCTTCGCCCTCGAGCGCGTCGCCGAGGATCGCCGGCGTCACGCCCGCCGCGCTGGCGACCGTGGCGGCCGCTTCGAGCGAGCGCTGCGGCGTCGCGATCATCCGGACTTCGGCGTGCGCAACGCGTGGATCTCCGGGCTTCACCGTTTCGCCGTCGCCCGACTCGAGCACGCGGCGTACCTTCGGCGGCAGCTCGATCCCGTATCGACGCACGACATCGAGCGCGTCCGCGCACGTCGTGGGGTCGACCACCGTGGGCCCCGACGCGATGTCGATCGGATCGTCGCCGGGAACATCGGACATGAGCAGCGTGACGACGCGGGCCGGATGACAGGCGGCCGCGAGCCGGCCGCCTTTGATCGCCGACAGATGCCGGCGCACGCAATTCATTTCGCTGATCGTCGCGCCCGATTTCAAGAGCGCGCGATTGACATTCTGCTTGTCGTCGAGCGCGAGCCCCGGCGCCGGCAGCGCGAGCAGCGACGAGCCGCCGCCGGAGATGAGCGCGATCACGAGATCGTCGGCCGTCAGCCCGGAGACCAGGCCGAGCATCCGCTGCGCCGCGGCGAGACCGGCCGCGTCCGGGACCGGATGCGCGGCCTCGACGATCTCGATGCGCTCGCACGGAACCGCATAGCCGTAACGCGTGACCACGAGTCCGGCGAGCGCGCCGGGCCAGTGGTCCTCCAATGCGCGGGCCATCGCCGCCGACGCCTTGCCCGCGCCGATGACGAGCGTGCGCCCTTTCGGCGGGGGCGGCAGATGCGGCGGCAGGCAGCGCGCGGGTTGCGCCGCGAGGATCGCGGCATCGAACATCGCGCGCAGCAGGTCGCGCGGAGCGGCCATCGTGGGCGACCGTCAGCGCGCGACCGGCGTGTCGCCGATCTCGAAGTTGGCGAGTCTTTCGAGCGCGCGCACGAGCGCCGAATGATCGAGCGCCGCGAAGCCGTTGGCCGCGCAGGCATTGAAGAGCTCCTGCGCGGTCGCGGTGTTTGGCAGCGCAACGCCCAGCTGGCGCCCGGTCGCGAGCGCGAGGTTCAGGTCCTTCTGATGCAGCGCGATGCGAAAGCCTGGTGCAAACGTGCGCTTCACCATCCGTTCGCCATGCACTTCGAGGATTCGCGACGACGCGAATCCGCCCATCAGCGCCTGCCGCACTTTCGCGGGATCCGCGCCGGCCTTCGCCGCGTAGAGCAGCGCCTCGCCGACTGCCTCGATCGTCAGCGCGACGATGATCTGGTTCGCGACCTTCGTCGTTTGCCCGTCGCCGTTGCCGCCGACCAGCGTGATGTTCTTCCCCATCAGCTCGAACAGCGGCTTCACCCTGGCGAAGGCCGCCTCGCTGCCGCCGACCATGATCGTCAGCGACGCGGCCTTGGCGCCGACCTCGCCGCCCGATACCGGCGCGTCGAGATAATCGCAACCGAGCGCGGCGATTTTCCTGGCGAATTCCTTCGTCGCGAGCGGCGAGATCGAGCTCATGTCGACGACGGTCTTGCCTTTGGTGAGGCCCTGCGCGACGCCATCGTCACCGAACAGCACCGCCTCGACGTCCGGCGTGTCGGGAACCATCGTGATGACGATGTCCGACTTCTGCGCGACTTCCTTCGGGGTCTTGCAAGCGATGCCGCCGGCATCGACGAGCGCCTGCGGCGCGCCGGAGCGGCTGTGGAGATGCACGCGGTGCCCGCCCTTGATGAGCTGCCCCGCCATCGGCGATCCCATGATGCCGAGCCCGATGAATCCGATGTCCGCCATGCTGTCGTCCCCTTGTCGTTCCTGCTTGCCTATACGCCGTGCGCGGCGCGCCAGCCGAGGCCGTCGGCGGTTTTTCCCAGCGGCCGGTATTCGCAGCCGATCCAGCCGTCGTATCCGATCGTGTCGAGGAAACCGAAAAGAAAGCGATAGTTGATCTCGCCGGTGCCGGGCTCGTGGCGCCCGGGATTGTCGGCGAGCTGGAAGTGCGCGATCCGCGGCAGGTTCGCCTTGATCGTATTGGCGAGCTCGCCTTCCATCCGCTGCATGTGATAGATGTCGTAGAGCAAGTAGAGGTTCGTCGACCCGACGTCCTTCAAGATGTCGAGCGCCTGGCGCGTGCCGGTGAGAAAAAAGCCCGGGATGTCGAACGAATTGACAGGCTCTGTCAGCACCTTGATGCCCGCGGCGCCGAGCTTGTCCGCGGCGAAACGCAGGTTCGATACGAAGGTCGCGCGGACCTTGTCGCGGTCCGCGCCGGCCGGCGCGATGCCGGCGAGGCAGTTCAACTGCTTGCAGCCAAGCGCCGTCGCATAGTCGATCGCCTTGCCGACGCTGTCCTGGAACTCGCCGACGCGCTCCGGCTGGCAGGCGATGCCGCGCTCGCCCTTCGCCCAGTCTCCCGCGGGCAGGTTGTGCAGCACCTGGACGAGCTTGTGCGTTGCGAGCTTTTCCGCCAGCTGCTCCTTCGGGTATGGGTAGGGAAAGAGGTATTCGACGCCTTTGAAGCCCGCGTCCTCGGCGGCCTCGAAGCGATCGAGAAAGTCGACCTCGTTGAACATCATCGTCAGGTTCGCCGCAAGCTTCGTCATCACCGATCTTCCATTCGCATCAGTCGTCGGCCTCTTCCGCCGTCAGTGAAGGGCGAGCGTCGGACCAACGGCCGACCTCCATCGCTCGGCGACGCGCGGCCTCCGCGACGGCCACTGGACCCGCTCGCCTTGGGGTCGGCCGCCGCCCGCGCTTGCGGACGCGAGCTTCGCTCCTTGGCCTTGCCCCGCTCGCACGGTCGTCCTCGTCCTTGGCTCGCATGCGCTCGCCCGCCTCGCTCAGTCGAGCAGGGCGACGGCGGTCGGCGCGTCTTCCTTGCCTTTCGCGAGCTCCTCGAATTCGACGATGTTGTCGATCTCGGTCCCCATCGCGATGTTGGTGACCCGTTCCAGGATGATCTCGATCACGACGGGCACCTTGTATTGGGCCATCCATTTTTCCGCCTGCTGGATCGCCGGGTCGATCTCGCTCTGCTTGTGCACGCGGATTGCCTTGCAGCCCAGTCCCTCGACAACTTTCAGGTGGTCGACGCCGTAGCCTTCGATCTCGGGCGCGTTGATGTTGTCGAAGCCCAGTTGCACGCAATAGTCCATGTCGAATCCGCGCTGCGACTGCCGGATCAGGCCCAGATACGAATTGTTGACGAGAATATGGATATAGGGAAGCTTGAACTGCGCGCCGACCGCGAGCTCCTCGATCATGAACTGGAAATCGTAGTCGCCCGACAGCGCGACGATTCTGCGCGCGGGGTCGGCGACGCGCACCCCCAGCGCCGCCGGGATCGTCCAGCCGAGCGGGCCGGCCTGGCCGCAGTTGATCCAGTTCCGCGGCCGGTAGACGTGCAGAAACTGCGCCGCGGCGATCTGCGACAGGCCGATGGTGGTGACGTAGCAGGTGTCGTGGTCGTCGAACGCACGGTTCAGGCACTGATAGACGCGCTGCGGCTTCATCGGCACGTTGTCGAAGTTCGTCTTGCGCAGCAGCGTGCGCTTGCGCTCGCGGCACTCGCCGGCCCACGCGGACCGGTCCTTGAGCTTGCCGGCTTTCTTCCATTCGCCGGCGACCGCGACGAAAAGCTCCAGCGCCGCCCTGGCGTCGGACACGATGCCGTAGTCGGGTGCGAAGACGCGGCCGATCTGCGTCGGCTCGATGTCGACGTGGACGAACTTGCGGCCCTTGGCGTAGACATCGATCGAGCCCGTATGACGATTCGCCCAGCGGTTGCCGATGCCGAGAACGAAGTCCGACGCGAGCATCGTCGCATTGCCATAGCGATGCGAGGTCTGCAGCCCGCACATGCCGGCCATCAGCGGATGGTCGTCGGGGATCGTGCCCCAGCCCATCAGCGTCGGGATCACCGGCACTCCGGCGACTTCGGCGAATTCGACGAGCAGGCTCGATGCATCGGCGTTGATGATGCCGCCGCCGGCGACGATCAGCGGGCGCTCCGCGTCGTTCAGCATCGCCAGTGCTTTCTCGACCTGCCTCCGCGAGGCTCGCGGCTTGTAGACCGGCAGCGGCTCGTAGGTGTCCGGGTCGAATTCGATCTCGGCCATCTGCACGTCGAACGGCAGATCGATCAGCACCGGCCCCGGTCGTCCTGAGCGCATCAGATGGAACGCCTGCTGAAACGCGCGCGGCACTTGCGCGGGCTCGCGCACGGTCACCGCCCATTTGGTCACCGGCTTCGCGATCGACTCGATGTCGACCGCCTGGAAATCCTCCTTGTACAGACGTGCGCGCGGCGCCTGCCCGGTGATGCACAGGATCGGGATCGAGTCGGCCTGCGCCGAATAGAGCCCGGTGATCATGTCGGTGCCCGCCGGTCCGGATGTGCCGATGCAAACGCCGATGTTGCCGGCGACGGCGCGCGTATACCCCTCGGCCATGTGCGATGCGCCCTCGACGTGCCGCGCGAGAACGTGCGCGATGCTGCCGCGCGCCTTCAGCGCCGAGTACAGCGGATTGATCGCGGCGCCGGGAACGCCGAACGCGGCGGTGACGCCTTCGCGCTCCAGCACATGGACCGCGGCATCGATGGCTCTCATTCTGGGCATGACATTCTCCTCGTGCTTATGGATGCGGGCCGAGCAGCGCATCGAGTCGCAGGCGCGCGATCTTGCCGATTTCCCCGAGGCAGCGCGCGAATTCGGCGTCGCGCGTGCCGCCCACGCGCGATGCGAGCTCGGCGAGGATCTCCTGCCGGCTCCGGCCCTTGACCGCCGTCACGAACGGAAACCCGAACTTCTCGCGATACGCCGCGTTGGCCGCGCGCAGACGCGCGAGCTCGGCGGGCGTGCAGCGATCGAGGCCGGCGGACGCTTGTTCGCCCATCGAATCGGCGGTCATGGATCCCGCCTCCGCTTCCTTGCCGGCGAGCTCCGGGTGCGCGCAGATCAGCGCGAGCTTCGCTTCGCGCGACGCGGGCGCAAGGGCCGCGAGCATCGCGCGATGGAGCTCGTCGACGCTGCGAAATGGCCGTGCCTCGTACGCGCGTTCGGCGATCCAGGGGGTGTGCTCGAAAATTCCGCCCAGCACGCGGACGAACTCGTCGCGCCGGGCGTCCGACAGCGACGCGAGGGTGGGGTGCGCCATCATTGCGCGCCTCGGGCGTTTGCGGCGAACGGATGGCGCGCAATCCAGTGCCGGGCGATGTCGATGCGCCGCGCTACCCACACGCGGTCGTGCGCCGCCACGTGATCGAGGAACCGTTGCAGCGCGACGAAGCGACCGGGGCGGCCGAGCAGCCTGCAGTGCATGCCGATCGACATCATGCGCGGCGCTTCGGCGCCCTCGGCGTAAAGCACATCGAACGCGTCGCGCAGGTAAGTGAAGAAGGAATCCGCGGTCACATAGGCGTTCGGCGCGGCAAATCGCATGTCGTTCGCGTCGAGCGTGTAGGGGACGACGAGATGCGGGATCTCGCGGCCGCCCTGCGTGCGCACGACAGTCCAGAACGGAAGGTCGTCGCCGTAGTTGTCGGAGTCGTAGAGGAATCCGCCGTGCTCGACGACGAGCCGCCGCGTGTTCGGGCTGTCACGGCCGGTGTACCAGCCGGCGGGAGCCTCGCCGGTGAGGCGCGCGAGGATCTCGACCGCGCGCTGCATGTGCATCGCCTCGGTCGCCGCATCGACGTCCTGGTAATGGATCCAGCGCCAGCCGTGACACGCGATCTCGTGCCCGAGCGCGACGAAGGCCGCGGTCGCCTCGGGATTGCGCTCGAGCGCCGTCGCGACGCCGAACACGGTCAAGGGTAGCGCGCGCCGCTCGAATTCGCGCAACAGCCGCCAGACGCCGGCGCGCGAGCCGTATTCGTAGATCGACTCCATCGTCATGTGCCGCGCGGGAAAGGCCGGAGCGCCGACGATCTCGGAGAGAAAGGTCTCGGCCCCGGCGTCGCCGTCCAGCACGCAACGCTCGCCGCCCTCTTCGTAGTTGAGGACGAACTGGACGGCGATACGGGCGCGTCCGGGCCAATCCGCGTGCGGCACGGCGCGGCCGTAACCGACCATGTCGCGCGGATAGGGAACGGCGGCAGGCGTCATGGAGAACTCATGGAGAAGTGAGGCGGCGACGCCGGTTCAGGCGCGCCGGACGCCGAGCAACTCGGCGAGGTCCGTCTCGCGGCGCGCGGAGCCGCGAAGGTCGAGGCGGGCGAGAAGCGCGTCGAGATGCGCGCGCATCGTCGCCACCGCCCGCGCGGCGTCGCCCGCGGCGAGCGCGTCGACCAGCTGCGAATGCTCGTCGATGCTGCACGCGGCATCGACGGCCGGGCCCTGGTGCGCGAGCACGACGAGCGGCGTGCGCGCCACGAGCTGGTCCAGGAACTCGACGAGCACGGCGTTGCCGGCCATCCGTGCCAGCACGCGGTGAAATTCGACCGAGAGCTTGAGCCCGTGGCGGGCCTCGTCCCGCTCGTAGGCGTCGCGTTCGGCGCGCGCCATCGCCTTCAGTTCGCGCACCTGCTCGCGGGTAATGCTGCGCGCCAGCGACGAGACGATTGCGCCTTCGATCGCCGAGCGCGCGGCGAAGACGTCGCGCGCCTCTTCTGCGCTTGGGCTCGCGACCACGGCCCCGCGATTGGGCCGAAGATCGACGAGGCGCGTGTGCGCAAGACGCGCGAGCACCTTGCGGATGACGGCGCGGGTGACGCCGAAGAGCTCGGCCAGCGCCACTTCACCCAGGCGCGTGCCGGGCGGCAGACGATGGTCGAGCACCGCTTCGTGGATCGTTGCGTGGATCCGGTCGTCGACGGTCGCCGACGCGCGATCGGCAGCGAAGAGCGGCAGCACGTCAGCGCCTCTTCGCGACCCGCGCGCCGACGCGCTGCGCTTGGTGCGTCTTGCGGGGCGATCGCAGTGAACTCATCGACGTCTGGGCTGTGTACACATAATGGCCAGAAAAGTGTAAACAATCTATTTTGCCAACGCAATCAAAATCGAGGTCTCTCTGGCGTCCAACCGGTCGGCTATGAGCGTCCGAGACGGCCTCGTGTCGGCAAGCCATTGATTCGGTGCCGACAGTGGAGATCGTTGCGGTGCAACATGCGGGTAGCTCGTCAAATATTGTGCACAAAACCTGTTGAATTGTTGACATACTGTCGGCGCCATGCGAGAGTCCGCGCCGATGGGCAAGCTCACCACGCACGTGCTCGACACCGCCAGCGGCCGGCCCGCGGGCGGCGTGCGCGTGCGGATCTTCGCCGTCGGCGCCGATGACAGCAGTCCCCGCCGGTTGCTGCGTGAAGCGACGACGAATGCGGACGGCCGATGCGACGCGCCGCTGCTCGAAGGCGACGCGTTCAGGGCAGGCCGCTACGAGATCGTCTTCGGGGCGGGCGCGTATTTCACCGCGCTCGGCACGGCGCTGCCGAAGCCTCCGTTCGTCGACGACGTGGTGCTACGATTCGGCATCGCGGATGCGACGCAGCATTATCACGTTCCGCTGCTCGTTTCGCCGTGGAGCTGGTCGACGTACCGCGGCAGTTAGTCTGGGGGAAGGCAAGATGGCGGGCAGGCGTAAAGCGACGGCCGGCGGCGACGCGATCCGTTTCGTGCTGGACGGCGAGATCCGCACGATCGAGGCTGTCGCGCCGACGAAAAGCGTGCTCAACTTCCTCCGCGAGGACCTTGGTCGGACCGGCACCAAGGAAGGCTGCGCCGAGGGCGATTGCGGCGCGTGCACCGTGGTCCTCGCCGAACTCGATGGCGACGGCGTGCGCTTTCGCGCGGTCAACTCGTGCATCCAGTTCGTGCCCACGCTCGACGGCAAGGAGCTCATCACCGTCGAAAGCCTGAAAGGCCCGGAAGGAGCGTTGCATCCGGTCCAGCAGGCCCTCGTCGACTGCCATGGCTCGCAATGCGGCTTCTGCACGCCGGGCTTCGTCATGTCGCTCTTCGCACTGTACAAGACGCGCCAGGCGCCGACGCGCGCCGAGATCGGCGATGCGCTGTCCGGCAATCTGTGCCGCTGCACGGGTTACCGGCCGATCGTCGACGCGGGCGTGAAGATGTACGAGCACGGCAGCGACCGCGAAGACCGGCACCAGCACTGGATGAATTGCTCGTTCTCGTCGGGCACCGATCGTGAGGTTTCGCAGAGCGAGCGCGAAATGATCGAACGGCTGCGCGCGATCGCCCGGCGCGACACCCTCGTCGTGCGGCATGACAAGGCGACGTTCTACGCTCCCGTGACGCTGAAGGACCTCGCTGCGCTGCGCGAAGAGCACCCCGATGCGCGGCTGCTGGCGGGCGGCACCGACATCGGGCTCTGGGTCACCAAGCAGCACAAGGACTTGCCGACGATCATCTATACCGGCGACGTCGCCGAATTGAAGGAAATCCGCGAGACGGAATCGAGTCTCGAAATCGGCGCCGCGGCCAATCTCACCGATGCCTACGAAGCGCTGGTCGCGCGCCATCCGGAGCTCTCGGAGCTCTACCGGCGTTTCGCGTCGCCGCCGATCCGCAATGCCGGCACCCTCGGCGGCAACATCGCCAACGGCTCGCCGATCGGCGATTCCATGCCGGCGCTGATCGTGATGGGCGCAACACTCGTGCTGCGCAAGGGCAAGCACGCACGGGAAGTTCCGCTCGACGGCTTCTATCCCGCCTATCAGAAGACGAACGCTCGCTCCGGGCGAGTTCGTCGAGCGCATTCGCGTCCCCCATCGCGCCCCGGGCACGCATCTGCGCACGTTCAAGATCTCCAAGCGCTTCGACCAGGACATCTCGGCGGTCTGCGGTGCGTTTCAGCTGCGGCTCGATCGCGGTCGCGTCGCCGAAGCGCGGATCGCGTACGGCGGCATGGCGGCCACGCCGAAGCGCGCGCCGGGGGCCGAGCGTGCGCTCGTCGGGCGCGAGTGGAGCGAACCCTCCGGTACGCGCGGCGATGGTCGCTCTCGGCGATGACTACGCGCCGCTCACCGACATGCGCGCGTCGAGCGGCTATCGGAAGAGCGTCGCGCGCAACCTGCTCTACAAGTTCTGGCTCGAGACGTCGGGCAGCACGACGGCGACGCAGGTCGTCGAATTCGTCGCCTGACGCGGGAAACGCGCATGGACAAGCATCCCGCCGGCGGCGCAGGCGCGCCCATCCCCCACGACAGCGCGCACCTGCACGTCAGCGGCGAGGCGCTCTATACCGATGACATCCCGGAAGTTCGGGGGACGCTGCACGCCGCCATCGGCTTGAGCGAGCGCGCGCACGCGCGCATCAAATCGATCGACCTCGCGAAAGTGCACGCGGCGCCCGGCGTGGTCGCCGTCCTGACGGCGAAGGACGTCCCGGGCAAGAACGACTATGGTCCGGTGGTCGCCGATGACCCGATCTTCGCGACGACGCTCGTCCAGTATGTCGGTCAGTCGATCTTCGCCGTCGCCGCGCGCACGGTCGACGAGGCGCGGCGTGCCGCCCGGCTCGCCGTTGTCGAATACGAGGACCTGAAGCCGATCCTGACGGCCGAGGCCGCCGTCCGCGCGCAATCGTTCGTGCTGCCGACCGAGCGGATGCAGCGCGGGAATCCGGCGGGCGCGATCGCCTCTGCGCTGCATCGGCTGTCGGGGCGCATCCGGATCGGCGGCCAGGAACAGTTCTACCTCGAAGGGATGATCGCATACGCGGTGCCGAAGGAAGACGGCACGATGCACGTCTACAGCTCGACGCAGCATCCCGGCGAGATCCAGCATCAGGTCGCGCATGCCCTCGACGTCGACGCCAACGACGTCGTCGTCGATTGCCGGCGGATGGGTGGCGGATTCGGCGGCAAGGAAAGCCAGCCGGGACTCTTCGCCTGCATCGCCGCGCTGTTCGCGCAGAAGCTTCGCCGCCCCGTGAAGCTGCGCGCCGACCGCGACGACGACATGCTGATCACCGGCAAGCGCCACGACTTCGTCACCGATTACGACGTCGGCTTCGACGGCGAAGGCCGCATCCTCGGTGTCGAGTTCACGCTGGCCGGGCGCTGTGGCTATTCGGCCGACTTGTCCGGATCGATCAACGACCGCGCGATGTTCCACAGCGACAACTGCTACTACCTGGGCGATGTCGGCATCACGAGCTACCGCTGCAAGACGAACACGCAGTCGAACACCGCGTTTCGCGGCTTCGGGGGTCCGCAGGGCATGATCGGCATCGAGCAGGTCGTCGACGAGATCGCGCGCTTCCTCGGGAAGGATCCGCTCGACGTGCGCCGGCAGAATTTCTACGGCAAGACGGAGCGCAACGAGACCCACTATCACCAGACCATCGTCGACAACGTGATTCACGACATCGTCGACGAACTGGAGAAGAGCTCCGATTACCGAAGGCGGCGCGAATCGATCCGGGCGTGGAACACGAAGAGCCCGCACCTCAAGCGCGGCATCGCGCTCACGCCGGTCAAGTTCGGCATCTCGTTCACGGCGACGCACCTCAATCAGGCCGGTGCGCTGATCCACGTCTATACCGATGGAACGGTCCTGCTGAATCACGGTGGCACCGAGATGGGGCAGGGACTTTTCACCAAGGTGGCGCAGGTGGTCGCCGAGGAGCTTGCGATCGACGTCGACCGCATCCGCGTCACGGCCTCGGACACGAGCAAGGTGCCGAACGCGTCGGCGACGGCGGCGTCATCGGGCACCGACATCAACGGCAAGGCCGCGCAGGCGGCAGCCAGGACGTTGCGAGAGCGCCTCGCCGCGTTCGCCGCCGAGCATTTCAAGGTCGCCGCCGCCGACGTTCGCTTCGCGAACAATGCCGTGGCGATCGGCCCGCGAACGGTTCCGTTCGCGGAGCTGGTGCGGCTCGCGTATTTCGCGCGCGTGTCGCTGTCGGCGACCGGGTTCTACCGGACACCGAAAATCGGCTACGACCGCAAGACCTGGAGCGGCAATCCGTTCTATTATTTCTGCTACGGCGCTGCGGTGTCGGAAGTCGTCGTCGACACCTTGACCGGCGAGAACCGGCTGTTGCGCGTCGACATCCTGCACGACGTCGGGCGCTCGCTCAATCCGGCCATCGACATGGGCCAGATCGAAGGCGGATTCATTCAGGGCATGGGGTGGCTGACGATGGAGCACCTGTGGTGGAACGACAAGGGCAAGCTGATGACGCATGCGCCGTCCACCTACAAGATTCCCGTGGCCAACGACGTGCCGCCGGTATTCAACGTGAAGATCTGGGAGTCCGGCGTCAACGCCGAGGATTCCATCTACCGGTCGAAGGCGGTCGGCGAGCCGCCGCTGATGCTTGCGATCTCGGTGCACCAGGCGATCAAGGACGCGATCGCGAGCGTCGCCGACTACCGCTCGAGCCCGCGTCTCGACACGCCGGCGACGCCCGAGGAAATCCTGCATTCGGTCGAGGAGCTGCAGGCGCGCAGCGGCGTGGTCGCGAACGCGAAGCCGGCGGTCGGAGTCGACGCGTGAGCGCCGCCGGAACCGATGGCGGCTGGCTCGAAGCCCTCGTCCGGCAGCGTGAGCGCGGCGTGCCCGCGACGCTGGTGAGCGTCGTGTCGACGAAAGGCTCCGTGCCGCGCGGAGCGGGCGCCCGGATGGTGGTCACTGCAGATGCGGTCGAGGGGACGATAGGCGGCGGCCATCTCGAATTCTCGGCGATCGACATTGCGCGCGCGATGCTATCGACGACTGGCGCGCCACCCGCCGAATTGCGTCGGTTTCCCCTTGGCGCCAGCCTCGGCCAATGCTGCGGCGGCCTCGTCAATCTGCTGTTCGAGCCGATCGATGCCGATGCCGCCTGGGTGGACGTGCTCGCATCGTTGCGACGCCAGAGGGTTGCTGCGGTCGTGGCGACACCGGCGGAGCGCGCGACCCCTGGCCGCCTTCTGGTGACGAGCGACCACACGATCGGGTCGATCGGGGATCCGGCGCTCGATGCGCGCGTCGTGGCGGCGGCGCGCTCGCTGCTCGCGGACGACGGCCCCGCGCGGCTTGCGCGGTTCGATGCGGGTGCCGGCGAACCCGGCACGGTGGTTTTCCTCGATCCGCTTCGCGATTCCGATTTTGAAATCGTGCTGTTCGGCGCCGGTCACGTGGCGCGTGCGCTCGTCGGCGTGCTCGCGGGAATTGGCTGCCGCGTGACGTGGATCGACGAGCGCGAGTCGGAGTTCCCGGCCGTGGTCCCGGCCAACGTCAACGTGGTTGTCACGGACACGCCGGAATCGGAGGTCGCCGCCGCGTCGAACGACGCGTATTTCCTGGTCATGACGCACAGCCACCCGATCGACCAGGCGCTCGCCGAAGCGATCCTGCGGCGCGGCGGTTTCGCCTACTTCGGCCTCATCGGATCGCAATCCAAGCGGCGGCAATTCGAGCGCCGGATGGCGGAGCGGGGAATTCCGGCGGAGCGTTTCGGCGACATGACATGCCCCATCGGCGTGCCGGGAATCGCGGGCAAGGAGCCGGCGACGATCGCGATCGCCGTGGTGGCCGAGCTCCTGCAGGTGCGGGAACGGCGCGCGAACCAACGTCGCCTCGGCAGCGTGGCGGCGAGCCGATGAACTCCGCGACTTCGCCGACGCCGCGGCTGCAGCTGACCGGCATCACCAAGATCTACCCGTCGGTCGTCGCCAACGAGGATGTCGATCTCACGGTGATGCCCGGCGAGATCCACGCGGTGCTCGGAGAGAACGGCGCCGGCAAGAGCACGCTGATGAAGGTGATCTACGGCGTCGTGAAGCCTGACGCCGGCGAGATGCGCTGGGAAGGGCAGCCGATCGTCGTAGCCAATCCGGCACACGCGCGCCAGTTCGGCATCAACATGGTGTTTCAGCACTTCTCTCTGTTCGAGACGCTCTCCGTCGTCGAGAATGTCGCGCTCGCGCTGCCGGGCCGGGCCGACTTGACGGCGCTGTCGCGGCGGATTGCGACGGTGGCCGAGAGGTACGGCCTGCCGGTCGACCCGCGCCGCATCGTGCATTCGCTCTCCGTCGGCGAGCGGCAGCGCGTCGAGATCATCCGCTGCCTGCTGCAGACGCCGAAGCTCTTGATCATGGACGAGCCGACGTCGGTGCTGACGCCGCAGGCGGTGCGCAAGCTCTTCGAAACGCTCCGCCAGATCGCGGCCGAGGGCTGCTCGATCCTCTACATCAGTCACAAGCTGGACGAGATCCAGGAGCTCTGCCATACGGCGACCGTGCTGCGCGGCGGCAAGGTGACGGGCCACTGCGTGCCGTCGCAGGAGACGCCGAAGTCGATGGCGCGGATGATGATCGGCAAGGATTTGCCGGTGTGCGAGCACGGAGCTGCGAAAGCGGGCGGGGATGTGCGTCTCGAGCTCGCGGGACTCTCGCATGCCGCGGACGATCCGTTCGGAACCGACCTCAAGGATCTCCGACTGGAAGTGCGAGCCGGCGAGATCGTCGGCATCGCCGGCGTGTCGGGCAACGGCCAGCAGGAATTGCTCTACGCGCTGTCGGGGGAAGCGCAGCTCGCCGAGAAATTCCCCGTGCGCATCTGCGGATTCGATTCGGGGCGCCTGGCACCGGGGCGCCGGCGCCGGCTCGGCCTGTGCTTCGTGCCCGAGGAACGGCTGGGGCGCGGCGCGGTGCCGTCGATGTCGCTGTCGGAAAACGCGATCCTGACCGCCGCGCGGACGCGCGGGTTTCTCCGGCATTCGCTGATCGACTTCAAGGCGGCGCGCGCGTTCGCCGCCGAATGCATCAAGCGCTACAACGTGAAATGCGGCGGACCGGAGGCGCAGGCGCGCTCGCTCTCCGGCGGGAATCTGCAGAAGTTCATCGTCGGTCGCGAGATCATGCAGGACCCGAAGGTGCTGATCGTCGCGCAGCCGACGTGGGGCGTCGACGTTGGAGCGGCCGCGTTCATCCGCCAGGCGATCATCGACTTGCGCAACCAGGGATGCGCGGTGCTCGTCATCTCGGAAGAGCTGGACGAGCTGTTCGAGATCTGCGACCGGATCGCGGTGATCGCCAAGGGGCGGCTGTCGCCCGCGAAACCCGCGGCGGAAACGAACGTCGAGGAAATCGGCGTCTGGATGAGCGGCATGTGGCCTGGCGCATCGGGCGTTGCGGAGGCTGCGGCATGTGGAAGCTTGAATCCCGCCCCGAGGCGTCGAATGCAATGCGCTATGCGTCGCCCGCGATCGCCGTCGTGCTCACCATCGTCGGCGGGCTGATCGTGTTCTCGGCGCTCGGCAAGAATCCGGTCGAAGGCTTCCGCATCTTCTTCCTCAATCCCGTGCGCGACCTCAATGCGATCACCGAGCTCCTGCTGAAGGCGACCCCGCTGATGCTGATCGCAGTGGGACTGGCGGTCGGCTTCCGCGCGAACGTGTGGAACATCGGTGCGGAAGGCCAATTCCTGATGGGCGCTGTCGCGGCGACGGGCGTCGCGCTGGGCTTCCAGAGCACGGAGAGCCGGCTCGTGCTGCCCGCGATGATCGTTGCCGGCGCGATCGGCGGCGGACTATGGGCGGCGATCCCGGCGCTCTTGAAGACGAGATTCAACGCCAACGAGATCCTGACGTCGCTGATGCTCGTCTATATCGCGCAGCTCGCGGTCTCGTGGCTCGTCTTCGGGCCGTGGAAGGATCCGGCCGGCTTCAATTTTCCGCAGACCGAAACCTTCACCGACTCGGCATTGCTGCCGATCTTGATCGAAGGCACTCGCCTCAATTTCGCTTTCCTGATTGCGCTCGGCGTGCTCGCTGGCGGCTACGTCTACATGCAGCGGAGCTACTCGGGTTTCAAGATGCGCGTTGCCGGTGAATCGGCAGCCGCCGCGCGCTATGCAGGATTCTCCGCCACCGGCATGATCTGGATCGGGCTTCTCGCCGGCGGCGCCGCCGCGGGAATCGCCGGGATGGCCGAGGTCGCGGGGCCGGTGGGACAGCTCACCGACAAGATCAGCAGCGGCTACGGCTTCGCGGCGATCATCGTCGCGTTCGTCGGCCGCTTGAACCCGATCGGCATCTTCTTCGCGAGCCTGCTGATGGCGCTCCTCTACATCGGCGGCGAGCAGGCGCAGCAGTACATGAACCTGCCATCGTCCATCTCCAAGGTGTTCCAGGGGATGCTGCTTTTCTTTCTCCTCGGTTCCGACGTGTTCATCCAGTACCGGCTGCGCCGCGCGACGGCGGCCAAATAGATGGACAGCATCGCCACTTCGATGCTTTTCGCGACGGTAATCGCCGGAACGCCGCTCATCATCACGGCGCTGGGCGAGCTCGTCACCGAGAAATCCGGCGTGCTGAATCTCGGCGCCGAGGGCATCATGTCCGTCGGCGCGATCGCCGCGTTCGCCGTCGCTCACGATTCGGGAAGCACATGGGCGGGAGTCGCTGCCGGATTCGTCGCGGGTGCCGCGATGAGCTTCATCTTCGGCATCCTCACGCTGACGCTGATGGCGAACCAGGTCGCGTCCGGACTCGCGCTGTCGATCTTCGGCGTCGGACTGTCCGCCTTCATCGGCAAGCCCTACGAGTCGGCGACGATGCTCGCCGTGCCGTCGATTCGCATTCCGCTGCTGGCCGACATCCCGATCATCGGCCCGGCGCTGTTCGACCAGCAATCGCTCGTCTATCTGTCGTGGCTGCTGTTTGCCGGCGTCGCGTGGTTTCTCTACCGGTCGCGCGCCGGGCTCGTGCTGCGTGCGGTCGGCGAGTCGCCGGTCGCGGCGCACTCGATCGGGTATCCGGTGATCCGCATCCGCTACCTGGCGACGATCTTCGGCGGCGCGATGGCCGGCGTCGGCGGCGCGTTCCTGTCGGTGTTCTACACGCCGCTGTGGGTCGAGGGGATGGTGGCGGGGCGGGGCTGGATCGCGCTGGCGCTCGTCGTGTTCGCGACGTGGCGGCCGGTGCGGGTGCTGGTGGGCGCGTATCTTTTCGGCGGCGTGATGATCACGCAGCTCTTTCTCCAGGGATCGGGCGCGCAGATCGACATTCCGTCGCAGTTCCTGTCGTCGTTGCCGTACTGGGCGACGATCATCGTGCTCGTGGTCATCTCGCGCAACGTGCAGACGATCCGGCTGAATTCGCCGGTGTCGCTGGGACAGCCGTATCGGCCGGATTAGCGACGCGAGCCGGGAGCGGGGCACGCGCAGCGCCGACAGTGCCGCTGTTGCATTGCTTTGCGGTGCGGAGGCCTCGGCGGGCGGGCATAATCGCGCGATGGGTGTTGGAGGGGTGAGTTGAGGCACGCGGTGGGTCGGGGCGCCGGCCGCGGGCGTGACGGGGCGCCCGAACTATCAGGAGACAAGCGATGTTCGATCGCAAGACATGGATGAGCGCCGTGGGCGCATGCGCGGGAGCGGTGCTGCTGGTTGCCGGTGCGGGAACCGGGGTTGCGCAGACGCCGGCAAAGGAGCCCGTCAAGGTCGGGTTCGTCTACGTGAGCCCGATCGGCGACGCCGGGTGGACGTTCCAGCACGACCAGGGCCGCAAGCAGATGGAAGCGGCTCTCGGCAACAAGGTGCAGACCAAGTACGTCGACAAGGTCGAGGAGGGCGCGGATGCCGAGCGCGTGATCCGCGAGCTCGCGCAAAGCGGCAACACGATCATCTTCACGACGAGCTTCGGCTACATGAACCCGACGGAAAAGGTGGCGAAGGCATTTCCGAAGACCGACTTCATGCATGCGACCGGCTACAAGACGGGCCCGAACATGGGCAACTACAACGCGCGCTTCTACGAAGGTCGCTACCTGACGGGGGTGATCGCCGGCAAGATGACGAAATCCAACATCCTGGGTTATGTCGCCGCGTTCCCGATTCCCGAGGTGCTGCAGGGGATCAATGCGTTCGCGCGCGGCGCGCGCAGCGTGAATCCGAAGGCCGAGGTGCGCGTGATCTGGGTCAATTCGTGGTACGACCCGGGGAAGGAGCGCGAGGCCGCGCTGACGCTCATCTCGCAGGGCGCCGATGTCGTCACCCACCACACCGACTCGACCGCCGTCGTGCAGGCCGCGGAAGAAAAGGGCAAGTGGTCGTTCGGCTATCACTCCGACATGTCGAAGTACGGCCCGAAGACGCAGCTCACCGCGACGACGCATCAATGGGGCGATTTCTACACGAAGCAGGTGCAGGAAGTGATCAACGGCACCTGGAAGCCGACGAGCACGTGGGGCGGCTACAAGGAAGGAATGATCAAGCTCGCGCCGATCAACGCGGCGGTCCCGGCCGACGTCAAGGAGCAGGTCGTCAAGCTCGAGGGCGGGCTCAAGGCGGGGACGTTCCATCCTTTCACGGGCCCGATCAAGGACCAGGACGGCAAGGAGCGCGTCGCCGCCGGCAAGACGATGACGGACGACGAGCTCAACAAGATGGACTACTACGTCGAGGGCGTCGCGAGCAAGCTGCCCAAGAAGTAACCGTTCCTCGGTCCTGAGCCGGCGTTGCCCCGGGGCGCATTGAGCGCTCCGGAGAACGCATGCGCGCGCAACCACGCATTTTCGAACGCGAATGGAAGCCTACCTCTTCGACTGGCTCAATCTGCTGCTGCGCTGGCTGCATCTCATCAGCGGCATCGCATGGATAGGCGCGTCGTTCTATTTCGTCATGCTGGACAACTCGCTGTCGCCGCCTGCGAAGGCGGCGGATCGCGAGCGCGGCATGTTCGGCGAGCTGTGGGCGGTTCACGGCGGCGGGTTCTACGTCAGCCAGAAGTTTCTGACCGGCCCGAAAGGCGAGCCGCTGTCGTCCAGCCTGCACTGGTCGAAGTGGGAGGCCTACACGACGTGGCTGTCGGGGATGGCGCTGCTGGCGATCATCTACTGGTTCGGCGCGTCGACGTGGCTGATCGACCGCAGCGTGCTCGACATCGCAGCGGGCACGGGCATCGCGATCAGCGTCGCCGTCATCGTCGGCGGCTGGCTCGCCTACGACGGCCTGTGCCGGCTGCTGGCTGGCCGGGAGCGCCTGCTCGCCGCAGCGCTTTTCGCCTTCGTCGTCGCGATGTGCTGGGTGCTCGCCCACGTCTTCAGCGCGCGCGCGGCGTATCTGCACGTCGGCGTCATGCTGGGCACGATCATGGTCGCGAACGTGTTCTTCGTGATCATTCCCGGACAGAAGGCGATGGTCGCCGACATCCGCGCCGGGCGGGAGCCCGATCCCGCGCCGGGCATCGCCGGCAAGCAGCGTTCGGTGCACAACACGTATTTCACGCTGCCGGTGCTGTTCGCGATGATCAGCAATCACTACCCGATGACCTACGGCCATCCGTACGGCTGGGCAGTGCTTGCGGTGGTGATGCTGGCCGGCGTGCTGATCCGGCAGTATTTCGTGTTGCGGCACAAGGGAAGCCCCAAGGCGTGGCTGCCGGTGACGGCCTGCGTGCTGCTCGCCGGGGTCGCCGTCGCGATCGCACCCCGTGGCGTCAAGCCGGGAGGCGCCAGCGTCGCGTTCGCGCAGGTGCAAGGCGTGATCGCGCAGCGCTGCGTGCCGTGCCATGCGGCTGCACCAACACGGGAAGGCTTTGCGCAGCCGCCGAAGGGCGTGCTGCTCGAGACGCCCGAGCAGATCGCGGCGCAGGCGGCCAAGATCGGCGAGACCGTCGGCAACAAATACATGCCCATCGGCAACCTGACGCAGATGACCGACGACGAGCGCGCGCTGATCGCGGCGTGGGTCGCGCAGGGCGCAAAGACGCGATGAGCGCAGGGGCAGGACGCGCCAACTCGCCGGAACGAGCGACACCGGCCGTGACGGCGTATCGCGGCCGCGTCCTCCATTTCGTCGACGATCCCGCCCTCGCGGGCGAGCGCGCGCATGTCTTTCACGACGACGGCGTGCTCGTCGTGCGCGACGGGTGCGTCGCGGAGACAGGCGACTGGTCCGCCGTCCGCGATTCGCTCCCGGAGGGAGCTGTCGTCGTCGACTACCGGGGCCGGCTGATCCTGCCGGGCTTTGTCGACACGCACATCCACTACGCGCAGTCGGACATCATTGCGTCGTACGGCGAGCAGCTGCTCGAATGGCTCGACCTCTACACGTTCCCCACGGAGCGCCGCTTCGCGGATCCGGCGCACGCGCGCGAGGTCGCGTCGTTCTTCCTCGACGAGCTCTTGCGCAACGGGACGACGTCCGCGATGGTCTTTGCGACGGTGCACCCGGCATCGGTCGATGCGATCTTCGAGGCAGCCCGCGCGCGCGGAATGGCGATCGCCGCCGGCAAGGTGCTGATGGACCGCAATTGCCCCGAGTTCCTGCGCGATACGGCGGAATCGGGCTACGAGGACAGCGCGGCGCTGATCGAGCGCTGGCACGGCCGTGACCGGTTGTGCTACGCGGTCACGCCGCGCTTTGCGCCGACCTCCACCGACCGCCAGCTCGAGCTCGCGGGCCGGCTGCTGGACGAGCACCCCGGCGTGCTGATGCAAACGCACGTCGCCGAGAACATGGACGAGGTGCGCTGGGTTGCCGAGCTCTTCCCGTGGAGCCGCAGCTATCTCGACGTCTACGACCACTTCGGGCTCCTGCGCCGCGGCGCCGTCTGCGCACATTGCATTCACCTCGACGGCGCCGACCGCCGCCGAATGGCGACGACCGGCGCCGCGATGTCGTTTTGCGCGACGTCGAATCTCTTTCTCGGCAGCGGCCTCTTCGATCTCGATGCGGCGCGCGACGATGGCGTGGCCGTCGGCATCGGCACCGATGTCGGCGGCGGCACCAGCTTTTCGATGCTGCGCACGTTGGCCGAGAGCTACAAGGTCGCGCAGCTCGCGCGGCAGCGGCTGTCGCCGTTGCGCGCGTTCTATCTCGCAACACTCGGCGGCGCGCGCGCTCTCGGGCAGGAGGACCGGCTCGGCAATCTTGCACCCGGCATGCCCGCTGACTTCATCGTGCTGGACCCGGCGGCGACACCGCTGATGGCGCGTCGCATGGCGCGCGCCGACGGTCTCGTCGAAGCGCTGTTCGTGCTGATGATGCTGGGCGACGACCGTGCGGTCGAGGCCACCTACGTGGCGGGCGTGTCCCGCTGGCGGCGCGAAGCGTGAGGTTCCGCGCCTCGGCCTCCGCGCTGCCAAACAGGGCGAAAGTCAGCTCTGTCGGCCTCGCGGCGCCGATTCGCGATTGCTCCGATCCCCTGCGCGCTCCGCGCTCGGGGCCCCTCTCCGCCGCTCACGTCGCCATGCTAAACTCGCCGCGACCTCTTCGCCGGTGACCTCTCGATGCGCCGCTTCCTCTTTCTGCTCGCCGTCGTTGCCCTCGTCGGCCCGGTGTCGTCCGCCGCCTCCGCCGCGTCTCCGGTGCTCGACCGCATCAAGGAAAAGGGCGTCATCACGTTCGCCTATCGCGACGGCGCGGCGCCGTTTTCGTTCAAGGACCGCGGCGGGCGGGTTCGCGGCTACAGCGTCGACCTCTGCATGCGCGTCGCAACGGCAGTGCAGCGCGAGCTCGCGCTGAGGGAGCTCAAGATCGAGTGGTTGCCGGTCAGCGCGGCGACGCGACTCGAGGCCGTTGCGAGCGGCAGGGCCGACGCCGAGTGCGGGACGACGACGATCACGCTCGCGCGCATGGAAAAGGTCGACTTCAGCCTGCCGATCTTCGTCGACGGCGGCGGGGTCCTGGTGCGGGCGAAGTCGAAGCTCGCCCGGCTCAACGATCTGAAGGGGAAGCGGATCGCGGTCATCGCGGGCACCACGACCGAGCAGGCGCTGACCAAGGCGCTCACCGCTGCGGAGGCGCCGGCCATCCTCGTTCCGGTCAAGGATGGAGCCGAGGGCATGGCGCAACTCACCAAACGCAAGGTCGACGGCTACGCGAGCGACCGCGTCGTGCTGGCCGGGTTGCGCCTGCGCGCTCCGCAACCCGACGAGTTCGATTTCGTCGGCGGCGATTTCTCGTACGAGCCGTATGCACTCGTGCTGCCGCGCAACGATTCCGATTTCCGGCTCGTGGTGAACCGCGCGCTCGCGAATGTATATCGCCACGGCGACATCGACCCGATCTATCAGCAGTGGCTCGGCAATCTCGGCAAGCCGGGTGTGCTGCTTAACGCGATGTTCTATCTCAACACGCTGCCGGAGTGAGTCGATGATCTCTCCACGCTGCGTTCCCTGTGTCACCCGATTCACCTTCGCGGCGGCGATGACGCTCGGCGCCTCGCTGGCCGATGCGCAGCCGCCTCCGCCGCTGCCGGCGGCTTCGAGCAGCAATTCGGCGGCAGCGAAATCCGGCAGCGCCGTCGCGCCATCGGACGACTGCGGGCAATGCGGCAAGGTGTTGTCGGTCAAGCAGACGATGGTCAAGGAGCAATGGACGCCGCTCGGCGGCGGCTCGAGCTTCGGTTCGGATGCGCGCGCCGCCACGATGTTCCAGATCGGCCCCGGGCTTTCCAACCAGGGCAAGGTGATGGTGGGCGCCGCCGGCGGCGCCGCCTATCAGAAGACGCCCAACGCATACGAAAAGCCCCGCTGGGAAGTGATGGTGAAGATGGACAACGGCCAGACGCGCGTCACGTCGCTCCCCTACGAGCCCTATGTGCAGGAAGGCGACCGCGTGCGCCTCAACGGACGCAACGTCGAACTGATCGAGTAGCGCGGCCCGACCGACGATGGCCGCGCTCGCGATCAACGACACGCCCGACGGCCGCCGCGTCCTCGCGCTGTCGGGGCGCCTCGATGCGAGCACCATCCGAACGCTGTGGGAGGACGCGCACCGCGCGCTTGCCGACGCGCCGACGCGTCCGGTGACCGTCGACGCGGGCGGTGTCGACTACTGCGACGGCGCCGGCATTGCGCTGCTGATCGACCTGGTCGCGCACCCGCGCGCGGCGCCCGTCGAGGTCGCGAACCTGAAGCCGGCGCACGAAGTCCTGTTCAGGCAATTCGACCCGGCGCGACTCGAGCACGATCTCGATCCGGAGCCGAAGCGTCCGCCGGTCGTCGAGGAGATCGGTCGAGCGGCCGTCGTCCAATGGCGCGACATCAAGTATCAGGTGAGCTTCATCGGCGAGATGGCCGCGGCGCTCGCCAGCGCCGTTGTGAATCCCGCCAGCGTGCGCTGGCGCGACGTCTGGCGCATCTGCGAGCGCGTAGGCGCCGATGGGTTGCCGATCGTGGCGCTGATCTCGTTTCTCCTCGGGCTGATCCTCGCCTTCCAGTCGGCGGTGCCGATGCGGCGCTTCGGCGCCGAGATCTTCGTGGCCGACCTGATCGGTCTGGCGATGGTGCGCGAGCTCGGGCCGCTGATGACGGCGATTCTTCTCGCCGGCCGCACCGGCGCCGCGTTCGCTGCCGAGATCGGCACGATGACCGTCAACCAGGAGGTCGACGCGCTGACGACGATGGGTCTCGATCCGGTCCGCTTCCTCGTCACGCCGCGGATCATCGCCGCGGTCCTGATGACCCCGCTCCTGACGCTGTTCGCGATGCTGGTCGGAATGCTGGGCGGCGCGCTGACGATGCAGTCGTTTGCGGTTCCCCTCGTCACGTTCCTGAAGGAGGTCGACAGCGCCGTGACCCCGACGGACTTCATGGCCGGGTTCGTCAAGACATTCTTTTTCGCGATCACGATCGCCGGAGTGGGCTGCCTGCGCGGCCTGCAGACGGCAGCGGGTGCGTCGGCGGTCGGGGACAGCGCGACGCGCGCCGTGGTTTCGGGCATCATCCTGCTGGTCATCATCGACGGCATCTTCGCGGTCGTCTATTTCATCCTCGATATTTGATGGACAAGCCAGAGCCCGTCATCCGTGTCGAGAACCTCACCGCCGGCTACGACGAGACGGTGATCCTGCACGACCTCAATTTCGAGGTTTTCGCGGGTGAGGTGTTCGTGATCCTGGGAGGGTCCGGCTGCGGCAAGACCACGCTGCTGAAGCACATGATCGGCCTCAACCCGCCGCTTGCGGGACGCGTGGTGATCAACGGCAGCGACTTCACGTCCGCGCCCGACGACGAGCGCCGCGAGATCATGCGCGGGTTCGGTGTGATGTACCAGTCGGGTGCGCTGTTCGGCTCGATGACGCTGCTCGAGAACGTGCGGCTGCCGCTCGAGGAATACACGGACCTCCCGTCCGCCGCGATCGACCTCATCGCCCGGATGAAGCTCGAGCTCGTCGGCCTCGACCAGTTCACCGGGCACCTCCCGAGCGAGATCTCGGGCGGCATGCAGAAGCGCGCGGCGATCGCGCGCGCGATGGCGCTCGATCCGGGCATCCTGTTCCTCGACGAGCCGTCGGCGGGCCTCGACCCGATCACCTCGGCCGCGCTCGACGCGCTGATCCGCCGCTTGCAGAGGACGCTCGGCGTCACGTTCGTCGTCGTCACCCACGAGCTCGCCGAGCATCTTCGCGATCGCCGATCGCGTGATCATGCTCGACAAGCGCACGCAGGGCATCATCGCCGAGGGCGATCCGAAGGTGCTGCGCGACACCAGCGACAATCCATGGGTTCGCCAGTTCTTCCGGCGCGAACCCGAGGTCGCCGCTGCCTGACGCGCCCGGTCATGAGCCTCAAAGCCAACTACTTCAAGCTCGGCCTGTTCGTGATCGGCGCGATCGCCGCCGGCATCATCGTATTGATCATCATCGGCTCCGGTCGATGGTTCCAGAAGCGGATCACGATCGAGACGTATTTCAACGAATCCGTGCAGGGGCTCGATATCGGCTCGAAGCTCAAGTATCGCGGCGTCGCGATCGGCGAGGTGACGCGGATCGGCTTCACCTACAACAAATACCAGCTGGACCGGCCGATGGCGGAGCGCGCGCGCTACGTCCTGGTCGAGGCGCAGCTCGAGCCCAAGCTGCTCGGTGGCCGCGCGGGCGCGGGCGACCTCACGAGCACCGAAAGCGCGGGACAGGAGGTCGAGCGCGGCCTGCGGGTGCGCCTCGCGCCGCTCGGCATCACCGGGACGAGCTACCTCGAAGTCGACTACATGGATCCGCCGCCGCCGACGCTGCAGATCGACTGGACGCCGGATTTCATCTACATCCCGAGCGCGCGCTCGACGGTCACCGCAATCGTCAATGCGGCGAGCGAGATCATGGAGCGCCTGCACAAGCTCGACATCGAGGGCACGCTCGCCAACCTGAACAAGCTCATGGTCACGGCGAACGCGCGGATCGAGGCGGTCGACGCCAAGGGGATCTCCGACCGGGCGTCGCGCGCGCTGGGCAAGCTGGAGACGACGCTCGACAACATCGATTCGAAGAAGCTGTCGAACGAGGCAATCGCACTGATGGCGGAAGTGCGCGCGAGCAATGCGGAGCTCAAGAAGGTGCTCGCCAACCCGTCGTTCCAGAAGCTGCCGGACGAGACGCTGGCGGCGATTGCGCGCGTGCGGACACTCGTCGACGACCCGAACCTCGCCAGGAGCGTGCAGAACCTCTCGCGCACGCTGGCGCGGCTCGACCGCATCCTCGGCGGCGGCGAAGCCGATCTCTCGACGACGCTCGAAAACCTGCGCCAGATCACCGACAACCTGCGCGACCTGACCGAAGATGCGAAGCGCTATCCGGCGAACGTGCTTCTCGGCGGGCCGCCGCCACCGCCCGAGGCCAGACCATGACCGCCACGCTCCGCAGGCCGTCCGCGGCCACGCTCGCTTTCGTCGCGCTCGTTGCCGCAGCCATCCTCGCCGCCGGCTGCTCGCGGCCGGCGACGGTGAAGCAGACCTTCCTCGTCCAGGCCGCGGCCCCGCCCGTCGTCGCGAAGACGCACCCCGGCACGCTGCGCGTGCGCGCGTTCAACGTGGCCGCGCCGTTTCGCGGCAAGTCGTTCGTCTATCGCGAGACCGACCTCAAGTACGAATCCGATTTCTATTCGGAATTCCTGGTCGCGCCGGCGGCGATGCTGGGCGAGGGCACGCGCGCGCGCGCTCGATCGCGCACGGGTGTTCGCGCGCGTGGTGGCGCCGGGCGCGCCGCCCGACGGCGACTGGGTGCTGGACGGCTTCGTCGACGAGCTCTATGGCGATGCGCGCAGCGGCACTCCGCCCGGCGCGGAATTGGCGGTGTCGTATTACCTGTCGCGCGCCGATGCCGCGACGCCGGTTCCGTTCTGGTCGAAGCAATACCGCCGGCGCGTTCCCGTCGCCACCGCCACCCCCGAAGCCTACGCGGCGGCGCTGTCGACGGCGTTCGGCGAGATCACGGCCGAGCTCGCGAGCGACCTCTCCGCGGTCGAGCTGCCGAAGCCCTGACGGTCTTCGCTGTTACGTGGCCGCCGCGCCTTCCGGCGGCGGCGTCACGATTTCGACCTTGAGCGGGCTTGTCGCGTCGACGTGGACGTCGCGCTGCGGATACGTCAGAACAGGGGCGGCATCCCGGTGCCACGATCGCCAGCGGGCGGCGCCCGGTCCGCGGTCATGCCGTCGGCGGCGACGACCCACCCTCCGCCCATCGCCTTGTAGATGTTGACGCTCGACGAGAAGACCGAGGCGCGGAGCGACGCGAGCTGGAGCTGGGCAGGGAAGAGCGATTGCTCGGCCTGCAGCACCGTCGTGTACGACGTGTAGCCGCCGTTGAACTGCAGCGTCGCAAGCTGCGCATAGCTCTTGAGCGCGTTCACGAGACGCTCCTGCGCGGCCTGCTGCTCGACGAGCTTCTGGCTCGCGATGAGGGAGTTGTCGACGTCGGCGAACGCGTTCTGGATCGAGAATTGGTAGTTATACAACGCCGCCTGCTGCGCAGCCTCGGCCTGCGCGACCTGGCCGCTCACCGCGCCGAACGTGAAGATCGGTCCGATCACCTGCCCGGCGTAGCTCCACACCCGTGCCGGGCCCGCTGAAGAGGTTCGACAGGTCGGCGCTGGCGCTGCCGAGCGCGCCGGTGAGCGAGATCGTCGGAAAGTACAGCGCGCGCGCCGCGCCGATCTGCGCGTTCGCGGCGACCAGGTTCTCCTCGGCCTGCAGGAGATCGGGACGCCGCGTCAGGAGCTCCGAGGGGACCCCGGCAGGCACCTTCGGCAGCATGAGATCGTAGACGGACTTGCCGCGCTCGATCGGCCCCGGATTGCGGCCCAGCAGCACCGAGAGCGAATTCTCGGTCTGCGCGATCTGCGACTCGATCAACGGAATCTGCACGGCCGCGGTCTCGTACTGCGACTGGACCTGCGACACCTGCATCTGCGACACCTGGCCGTACTTGAACTGCAGCGCATAGAGGCGCACGGACTCGGCGTAGGCCGCCGAGCGTCTGCTTCGAGATCGCGAGCTGCTCGTCGAGGCCCCGCAGCGTCAGAGTAGTTGGTCGCCACCGACGCGACGAGCGAGAGGATGACGCCGCGCCGGGCTTCGTCCGTGGCGAGCAGGTTCGCGCGCGCCGACTCGCTCAGGCGGCGGATGCGGCCCCACAGATCGATTTCCCAGCTCGCGCTCAGGAGCGCCTGGTACGACGACACCGGGTTGGCGATGAGCCGCGCGATCTCCGGTGTCGCTCCCTCCTCGGTGGAGCGCGCCCGGCCCGCCGCGCCGCTGTAGCCGACCTGGGGAAACATTCCCGACGCGCGTTTGCGTCAGCACGCCGGCCGCCTGCTCGACGTTGGCGGCCGCGACCTTGACGTTGAGATTGTGCGCGAGCGCCTCGGCAATCAGGTTGTCGAGCACGGGGTCGCCGAACTGCTTCCACCACTCGGTGTTGGCGGTGTCGGCGGCGTCCTTCGCCTCGAAGCGGAAGGCGCCGGGCGCGTCGATGGGCGGCCGCGTGTAATCCGGGCCGAGCGTGCACGCGCGGCGCCCGGCGAGACAGGCCGCGACGACGGCGCGGTCAGCGCCGGCGCATGGACGACCGCCCCCTGGGGGCGCGAGCGGCGAGGTGGGCCGTCAGTCCCGCCGGGCCGCCCCAAGGGACTGACCGCCCCCTTGGGAGCCAGCGAGCAAAGCGAGTTTGGGGACGTTTCACCCTAGTCGCCTTCCTGCGGCGCCGGCGGTGGCGTCGCCGGCTTCGCGTCCACGGACGGCGGTGTCTCCTTTCCCTTGCCCCGGCGCTCGGCGAGGGTGTCGAACAGGTAGAAGAACAGCGGCACGTACAGCATCGCAAGCGTGGTCTCGCCGAGCATGCCGCCGATGATGCCGGTGCCGATCGAGTGGCGCGCATTGGCGCCGGCACCGAGGGCGAGTGCGAGCGGAAGGCAACCGAACGCAAACGCGAGCGACGTCATGATGATCGGACGCAGCCGCTGTTCGCCGGCGAGCCTCGTCGCCTCGAGGATCGAGTGACCCTGATGCCGGAACTCGACGGCGGCCGTGACGCGCAGCACCGCGTTCTTCGCGCCGAGGCCGATCAGCACCAGCAGGCCGATCTGGAAGTAGACGTCGTTCTCGAGGCCGCGCAGCCAGTTCGTGATCAGCGCGCCGAGAATCCCGAACGGCACCGCGGTCATCACCGCCCCCGGCAGTGTCCACGATTCGTACTGCGCGGACAGCACGAGGAACACGATGATGAGACCGAAGACGAACGCGATTCCCGAAGTGCCTCCGGATTTCTTCTCCTCGAAGGCGATGCCCGACCACGCGAACGTATAGCCCGGAGGCAGCGACTCCTTCGCGACGGCCTCCATCGTCGCGATCGCGTCCCCCGAGCTGAACCCGGGAGCCGGGTTGCCATTGATCTTCGCCGCGGGGAAGCCGTTGAAATGCGGAAGCAGGTCCGGGCCGGCCACCCACTGGGTCGTCACCAGCGCCGAGAGCGGCACCATCTGCCCGTTGCTCGACCGCGTGTAGAGACGTGTCAGGTCCTCGGGATTCTGGCGGTACCGGGCGTCCGATTGCACGATCACCCACCAGACGCGGCTGAACTGGTTGAACTGGCTCGCGGTGAGCGAGCCGAACTGCGCCTGGATCGCGCTGTAGACGTCGTCGATCGAGCAGCCGAGGAGCGTCGCCTTGTCGCGATCGACGACCGCGCGCAGCTGCTGCGTATTGGCGCGGAACGTCGTGGACAGCGTCGTGAGCTCGGGCCGTGCGCGCGCCTTCGCGAGGAACTCCTGCGTGACCTGATCGAGCTGGGAGGGCTCCCCGGATCCCGTGTCCTGGATCCAGAACTCGAAGCCGCCGGTCGTGCCGATCCCGGGGATCGGCGGCGGCGCGACCGGGAGCACGATCGCTTCCTTGATCTTCTGCGCCTCGGCGTACATGTGCAGCAGCACCGCGCGCGCGTTCTGGGTGCGGGCGGCATCGGTCGATCCGTAGCGCTCCTTGAAATCCTTGAGCGTCACGAAGAACGCGCCGGAGTTCGTCTTGAACCCGGAATCGAGCAGGCTGTAGCCGGTAATCATCGAGCGCAGGTCGACGCCGGGCGTGCTCGCGAAGATCGCGTCGACCTTCTCGGCGACTTCCTGCGCGCGGTCGATGCTCGCGGCCTCGGGCATGATGATCGCCGCCATCACGTAGCCCTGGTCCTCGTTCGGGACGAAGCTCGACGGCAGCACGGTGAACAGGTGATAGATGAGCCACAGGAAGCCGACGAGCAGGACGAGCGCGATCAGTGATCGCTTGATCGTGAACTCGACGGCGTGCCCGAATCCCCGCGTGATCGTGTCGACCTGGCGGTTGAACCAGCCGAAGAGGCCCCGCGTCGGCGGCGGGTTGTGCTTCAGCATCAGCGCGCACATCGCTGGCGTGAGCGTCAGCGCGACGAAGCCCGAGATCGCGACCGAGACCGCGATCGTGATCGCGAACTGCTTGTAGAGCTGGCCGGTCGTTCCCGGCAGGAATGCCGCCGGGACGAACACCGACGCCATGACCAGCACGACGGCGACGAGCGAGCCCGCGATCTCGCCCATCGCCTTGATCGTCGCCTCTTTCGGTCCGAGGTGGAACTCGTGCATGTTGCGCTCGACGTTCTCGGTGACGACGATCGCGTCGTCGACGACGATCCCGATCGCCAGCACGAGACCGAACAGCGTGATGAGGTTGATCGAGAAGCCGAGGGCCAGCATGCCCGCCAGCGTCGTGATCAGCGAGACGAAAATGGCGATAACGCAGATGAGCGTCGTGCGGAGGCTCTGCAGGAACAGATAGACGATCAGCACCACGAGGATGACCGCCTCGACCAGCGTGTGGATCACTTCCTCGATCGACAGGCGGACGAAGTCGTTGGTGTCGAGCGCGACGACATAGTCGATCCCCTCCGGGAAGCGCGCCTTCATGTCGGCCAGCGTCTGGCGGACCGCCTTCGACACGGTGAGCCCGTTCGCGCCCGGCTGCAGGTAGACCGCGATGAAGGTCGTCGGCGTGCCGTTGAGCTTGGACTCGACGATGTACTGGCGAAGGCCCACTTCCGCGCGCGCGACGTCGCCCAGCCGGACGATCGCGCTGCCATCCTGGCTCGCGCGAAGAATGATGTTCTCGTACTGGCGAGGCTCGACGAACGGCGCCTGCGTGACGACCGGAAACGTGAGCTCGACCGGCCCCGAGGTTGGCTGCTGGCCGATCTGCCCCGCGCCGAAGAGTGCGTTCTGCTTCTGCACGGCGGTCGCGATGTCGGACGTCGTGATGGCGAGCGAGGCCATCCGGTCGGGATTCATCCAGATCCGCATCGCCTGGTCGGCGATCCCCATCACCTGCGCCTGCCCCGCGCCGGGCACGCGCTTCAGCGCGTCCAGCACGTAGACATTGGCGAAATTCGCGACGTAGTCGGATGTGTAGCGGTCCCCTTTGGCGAAGACGCCGATCAGCATCATGATCGACGACGATTTCTTCTGCACCGACACGCCGAGCTGCGTCACCGCGGTCGGCAGCTGGGGCAGCGCGAGGTTGACCCGGTTCTGCACCTGCACCTGCGCAATGTCGGGATTGGTCTCGAGCGAGAAGTAGACGGTCAGCGTGAGCTGGCCATTGGCGGAGGATGTCGACACCATGTAGAGCATGTTGTCGACGCCGTTGATCTGCGCCTCGATCGGTGCGGCGACCGAATCGGCGAGCGTCTTCGAGTCGGCGCCCGGATACGTCGCCGACACGGTGACCTGCACCGGCGTGATCGTCGGGTACTGCTGGACGGGCAGCACGACCATCGACACGAGCCCCGCGAGGCACAGGATGATCGAGACGACTGCGGCGAAGATCGGCCGCTCGATGAAGAAGCGCGAGAACATGGCGAAGTGTCGCCCTAGCGGCCGACCGCGAGCTCGACGCGCCGGGCCTGCTCGTCGCTGCCGGTGCCGGTGACATCCACCGGCGCCTTGAGCTGGATGCGATCTGCGGCGATGCCTTCAGCGACGAGCGCGTCGCGCACCGCCATCGCGCGCTGCTTGGCGAGCTCGACGTTGGCGGCGTGGTTGCCGGTGCGGTCTGCGAAGCCGGTGACATCGATCGGATTCGGGCCGGCCTTCATCGCCGGGGCGAACCCCTTCAGCAGCCGGGACGCTTCGGCATCGAGTGCCGATTTGCCCGCTGCGAAATGGACGGTCAGCGACGCGCCGGACGGCACCGACACCGGCGCGGTCTCCGGCCCGGGCTTCGGCACGTACGGCGTCGCCTTGACCGGCGCGTCGGGTGCGAGGCGCAAGGCCCCGTCGACGACGACCTGGTCGCCCGCGGCAAGGCCCTGCGAGATGAACCACGAATCGCCGTACCAGTCGCCAACCTGCACCGGCCGCTGCTCGGCTTTGCCCTCCTTGTTGACGACCCAGACGAAATGCCCGCGTGCGCCTTGCTGAACCGCGCGTTGCGGCACGAGGATCGAGTTGGGTCGCACGGCGCCCACGAGGCGCGTGCGCACGTACTGGTTCGGCCGCAGCATTCCGTCCGGATTGTCGACGGAGGCGCGGATCAGGAACGTTCCGGTCTGCGGGTTGTACGACGGATCCGCGAACGTGATCCGGCCTTTGTACGGAAAGATCGATCCGTCGACGAGCTCGATCTCGACGATGAAGCTCCGGTTTTCCGGCAGCCGGATCTCCCCGCTCTTCGCCTCGTTGCGGATCCGTTCCATCTCGTTTTCGGAGATGCTGAAATTGATCCACATCGGCGTCAGCACCGACACGGTCGTGAGCTGTGCGTTCTTCGCATCGAGGTACGTGCCGTCGGCGACGGCGGCGAAGCTCGAAACCCCCGTCACCGGCGACGTGATCGTCGTATACGAGAGATTGAGCTTGGCTTCCTGGAGCTGCGCCTTTCCCTGCTCGACCGCCGCCGCGGCGGAGTCGTACTGTCCCTGCGCGTCGTCGAGGTCCTTCTGCGACAGCGCATTTTGCTCAGCGAGCGGCTTGGTGCGAGCGAGATTCGCCTTGGCGACATCGAGCGACGCCTGGCTGCGGGCGAGCGCAGCCTGTTGCCCGTCAACCTGCGCCTGGAAGGGCTTCTGGTCCATCTGGAACATGACCTGCCCGGCCTTCACGACGGATCCTTCGACGTACATGCGCTTGTCGAGAAATCCGGAAACGCGTGCCTGGATGTTGACCGCCTGCGAGCTCTGCGTTTGCGCGACATAGGTGGCGGACACCGGAGTGTCACGGGGCGCAACCGTGAGAACCGTTACGTCGGCCGGCGGCCGCTCCGCTCCTTTCTTGTCGTCCTTGCCGCAGCCGGCGAGCAAGGAGAGCGATACGAGCAGGGAGGCAGCGAGCGCCCGGGAGGCGAGCGCACGGGCAAGAAGACGATCCGCAGGGTTCATGGGCGGATACTCCGGACGAAAGGAGGGCGGGAAAAGGACAAGTCCCGCGGTGACCTGCAATCGCGGCCGCGGCAGCCGGCATTTGTACCGCACCGCCCCGATTTTGTCGACTCGACGCGCGGTGTTGTCGACGTCCAGCGGTCAACGAGCGGCGGGCGAGGTGCCATGCCCGCGGCCGACTGCAGAGTCTGGTAGTGTTCGATCGCCGCGCGCGCGTTGAACAGCATGCGCTCGCGCCCGAGTCGTTCGTCGAGTCCAGCGTGGCGAATGACTTCCAGCACGCCGGGATTGAGGCCGACCAGCCACACGACGACGCCACGCTCGGTCGTGCGCTTCTCGCCCTCCATCAGCATCTGCAAGGCCGAGTATTCGATATCGGGCACGCGACTCATGTCCAACGCTATTACGCGAGGGTTGTATTGCGTCACCAGCGCGTCGATCTGCTCCGCCACGTATTGCGCATTGACGAAGAACAGGCGTCCTTCGGGACGGACGATCAGCAAGCCGTCGAATGTCTCGTCGTCGGGATGTTCGGGCGAGAGCGGCCGCAGCACGTCGGCTCCGCGCTTGCGCCCGATCACGGAGACCCGCGGGTGCGCAGTCTGGCTCGCAAGGCCGATCATCGACACGACGATCGCGATGACGATGCCGTCCAGCGTTCCGAACAGCAGAACCCCGATGCAGGCGATCAGTGCCCACCGGAACTCCATCGTCCGCACGCCGCGGATCGCGCGGAACTCCGCCGGCTGGATCAGCCCGACCGAGTAGTAGATGACGACGGCGGCGAGCGTCGCGTACGGCATCAGGCCCAGCACCGGCGCCAGCAGCAGCATCGTGGCGAGCGCCGCCGCCGCGGTCACGAGCGATGCCTTCTGCGAGCGCCCGCCCACGGCCCGCACCACCGCCGTCTGCGACGTGCCTCCGCCCGCCGGCATGGCGCCGAAAAGCGCGCCTCCGAGATTGGCCGCCCCGGTGGCGACCAGCTCGCGGTTCGCATCGATCGGAGGATCGCCGGGGCGGGCAAATGCGCGGCCCGCGGCGATCGTTTCGGTGAAGCTCATCAGCGCGATCCCGAGCGCGCCCTGGCGCCAGCTGCCCGACCAGCGCAAGGTCCGGCAATGTGAGCGACGGGAATCCCTGCGGAATCAGGCCGACCGTCGAGACTCCCGCTGCCGTGCAAGCCGAAGAACCACGACGCGGCGATGCTGCCGCCGACGACCACAAGCGGCGCCGGCGAATGCGGCCACAGGCGCTCCATCGCCGATCAGAACCGCGAACGTCGCCACGGCCACCGCCAGCGTGATCATCGAGGTGTCGGGCACATGCTGCGCGAGGCTCAGGACATCGGCAAAGAAGCCGTGCTTCGCGATGTGGACGCCAATGAGCTTCGGGAGCCTGGTCCAGCACGATCACGAGTCCGATTCCCGCCTTGAAGCCGGTCAGCACCGGCGTCGAAATGAAATTCGCGACGAATCCCGAGTCGCAACAGCCTGCGCCAGGAGCAGCATTGCGCCGACCAGCGCCGTGAGCGTGGCCGTCGCCGATGACGAGCTTTGCCGGCGTCGCCGTCCGGCACGACCAGCCCGAGTTGCGTGCCCGTCAGGATCGCGAGCGTCGCAGTGGAGCTGACGCTGAGCACGCGCGACGTGCCGAGCAATGCGTAGATCGCCATCGGGATGAAGGCGGTGTAGAGACCGACCGCGACCGGCAGACCCGCGACCGTCGCGTACGCCATCGCCTTGGGCAACACGACTGCCGCCGCCGTGAGGCCGGCGACCACATCCAACCTCAGCCCCGGCGCGACCGGTTGGGCTGGTTTTGTTTCGGCGGAGGGCTGATTCATGCGAGAAGTCCTGTCAGATGAGCGAATTCGGACGCCTTCTGCCGCGATTTTCGCAACCCGAGCATAGTGCAGTCTCCAGGTGCGCGGCTGGATTCGCTACGCATTGTGACGGCAATGCGGCGCCCGGCCGCCACTTAACCGGCGCTTTTTGATCTCCGACAAATCCGGCGGCTGACCTTGCTCGACAATTCTTCCGAGTTGGCCGAAGCTGTCCGCTCCGGCGGCGTGGGATAATTACCGGCTGCGTGTGTCCCGGACATGTGAAAGCACCCATGGAAAATCATTTTCGATGAATTCTCGAATATCGGCACCCAAACCTTCGACTGCCGCAAAGGCCACGTTCGCCGTTGCCGCGTTTGCGCTCGCACCGTCAGCGTACGCTTCTTTCCTCCCGCCCGAGATGATGGACACGGCGGCGACGGGCCTCGCGTGGTTCGTCATCATCGTCATGCCGATCGTCGCGATCGTGCTGTTCTGGCTGGTGCATGTGCTGCCGGAGAAGATCGCCCACAAGCGCCATCACCCGCAGCGGGACGCCATCCACACGCTGTGCCTGCTGTCGCTGGCGTTCGGCGGCCTTCTGTGGCCGATCGCCTGGCTCTGGGCGTACACGAAGCCGGTCGCCTACCGCGTCGCCTACGGAACGGAAAAGCACGACGACTATTACCAGGAGCTCGGCGAGAAGGCGCAGGCGGGTGCGCTACTCGAGCATGAGCTCGCGCACCTGCGCGAGGAGCTCGATACGATGGCCGCCAAAGGAGCGCTGTCCGCGGAGCTCAAGGTCCTGCGCAGAGACCTCGCGGCGGCGATCGCGACGCCCGCCGCGCCGGTCGCAGCCAGCGCGCCGGCTGCGAAGGCGGGGGATGCCTGATGGAAGCCCTGCTCCTTGGCATCTACGCGTTCTTCGTCTGGCTGATCTTCATCAAGTTCAAGTGGCTGCCCTGGAACACGGCATGGCAGGTCACCGTCGTCATCATTCCCATCGTTGCGTTGACGGCGCTGGTCCTGGCGCTCAACGTCGTGGCCCCGTCGACGGCCGACATTCGCGTCCTCAAGTACGTCGTGCAGGTCATCCCGCAGGTGCGCGGGCGGGTCACCGAGGTGCCGGTCGAGCCCAACCGGCTGGTGAAGAAAGGTGAGCTGCTGTTCAAGATCGACCCGACCCAGTATCAGAATGACCTCAACGTTGCCAAGGCCAAGCTCGCGGCCGACGAGGCAAAGCTCGCGCAGGCCGGCGCGGGGCTGGTGGATGCCTCCGCGGGCGCGCGCCAGTTGCAGGAACAGCTGAAGTCCGCCAGCGGACAAGTCGCATCGCTTCAGCCAAGGCTGGAGTTGGCGCAGCTGCGGGTTCGTCAGAACCGGGAGCTCGTCGCCACCGGCGCAGGCGATCGCTTCGCGCTGGAGCAGGCCGAGGCCAACGTGACTGATCTGCAGGCGCAGATTGCGACGGCCACGGCGAACGAGGCGCAGGTCACCCAAAAGCTGTCGGGACAGGTGAATGGCGAGCAGGCGTCGGTCGCAGGGGCGCGCGCGCAGGTCGCGACCGCGAAGGCACAGGTCGATCTCAGCCGCGCCGACCTCGCGAACGCGCAGTGGAACCTCGACCAGACGTCCGTCTACGCGCCGACCAGCGGCTACGCGATCAACGTCCAGCTTCGGCCGGGCTCGTTCGTGACCGCGTTTCCGGTCGCGCCGGCGATGAGCTTCGTCGAGGAGACCTATCAGGTCATCGGGCTCTACGTGTCGAACGAGCTGCCATTCGTCGAGCCTGGCAACGAGGCGGAGTTCGCGCTCACGATGTACCCAGGGCGGATCATCAAGGCCAAGGTGGATTCCATCGTCTGGGCGCAGGGCCAGGGCCAGGTCGTGCAATCCGGCACGCTGCCGCAGACCGGCGCCTATCCGCAGGTGCCGGGGCGGTTCCCGGTGAAGTTCAACGTGGAGGAGCGCGATCGCGATCTGTTCCTCGCCGCCGGTGCGGAAGGCCATGGCGCGATCTATACGGAGCACGCGCACGCGATTCACATCCTGCGCATGGTCATCCTGCGCATCGGCACGATCACCGATTACCTCGTGCTGAAGCTGCATTGATGCAAACACGTCTCGGCTCTCTGCATATCCTCGCGACTGCCCTCGCGGCTGCAGTGGCGGGGTGCGCGCTCAACCCCCCTCCGACGACCGAAGAGCTGCAGAACGCAGGCGCTGCCGCATACAGCGGTGCCGACAGCCTGGAAGGCGAGCGGTGGGACGGCAGTGCCGGTCGCAGACCAGTGGCTCGTGTCGTTCAACGATCCCGCACTGACTGCCCTCGTCACGGAGGCCCTGGCCTTCAACGCCGACCTGCAAGTGGCGGCGGCGCGCGTCGAGCAGGCCTCCGGCTACGTGAAGGTGGCGAGCGGTGCGCTGTGGCCGTCGGTGGGCGTCGCGGGCATCACCGGAGGAAAATCGGGCGGTGGCGGCGGCCTCGACGGAATATGGCTCAACGCGTCGCTCGAGCTCGACATCTGGGGCCGCCTGCGCTACGGGAGCGCGGCGGCGGAGGAACAGGCCGCGGCGTTCGCCGCCGACTACGCGTACGCGCGCCAGTCGCTGGCGGCCACGGTCGCGAAGAGCTGGTTCCTCGCGATCGAGGCCGGGCTGCAGCGTGCGATTGCGCAGGAGGCGGTGCGCGCCTCGGACGCGTTGCTGGGCGTCGCGCAGGACCGGTATCGCGTCGGCAACGGCAACGAGCAGGCAGTGGCGGAGGCGCGCGCGAGCGCCGGCACCTATCGCGACCGGCTGCGCGAGATCGAGCAGGCGCGCGAGCAGGCGCTGCGCGCGCTCGAAATCCTCGTCGGTCGCTATCCGGGCGCGGAGATCGCCGTCGCCGACCGGCTGTCATCGATGCCGCCGCCCGCACCGGTCGGCATGCCGTCGGAACTGCTCGAGCGCCGGCCCGACGTGATCGCGGCGGAGCGCCGCGTCGCCGCCGCGTTCGATCGCGTGGGCGAGGCGCGCGCGGCGATGCTTCCGCGCATCAGCCTGACCGCCGGGGGCAGCAGCGTGTCGAGCGAACTCATCGTGCTCAAGAATACGAGCAACCCCATCTGGAGCTTCGGCGGCAACCTGATCGCGCCTCTGTATCAGGGAGGCGCGCTGCGCGCGCAGGTCGAGATCCGGTCGGCGGAGCAGAAGCAGGCGGTCGCCGAGTACGCGCGTGCGGGCCAGCGGGCGTTCGGTGAAGTCGAGAACGCGCTCGCGGCCGAGAACGCGCTGCGCGATCGCTACGTCATTCTCGAGGCTACGACCCGCGACAGCGCGCGCGCGCTGGAGCTCTCGCAAATCCAGTATCGCGTTGGTGCCGTCGACCTGCGCGCGGTCGAGCAGAACCAGCTCGCCCTTTACTCGGCGCGGATCGGTCTCCTGCGCGTGCAAACGGAACGACTCGCGCAGCGCGTCAACCTGTACCTTGCGCTGGGGGGCGGTTTCGACCTGCACCTGCCGGCGATGGAACCTGTGGCCGCGCAGTGATGCAGGGGTCGAGCCGCTGACGAGAATCGGCGATCGCCCGTTCTGCGGTCGTTCCCGGATGATTCGATGGAGATGAGCATGGCGAAGAAAAAAGCGGCAACGAAGCGTACGGCGAAGAACGCGGCAATGGGAAAGGACGCCGCGAAGGGCAAGACGAAGAAAGCGTCCCGCCGGCGAGCTCTCCGGCAAGGAATATGCGAAGGAGCTGAAGAAGCTTCACGTCGAGCTGGTCAAGCTGCAGGAGTGGGTCAAGCACGAAGGGCTCAAGGTCTGCATCGTGTTCGAGGGTCGCGACGGCGCCGGCAAGGGCGGGACGATCAAGGCCATCACCGAGCGGGTGAGCCCCCGCGTGTTCCGAGTGATCGCGCTCCCCACCCCGACCGAGCGCGAGAAATCGCAGATGTACGCGCAGCGCTACCTCCCGCACCTGCCGGCGGCCGGCGAGGTCGTGATCTTCGACCGCAGCTGGTACAACCGCGCCGGCGTCGAGCGGGTGATGGGCTTCTGCTCCGAGGACAACCGCGCAGAACTTCCTGAAGATCCTGCCGGTGTTCGAGAAGCTCATGGTCGATTCGGGAATCATCCTGCTCAAGTACTGGCTCGAGGTGAGCCCCGAGGAGCAGACGCGCCGGCTCGAGGCGCGCGTCGACGACGGCCGCAAGATCTGGAAGCTCTCGCCGATGGACATCAAGTCCTACACGCGCTGGGACGACTACACGAAGGCGCGCGACGACATGTTCGCGGCGAGCGACACCGCGTGGGCGCCGTGGTACGTTGCGCGCTCGGAGGACAAGCAGCGGGTGCGGCTCAACATCATCTCGCACATCCTCTCGCGGATCCCGTACAAGAGCCTGCCGCGCGAGAAGGTGAAGCTGCCGAAGCGCAAGGTGCGCGCGCAACCGCCGGCTGACTCGGTCAAGATCGTCCCCGAGAAATTCTGACCGATGTGGCAAGATCGCGAGCAAGATCCGTAATGGGGGCAGAGTGGACAAGAAATCCTGCGAGTTTGATGATCACAATCGCACTGGGCATCGCCATCGCGTTGCCGATACCCGCGCAGATGTTTCCTCCGTCGGCGCAGGCGCAGTCGCCGCCCACCGCGCCTGCGGCCGGCGGCAAGACGTTCTCGCAGGAGGAGCTCGACCAGCTGCTGGCGCCGATCGCGCTCTATCCGGACGCGCTGCTCGCGCAGGTGCTGATGGCGTCGACGTATCCGCTCGAGATCGTCGAGGCCGAGCGCTGGGTGAAGGCCAATCCCGGTCTCAAGGACAAGGCGCTCGAGGACGCGCTGCAGCAGCAGCCGTGGGACCCGAGCGTCAAGTCGCTCGCCGTGTTCCCGCAGGTGCTGACGATGATGAGCGAGAAGCTCGACTGGACGCAGAAGCTCGGCGACGCGTTCCTCGCGCAGCAGAAGGACGTGCTCGCGACCGCGCAGGCGCTGCGCGCCAAAGCGGCGGCGCAAGGCTCGCTCAAGGACTCGAAGCAGCAGAAGGTCGTCACGGAGTACGGAGGACAACACGACGGTCATCAAGATCGAGCCGACGAATCCCGAAGTCGTCTACGTGCCGACGTACAACCCGACCGTCGTGTACGGCGCGTGGCCGTATCCGGCGTATCCGCCGTATTACTACTATCCGCCCGGCTACGTCGCCGGCGGCGCGCTGCTCGGGCTTCACGGCCGGCGTCATCGTCGGCGGCGCGCTGTGGGGCAACTGCAACTGGGGCCGCGGCGACGTCAACGTCAACGTCAACCGCTACAACAACTTCAACCGCACCAACATCTCGAACGGCAACTGGAACCACAACGCCAACCATCGCGGCGCGGTGCCGTATCGCGACAAGGGCGTCGCCAGCAGCAATACGGCCGCGGCCAGGCCGCCGACGCCGCGTCGCGCGACGCGTTCCGCGGCCGCGCCGACGCCGGGCCGCGAATCGATCCAGCGCGGCGACGTGCTCGCGCGACGTGCAGGTCGCGCGCGATGCGCGGCGGTCGCGACATGCGCAGCGCGGCCGCGACATGAGCTACTCCGATCGTGACATGAGCGGCAATCGCGGCTCGTCGGCGTTCGACACGCGAGCCGCGGCGCGCAGACGCGCGACTACAGCAACCGCGGCGACTCGAGCATGAATTCGGCGCGCTCGTCCGGGAACATGAGCGGGGCGCTCGCGGCGGTGGCGGCGGTGCGCGGCGGCGGTGGCGGCGGTCGGCGGCGGTCGTGGTGGTGGCGGCGGTGGACGTGGCGGCGGCGGCCGGCGATGATCTGTCGAGCGCGACGAATGCAAATGCCACGGAGATCACGATGAGAACTGACCGCGTGAGCATGACGTACGGCCGCGTGCAACTCTGCGTACCTCGCGCTCGTGCGCTGATCGACGGTGATGGTCGCAACCGGCGCGAGCGCCGCAGCGACTGCGCGCAGAAGACGTTCGCCTCGCCCGAGGACGCCGTGAACGCGCTGGTGCAGGCGGTCAAGGCCCATGATCGTGCGGCCACGCTGGCCGTGCTCGGCAACGCGGGCGACGTGGATTTCGTCCGGCGACAAGGTGGCCGATCGCGCCACGGGCGACCGCTTCGTCGCCGCCTACGAAGCCAAGCACGCGATCGCGCGCGAAGGCGACACTGCGAAGCTCGTCATCGGCAACGACGACTTTCCGTTCGCGTTCCCGATCGTGAAGACCGGCGACCGCTGGCACTTCGACACCGAGGCCGGCAAGGACGAGCTGCTCGCCCGCCGCATCGGCGCGAACGAACTCGATGCGATCAAGGTCCTGCAGGCGATCGTCGACGCGCAGCGCGACTACGCGTCCGAAGATCGCAACGGCGACGGCGTGCTCGACTACGCGCAGAAATTCGTGAGCAGCCCAGGCAAGCATGACGGGCTGTACTGGCCGGCGAAGGCGGGCGAACCGGCGAGCCCGCTCGGCGCGCTCGTCGCGGAGGCGGCCGGCCAAGGCTACCGGAAAGGCGAGAAGGGGCCGACGCCATACCACGGCTACTATCTACCGGATGCTGAAGGGTCAGGGAAAGAACGCCGAGTCGGGCGCGGTCGACTACGTCGTGAAGGGGCGCGCGATCGGCGGCTTCGCCGTCGTTGCGTATCCGGCGAAATACGGCAACTCCGGCATCATGACGTTCATCGTCAATCAGGACGGCAAGGTCTACCAGGCCGATCTCGGACCGAAGTCGGCCGAGCAAGCAGCCAAGATGCAGCGGTTCGACCCGGACAAGTCCTGGACTCCGGTGAAGTCGCAATAACTGGGCACATCAATCCAACATGAGGAGTAGAAGGATGAATGAAGCACTTCTGGTAGCGCTCGGATTCGTTGTAGTTGCGGCCATCGCCGCCCCTGTTGGTGCCCAAACCGGCGCCGTCGCAACTGGCAAGGCACCAGGCATGGTTGGCGCTGCGCAGACGATCAACCTCACCGCGACGATCACCGCAATCGACAAGGCGACGCGCGACGTTACGCTCAAGGGTCCGCAGGGCAACGAGATCACGGTAACCGCCGGACCCGAAGTGAAAAAGTTCGACAGCCTGAAAGTCGGCGACCCGGTCGATGTCCAGTACGTCGAGGCGTTGACGCTCGAATTGAAGAAGGGCGGCGGCATGGTCGTGGCGCGCACCGAGCAGAAGGGCGCCGTCGGATCGAAGCCGGGCGAAACACCGGCCGGCGCCGTTGGCCGGCAGGTCACCATCGTCGCCGATGTCACCGCCGTCGATCCGGCCAAGCAGGTGATCACGCTCAAGGGACCGAACCGCACGGTCGACCTGAAGATTCCCGATCCCGCGCAATTCAAGCGTATCGCAAAGGGCGATCAAGTCGAGGCGACATACACGCAGGCGCTCGCGCTTGTCGTCGAGCCGAAGAAATAGGGCGAGGGGCAGCACGCGCCGCAACATGCGCCGTCGACCTTCGTGATCGTCGGCAATTTCGCACCGAGCGCGATGACCGAGATCAGCGGCTTCCCGCGGACCGAGACGCTGAAGAGCGGGCTCGCGGTGACGATCCGGCCGTTGCGCGCCGACGACCGCGAGAAGATCGCCGCCGCGGTCCGCAATCTCGACCGCGAATCGATCTATTTCCGCCTGTTCAGCTACCGGAAAGAGCTGACCGAGCAGGGGCTCGATCGCATCATGGCGGTCGACCGCGGCGCGCGAGGTCGTGCTCGTCGTCACCCAGACGACGGTGACGCGCGCGTGATCGGCTCCGGCCGGTACGTCCCGGCCGCTGCGGCCGGCGCCGAGCGGACAGCGGAAGTCGCGTTCATGGTCGATCGGAACTTCAGCGGGCAGGGAATCGCCGGACGCGTGCTTCGGCATCTCGCCGGCATCGCGCGCGAGAACGGAATCGCCGCATTGACGGCCGACGTGCTGGCCGACAACAAGGCAATGCTAGCCGTGTTCGCGAAGTCGGGCATGCCGATGCAACAGCGACGCGAGGGTGGCGTCGTGCACGTCACGCTGTCGTTGCGCGGCGAATCGTTGTAGTAGAGGCGTCCGCGGCATCGGATGACTCCCTAAAACTGCACGCCTAACGATACGATCACGTAGCGACTTCCGGAATCGGGGTTGAACGCAAAGACGCCGAGCGTCGCCTTCCCGAGGGTCAATTGGCCGAAGATGCCGCGTTGCAGGTCGCGGCCGTTGTCGATCGTGTGCGTCCGCTGACCGACAAGACCGACGCGGAGCCACTCGACCGGCTTCCAGCCGAGCTCGGTCCAAGAGTAGAAATAGCTCGCACTGCTCTCGTCGAGGTCGCGAACGTACTCCGCCTCGACGTAGATATCGAATGTGCGCCAGCCGATGCTCGCCTCGAGCCCCGGCACGACGCCGCGGGCGGCCCCGAACAGGCCCCCGATGATCGGCGTCAGCGCGTAGCTCACCGTATCGCCCCCTTCGAACTTCCAGCCCACGAAGGCCGAGCCGGAGTCGCGCGCCTCATAGTTGTAGCGCGCTTCGAGATGCAGCGGGCCGCGGTCGAGCGATGCGACGCCGACACCGAAATCCGGCTCGTCGCGCATCGCATAGTAGTACCCAGTTACCGCCGCTGACCAGGCCGGTGCGGAGGGCGCCTCAGGCTCGGCGCCCAAGGCGAGAGACGTACCGACGAGGCCCGCAAAGGCCACGCTTGCGAGGCCCGATTTCGCGATCATCCGCCGAGCGCCATAACGGCGACAATCAGGATCGCGCCCATCAAAGCCATCAGCAGGCCGCTCGCAATCGGCAAACGATATCCGGCGTGGCGTCCCAGCGCGAAACCGGCCAGGAACAGCATGACCAGTGTGACCACCCTCGACGCGTTCATCGCCTGCGCCGCGTCGCTCATCAACATGAACGGGAGGACGACGGGAAAGGTCGCGATGACGACCCACAGGAAAATCCCGATCGCCGCCAGGTAGTCGTCGCGGCGGAGCGCCGAACGCTCCTGCGGCGGCAGCGCGAGCAGCCGGCGGCGCATGCCCTCGATCTCGTCAGGTCCCGCGATTCGCGCGACATGATCCGGCAGCGTCGACGCGATCAGGCGTCGCGCGGTCTCGGCATCCGCACCCGTCGCCCGTTTTCGCAGGGCGACGTAGCGGGTGCGCTCGGTCATCGTGCGCACGAGATACATGACGGCGTCGACGAGACCCCAGGCGAGGTTGCATCCGAGGGCGGCGTACAGGACGGTCCGGACCTCGTTTTGCCCGGCGGTGGCGATCGAAAGCGAGCCGACGATCGTCACTGCCATGATCAATCCGAACAGGATCTCCGAAACCCGGTCGACCGGATCCACCAACTGTCGGCGTTCATCGGCGAAGATTCCCATGGCCCCCGTCCAATCTTGTCGTCCAGCGCATTCGTTGTCACACTAGCGAGTAAACGCGGTCGCCCTGCGCCCTAGGCGCGATTATGGCGGAAAACCAGTCGATGACCCCAAATCCCGCCGGCGCCGCTCCATCGGTCGCCGCACCCATCCCGTCCCTGTGGCAACGCGGTCGCCACTTCGTCAAGAGCACGCTCTCGTGGAACCGCTTGTTCGGCGCATCGAGCTATCTCAAGTCCGCGCTGTGGACGGTCCCGATCATCGCAATCGCGATCGAGCTCGTGACGGTGCCGATCCTGCACCGCATCGACGCCTGGCTCGGATGGCAGTTCGCGGAGCTCGCAGTCTCCGGCGCGCAGGCGATGTACCAGACGATCATCACACTCGGGCTGTCGTTCCTCGTGTTCACGTTCGGCTCGCTGCTCGTGGCGATCCAGATCGCCGGCGGGCAGCTCACGCCGCGGATCATCGCGACCACCCTCCTGCGCGACAACGTCGTGCGCTACAGCGTCGGGTTATTCGTCTTCACGCTGGTTCTGGCGGTCAGCGCGCTGAACCGGTTGGAGGAGCCGGTGCCTCAGTTCGTCGCGCTGGTGGTCGCCGGGTTCGGCGTCGCCAGCATTGCCGATTTCCTGTTCCTGATCGACTATGCGGCGCGGCTCCTGCGCCCGGTCAGCATCGTGGCGAGGATCGGCGACGAGGGCATCAAGGTGATCAGGGCCGTCTATCCGCATCCGACGGAGCGGGCGGATTCCAGCGAGCTGCGAAACGAGCTCGGCATGCCCGGTCGCCTCGTCACCCATCAGGATCGGTCGGAGATCGTGCTGGCGATCGATCTGCCTACGCTCATCACCTTGGCGCGGCAACACGACGGCGTGATCGAGTTCATGCCGCAAGTCGGCGACTTCGTCGCGACCGACGAGCCGCTCTTCGTTTTGTACGGTGGCGCGACTGCGATCACCGACGAGGCCCTGCGCGCCACCGTGGCGTTTGGAACCGAACGGACGCTCGAACAGGATCCGATGTTCGCCTTCCGGATCCTGGTCGACATCGGGCTCAAGGCGCTCTCGCCGGCGATCAACGATCCGACGACGGCCGTGCTCGCGATCGACCAGGTGCAGCGGCTGCTACGCGTGCTCGGGCGGCGGCACCTGCGGCCCGACGTCATGCTGGATGCAGCTGGACATCCGCGCGTGATCTTCCGCACGCCGAACTGGGAGGACTTCATTCACGTCGCGTGCATCGAAATTCGTGCCTGCGGTGCGTCCAACGTGCAGATCGCGCGACGACAGCGCGCGATGCTCCAGAATCTCATCCAGGTCCTGCCGTCGTATCGTCATGCCTCCCTGAACGAGGCGCTCGGCTCGCTGGACCGGACGATCGAGAGGCTCTACGACCTTCCCGAAGATCTTGCGCTCGCGCGCATTGCGGACGCCCAGGGTCTCGGCGGGTCGCCTCCTTCGCATATGACGGGCCAAGGTTGAGGCAAGCCGTGCACGCGTCCGGGACGCGGTCGACCGTCGGAAGCGGTATGCACTCGCCGCGCGAGAGCTCATCGATGCATGATTCGGGTCCATGCCGATAGAGGGGCCCGTCCCGGGTTGGATGCTGTCGCTCATCGCCGCGGCGACATTGTTCGCCGTCATGTTCGACCTGGGGCTCGCGATCGTCCCGGGCGAGTTCCGCTGGGTCGTGCAGCGCCCGATGCTCCTGCTTAAGGCGCTGTTCGCGGTGCTGGTCGCCGTGCCGGTGCTGGCGCTCGTCGTGACGTGGGCGGTTGATCTTCCCCGTCCGGTCGAGATCGGCATCGTGCTGATGGCGATCTCGCCCGGCGCGCCAGTGGCGCTGCGCCGCTCGATGGGCGCAGGCGGCCATCGGACGTTCGCGCCTGCGCTGCAGATCGCGGTCGCGCTGCTTGCCGTCGTCTCGATGCCGCTGTCGATCGCCGTGCTCAACGAATACTACAGCGGGCAAGCGGTCGTCGATCCCCTGCACCTCGCGCGTCAGGTTTTCTTCGCCCAGCTGTTGCCGCTCGCGCTCGGGATGGCGACGAATCGCCTGGCGAAGCAAAGCCGCGGCGTGGCTCGAACCGAAGCTCCGTCGGCTCGGAAGCGTGTTGCTGGTCGTGCTCCTCGTGCTGGTGCTGATCGACATCTGGCACGTCGTAATCGACGCCGGCTGGCGCGCCGCGCTGGCCATCGTGCTGGTGACTGCGTTGGCGCTCGCCGTCGGACACCTGCTGGGCGGGTCCGGAGCCGGCGACGCGAACGGCGACTGCCATCTGCAGCGCGGCGCGCAATCCCGGACTTGCGCTGCTGGTCGCGACGCTCAACCACGCCCCGCCGGCGATTACGGCCACAGCTCTCGCCTATCTGCTGATCGCCGCCGTCACGCTGATCCCGTACGTGCTCTGGCGCAAGCGCGATGTCCCGTCCGTGCACCAGGGCGATTGACGCGGAGGCGATTCAGAGTCCGGCACCCCAGCGGTACTGCCACGCGATCCCGAGCAGGTCGAAGTTGTTGCCCGTGCGCGCCGAGACGCCGCTGCTCGCGTAGGCCTTGACCGAGTTGTTGCGGTCGACCGGGAACGACAGCGTCGCGCCGACACGCCAGTTCTGCTGCAGATCGCGGTTACGGCTGCCGTCGACCGTCGATCGGCCGCCGCTGAAGTACGTCCCGTCGAGCGAGCCCCAGATGCCAGAGCGGAAGCTGTAGATGGCGTGCCCCTGCAGAGCATAGAGCGGCGCCTGCGAGCGGGTGCTGCCGCCGTAGAAATCATTGTTATCGGTGAACAGGACCGCGGCGGCCGTAGCCTCCAGCGTCCAGGGTCCCACCGCCTTCGACGCGCCCACTTCCGGCTTGAACGCCCACCGATGAGAGCCGATGTTGACGACGCGGCTGTCGTCGTACTGGCCCCAGGGCGCCGACACGCGCAAGCTCGCCCCGACGATCAGGTCCTGCTGCCAGTCGGTGAATTCCGGAAGCGTGAGCGCGGGCGCCCCGTACACGTTGACCGAAACCCGGAACGCGGGATCGCCGAATCCGTTCACGACGCGTTCGATGCGTTCGCCGGCGACGGTCGGCCGAACCGGACAGCCAGGTGTAGGGCACGAGAACGTCGACCTTGCCCGAAGTTCCCCAGAAGTCGACGACTCTTGCGTAACCGAGGACGGCGTTCGACGTGTGCAGGTTCGGATCGGTGATCGGAAGCGAAGTGTCGAAGGCGATCCCGCCGCGCGTGTACGCATAGCCCGCGACGAGGAAATTCACACCGATGGGTGCATTCGAATAGGCGCGGGGCTCGATATCCTGGCTCCGCGCACTCATTGCGAACGCCATGAACGCGGCAGCGCGCCAGCACCGCCATCGGACGCGCGGTCGCCGGGCGACCGGCATACGCCGCAAAGTCTCCTGCGGAGGGCATGCTCCTGCGCTATTCGGCGCCTTTTGTGAGCAGCGCAGTGATTCGATCCGACCGCACGACGGCATCGGCGAAACGGTCGAAGGCGCGGCCGTCGGCCGGCGGATACGCGAGTCCGCCGCATTCCACGCTTTCGCTGCGCGGCGCCCAGATCGCCCGGTCGGCCAGCAGATAGACGCCGTACGCGGCGCGCAGGCCCTGCGCCGCCGCGGCGAGCTCCTGCTGCACCGTGAAGGCGGCGAGTGCCGCATTCGAGACTACCGTTGCTTCGATCAGCGCTTCACGATAGCCGCCGAGCTGCGTGGCCTTCGGGCCGTGTACGGCGGTCATTCTCTTCGCCGCGGCATGAACGACGACCAGCAGGCGATCGAGGATGCCGCGCAGCGAGTGCTTCACCGCCAGCGAAAGGTAAGCCTGCGGGTTGAGGAAAACGTCGACCGCGGAGGAAACGGCACCGCACCCGCTGTGTCCGAGGACGACGATGAGCTTGAGGCTGCCGCCCAAGTGGTCGACGGCGTACTTCAGGCTGCCAAGCACTTCGCTGCCGAGGCCGTTGCCGGCCACGCGCACGACGAACAGGTCGTTCGGTCCCTCGTTGAAGATCAGCTCGATCGGCACGCGCGCGTCGGAGCAGCCGAGCACCGCGGCGTACGGGCGTTGTTCCGGCGCGCGTGGGTCGCCCGGCCCGAGCCCGAGATCGCGCGGATCGAGCAGGATGATTCGTCGTGCGGTGCCGGTTGCGTCGCCCGGAGAGTCGAAGAGCGTCCTGATCGCGCGGCTGCCCTCGTCGAGACGATCGCGCGCCGCTATCCGCATCTTCGGGCCGCGATCTTGCGCTCGCGTCAATCCCGCCATAGCGGTACGTAATCTCGATGACTTTCACGCGAGCCCTCCGTGCCGCGCCGAGCTGCCCGAGTGCCCCGGGGCGGCGCGGACGGCACGGAATTCTATTCTGTTTCCGCGCGCCGCGTCGTACGCGGTGCGGCGCGCGCTTGCGGTGAATGGCCTACGGCTTCGACGCCTCTTTCATCTCCGGGCTTTGGAGCTGCGGCTTCGGCTTTTCCTTGCGGGGGGATGTGTCTGCTGCTGCCTTCGCCGAGCCTTGCGGCGGCTGCCTGGCCGTACCCCGTGCCCGCCGTCTGCTTGGTGACCGATCCCACGGCCTGCTGCTTGGACGCCTTGTCGGGCAGCGCCTTCGTGGTGCCCTTCTTTTCCGCCGCCTTCGCCGAGCCTTCGGCCGCCGCGCGGCCATAGCCCTTTTCGGTTCCTTCCGTCGCGGACTTCACCATTTCCTGCTTTGCCTTGGCGTCCGTGGCGGGCGCCGGCGCAGGCGTCTGCGCCACTGCGGTCGCCGCAAACATGCCGGCAACAAGTGTCATCAGGACTCTGTTCATCTGGATCTCCTTCTGGCGATCAAATTGCCTTGTTTGCATTGGACGGCAAGTCTTTAGGCCACGAAAATCGACCGGATCCGCGAGATGGCAGGCAATGAACCATTCCGCCGTCGATCAGAACATGACGCGCGCAAGCGCGAGCCCCGTCACAACCGCGGTCGCGGTGGCCACGATGCCCGGGATCATGAACGAGTGGTTGAGGACGTATCTGCCGATCTTCGTCGTGCCCGACAGGTCGAAGTTGATCGCCGCGATCAGCGAGCCGTACGTCGGTATGAAGAAATAGCCGTTGACCGACGGGAACATCGCGATCAGGAACTGCGGCGGAATCCCCAGTGCAATGCCCAGCGGCATCAGCGCGCGGGTGGTCGCCGCCTGGCTGTACAGCAATACCGATGCGAAGAAGAGGCCGAACGCGAACGTCCACGGATGCGCATCCGCCTGCGCGCCGATCGCCGGCACGATCACATCCTTGTTCGCGGCAATAAAGCTGTCGCCGAGCCAGGCGAGACCGAAAATGCCGATCACCGCGACCACGCCAGCGCGGAGCGTGGAGGTCTTCGGGATATCGTTGACCGGGACTTTCGTCACCAGCAGCATGAGCGCCGCCACCGACATCATCACGATCTCGATCACGACCGGCATCGCGAGCGCGTCCTTCGCGCCGGGCAGCGTCCGCAGCCCCGGGAAGAACCCGAACAGCACGACCAGCGCAACGCCGACGAGGAAGATAAAAGCCGACGCCTTGGCGGCAGGCTTGAGCGGCGGCCGCTCCGCTGCCGTTTTCGGTGCCGGAATGTCGCCGGCCTTGAGCCGGGCCTGATACTCCGGATCGTCCTCCAGGTTCTTGCCGAGGAACATCGACACGATCGCCGCCACCACGACGCCGGTGAGCGTCGCCGGCACGCAAACCATCAGGATTTGCGGCAAGCCCCACTGCGTCATCCCCTTTTCCGCGAACAGGCCGATCATCGCCGCCGTCGCCGCGGCGACCGGACTCGCCGTGATCGCCTGTTGCGACGCGATCGTCGCGATCGCCATCGGGCGCTCCGGCCGGATGCCACCCTGATGCGCGGTCTCGTAGATCACCGGCAGCAGCGGATAGACGATGTGCCCGGTGCCGGCGAGAAACGTGAACGTCCAGGTCGTCAAAGGAGCTACGATGGTCACGTATTTCGGGTTGGCACGGATGATCCGCTCCGCGATCCGCACGAGGAAATCGATGCCGCCGGCGGCGTCCATCACCGACGCGGCCATGATGACCGCGAGGATGATCAGCATCACGTCGATCGGCGGCGACGTCGGGTTGACATCGAATGCGACGACCAGCACCAGCAAACCGACGGCGCCCCACAGACCGAGGCCGACGCCCGAATAACGCGCGCCCATCCAGATCGCGGCGAGCACGACGACGAATTGCAGGAAGATCGAAACGGTCATGGTTCTTCTTTCCGGTTGTGATGCGCTCCGGAACCGGTCACTGCTCGAACTTCGGGCTGATCAGGTTCTCGAACGAGAAGACCTCGTCCCACTTTTCCTGCGACAGGAGGTGCCGCTCGTTGACCACGATCTCGTGCAGCGACTTGCCGGTCTCGTAGCCTTCACGCGCGATGTCCGCGCATTGCTTGTAGCCGAGCGACGGCTTCAGCACCGTCACGATGCCGAGCGAATTGAGCACCATGTCGCGTGAACGCTCCGCGTTGGCCGTGATGCCGTTGACGCAGTTGACGGTGAGACTGTTGACCGCGTGTTCCATCGTGGCGATCGACGTGAAAAGCGCGAAGGTGATGACCGGCTCCATCACGTTGAGCTGCAGCTGCCCGGCCGACGCCGCCAGCGTCACCGTGAGGTCGAGACCGATCACCAGGAAGCTGACCTGGTTGACGACTTCGGGAATGACCGGATTGACCTTGCCCGGCATGATCGAGCTCCCGGGCTGCATCTGCGGCAGATTGATCTCGTTGAAGCCGCACCGTGGCCCGGAGGCGAGCAGGCGGATGTCGTTGCAGATCTTGGTGAGCTTTGCCGAGGTCCGCTTCAGCACGCCCGAAAGCAGCACATAGGCGCCGGTGTCGGATGTCGCCTCGACGAGGTCGCCCGCGAGAATGAATTTGCTGCCGGTCAGCTCGGAAAGGTATTTCGTCGCGAGTTCGGGGTACCCCGGCGCCGCGGTCACCGTGGTTCCGATCGCCGTGGCGCCGAGGTTGATCTCGTGCAGGAACTGCCGCACTTCGGCGATCCGCTCGACTTCCTCGCCGATCGTCGTGCCCCAGCCATGAAACTCCTGGCCGAGCGACATCGGCACCGCGTCCTGCAGGTGCGTGCGGCCCATCTTCAGTACCCGATCGAATTCCTTCGCCTTCGCGTAGAAGGCACGCTGCAGCGCGCGCAGCGCCTCCATGTAGCTCGCGAGGCGCAGGATCAGCGCCAGCCGGAAGGCGGTCGGATAGATGTCGTTGGTCGACTGTCCGAAATTGACGTGGTCGTTCGGATTGCAATACTGGTACTCGCCCTTCTTGTGCCCCATCCGCTCGAGGGCGAGGTTGGCGATCACCTCGTTCGCGTTCATGTTGGTCGACGTTCCCGCGCCGCCCTGGATGAAGTCGGTGACGAACTGATCGGTCATCTTGCCGGCGATCAGCTGGTCGCAGGCGGCGGCGATGGCATCGGCGATCTTGGCGTCCAGGACACCCAGGTCGCGATTCGCCAGCGCCGCGGCCTTCTTCACATAGCCGAACGCCTTGACGAAGTTCGGCTCGAGCGACATCGGAATGCCGGTGATGTGGAAGTTGTCCTTCCCCCGCTGCGTCTGGACGCCGTAGTAAGCGTCGACGGGAATTGCTTTTTCGCCGAGAAAGTCCTTCTCGACCCGGGTGACCATGGTGTCCATGTTGTGCTCCTTTCCAGTCTCCGCGCGCGGACGATCCGCGACGGGTGGGTTGGCGAGGGCGCACGGCCCGGCCCCGGCCGTAAGCCGGGGGAGGGAGAGGTCGCACGGCCGTGACCTGCGCCGCGCGCGTTGGTGTCTAGCTTCACGCCGCCGGAGGCGGCTGTTCGCTCTCCTAGCTGAATCCGATCTTCACCATCTTCCGCCGCATGAACGCGATTTGCGTGGCCAGCGGCAGGTCCTTTGGACACACGTCGTGGCAAGCGAGCAGCGACATGCAGCCGAAAACACCGTCGTCGTCGCCGATCACGTCGTAGTAGTCGGCATCCGTGCGCGCGTCGCGGGGGTCGAGCCGGAAGCGCGCGACCCTGTTGAGACCCACGGCGCCGACGAAGTCCTTGCGCATTCGCGCGGTGCCGCAGGCCGCCACGCAGCAGCCGCATTCGATGCAGCGGTCGAGCTCGTAGATCTCGTCGGCGAGATCGGGATCCATCCGCTGCTCGATCCGCGAAAGGTCGGGGTCGGGGTCCTTCATGTGGAGCCAGCCGCGGAGCCGCTCGCTCATTCCACGCATCCACTTGCCGGTGTCCACCGAGAGATCGCCGATCAGCTCGAAGAACGGAAGCGGTGCCAGCGTGATCTCGGCGGGGAGGTTCTTGGTCAGCGTCCGGCACGCGAGCGTCGGTCGTCCGTTGATCACCATCGCGCAGCTGCCGCAGATGCCCGCGCGGCAGACGAAGTCGAATTGAAGCGACGCGTCCTGCTTCTCGCGGATTTCATTGAGCGCGATGAACAGCGTCATGCCATCGGCTTCCTCGAGCGCGTAGGTCTGCATGTGCGGCACGCTCGCCGGATCCTGCGGGTTGTAGCGCAGGACGCTGATCGCGAGCTTGCGGCGCGGCGCCGTCTGCTCAACCCCGTTGAGGCCGGGCATCGCAATCGTCTTGACACCGGCGTCGTTCATAGCACCGCCTCGAGAGGTTCGTCGATCCGCTCGTTGCGCCCGCGGAAACGTTCCGGCAGCAGCGACGTGTAGGGCATCAGCGCCTCCTGCACGGCAAACCGCGGCGCATCTGCCATCCGCTCCTTCACCGCTGCGACCTCGGCTGCGCGCTTCGGCGTATCCGGATGGTCGACGTAATCCTTCGCGCCGTAGCCGCGCCAGCCCGGCGGCAGCTCCATCCGGCCGACGTCGAGCGGTTCATAGGCGAGCGACGGCAGCGTGTCGATCTCGCCTTTCCATGTCGCCAGCGTGCGCTTCAGCCACTCGGCGTCGTTGCGCCGCGGATGGTCCTGCCGGAAGTGCGCGCCGCGGCTTTCAGTGCGTGTCAGCGCGCCGTACGCGACGCACAGCGCGAGCTTCAGCATCTTGCGCACGCGGTAGGCGGCCACCAGCTCGGGATTGGCGCCGCGCGCCTTGTGCTTGACGCCGATGTTGCGGCTGCGTCGAAGCAGGCTCTGCAGCTCATCCACGGCGGCCGCGAGGTCCTCGCCGCGGCGGAAGATCCCGACCTTTGCCGTCATGATCTCCTGCATCGCGACGCGCAGCGCCACCGCATCCTCGGTGCCGGGCCCATCGATCAGCGTGTCGATCTGCAGCTGCTCGCGCCGCAGGAAGTCGTGGACCACGCGCGTCGGAATCGTCACGTCGTTCTCGATCTTGTCGCAGAAGTCGGCGATGTACTCGCCGACGATCATTCCGGCCACCACGGTTTCGGCGACCGAATTGCCGCCGAGCCGGTTGAAGCCGTGCATGTCCCAGCACGCGGCCTCGCCGGCCGCGAAGAGTCCCTTCAGCGTCGGGCTCTGCCCGGTGTGATCGGTGCGCACGCCGCCCATCGTGTAGTGCTGCGCCGGCCGCACGGGAATCCATTCCTTGGTCGGATCGACGCCGAGGAAGTAGTGGCAGATCTCGAAGACCTCGCGCAGGTTGTGCTTGATGTGCTTCTCGCCCAGCAGCGTGATGTCGAGCCAGAGGTGCTGGCCGAACCGGTTCTTCGCGCCTTTGCCCTTGGCGATGTGCTCCTCCATCCGCCGCGAGACGACGTCGCGCGACGCGAGCTCCTTTTTCTCCGGCTCGTAGTCGGGCATGAAGCGATGGCCGTCGACGTCCTTCAGCAGGCCGCCGTCGCCGCGGCAACCCTCGGTGACCAGGATGCCGGCGGGAAAGATCGCCGTCGGATGGAACTGCACCGCCTCCATGTTGCCGAGCGTCGCGATGCCGGTCTCGAGCGCGATGGCGCCGCCGATCCCCTCGCAGATCACCGCATTCGTCGTGACGCGGTAGAGGCGGCCCGCGCCGCCGCTCGTGATCGCGGTCGCCTTCGCCACGTACGCGACCAGCTCCCCGGTGACGAGATTGCGCACGATCGCGCCGTAGCAGCGGCCGGCGTCGTGGATCAGCGCGATCGCCTCGACGCGCTCGTGGACGGGGATCGCGTTGCCGATCGCCTGGTCGCTCATCGTCTGCAGCATCGCATGGCCGGTGCCGTCGGACACGTAGCACGTCCGCCACTTCTTGGTGCCGCCGAAATCGCGCTGGGCGACGAGTCCGTGCGCCTCGTCGCGCTCGGTGATCGTCACCTTCTGGCCGTTGATGATGACGTCGCGGTCGCCGCGGCGCACGCGGCTCCAGGGGACGCCCCACGCAGCGAGCTCGCGCACCGCCTTCGGTGCCGTGTTGACGAACATCCGCACGACGCGCTGGTCGGCGCCCCAGTCGCTGCCGCGGACGGTGTCCTCGAAATGGACGTCCTCGTTGTCGCCCTGGCCCTTGATCACGTTGCCGAGCGAAGCCTGCATGCCGCCTTGCGCGGCGGCCGAGTGCGAGCGCTTCGGCGGCACGATCGAAATGATGATCACGTCATGGCCGCGCCGTTTGGCGCCGATGCCGAGCCGCAGGCCGGCCAGTCCGCCGCCGATCACGAGGACGTCGGTGTAGACGAGCTTCATTTGCCGCCTCCGGGCGTCGCGGTGAGCGCGGCAGGGACGTACGGCTGGCCGTACTGCGGCGCGTGCTGGATGCCGATCTTGATGTAAGCGGCGAGCGTTGCAAAGCCGAGAACGAGGAAGAAGACCGTCAGCGCCCACTTGAGCGCCTTGAGACGCTTGCGCGTTGCGGCGGGATCGCGTCCCGCGAACCATCCCCATTTGACGGCCAGCCGATAGAGGCCGATGCCGCCGTGGAATTCGACGGCGAGCAGGAGCAGGATGTAGAGCGGCCAGTAGCGATCGCTCCAGACGCGGTCGGCCGACTCGAACGGGCCGATGAGGTGCGGCCGCGTCAGCATCACGTAAAGATGCACCGTGGCGAGGAAGAACAGCGCGAACCCGGTGAACACCTGCCAGAACCACAGCGTCGTGTCCTCGTGGCGCATCATCTTCATGTGGCCGCGAAAAAGCTGCAGCTGCCGCCAGTTGATGGGGAATTTGCGCACCGCGAGCGCCGCGTGCAGCACGATCAGCGCGATGATCGTCGCCACGACGCACGACACGATGACGGGATAGGACCTGCCGAACACGAAGTAACCCTCGAACATCTTCGTGATCGTCCACATCGCGTCGTTGCTGATCAGGATCGACGACACGAAGAACATGTGTCCCCACATGAACAGCGCGAGCAGCAGTCCGGACGCGCTTTGCGCGAAGTCGAGGCGGGCGGGCCAGTGGCTCTTTCTCGACACATCGCCAAGGCCGACGCCGGAGATGACAGGATTCATCGTGTCCAAGAGAGCGGCTCCTCCAAATCGGCAAACACCGAACAATCCCATGCTTTCGGGCGAGAATGCACCGACTGGGGATTATAGGGATTCCCGTTGGATGCCCGGATTGACAAATGTCAACGAAGGGCAACGTTGCCGGCGCAATATAATGGGCGTTCGCAATGAGCGTCGTTCGCGCTCGACCGCCTCTAAATCCCGAAGGCCAGCCATGAATCCCACGAAACAGCTCTCCCGGTCCTACGACATCTCCGGCAAGGTCGCGCAGGCCTATCAGCGCCGCATCAACCTCGCGCAGGAGCATTTTCGCGAACGGATGGGAAAGGCCTTCAAGGGCAACCTGGGCGGGCTCGCTGCAAAGACCCTGACGCCGGCGGACGTGTGGGCGAGCTGGTCCCAGTATTCGACCGATTTCGCGCAGCGCTCGATCCTGTTCCTGGACACGCTACGGGAGCGCGGCAACAATTTCGTCGAGCGCAACCGGCAGGGGCTGCCGCCGGTGCTGCATTTCGACTATGAGACGATCGTCGACGGGCGCAAGCTCGCGAAACCGGTCAACTACGCGCTGGTGCGCATCGTCCCGCCCGCGGGAGTGACCGTCGATCCGAAGCGGCGACCCTATGTGATCATCGACCCGCGTGCCGGGCACGGGCCAGGCATCGGCGGCTTCAAGGACGACTCTCAGGTGGGCGTAGCGCTGCGCGAGGGTCATCCGGTCTACTTCGTGATCTTCTTCCCCGATCCGGAACCGGGCCAGACGCTGATCGACGTGTGCGCGGCGGAGCAGCAGTTCGTGCACAAAGTGCGGAAACTGCATCCCGACAGCGCGAAGCCGGCGATCATCGGCAACTGCCAGGGCGGCTGGGCCGCGATGATGCTCGCCGCCGCGGATCCGGACGACACCGGTCCGATCGTGATCAATGGCGCGCCCATGTCGTACTGGGGCGGCGCGTGGAACGAGGGCGCCGGCGACAATCCGATGCGCTACTCCGGCGGAATGCTCGGCGGCACGTGGCTCGCGTCGCTCACCGCCGACCTCGGCGACGGCATTTTCGATGGCGCGTACCTGGTCGAGAACTTCGAGAACCTCAATCCGGCCAACACGTTCTGGGACAAGTACTACAACCTGTTCGCCAACGTCGACACCGAGCCGCCGCGCTTTCTCGAGTTCGAGCGCTGGTGGGGCGGCTTCTACCTGATGAACCGCGAGGAGATCGAGTGGATCACGCGCAACCTCTTCGTCGGCAACAAGCTCTGGACGGGCGGCGCGCAGGCGAAGGGCGGCAAGACGTTCGACCTGCGCGACATCAAGGCGCCGATCATCCTGTTCGCCTCGATGGGCGACAACATCACGCCGCCGCAGCAGGCTTTCAACTGGGTCGCCGACGTCTACGGCTCGACCGACGAAATCAAGGCCCGCGGACAGGTGATCGTCGGGCTCGTGCACCAGGACATCGGCCACCTGGGCATCTTCGTGTCCGGCAAGGTCGCGAAGAAGGAGCACGCGCAGATCGTCTCCGTGCTGAAGTCGATCGAATCGCTGCCGCCCGGGCTGTACGCGATGGCGATCCACGAGCGTAAGGGCCGTGACGGCAAGGTCGAGTACGAGGTCGATTTCACCGAGCGCAGGCTCGAGGACATCGTCGTTCAGGCTCAACCGCTTCGAGCGCGCGGACGAAAAGCCGTTCGAGGCGGTCGCGGCGCTGTCGGATTTCAACCAGCGCGCCTACGAGCTCTTTGCGCAGCCGTTGATCCAGTCGATGAGCAACGAGATGTCGGCGAAGGTCGCCCGGCAGTTCCATCCGCTGCGCTTCCAGCGCTGGGCATTCTCGGACCTCAACCCGTGGCTCGCCTGGCTGGGGCCCGCGGCGCAGGCGGTGAAGGCGCAGCGGCAGCCGCTTCGCTGCCGGACGCTCCGGCGCGCAAGGTCGAAGCGGTGGTGTCCGAGGCGATCAGCGCGTCGCTCGACTACTACCGCGCCGTTCGCGATGCGACGAGTGAAGCGCAGTTCTTCCAGATCTACGGGAACGTGTTCTCGCTGTATCTCGCCGACAAGCGCGAAGCCGAAGCGAGCGCCGCGGAGAGTATGGTCGAGCCGCGCGACCTTCCGTTCGTCAAAGAGGCGCTGGCGTCGATCGCTGAAGGCGGATACGCGGAGGCGCTTGCCCGCGTCGGGGCGCTGTTGGCGCGGCGTGGCGCGCCACTGCCGCTCGCCCGGCTCGCGCTCAAGAAGGAGCTTGCCGGCGAATACCGCGATCTGCTGCCGGATCTCAAGCGCGACCAATGGCGCCGCGTGCGCGGCGAGCAGGACATCATCGTGCGCTACGAGCCCGAGCAGGCGGTTGCCACGCTGCCGATCCTGCTCCGTGATCCCGCAGACCGGGAAAAGCTGATCACGCTCGTTCGCCGGCTGCTGGCCGACGAGCGCGTGCAACAGGCGGGGCCGTCGTCGGAGCAGCTTTCGATGATCGAGAACCTCGGCGCGACACTGCATGTCGTGCCGAAACGCGCTCGCCGTGCGGTGCCGGCTGCAAAGCTCGCGAGGAAGCCGCAGAAGAGATCCACCGGGAAGCACCGGCGGATCAGCGCCTGATCGGGCCCGCCGATGGAACGCGCGCACGCGAAATACCAACGACTGCTCGACTTCTGCAAGGCGCTGCCGCCGACGCCCACCGCCGTCGCGCATCCGTGCGACGAAAGCTCGCTGCGCGGCGCGGTCGATGCGGCGAATATGGGGCTGATTGCGCCGATCCTTGTCGGTCCGCGCGCGCGGATCGAGGCGGTAGCGAAGCAATGCGGTCTCGACATCGCCGGGCTGCCAATCGTCGACACGGAGCACAGCATGGCGTCCGCGGAGAAGGCCGTCGCGCTGGTGCGCGAAGGCAAGGCGGAAGCGTTGATGAAGGGCAGCCTGCACACCGACGAGTTGATGGGCGCGGTGGTCAGGCGCGAGACGGGGTTGCGCACTGCCCGCCGCGTGAGCCACTGTTTCGTGATGGACGTGCCGACCTACGCCGAAACGCTGATCGTCACCGACGCGGCGGTCAACATCGCGCCCACGCTCGCCGACAAGGTCGATATCGTCCAGAACGCGATCGATCTCGCCCATGCACTCCAGTTCAAGGAAGTGCGGGTCGCGATCCTGTCGGCGATGGAGACCGTCAATCCGAGCGTGCCATCGACGATCGAGGCCGCCGCGCTGTGCAAGATGGCCGACCGCAGGCAGATCACCGGCGCCATCCTCGATGGTCCGCTGGCGCTCGACAACGCGATCAGCCTCGAGTCGGTGGCGATCAAGAAGATCGACTCGCCGGTCGCCGGCCGCGCCAACGTTCTCGTCGTTCCCGACCTCGAGGCCGGCAACATGCTCGCGAAGAGCCTGTCGTTCATGGCCGGCGCCGACGCTGCCGGCATCGTGCTGGGCGCGCGGGTTCCCATCATCCTGACCAGCCGCGCGGATTCGGTGATGACGCGCCTCGCCTCGTGCGCGGTCGCCGTGCTGGTGGCAAAAGCGCGTCGCGACAGCGGTACGAAGGCGGTGAATTGACGTGATGGAGGCGATCGCCGTTCTCAACGCCGGCTCGTCGAGCCTCAAGTTCTCGCTCTTCGAGGAGCGGGGCAGCGCGCTGGAACTCGTCGCGCGCGGCCAGGCCGAGGGACTCTACACCGTCGCCGCGCTTCGTTGCGAAGGACGCGGCCGGCCGGTCCGCGGCGAGAACGGCCTGGGGCGACGGCACGAAGCTCGGGCACGACGGCGCGCTCGATCACCTGGTCGAATTCCTGCGGACGGGATTCGCCGAGCATCGCCTCGCCGGCATCGGGCATCGCGTCGTGCATGGCGGGCTCGAGTACACGCAGCCGGTGCGGCTCGATCGCGCCGTGCTCGCGGCGCTGGAGAAGTACGTTCCGCTCGCGCCGCTGCACCAGCCGCACAACCTGGCGCCGATTCGCGCGCTCCTCGAGCGATCGCCGGCGTTGCCGCAAGTGGCGTGCTTCGATACGGCGTTCCACGGCAATGCGCCGCCGGTCGCGCAGGCGTTCGCGTTGCCCAAGGCGATTACGGATCGCGGCGTGCGCCGCTACGGGTTTCACGGCCTTTCCTACGAGTACATCGCAAGCGTCCTGGCGCAGTACGACCCTCGGGCCGCGCGCGGCAAAACGGTGGTGCTGCACCTCGGCAACGGGTCCAGCATGTGCGCCATCGACGGCGGGAAGAGCGTCGCCAGCACGATGGGCTTCACCGCTGTCGACGGCCTGCCGATGGGCACCCGTTGCGGCAACCTCGATCCCGGTGTGGTGCTCTACCTGATGGACGAGCTCAAGATGGATGCGCGCGCGATAGAGAAGCTGATCTATCAGCAGTCCGGGCTGCTCGGCGTATCGGGCATCTCGAGCGACATGCGGACCCTTGAGGCGAGCGCGGAACCGGCGGCGAACGCCGCAATCGATCTTTTCGTCTACCGCATCGGCCGCGAGCTCGGTTCGCTGGCGGCTGCCCTGGGAGGCCTCGACGCGATCGTGTTCACGGCAGGCATCGGCGAAAACAGCGTGCCGTCTGCGCGAGCGGGTTTGCCGTGACGCGAGTTGGCTGGGCGTCGCGCTCGACGCCGCCGCCAACGCGGCCGGCGGTCCCAGGATCAGCGCGGAAGGCAGCCGCGTATCGGCGTGGGTGATCCCGACCAACGAGGAGCTGATGATCGCGCGGCATACGCGGCGTGTGCTGGCGGCCGCATGAAAGGGTGCAGAAGATGACAATGGAGATTCCGCGTCCGGTTCTGCGCGACCGCAAGGCTCTCGTCGTGGGCGTCGCGAATGAGCATTCGATCGCCTGGGGCTGCGCGAAGGCCTTCCGCGAGCTCGGCGCGCAACTTGCGATCACCTACCTCAACGACAAGGCCCGCCCGCATGTCGAGCCGCTCGCCAGATCGCTCGACGCTCCGATCTTCCTGCCGCTCGATGTCGCGGTTCCGGGACAACTGGAAGCCGTGTTCGACACCATCGGCCGCGAATGGGGCGAGCTCGACATCCTCGTGCATTCGATCGCGTTCGCGCCGAAGGACGACCTTCAGGGCGGGCTGATCAACTGCTCGGCCGACGGGTTCGCGAAGGCGATGGACGTGTCCTGCCATTCGTTCGTGCGAATGGCGCGGCTGGCGGCGCCGCTGATGAAGCAGGGCGGCACGATGTTCGCAATGAGCTACCACGGTGCGGCGAAGGTGATCCCGACGTACAGCGTCATGGGGCCGGTGAAGGCCGCACTGGAGGCCTGCTGCCGCTATCTCGCCTACGAGCTCGGCAGCCAGGGCATCCGCGTGCACGCGATCTCGCCCGGCCCGCTCAAGACCCGCGCCGCGTCCGGGCTCAAGGATTTCGACCTGCTGTTGGCCGAAGCCGAACAGCGAGCGCCGATCGGCGAGCTGGTCGACATCATGGACGTTGGCTTCACCTGCGCGTATCTCGCGACGCCGTACGCGCGGCGGCTGTCCGGCGAGACGCTTTACGTCGATGGCGGCGTCAACATCATGGCGTAACGCCGAAGGAGGCTCTCATGGAACGGCTCTGGATCGCGAACATTGCTCCCGGCACGACGGATGAGGAACTAAAGGCCTTCGTCCTCAAATACTCGGGCGAACCCATCGAGTGCACGGAAATCCAGCACGTGGACGGCGACGGCAGCCGGCCCGCGGTGCTTATGACGATCACCGGCAAGAAGCTCGACACGCTGGGCAAGCTCGCGCTGCGTCTCAACGGGATGTACTGGAAGGGTCGGCCGCTCGGCTGCTCGACGATGCTGGGGTGAATTGCCCGTCCTGCTCTAAATGACGCCGATGCTCAAAGAAGAAGACGACCTCTCGTGGTACGCGCGGAAGGCCGACACCCTCAGGCAAGGAATCGCTGTCGAACGCGCGGACGAAGACGCCGGCCGCGCTGAGCGCGTGGCTTCCCTGCTCGAGGCCCTGCGTCGAGGCGGCATCAAAGGGTCGGCGGAGCGCCGCACGCTCTACACGCGGCGCCTGCCGCCAGGATGCCGCGGTTGCCTCGGCGGCAAGGGGACCAACGCCTACGTCACGGGCTTGTGCACGCGCGACTGCTTCTTTTGCTTCAATTCGAAGCCGCGGACGGACGAGTTGGTCGTCCATGGCATTCGCCTGTCCGAGCCGGAAGGCGCTTCAGAGATCGTGCGGCGCTACGACCTGCGCAGCGTGGGCGTCAGCGGCGGCGAACCCACGTTGCGGCCGGATCGCCTGCTGCGCCTCGTGCGCGCGTTGAGAACGCTGCCATTCCGCGTCCGCATCGACCTCTATACCAACGGCGACCGCCTTTCCGACGCGCTGCTTTCCGATCTCAAGAACGCCGGGCTGGACGCCGTGCGGTTCAACCTCGTCGCGCGCGAGTTCGACACCGAACCGGTCGAACGGGCCCTGCGCTACTTCGACGAGACGGCGGTCGAGGTCCCCGTCATTCCCGATCGGCTCGCCGAGATGAAGGAGATGGTCCTGCGGCTCGACGCCCTCGGCGTCCCTTTCCTCAACATCCACGAGCTCTTCGCCTGTCGCGAGAATGCAGCCCGCGTCGCCGAGCAAGGCTACGGCTCGGGTGGCGGAGCCAGCGACGTGCTGCTGTGGGAGCCAGTTGCCGCCGCGGACGAGGCGGCGTTGTCGCTCCTTCTCTTCGCGCTGGAGAATACGGCGCGACTATCCGTCTACTACTGTTCGTGCAGGACCCAGCAGGACATCTCCCGCCGCGGCATGCAGCGCCGCCTGCGGTTGACCGCGCGCGCACGGCGCGCGGATTCCACGACGCGCTCGTGATCGGCGGCTGCTAGCGTGCGATTGTCGCGGTGAGGTCGTGCTCGCTCGCGCCGGTGACGGTGACGCGCGCGAAAGTCCCCGGTGCGAGCTTGGCGCCGTTGGCGATGCGCACGGTGCCGTCGATCTCCGGCGCATCCGCTGCCGAGCGTCCGATCGCCGTCGTGCCTTCATGCGCGTCGACCAGCACGCTCATCGTCTGCCCGACGCGGCGCGCGAGCCGTGCTGCGCTGATCTTCGCCTGCACGGCCATGAAGCGCGCACGGCGATCTTCCTTTATCTCTTCGGGCACCAAGTCGGGCAGCGCGTTCGCGCTCGCACCGTCGACGGGTGAGTACGCGAAGCAACCGACGCGGTCGAGTTGCGCTGCCTCGAGGAAGGCGAGGAGCTCCTCGAACTCGCGCTCGGTCTCGCCCGGGAAGCCGGCTATGAACGTGCTGCGGATCACGAGGTCCGGCCGCGCCGCGCGCCACGCTTCGATGCGGCGCAGCGTGCCTTCGGAATTCGCGGGGCGCTTCATGAGCTTCAGGATGCGCGGGCTCGCGTGCTGGAACGGCACGTCGAGATAGGGGAGGAGACCGCCGCGCGCCGGATCGTTCGTCATCAGCGCGATCGCCTCGTCGACGTGCGGGTAAGGATAGACATAGTGGAGCCGCACCCATGCGCCGTGGGCGCGGCCGAGCGTGTCCAACGCCGTCGCGAGCTCGGTCATCCGCGTCTTGACGGGGCGGCCCTGCCAGAAGCCCGTGCGGTAGCGGATATCGACGCCATATGCGCTCGTGTCCTGCGAAATGACGAGCAGCTCGCGCACGCCGGCTTGCAGGAGTCGTTCCGCTTCCGCCAGCACTTCGCCGATCGGCCGGCTGACGAGGTCGCCGCGCATCGCCGGAATGATGCAGAACGTGCAGCGATGGTTGCAGCCTTCGCTGATCTTGAGATACGCGTAGTGGCGCGGCGTAAGCTTGATACCGTGCTTCGGCACGAGGTCGACGAACGGATCGTGCGGCTTCGGCAGGTTGAGGTGGACGGCCGCCATCACCTCTGCGGTCGCGTGCGGGCCCGTCACCGCGAGCACCTTCGGATGGGCCGCGCGCACGAAGGCGCCAGCGTCCTTCGCGCCGAGGCAGCCGGTGACGATCACCTTGCCGTTCTCGGCGAGCGCTTCGCCGATCGCATCGAGCGATTCCGCCACCGCGGCGTCGATGAAGCCGCACGTGTTGACGACGACCATGTCGGCGCCCTCGTAGGTGGGCGCGATGTCGTAGCCCTCGGCCTTCAGCTGGGTGAGGATCTGCTCGGAGTCGACCAGTGCCTTGGGGCAGCCGAGGGAGACGAAGCCCACGCGCGGCGCCGCAGGAGGCGCGGCTTGCCGGCGAAGCGGGGCGCGTTTCGTCGCGGTGCTCATGGGATGCGCCGCAGCAAGACCGGCGGCGGAGGGCGCTTGCTGCGCGCTGCCCGCTAGCGCTTCTTGTCCTCGTCCGGCGCGCCTTGCGGCGGAGCAGCGAAATTGGGGAACGGGAACGCGGCGAACATCCCCCGCGTCTGGTCCTGCATCCGCTGCTGCATGTCCATGAAGAGCTTGGCGCTCTGCTCCAGGTAATTGCCGAGCATCCCCTGCATCGCCGGCGCCTGCATCTGCATGAACTGCTTCCACAGGTCCGGCGTCAGCATCATCTTGTCGCCGTAGATCTGCTTTGCCTGGTCCTGCAGCTTCTTCTGGATCGCCATGAACGCCTTGACGTTCTGCTCGATGTAGCTGCCCATGATCGTCTGCTGCGCGCTGCCGTAGAAACGGATCATCTGCGCGAGCATCTCGGAGCTGAACATCGGCATGCCGCCGGCTTCCTCCTCGAGGATGATCTGCAGCAGGATCGTGCGCGACAGGTCGTCGCCGGTCTTGGCGTCGATGACCTGGAACTCGATGTTGTCCAGCACCATCTGCTTCACGTCGGCCAGCGTGATGTAGCCGCTGCTCGCCGTGTCGTAAAGGCGTCGGTTGGGGTACTTCTTGATCGTGCGGAGCGGGGTCTCCGACATGCCAGCCTCCCTGGAATCGAGGGGGTCATTATAACCCACTGATTTATCGGGCGTTTGAATTTGAGACGCCAGCGCCACCCGCCGGTTGGTGCGATGCAGCAAAAAGTCCTTGACTTAGGCGTTTGGCGTCCCTACAATGGATTTGTGCGATGCAGCAATAGCGTGCCGCCAGAGGGCAAGCAGGCTCCCGGGAAGGCAGGCGGCGCATCCGGATTCACGTGCGGTCGGGGGTCGACCGACGAACTGACGATGAAAGGTAACAGCCATGTACAACGCAACCGAACAATTCGCTGAACTCAACAAGGCCAGCGTCGCGCAAGCCACCAAGCTCGCCGCGCTCGCGCTCGAAAACGCCGAGAAGCTGGCCCGTCTCAACCTCGACGCCGCGAAGGTCATGCTGGCGCAAAGCGTCGAAGGCGCGACCGCCACGACGTCGGTCAAGGATGTGCAGGACCTGATGGCGCTGCGCGCGAAGTACGCCGAGTCGGGCGTGCAGACCGCGATGGTCTACTCGAAGAGCCTCTACGAGATGGCCGCGGAAGCGCAAGCGCAATACTCGGCGTTCGCCGAAGAAGCGTGGTCCGTCTATTCGAAGGGCGTCGCGTCGTGGGTCGACAAGGCCAGCAAGGCCGCGCCGGCCGGTTCGGAAACGGGCTTCAACGCGCTCCGCTCGACGGTTGCCGCGACGACCGCCGCGTTCGACCAGTTCCAGAAGGCGTCGAAGCAAGTCGTGAACCTGGCCGATGCGTCGATGCGCGCTGCCGCCGCGAACGCGACCAAGGCTGCCCCGAAGGGCCGCCGCGCCGCGTAAGTAACACGAGCGACAACGCGCCGCCGGTCGCAATCCGCCGGCAGCGCGCACGACGGGTCGCGGGACAACGGGCTTGAAAGCCCGGACCCCGGCCCAACGTGGAATGACGAAGTCTCCTTCTGTATCTTTCTCCTCCTCCTGAGAGATACAGCCTCCAACCCCGGCCTAACCGCCGGGGTTTTTTTGCCCAGTTTCATAGGAGAAATCGGCCCGTATATCATGCGGCGCCGTGACGACGCTAACGGCGGCTACGCAAGATCCGACCCCAGGCGATCGCGCAGCTGGCACCCTCGCGCGAAAGACTGCTTAGCGATGTCAATCGAATCGCACCTGCGATGCGGGTCAGCTGGCTATGATCACGCGCATTCTTCCCGAGGCGTGCGACCTTCCGAAGCGCCGTTTACGACTGCGCGCCGCTGCACGATCCCCTCGACGCGCCGAGATGCCGATCACTGACCCGCTCTTCTATGCAATCGCCATTCCGGTCGTCTTGCTGACCGGAGTTTCCAAGACGGGTATTCCCGGCCTTTTCGGTGGGATGGCGGTCCCTCTTCTCTCGCTCGTCATCCCGCCGCAGCAGGCCGCCGCGTTGATGCTGCCGATCCTGTGCTCCATCGACGTCTTCGGGCTGCGCGCGTTCCGGGGCGTCTACGACCGGCGCAATATGCCGATCCTGCTCACGGGCCTCGCCATCGGGATCGTGGTTGGCATGCTCGTCTTCACCCTGGTGCCGCGCGACCTCATGCGCGTCCTGATCGGTACGATTGCCGTCGCATTCGCACTCAACAACATCTTTGGCTGGGCGCGCAACCGCCCGCCCGCGACGGCGTCGTGGCCGCGTGGCGTCATGTGGTCGAGCCTGTCCGGACTGACGAGCTTTGTCGCGCACGCGGGCTCCGCGCCGATCATGGCATACCTGTTGCCGCAGAGACTCGATCGAAACGTCTACGTCGGCACGACGGTATGGTTCTTCTTCGCCTCCAACTACGCAAAGATCATCCCCTACGCCTATCTCGGACAACTCGAACTTGGCAACCTCGTGACGGCGCTCGTGTTGCTTCCGCTCGTTCCCGTCGGCGTCAAGCTCGGCGTCCTCATCCAGGGCAAGCTGGACGAGAAGATCTTCTACAAGATCAGCTACTGGGCGCTGCTCGGCATCGGACTGAAATTGCTGTACGACGGTACTGCAGGATCCTACTGGGCCCCGCCGTAAGACTCACTTCAACATTCGCCCGCACCGAGCATCAGGCAGTTGATTCACCACCCGGCAAGCCTATTCCTGGAAGCGCCGGCGAACCTTTGCCGCAATCTGCGGCGCGGTCATCTTGTCGGCTGTCTCGACGCCGACGATGCGTCCAGCGAGCGCCTTGGTCGCGAGGCGCTTTTCGAGCTCCCCCTTCGCCTCGCCCGGGCCAAAGAGCAGGATCGATTCCGCGTCACGAATGTGCGCGATCACCTCGTCGTAGTACCTGTTGAGATGAGCCTTGAATTGCCTGGCTTGCTGGTCGTCGGACGAGCCGTCTACCGGTCTGTTGCCGCCCGAAAATCGGACATGGCTCTCCATGCCTGATTTTATGTGTCTCGTTTCTTCTTCGGCGTCGCCGACAAACACTATGAACGCTTCCTTGTGGTCGATCCACAATCCGGCTTGTCTTTTCATAACTTCCTCGGCTGCTGTGCTATCCGCCGCTGGTCGCCCGCGGCCCATCAAAACCCCTGCCATCTAGTTTCCTACCGTACCTCGCTAGCATCGTTGACGTGTGTCAACGCCCAATGATCTGACGGTCACAAGATCGCAACTACTCGAAGGGCTTCGCGCACACGGATCTCGTCACCTGCTAGGGTGTCGCTACTCGCGCCTACGCCGGCTCGAAGCAGGGCGGCCGGAATGCGCCGCGATCCGTCACCGGCCGGCGGATTCGGCGTTGCAGAAATCCGCGACCCGCACCAGCAAACGTTGCAGCGCCGCGTTGGTCGCGGCGACGCCGCCGGCCGCATCTTCGCTCGGCGCGTTCTCGACGTCCTCGAGCACCATCGTGCCGACGACTCGCCTCGCCCGCAGGTCGGTCAGCTGCACGCGCAGCGTGATTTCCGCCCGGCTCGGTCGCGCCGAGAAATTCTGCTGCAGACGAACGACCTCGGTGTCGAGGCGGAGTTCGGCGGGAACGAGGCTTGGCGCCAGGACGACGGCGCGGAAGCTTCCGGTCTGTTCCAGCGCGCGGGCGAGCAGCGGGCCGAGCATCCGCGGTGGCGTGTCGGCCCAGCGGCTTGCCGCGAAGAACTCGAGCTCGTACGGCTTGCGGACGTAGGCCATCTGCAGCGTGTCGAACCCGGGCCAGGCACGCGGAAGCGCGACCTCGATGACGGCATCGCGGCGGGGCTGCGACACCTTGCGCAGAGGTTCTGCGGCCAGCACGTACAGGCTTGGATCCTCGACGCGTGGTGGTTGCAGCGCCGTGCAGCCGGCGGCGAGCGCGACGAGCGCCAGCAGCGCAAGCGCATGGCGGCGAGGGGGGCGAGTCTGGTGTCGGGTCATCGGTGAGTCGGGAGCTTCGTTTGTCATGGCAGCTGTCGCGGTTGGTTGGCGTTGTCGCGTCACTCGCCGGGGCCGCGCTTCGCCGGCGTCCGGCCGTACAGCAGGATGCTCGGATTGCGCTCGAGATCGCCGCCGACGCGACGCAGCGTGCTCGTGAGTTCGCGCAGTTCCGCGACCAGCTGGCGCACTTCGGGCAGCCCTTCGCCCGCGAATTGCTGCACGTCGGTGCGTGTGCCCTCGAGCATGCCGGTCGCGCTTGTTCCAGCGTGGGTGACGGCCTCGGCCATGCGGTCGAATCCGTCGGCGCTGCGCTCGATCCGCCGCAGGAGTTGCGGCAGTTCGCCGGTAACCCGTGCCGCGTTCTCCATCGTGCGGGCGGCGTTGGCGAGACCCGCGTCGATGGCCGGTGAGCGCGCCGCGAGGGTCCGCGACACGACTTCGAGGTCGGCGAGCGTCTTGCTGATCGCGCGGCGATTGTCCTCGTTCAGCAGCGCATTGAAGTTGTCGGTCGCGCGGGTGAGGCTGGCGAGAAGGGCAGTCACGGCCGCATCGAGACGCCCCAGCAGCGACGGCCCGGACTTGATGACGGGAAAATCCTGACCGGCGCGCGCCTGCAGCAGGGGTGAATCATTGCGGCCCGCCACCAGGTTGACAAACGCAATCCCCGTCAGTCCCTGCGTTTCCATGATCGCCACGGTATCTTCCTTGACCGGCGTGCCGTGCAGGATCGAGAGCGTCAGCTGCACTTCCTCCACATTCGCCGGGTTGAGCATTATCGTGCGCACGAACCCGACGTCCACGCCACGGTACTTGACCGGCGCATTCACGTTGAGGCCCGCGACCGACTCGGTCATGTAGGTCAGGTAGGTGACGTAGCTCCTCCCGTAATACTTGCCGCTGGTGAGCCACAACCCGCCGCCGATCAGCGCCGCCCCGAGCACCAGCACGAAGGCTCCGACGACGGCGAAATTTACTTTTGCTTCCATGCCTGTTCCCACGCGGCACGACCGCGCGGACCGTAGAAATATTCGTGCACGAGCGGGTGGGAGAGCTGCGACAGCTCGGTCATCGTTCCGATGCCGACGATATGGTGATCCCCGAGCATGGCAACCCGGTCCGCGGCGCGCCACAGGAGGTCGAGATCGTGGGTCGCCATCACGATGGTCAGGCCGAGCGCATCGCGCAGGCTGCGCACGAGGTCGTCGATGCCGGTCGCGCTCAGGGGATCGAGGCCGGCGGTCGGCTCGTCGAGAAAGAGGAGCTCCGGGTCGAGGGCCAGCGCGCGGGCCAGCGCCGCGCGCTTGCGCATGCCGCCGGAAAGCTCGTTCGGGTATTTCGGTCCGGCGTCCGCAGGCAACCCGGTCAGCGCGATCTTGACGGCGGCGATCTCGTCGACCATCCGCGGCGAGAAGCGGGTGTGCTCGTGCAGCACCATGCCCACGTTTTCCGTCACGGTCAGCGAACTGAACAGCGCGCCGCGCTCGAACATCACGCCCCAGCGACGCCGCAGGGGCAACGCCTGCTCGTCGCTCAGTCCCACCACCTCCTGGCCAAGCACGCGGATCGATCCCGATGTCGGCGCCTGCAGCAGGATCACCTCGCGCAGCAGCGTCGATTTCCCGCAGCCGCTGCCGCCGACGAGCGCGAAGACCTCGCCGCGGCGCACCGAGAGACTGATGTTGTCGTGCACGACGGCGTCACCGAAATGCGTGCTGATGCCGTCGATCTCGACGACCAGGTCGGCAGGTGCCGGGCGATCCGTCATCGCGTCAGAGGTCGAGCCGATTGAAGATCACCGAGAACAGCGCATCGGCCACGATCACGAGGAAGATCGACTGGACGACCGCGATCGTCGTCTGCCTGCCGACGCTGTCCGCGCTGCCCGCGGCCTCGAAGCCTCTGTGGCAACCCACCAGCGCGATGATCATCGCGAAGACGGGGGCCTTGGAGATCCCGGTCAGGTACGTCGACATGCTGATCGCCGAATCGAGCCGCTCGAGGAAGACGTCGAAGCTCAAGCCGAGCTGCGTGCGCGCCATCAGCATGCCGCCCAGCACGCCCGTGATGTCGGTGTAGACGGTAAGGAGCGGCAGCACGACGATCAGCGCGAGCATCTTCGGCAGGACGAGCAGTTCCTGCGGCCCGACGCCCACGGTGCGCAGCGCGTCGATCTCCTCGGTGACCTTCATCGTGCCGATCTGCGCCGCGTATGCCGAGCCGGACCGGCCCGCGACGATGATCGCCGTCAGGAGCGGCGACAGCTCGCGCAGCATGGCGATGCCGACGAGGTCGGCGACGAAGACGTTGGCGCCGAAGCGCTGCAGTTGATCGGCGCCTTGGTAGGCGATCACGATTCCCATCAGGAACGAAAGCAGCCCGGTGATCGGCAGCGCGTCGAAGCCGGCCGACTGGACGTTGTGCAGGATCGCCCGCCACCGGATACGGTGCGGCTGCGCGATCGAGCGCAGCAGGATCGTGAAGGCCTCGCCGACGAAAGCGAGGAAGCTCCGCGCGTTGCTCAGGCTCGCCCACGCCCGCTGGCCTAGCCCCGCCAGCAGGCGCGGGGGAACCGGCCGCGCCACGGATTCGGGCCGTACGGACCGCGATGCGATCAGCTGCACGTACGAGGCGAACTCCGGCCGCAAGCCGTCGACGCGGACGGAAACTCCGTGAGCTTCCAGATCCCTTGTCGTCCGGTGCAACAGCCACGCGCCGGAGGTGTCCAGCGCCGAGATTCCCGTCGCGTCGAAGACGACGTTTCCCGTTCGTGGCCACGGCAACCCGTCGACCCGGCCTTCGAGGCCGGCGACTGCGCTTACGGTCCACGTGCCGCTGCAGCGTGCTTCCAGGACGTCCGAACCGGCCTCCGGCTTGCGGCCGATCGTCAGTTCTGCAATCGATTCTGTGCTCATCGCCCACGACATTCCAACGCGATCACGGCTTCGTGATCGCTATGGGACATTGTCCGCCTGCACAGAGGGAGTGCTCCGGAATGGGCGTTGACGGGGATCAACACTCCATCATTTGGCTTTGCTACACAGGCAGACGACCGGCGGAGGCCGACGCGCGTGGAGCGTTTCAACGAGGGTCGGAGTTGATGCAACGCAACCGAGTGCAAGGCCGACTGGGACATGCTGTTCGTCTGCAAACCAAGCCTGATGGAGCACGTCGATGGCCGCCAAACTCCTTCGATTCCGCCACGAGGCCCGCGAGGGCGTTTGCGCCGGCCTCAACATATTGGCGAGCGCGGTCAAGGTCACGCTGGGTCCGAAGGGCCGGCTCGTGATGCTGGAACGATCCTTCGGTCCTCCGACGGTGATCAATTCCGGCGTGATCGTCGCGAAAGAGATCGAGCTCTCCGACCCGTTCGAGAATCTGGGCGCGCAGCTGGCGCGCGAGGTCGCGGCGAAAACCTCGGAAACTGCCGGCGACGGGACCACGACGGCCACGGTGCTCGCCCAAGCGATCGTCAACGAGGGGATGAAGTACGTCGCCGCGGGCGTCGACCCGATGGATCTCAAGCGTGGCATCGACGTGGCGGTCGACGCGGTGGTGACCCGGCTCAAAGACAATTCGCGGCCCTGCAGTTCAGGCCAGGAGATCGCCCAGGTCGGGACGATCTCGGCCAACGGCGACGCTGCGATCGGCGAGATGATCGCGCAGGCGATGGGGAAGGTCGGCGAGCGCGGTGTCATCAAGACCGAGGACAGCCGTGGCATGAGCAACGAGCTCGAGGTCGTCGAGGGCATGCAGTTCGACCGCGGCTTCCTCTCGCCCTACTTCATCACCGACACTGAAAAGCAGCGCGTCGTGCTCGAGGACGCGTATGTGCTCGTCCACGACAAGTCGATCTCGTCGATCCACGATCTCCTGCCGCTGCTGGAACAGATCTCGCGCGAGAACCGCCCGCTGCTGCTGATTGCGGAAGATGTGACGGGAGAGGCGCTGGCGACGCTCGTCGTCAACGCGCTGCGTGGAATCCTGAAGACTTGCGCAGTCAAGGCGCCGGGTTTCGGCGACCGCCGCAAGGCGATGCTCGAGGACATCGCCATACTGACCGGGGCCACGGTGATCGCGGAGGAGACCGGTCAGAAGCTCGAGAAGGTGACGCTCGCCGAGCTGGGGCGGGCGCGCCGGATCGAGGTCGACAAGGACGACACGACGTTGATCGGAAGCGCGGGGGTTGCGGAAAAGATCGATGCGCGCGTGGCCCAGATCCGCGTCGCGATCGACGAGACGAAGAGCGATTACGATCGCAAGCAGCTCGAGGAGCGGGCGGCCCGGCTCTCCGGCGGAGTCGCGCTGATCAAGGTCGGCGCGTCGACGGAGACCGAGCTCAAGGAAAAGAAATCGCGCGTGGAGGATGCCGTCCACGCGACGCGGGCCGCGGTTGCCGAAGGCATCGGCCCCGGTGGCGGCGTGGCGCTGCTGCGCGCGCGCTCGGCGCTCGATCAGCTTCAGCTTGGCACGCTGGGGCAGGATGCGGGCGTCAAGATCGTCCGGCGCGCGCTGGAGGAGCCGCTGCGGCAGATCGTCGCCAATGCCGGAGCCGAGTCGTCGGTCGTGCTGGAACGCGTCATGGCGGGGACCGGCAATTTCGGCTACAACGCGGCGACCGACGCCTACGGCGACATGGTGGGCATGGGCGTGATCGATCCGACCAAGGTCACTCGCCTCGGGCTGCAGAATGCCGCTTCGATCGCGGGCCTGATTCTCAATACGGACTGCGTCATCGTCGAGAAACCGAAGCGGGGGCATGAACTCGCCGAAGAGGGAGTTTCCTGATAGCGCGAATGGGCGGCGCGGTGTGCGGCGCTCGATTGCAGGACTGCGCCGGAAACAGGAGGGCGCTGAGGAATGAAGGGACGGATTGATCCGGCGCGAAGATGAAAAACTTGGGGCCCGAATGGGGGCTGCGATGATGAATTCGACACCGAAGACGAAGCCTCGGCGGCGCGCGTCGGCTGTGACCCATCGCGCCGGGAGCATTGCGCCTGCGGCCTTTGACGGCACGGCGACCGGCGATGCGGACGGCACCGACTTGAGCCCATCGCTCGAGTTCGACCTCGACAGCGACGAGGAAAGCGGGCTTGAGGCGATATTCGATGAACCCTCCGGCAGCGACGACGACGCGATGATCGACGACCCCATCCGCGGGGGCCCGCGCCGCCGCTAGGAAGCGACGCCGCTCGAGGCGACGGGCTTGTCAGGACCGCCCGCCTTCCGGCATGTGCATCGCAACGACCTCGCGCAGCTTGCCGCTGCGCTTGTCGGGAAGCGGCGGCTCCGCGGCGAGCGAGACCCGCACGTTCGGCAACGACTGCAAGGCGAGATAGCGGTGCAACGCACGTGACGCCGCTTCGAACGCGGCGAGCCGGGAGGGGCGATCGTCGAGCGCAAGGCGCAGCGCAAGTCGCTCGAGGCCGGTCTGGACGATCTGGAAGCGGTGCACGTCCGCGGCTTCCTCGACGATCGTGGCGAGCGCGATCGGCAGCAGGCGCACCGGCGTGCCATCGGGTGCGCGCATCGACAGCACGTCGTCGTGCCGTCCTTCGACTAGGATCGCGGGAAGCGGGTTGCCGCATGCGCACGGCTCCGCGCGCGCGATCACGCTGTCACCGAGATCGTAACGGATGATCGGCTGAACCCGGTTGGCGAGATTGGTGAGCAGCACCGTGTGCGAAGGCTCGCCTTCGGGCGTCGGCTGGTAATGTCGGTCGACCGGTTCCAGCAACACCCAGTCGGCGTTGACGTGCAGCCATCCTTCGCGGCACCGGAACGCGATCGACAGCGCCTCGGAGGCGCCGTATTCGTCGAGGAGCGGGCAGCCGAACGCACGCTCGATGGCGGCCTTGGCGTGAGGCGCAAGGCACTCGCCCCCCGACCAAAGGCACGCGGGCGCGATCCGCAGCCGGCCTGCCGACTGCTCGTCGGCGAGCAGCGAGAGCGCCGTCGGATAACTTGCGAGGAACGCCGGCTGCCACGCGTTGAGCGCGCGGACGAGCGCGGGCAGCGGATCGAGCACCGAGAAGCTGCGGGCCGCAAGCCACGGACAGGCGCCGGTCACGCGCCGCCAAGACGCGATGCTCGCGAAATGGTCGCCGGTGGCGATGACGAGAGCGGCGCGACCTCCCTGCGCGGCGAAACCGAACGAAACGCGCGATGCGACGCCCGATGCCTCGAGCTGCACGCTCATCAAGGCATCGTAGGTCGCGATCGCCTCCGGATCCTGGACGAAGATGCCGGGCTCGCCGTCGGTGCCGGAGCTCTTCCAGACGAGGTAGCGATCGAGGAATCGGCCGCCGATGTTGTCGGGATCGGCGAGAAACGCCGCGACGCCCGTCCGGGTCACTTGGGGGTCGGTCACCCAGTCGTCGAAGCGCGCCATCAGCTGACGCTTGGTCGTGACCGGCAGCATGCCGGGCGCGAGACCGCGCTCGGGAAGCCCGTGCATGGCTGCGCGGTAGAACGGCGACCGGGAGCGGGCGTATTGGACGATCGATTCGAAACGCGCCCTGCGTGCGGCGTCCACCGCATTCCTCCCCGCGCGCCGCGTCCACCAGATGCCCGACGCCGAGGAGACCCAGTCCCAGTACGCGAGCGAGGAGCGGACAGGATCCCAGTTGCCGGATGCTCCGATATTGCGCGATGAGACCACAGCGCACCTCCCTCGGCGGCGACGTTCCCGCGCCGCCGTGGATACACTACCCTACGCCGCGCATCGCCCCCCTGCTTGACCCACGTCAACAGGCCTTGCTGCGTGCGAGTCGAGAATGAATCTGTCATTTGCGCGCCCTGGCCCGCGGGCGAGTCCGCGATCAAGTGTCGCTATCGGCGACGCCGCGTCATGATGGATGCCATCCTTGCCGTCAACACTGGCGACCAGACGCGACTCATCGCTGCGTTGCGGAATCCTGCCGTGTTCGGCGACGCGGTCGAGCGCGTTACGATCATCGAGACGCACATCTCGTATGTGCTGCTGACCGGCAGGTACGCCTACAAGATCAAGAAAGCGATCGCGCTGGGCTTTCTCGACTACTCGACGCTCGCCAAGCGGCGCGCGTGTTGCGAGCAGGAGCTGCGCCTCAACCGCCGCCTCGCGCCGAGCGTCTATCTCGATGTCGTCGCGATCACCGGCCACATCGCGGCGCCGGCGATCGGCGGCGACGGGCCGGTGCTGGAATACGCGGTCCGGATGCGGGAGTTTGCGCAGGATGCGCTGCTCTCCCGCGTGCTGGCGCGAGGCGAGCTGACGGCAGCGACGATTGACACGCTGGCGGCGGAGGTTGCGTCGTTCCACGCTCGCATAGGCTTGGCCGCGCCCGACGGCGCATTCGGCACGCCCGACGAAATTCTCGCCATGGCGACCGATAATTTTGCGCAGATCCGCGAGTTGCAGGACGACGCGCGCGAGCGCGAGGAGCTCGACGCGCTGTCGGCCTGGACGGGGCGCGAATTCACCGTCCGTGCCGAAGCGATGCGGCAGCGGCGGCAGGACGGATTCGTGCGCGAGTGCCACGGCGATCTCCACCTCGGCAACGTCGCACTCGTCGACGGCGCGATCACCATCTTCGACGGCATCGAATTCAGCGAACGGCTGCGGTGGATCGACGTGATGAGCGAAATCGCATTCGTCGTGATGGACCTCATGGATCGCGGCCGTCGCGATTTCGCCCATCGCTTCCTCAACGGCTACCTCGAGATCACGGGCGACTACGGCGGGCTCGCGGTGCTGCCCTTTTATCTTTCGTACCGCGCGATGGTGCGCGCCAAGGTCGCCTGCCTGCGCGCCGCCCAGCTCGGCCCGGGTGACGCGCGCGCCGCGCTCGTCGCCGAGCACCGCGGATACGTCGACCTCGCCCGCGAGTTCGCGCGACCACCGCGCCCGGGAATCGTCGTCATGCACGGCCTTTCAGGGAGCGGCAAGACCACGCTGTCGCAGTCGCTGCTGGAGCGGATCGGCGCGGTGCGGGTTCGCACCGACGTCGAGCGCAAGCGGCTGCACGGCCTCGCTGCGGCGGCGCGCAGCGCTTCGGGCATCGACCGCGGGTTGTACACCGGGGACGGCGACGCGCGAGACCTATCGCCGCGCCTGCGCCGCGACGCGCGACGTCGTGGCGGCGGGATGGGTCGCGATCGTCGACGCGACCTTCCTCCTGCGCTGGCAGCGCGACCTCTTCCGGCAACTGGCTTCCGAGCTCGGTGTTCCCTTTGTCATCGTCGATCTTGTCGCCGGCGACGCGACGCTGCGCGAGCGCATCCGGGCGCGGAACCGGCAGGGGCACGATGCCTCCGAAGCGGACATCGCGGTGCTCGAGCATCAGTTGCGGACGCGGGAACCGCTTGCGGCCGACGAGGCGGCAAACGTCGTCAACTACGACGCGGAGATGCCGCTCGAGCGTTCCACCACGCCGGACGCCTGGCGCGACGTGATCGAGCGCGTGGGTTGCCGCGCGCCGTGACCCGCTTCGACGTCTTCAACGGCGATGCGGACGGCCTGTGCGCGCTGCACCAGCTGCAGCTCGACACGCCCGCCGACACCGTGCTCGTCACCGGCGTCAAGCGCGACATCGCGCTCCTTGCGCGCGTTTCCGCGCAACGCGGCGACGCGGTGACGGCGCTCGACATCTCCCTCGACGCCAACCGGGGCGCGCTGGTCGCATTGCTCGAACTCGGTGTGTCGGTGCGGTATTTCGACCACCACTTTGCCGGCGACATCCCGAAGCACCCGGGACTGGAGGCGTTCATCGACCCGTCGCCCCGCGTGTGCACCGGCATGCTCGTCGACCGCTTCCTCGAAGGGCGCCACCGCATCTGGGCCATCGTCGCCGCATTCGGCGACAACCTGGCCGACGCGGCGCAAAATCTCGCCGCGCCGCTCGGGCTTGGACCCGCGCAGATCGGCGGCTTGCGCGATCTCGGCGATGCCCTCGCCTACAACGCCTACGGCGACTGCGAGGCGGACCTGATCATCCACCCGGCCGATCTCTATCGGAAGCTCCGACCGCACGCCGATCCCTTCGCCTTCATGCGTGACGAGCCGGTGTACGAGCGCATCGTCGCGACCCGGGGTGACGATCTCGAGCGCGCGCACCGCGTGGGCCCCGAGTGGGCTTTTTCCGGCGGTGCGGTGGTCGTGCTGCCTGACGCGGCGTGGAGCCGACGGGTGCGGGGCGCCGCGGGCAACGATCTCGCCAATGGGGCGCCGTCCCTTGCGCACGCCGTGCTGAGTCCCGACGCGGAGGGCGGGTTCACCGCCAGCGTGCGCGCGCCGCTCGCCAGGCCGGCCGGCGCCGATGCGCTGTGCCGCAGCTTCGCGACGGGCGGCGGGCGCGCCGGTGCGGCGGGCATCAACCATTTGCCGAAGGATCGGTTGCAAGCATTCCTGCGCGCGTTCGACGAGGCGTTTCGATAGCGGCACCGTGCGAGTCCGGGATTACCGACCGGCCGGGCGCTGCGTCATCATGCGCCGTCCGTTCGCTGTCCGAATTCATCGCCCATCCGCCTTCGCGACGTTTCGATGGGAGGGCTCCTTCCCGGCGGCCGCGCGCAGGATTGCGATCACCTCGTCGTCGTCGACCTGCGGAAAGTACTCGTAGAACTGGCCGACGGCGCGAAAATATTCGGGCGCCTGCAGGCACACGACTTCGTCGGCCGCCTCGCTCACCTTGGCGACCGCCTCGGTGGAGGCCACCGGAACCGCGCAAACCAGCCATCGAGGGTTCCGGGCGCGCAACGCGTGCAGCGCGGCGAGCATCGTGGCGCCGGTCGCGAGGCCGTCGTCGACGACGATCACGATGCGGTCAGACGGGTCCAGAGGCGGCCGCACCGGCGTGTACTGCGCGCGCCGGCGGCGCATCACCTCCTTCTGGGCGGCGACTTCCTGCTCGATATAACGGCGATCGGCGCCGGCGGATCCTGCGTAATCGGCCAGGTGGATCCAGCCGGATTCGTCGACGGCCCCGATCGGCGAACTCCGGATTCCCCGGCACGCCGATCTTGCGCGTCAGCACGACGTCGAGTTCGCCCCCAAGCTGCTCGGCGATGAGCCTTCCCATCGGCACAGCTCCACGCGGAATCGCGCAGACAAGCGGATTCTGCCCACGCCACTTGATGAGCGCCTCGGCAAGCATCGCTGCCGCCTGATCCCGGTCACGAAAGCGCATCGGATCCACCTACGAAGCCAAGAATGCGACACCCGCATTGGGTGCGGGTTGACCGGGATCAACGGGTTGAACATGGGCCGCACTATCATTCAAAAGGGTGGTCGAAAGGATCTGAATGCGGTCGATTGGAGGTGACGCCATGCTGATCAGCGATGTCTGCAACCGCAACGTCGTGTGCGCAACGCGTGAAACGACAATTTCGGATGCCGCAAGCTTGATGCGGCGCCATCACATTGGTGACGTGGTGGTCGTTGACCAGCTCGAAGGTGACCGGATGCCGGTGGGCATCGTCACCGACCGCGACATCGTGGTGGAGGTCGTCGCACCGGGCCTGGACGCGAAAGTGATCACGTTGGGCGATGTGCTGCTGTCAGGGCGCCTCGTGACCGTGGAAGGGCGCGAGAGCTGCCCGGACACGATCCGGCTGATGTCGGCCAAAGGGGTGCACCGGATGCCGGTCGTCACCGAGCGCGGCGCGCTCGCGGGCATCGTCAGCATCGACGATCTGCTGCCGCATCTCGCGACCCAGCTTTCCGACCTGGCCGATCTGGGCGCGCGCGGAAGACAGCGCGAGACTCAAACCCGGAAATAGCGCGATGAAGGACGAGCGACGCGAACAGGACGCAGGGCAGGAGTCGCGGCGCGCATCCGCGCTGCGAGCGGCGCGGCCTGCCGCACGTGCCCGAGGCACGATCGGGCGAGTCCCGAAACCGAGGTCGCCGGGTCCCGCGCGACCCGCTCCGCAGGTCGCCGCGGCCCCGCCGCTGGAGCCCTCGTTCGCGCGCGACTCCTACGCCGCCACGGCCTTTGCCGAAATCGTCGACCGGTCGGTCCATGCGGCGACCGCGCGCTTCACCGCCGGCCTGTCGCCGATGGCGCTCGCCGGCGCCTGCGCGGACTGGGCGGCGCATCTCGCGTTCGCGCCCGGCAAGCGTTCGCAATTGGTGGAAAAGGCGGTCAAGAAGGCAATGCGGCTCGCCAACTACGCGAGTCGGCGCTCGTTCGGATCCGAAGGCGTCGAGCCGTGCATCGTCCCGCTGCCGCAGGACCGGCGCTTCGTCGGGCCGGCGTGGCAAACGCCGCCGTTCGATGTGATCTACCAGGCCTTCCTGCTCCAGCAACAGTGGTGGCACAACGCAGTCACCGGCGTGCGCGGTGTCACCAAGCGCGACGAGAACATGGTCGCCTTCGCGACGCGGCAGGTTCTCGACGTGTTCTCGCCGTCGAATTTCCCGCTGACCAATCCCGAAGTGCTGGAACGGACGTGGAAGGAAGGCGGGACGAACCTCATTCGGGGCGCGCAGAATTTCGTCGAGGACTGGGAGCGCGCGCTCGGCGGGCGCAAGCCCGTGGGCGCCGAGCGGTTCCAGCCGGGCCGCGACGTCGCGATCACGCCGGGCAAGGTGGTCTTCCGCAACCGCTTGATCGAGCTGATCCAGTATGCCCCGACGACAGGCCGCGTTCGGCCCGAGCCCGTGCTGATCGTTCCGGCCTGGATCATGAAGTACTACATCCTCGACTTGAGCCCGGCGAATTCGCTCGTCCGTTTCCTCGTCCGGCGTGGCTACACGGTGTTCATGATCTCGTGGAAGAACCCGGGCCCCGAGGATCGCGACCTCTCGCTCGAGGATTACCGGCAGCTGGGCTTCGTCGCGGCGCTCGATGCGGTGTCCGTCATCACGAACAGGGTGCCGGTGCACGCGGTGGGGTATTGCCTGGGCGGCACGCTGCTCGCGATCGCCGCCGCCGCGATGGCGCGCGACGGCGATTTGCGACTGGCCTCGACGAGCTTCTTCGCGGCGCAGGCCGATTTCACCGAGGCGGGCGAGCTCACGCTCTTCATCAACGAGAGCCAGTTGAGCTTCCTCGAGGACATGATGTGGGAGCAGGGCTTTCTCGACGCGACGCAGATGGCCGGCGCGTTCCAGATGCTGCGCTCGAACGACCTCTTCTGGTCGCGGCTGGTGCGCGACTATCTGCTGGGCGAACACCCGCCGATGACCGACCTGATGGCATGGAACGCCGACGCGACGCGCATGCCCTATCGGATGCACAGCGAGTACCTGCGGCGGCTGTTCCTCGACAACGACCTCGCCGAAGGCCGCTTTCCGGCGGGGGGACGGCCTGTGGCGCTCAATGCCCAGCGCGCACCGCTGTTTGCCGTGGGCACCGAACGGGACCACGTCGCGCCGTGGCAGTCCGTGTACAAGTTCCATCTGCTCACCGATACCGAAGTCACGTTCGCGCTGACCAACGGCGGACACAATGCCGGGATCGTGTCCGAGCCGGGCCACGCCGACCGCCATTACCGGATCGCGACGAAGCGTGCGGACGGACCCTATGTCGACCCTGACGCGTGGGCCGCGGAAACGCCGTCCCGCGAGGGCTCGTGGTGGCCCCCGTGGGTGTCCTGGCTCGATGCCCGATCCGGTCCGCCGGCGCCGCCGCCGAAGATGGGCGCGCCGGAGCGGGGCTATCGGCCGCTTTGCGACGCACCCGGAACGTACGTGCACGCGGAATAACTCGGCGCCGCTGCCGCTCGCCGCCTCGGCCTCCGCACCGTCTTTGTAAATCGTTCCGCCGCTTGTTGTCGGCCTCATGCGCCGGCTCGCCCCGGTCGCATCCCCACACGCCATCCGCGCGCGGGCCCCGGCTTCCCGGCTCGCGTCGCTACTCGAGCTTTCCTATTCGCCGCACCGCCTCGCCGAGCTTCTGGTTGTCGGCGTCCCAGAAGCGCTGCAGTTCGGGGGCATCGAGGTACTGGATCGGCGTTTCGACCGTGGCCATCGCGGCGACGAACTTCGGATCGGCGACGGCCGCGCGCGCAGCGTCGCGGAGCTTCGCGATCGCTGCGATCCGGCGTCCCCGCGGGCACGAACATCGCGGTCCACTGCGTGAAGACGACGGGATAGCCGGACTCGGTCATCGTCGGCACGTCGGGCAGCGATGCGAGCCGCTTGTCGCCCCATGAAGCCAGCACGCGGAGCTTGCCGGCTTTGACGTGCTGAACGACCGTCGATGGCCCCGACGATACGGCGTCGATGGTGCCGCCGAGCAGCGCGATCACCGCCGGTCCGGCGCCCGTGAACGGGACGTGCAGCATCTTGATGCCGGCGCTCGCGTCGAACATTTCCATCGGCACATGCATCGTGCCGTAGTTGCCCGACGAGCCGTACGTGATGACGCCCGGACGCTTGCGCGCATCGGCGACGAGCTCGGCCAGCGTTTTCCACGGACTGTCGGCGCGCACCGCAAGCACGGTCGGATCCGCGGTGAAGCGCGCGATAGGCGCGAAATCCTTGAACTGGTACATCGGCGCGCGGCCCGTGACCTTGTCGGCTTCGGGCAGGATCGAGATCGACGACAGCGCGAGCAGCACCGTGTAGCCATCGGGCTTGGCCTTGGCGACGTAACCCATGCCGATGCCGCCGCCGGCGCCGGCCTTGTTCTCGATGATCACCGGTGTGGCGAGCGCGCGGCTCATGGCGTCGGCGAGCGGGCGCCCGACGATGTCCGCGACGCCGCCCGGCGGGAAGGGGACGACCATCGTGATCGGCTTCGACGGATACGCGTCCTGCGCCGCGGCGGGCAGGGCGACGACGCACGCCGCGACCAGCGCGGCGATCGTCATGAGGAATGAGCTTCGGACGTTCAAGGATCCTCCTTTGCCGCCAATGGGGATTCGAATCGACTATAGTGATGCAAAGGCTCGCGGATCCGCCGGGAGCGCCGCAACGTGGAGGCACCGCATGAGAGCGATCATCTGCGCGGGACTCATCCTGCTGCTCGGGGGCTGCATCCCAATCGGCATCCGCGGGTCGACGCAGCTCGTAGCCGCCGTGCTCGCCACGTTCGCATAGGCACGATCCGATCGGAGCGGGCTGCCCGCGCTCGCAGCGCTAGAACATGTGCTGGCCGCCGTTGATCGCGATGTTGGCGCCGGTGACGAACGCCGCCTCGTCGCTCGACAGATAGGCAACCAGGCCCGCGACTTCCTCGGGCTTGCCCAACCGTCCCATCGGGATTTGCGGGATGATCTTCGTGTCGAGGACTTCCTGCGGGATCGCCATCACCATCTTGGTCCCGATGTAGCCGGGCGAGATCGTGTTGACGGTGACGCCCTTGCGCGCGACTTCCAGCGCCAGCGCCTTCGTGAAGCCGTGCATGCCGGCCTTGGCCGCGGAATAGTTCACCTGCCCGAACGCGCCCTTCTGGCCGTTCACCGACGAGATGTTGATGATCCGGCCCCAGCCGCGCTCGACCATCGCGTCGCACACCTGCTTCGTCATGTTGAAGCACGAATCGAGGTTGGTCTTGATCACGGCATCCCAGTTGACGCGGTCCATCTTCTTGAACGTCGTATCGCGCGTGATGCCGGCGTTGTTGATGAGGACGTCGATCGGGCCGACCTCCTTCACGACCTGCGTGGCGCAGGCCACGCACGAATCGTAGTCGGCGACGTCGCACGGGAAGGCGCGAAAGCCGTAGCCCATCTTGTTCATGTTGTCGAGCCACTCCTTCGCCTTCGTATTGCCCGGCGAATGCGTGGTGACGACCTTGTAGCCGAGCGCAGCGAGCTTGATGCAGATCGCTTCGCCGAGCCCGCCCATGCCGCCCGTAACCAGCGCGACGCGCGAAATCTTCAATGGCATTTCTCTTCTCCTCGTTGGCTGCCCGCCATCTTAACCCGGCTGCGGACGGACGGCCGAGCCGGGCGTTGACGCGGGTCAATTCGCCTGCGCTTCGCCGTCATGCGGCGTCGCGCAAAGCTCCCGCGGCGGGGGCCGACGACGAATCGCCGGCCTCGACCACGTAGCGTCCGGGCGCTGGCGCCAGCACCGGGTACGTGGCATTCCCCGCTTCCCGCGGCGCTGGCTTCATCGCGCCGCCGTGCCGCTCGAGCCACGCTGCCCAATCCGGCCACCAGCTGCCCGGGTGGCGGTCGGCGCGCGCGAGCCAGTCGTCGGCCTCGTCGGTGATGAGCTCGTTCGTCCAGTAGTGGCGGCGTTGCTTTTCCGGCGGATTGATCACGCCCGCGATGTGGCCTGAGGCGCCCATCACGAAGGTGACGTCGCCGCCCAGCAGCGCGGTCGTTCGATAGGCGGAGCGCCAGGGCACGATGTGATCGTCGCGCGAGGCGTAGACATAGGCCGGCATCGTCAGCGCCGACAGGTCGATCCGCTCGCCCGCCATGGTGAGCGCGCCGCGCTCGATCAGCCGGTTGTCGAGATACAGATTGCGCAGGTAATAGACATACATCGGTCCCGGCAGATTGGCGGAATCGCCGTTCCAGTGCAGGAGGTCGAAGGCCGCCGGCGTCTCGCCCTTGAGATAGTTGCGGACCACGTAGTTCCACACGAGCTCGTTGGCGCGCAGGCTCGCGAAGGCGCCGGCGAGCTCGGCGCCGTGGATGCGCTCGCCGCTCATCAGCGCGGGCTCGCGCGCGGCGAGGACCTCGCGCGACACGTAGACGCCGATTTCCCCCGGGTCGGCGAAATCGAGCATCGTCGTCAGGAACGTCGCGCTCTCGACGCTGCGCTCGCGCCGTGCCGCGAGCACCGCCAGCGCGCATGCGAGCAGCGTGCCGCCGACGCAAAAGCCCAGCGCATTCACCGTCGGGCTGCGGGAGATTTCGCGGGCGACGCCCAGTGCCTTCAGCACTCCCTCCTCGAGGTAGTCGTCCCAGGTGAGGGAACCGAGCTGCGGCGGAATGTTGCGCCAGGAAATGATGAACACCGTATGCCCCTGGCCGACCGCCCAGCGGACAAACGAATTGGAAGGCTGCAGGTCGAGGATGTAGTACTTGTTGATGCACGGCGGAACGATGACGAGCGGACGCCGGTGGACGCGCGCGGTCGTCGGCGCGTACTGGATCAGCTCGATCAGCTCGTTGCGGTAGACGACGTGCCCCGGCGTCACCGCGAGGTTCCTGCCGATCTCGAACGCGCGCTCGTCGCTCATCGAGATGCGGCCCTTGCCGAGGTCGCCGGCGAGGTTGGCGATGCCCTGCGCGAAGCTCATGCCCTCGGTGGCCAGCGCGCGTTCGAGGACTTCGGGATTGGTGGCCGCGAAGTTCGTCGGCGCGATGGCGTCGACGTACTGTCGCGTCATGAAGGCGAGGCGGCGCCGATCCTGGTCGGAGATGGGCGCGAGCTGCGCGAGCTCGGTCAAGTACGCGCTGCCCAGCAGGTACGCTTGCCGGAGCAGCGAAAAGTACGGCAAGTCGTGCCACGCGCGGTCGGAGAAGCGATTGTCGCCCGGGGGAGCGGCAACGATCTCCGGGATAGCCACCTGCGTGCCCGGGGTCGCCGCGAGCGCCGCCTGCGCTGCGCGCCAGAGCGCTTCCCATTGCGTCCGGTAGCGCGCGTCGAGGGTGGCCCGTGCCGTCGCATCGATTGCACCATACATCGGCGTCGGCCCGCCAGCGAGCTCGCCAGAGGGAGCGATGCCCGCGGCCGTCTGCGTCCACCATTGCATCCATTGCGCGCCGACGTCGGCCCACGCACGCGCGAGGTCGGGAGGCGCCGGCGAATCCCGGGCAGGGGCATGCGACGTCATCGGAGGGCGGACAATGAAAAGCCTAAGCGGATGGTAACGCGACGCGCGTGTCGCCGACAACGCCGGAGCGCGCGACCTCAATGCTGGAGCAGCGCGTGCGCGATCGCGATGACGCCGACGCCAAGGGCAATGAGCGCGAATTGGCGGACCGTCTCGAGCGGCTCCGGCCGCCGGTGGAGGCTCGGGATCAGGTCGGCGACCGCGACGTAGAGCAGGCTCGCGGCGGCGATCGCGAGCACCGTCGGCAGCATCTGCTCCATGCCGGCGAGCGCGTAGTAACCGGCGAGCGCACCGACGACGGTGGCCACGCCGACGGCGACGTTGTAGGTGAGTGCGCGCGTCCGGCTGTAGCCCGAGTGCACGAGCACGGCGAAATCGCCGACCTGCTGCGGCACCGCGTGGGCGACGATCGCCACCGTCGTCGCGACGCCGAGCTTGGTGCCGGCCGAGGAACGCGGCGGCGATCACGACGCCGTCGCAGAAGTTGTGCACGCTGGTGCCGATCAGGATCATGAGCCCGGAGCGCCCCTGATCGGCGCCGCCGTGCAGGTGCAGCGCGTGCTCGTGCTCGGTCTCCTCCGCGTCGTCGACGTGGTGATCGTGTCCGTGGGCGTGACGCCACAGCACGAGCTTTTCCAGCAGGAAGAACGCGAGCAGGCCGATCAGCACGGTGACCATCACGCGCTCCGCTCCGCCATCTTCGAGCGCATGCGGCAAGAGCTCGAGGAAGACGGCCCCCAGGAGCGCGCCGACGGCAAACGACACCAGTCGCGAAATCCATGATCGGATGCAGCGCCAGCGTGCCGGCCGCTGCCGCGGTCGCGAACACGCCGCCGGCGAGTGCCGCGATGACGATTTCTGCGAGGACGTTCACGAGGCGGCGGGGATCGGCGGCTAGCGCAAGCACGGCAGCGCGCGCCGGATTATACGTGCCGGGAGCGGCGGTCAGGAGCCGTCAGGGGCGAGCCACACGAGCGCCGCCATGCGGCCGCCTTCGCGGTCGCGCCGCCACGAGAAGAAGCGCGTTGCGTCGGTCATCGTGCAAAACCCGCCGCCGCTGACGTTGCGCACCCCGCATCGGGCGAGACGTTGCCGCGCGAGCCCATAGAGGTCGGCGTGCCATTTGCCGGACGACTTCCGCACGAAGTGTTCCTGCGCACGCGGGTCCACGGCATGAAATGCTGCGAGGACCTCGGCGCCGACCTCGAAGGCGGCGGGCCCGATCGCCGGACCGAGCCACGCGAGCAGGTCCTCGGCGCGCGCGCCGACAGCGCTCAATTCGGCAACGGTCCGCTCGAGCACGCCTGCCGCGAGACCGCGCCATCCCGCATGCGCGATGCCGACTGCGCCGCCGCGGCGGTCCGCGAAGACGACGGGCAGGCAGTCGGCAGTCAGCACCGCGCAGACGACCCCGTGCTCGCACGTGATCGCGGCGTCGGCGACTGCCGGAGTCGTCGCGCGTTGCGCGACATGGATCGCGACGTCGGTGCCGTGAACCTGATGCATCCAGCGCGGCGGCGCCGGGCAGAACGCCAGCAGCCGGCGGCGATTCTCGGCGACCGCATCGTCCGAGTCGCCAATGCCTGCGCCAAGATTGAGCGTGGCGCGCGCGCCCGTGCTTACGCCGCCGCTGCGCGTCGTGACGAGCGCGTGCATGCCGGGAGGAACGGGCCAGTCGGGCACGATCCAGTCGAGCCCCGCGGCGGCGATCCGTTGGGCGAGCGGAAGTGGCGGAGGCGAGGTCACGCGGAAGCCGGCCGGGCGCGAAGGGTGGCGAGCAGCGCGGCGAAATCCGCAGGCAGCGGGGAATGCCACTCGCATGCCCTGCCGGTGTCCGGGTGAACGAGGCCGAGACGCGCGGCGTGCAGCGCCTGCCGCGCGAACGCAATGGAGCTGCGCTTTCCGTACGCGGGATCGCCGATGAGCGGATGGCCGAGCGAAGCAAGATGCACGCGAATCTGATGCGTGCGGCCCGTCTCGAGACGGCAGGAGAGAAGCGTTGCGATTCCGAAGCGCTCGACGACTTCGTAGTGCGTGCGCGCCGGCTTGCCGCTCGATACGACCGCCATCGTCGTGCGCCGGGTCGGATGGCGCCCGATCGGGGCGTCGACGACGCCGCCGCGCGCCACGTCGCCCGCGGCGAGTGCCAGGTAGTGGCGCTTCACGGTGCGGGCCGCGAGTTGCCGGACGAGCGCCGTCTGCGCGGTGATCGTCTTGGCGACGACGAGGAGCCCGCTCGTGTCCTTGTCGAGCCGATGGACGATGCCCGCGCGCGGGACAGACGCAAGCTGCGGCGCGTGGTGCAGCAGCGCGTTCTGCAACGTCCCGCCGCGATTGCCGGCGCCGGGATGCACGACGAGGCCGGCCGGCTTGTCGAGCACGAGCAGCGCGTCGTCCTCGTAGACGACGGCGAGCGCGATGTCCTCCGGTGCGACCGCGGTTGTGCCGGCGTCGGGCTCGATCCGCACGACGACGCGCTCGCCTCCCCATACCTTGCGCGTCGGCGCCACGATGCGATCGTCGAGCGTCACGCGGCCCGCGTCGATCCACGCCCGCAGGCGGCTCCGCGAGAATTGCGGGAGCGCGTTCGCGAGCGCGGCGTCGAAGCGGCTTCCGGCCGCGGCCGGAGCGAGCGTCAGCGTCCGCGTATCGGCGGCGTCCATGTCGGGAGCCGCTCGCGCATGCTCTCGCGGCGGAGGAGGGCGGCGGGCCACGTAAGTTATAATCGCGAGCGTTTTTGTGAATGCAGGAACCGAGCAGGAACCTAATGATCGCTGGCATCTCGCTTCGGCAAGATCCGCGCACCTCGAGGGCGCGCGCGTTCCGCGCACTGGCCGCGCTTGCCGCCGCTGCAGCGCTGCTGCTTTCGCTCGCGGGTTGCGGCCTGCTGCCCGAGGTGCAGGACGAAACCGCCAGCTATTCGGCCGAAAAAATCTACGGGCTCGCGCACTCGGCGATGGCCGAAGGGAATTATACGCGGGCGGTCAAGCTGTTCGAGGCGCTCGAGTCGCGCTATCCGTACGGCCGCTACGCGCAGCAGGCGATCATGGAGTCGGCCTATGCGAGCTACCGGGCCGGCGAAACGGCGACCGCCATCGCCAACGCCGATCGCTTCATTCGCACGTATCCCAATCACCCGAACGTCGACTACATGTATTACCTCAAGGGTCTCGTCTATTTCCGCGAGGACCAGGGGATATTGGGCTACATCTACGAGCTCGATCTGTCCGAGCGCGAGCCCAAGTCGATGCGCGAATCCTATGCGGCGTTCAGGGAGCTCGTCACCAAGTTCCCGGACAGCCGCTACGCGGCCGATTCCGCCGATCGGATGCGCTACCTCACGAACTCGCTTGCGCTCTACGAGGTCAAGGTCGCGCGCTACTACTACAATCGCGGCGCCTACATCGCCGCGGTGAATCGCGCGCAGGTCGCGTTGATCACCTATCCGCGCACGCCGGCCAACGAGGACGCGCTCGATGTGCTCGCGCGGAGCTACGACAAGCTCGAGTTGCCGCAGTTGCGCGACGACGCGCAGCGGGTGCTGAAGCAGACGTTCCCGGACAGCAAGTACGTGACCGGCATATCCGACAAGCCGTGGTGGAAGTTCTGGTAGGACGCGGACGGGGAAGCAGGGGCCCCGCGTGTCGTTTGCGCGGGGATGCGACCCGGAGCAAGGCCACGCGGCCGACGCCTCCACGCAACGATTCAAACGAACGGCGCGGAGGCCGCGGCGTGTGAGCGGCGGAGAGGGGCCCCGAGCGCGCAGCGCGTAGGGGATCGGAGCAATCGCGAATCACCGTAAGCGGCCGACGGTTCAGCGCATCGAGTAGCACTGATGGGTCGGAGGCCGCAACGCGAGCGGCAGCCACCGAGTATTCCGAGCTCTAACGTACAGCCTGCCGCGCGAAAAACGCCTCCACGTCCGCGATCTCGCGCGTGCGCCGCATCGGCGGCAGGCTTTTCCAGATGCGCCGGCCATACGGCTTGTCGATGAGCCGCGGGTCGCAGATCATCAGCACGCCGCGGTCCGACTCGGTGCGGATCAGCCGGCCGGCCCCCTGCTTCAGCGCGATCGCCGCCTGCGGCACCTGAACTTCGAAGAACGGGTTGCCGCCCGCGACGCGCAGATGCTCGAGGCGCGCGGCGAGCAGCGGATCGTCGGGGGGCGCGAACGGCAGCTTGTCGATCACCACGACCGACAGCGCATCGCCCGGCACGTCGACCCCTTCCCGGAAGCTCGCGCTGCCGAGCAGCACGGCGTTGCCGAGCTCGCGAAAGCGTGTCAGGAGCTCGCTGCGCGAGCCGTCGCCCTGGACGAGCAGCGGCCAGCCGAAGCCCTCGCGCTCGATCGCGGCGGACAGGAGCTCGCGCGCGACGGCGAGCGCCCGCAGCGTGGTGAACAGCAGGAAGGCGCGGCCGCCGCTCGCTTTCAGCACCGGCAGCGCGGCGGCGATCACGGCTTCGGTGTGCTCGCGCGAATTCGGCAGCGGCAGGTCGCGCGGCACGTAGAGGAGCGCCTGCTCGCCGTAGTCGAACGGCGAATCCCACGCGCCGGTGCGCGCATCGGCAAGCCCCAGGTCGCGCTGGTAGAGCGAGAAATCGCGCCCCACGGCGAGCGTGGCCGACGTGAAGATCCAGGCGCGGCCCGACTCGGCGACCTGTTTCGCGAACACGTCGGCGATCGACAGCGGCGACGCGTGCAGCTGCCATCCCTGCGCCGTGACGTCGACCCAGCGTATCCATGCGGGCGCGTCGGCATCGCCGACGTCGGCATCGGCGTCGAGACCGCCGCGCCAGCGCGCGAGGATCGCTGCCGCTTCCTCCGCGCGGCGCGCGCAGTTGTCGAGCTCCTCGCTGCGCTCGGCGGTGAGCGCGAGCTCGGCGCCGAGGCGGTCGAGCGCGGCGGCCAGCGAATCGAGCTCGGTCGTGAAACCTTCTCTTTCCGCCGCGGCGCGTTGCGCAAGCTTGCCCGGCGTGTCGCCCAGCACCAGGCGCAGCTTGCGGATCGCGGGGCCGATGCCGGCGGCGGCGTCGGGCAGCCCCGTCACCTCGCGCGCGCCGGTCCGGGCAGCGACTTCGGCGTCGCGTGCGAGCTCCGCCAGTTGCCCGGCGGTGACCTGCTCGCCGAAGAACAGCGTCGCGGTGTCGGGAAGCTGGTGGGCCTCGTCGAGGATCACCGTGTTGCACGCCGGGAGGAGCTCGGAGAGCCCCTCGTCGCGCAGCATCACGTCGGCGAAGAAGAGATGATGATTGATGACGACCACGTCGGCGTCGAGCGCGGCTTTCCTCGCCTTCAGCACGAAGCAGTCGGAATGAAACGCGCAGCCGCTGCCGAGGCAGTTGTCGCGCGTCGACGTCACGAGCGGCCAGATCGTCGCATTCTCGGGGACGTCGGCGAGCTCGCCGCGGTCGCCCGTCTCGCTGGCGCGCGAAAACGCGATGATCTTCGGCAGGTGGCGGACGTCATCGCGCGACGGCAGCCGGCCCTCGGCCGCCGCCTGCTCGAGATGGTGGTGGCAAACGTAATTGGCGCGCCCCTTGAGGAGCGCGAGCGTCACCGGCGCGCCGAGCGCCGCGCGGACGAGCGGCAGGTCGCGCTGGAAGAGCTGGTCCTGCAGCGTCTTCGTCCCGGTCGAGACGATCACCTTGCCGCCGTAGAGCAGCGCAGGGACGAGGTAGGCGAACGTCTTGCCGGTGCCGGTGCCGGCCTCCGCGAGAAGCGGCCGGCGCTCGGCGATCGCGCGGGCGACCGCATCGGCCATCTCGAGTTGCTGCGGACGGAAGCGGAATCCCGTCAGCGCACGGGCGAGCGCGCCTCCCTCGCCGAAGATGGCGCCGAGCGCCGGGTCCGCGCCGGACAGCGCGTGCTCCGGAGATTCCGCGACGACGTGGCTCAGCGTTTGGCCTTCTCGCGTGCCTTGGGCGCCGCCGGCGCAGGCGTGGTCCGGGCGGTCACGATGGCCATGATCTCCTTGATGCCGCCGATGCGCTCCTTGAACTTCTCGTAAGGCTCCGTCGTGCGCGCCTTGTATTCCTCGTCCGACTCGCCCTTGCGCCATCCGAGGTCGGACAACGCGACGAGCCAGTAGTCCTGCAGGCTGCGAACGGCGTCGGACGCCTGCTTGGATATCGCCGCCTGGTGCAACGCCGCCTGGTAGGGCTTCGTCATGTTCTGCTTCTGCTTGACGACGCAGGAGTCGCTCTTCGCGCCGTGCGTGCCTTCGGTCGCGTTCTCGTAGCCGAACTCGATGATCTCGATGCTCTTCACGTGCTTGCACATCGTGTAGAGATGCGCGACCGCATCGAAGTAGCAGTCGAGCGCCGGCCGACCGTCGGCCTCCGGGCAGATGTAGTTGTACGCGGGACCAGGGTTGCCGCCGATCGTTTCGGCGGCCGCCGGCGCGGCGATGAGCGCAACTGCAACGGCGATGGCTGCCGCGAAGGAGGAGGTGATGGACACGTGCGACTCCGGGAAAGCAATCCCTGAGTCTACCTGCGTGCGCGGGGTCGGCTCAAGCCTGCGTTCGGCCTACGCCGTGCCAAGGCTACAGCGTGCTGCCGCCGGAGACCTCGATGACCGCGCCGTTGATGTAGGACGCCTCGTCGGACGCGAGCCACGCGTAGGTATTCGCGATCTCTTCCGGCCGACCCAGGCGTCCCATCGGGACCTTGTCCTCCATCATCTGGACGACCTTCTGCGGCATCGACTTCAGGATCGGCGTCTCGATGAAGCCCGGACAGATGGCATTCGCGCGGATGCCCTTCTTGCCGAGCTCGCGCGCCCACGTCTTCATCATCCCGATCACCGCGAACTTGCTGGCGGCGTAGTTCGTCTGTCCGAAATTGCCGTAGAGCCCGACGATCGACGACGCGTTGAGAATGACGCCGGAATGCTGTTCCAGCATGATGTCCACGACCGCCTTCGTGCAGTTGTAGACGCCCTTCAGGTTGACGTCGATGACGTTGTCGAACTGGTCGTCGGTCATCTTCTTCAACTGCGCGTCCTGGACGATGCCCGCGTTGTTGACGAGGGTGTCGATCCGGCCCCATTTCGCCATGACGCCTTCGACCATCCGGGCGATGCTTTCCTTGTCGGTGACATCGATCCGGAAGGCAAGCGCCTCCCCGCCACTCTCCGTGATTTCCCGGGCGACGTCTCGGGCAGCTTGCTCGTTGATGTCGCAGACGGCGACCTTGGCGCCTTCCTGGGCGAACTTGAGCGCGGTCGCGTGGCCGATGCCGGAGCCGGAGCCGGTGATGATCGAGACCTTGTCCGCCAGACGCATGGTGGTCGACTCCCTGATATGAGCGACCCGGCAGAGCGCCGGGTCGGATGGACACATTATAGTCATATTGGTGCGCCGCACAACCTCGATGCGGCCTTTCCGACAGTCGCGGAGCATGACGAATATCAACGAATAATCAAATAATTACTGTCGTCGTCTGTGTCTGTTGCTTCCCGATCGAACGCCCGTTACGGGCGGTGCTGCTGCGCTCGCGTCGGTGCGCTCGGCCGTTCAGCCGATCCCGGAGACCGCGGCTTCCCAGTGCAGGATGACGAGCTGGAGCGCGACGGTGCCGTTCCACTCGTTGGGATCGGGCCGGTAGACCGCCCGTATCGTCGCCGGAAGCGGGTCGACGCGGTTGAACAGGATCGCGGCAAGGCGGTGCCCGGGACCGGCGCCGGGTCGCTCGAGGGCGAGCTTCAGATGCCGCTCGCCGACGATCCGCTGCTCGGCAACGTCGAAGAGGTCGTCGAAGGCAGGCGCGGGAAACCCCTGGCCCCAGACCTCGCCCGCAAGCGCGTTCGCGAGGTCGAGCGTGAGCTCGGACGGCTCGAGGCCGCCGTCCGACGGCTGAACGCGGGCGAGATCCGCCGGCGTCAGCACCTCGCGCGCGACGGCCTCGAAGGCGGCGGCGAATCTCGGCAGGTCGGCCTCGGCCAGCGAAAGGCCCGCCGCATACGCATGACCGCCGAAGCGCGCGATCACGCCGGGCGCGCGCTTCGCCACGACATCCAGCGCGTCGCGCAGATGGAATCCGGGAATCGAGCGTCCCGACCCCTTGAGCTCGCCGCCGGAGCCACGCGCAAAGACGATCGCAGGACGGTGATAGCGGTCCTTGAGCCGCGACGCCACGATGCCGACGACGCCCTGGTGCCAGTCGGCACGAAAGAGACAAAGCGTGTACGCGTCACCCGGGCCGGCGCGCGCGTCGAGCTCTCCCTGCGCCTCCTCCTGCATCGCCGCCTCGACGTCGCGGCGCTCGCGGTTCAGTCGGTCGAGCTCGGTGGCGAGCGGCAATGCGGAAATCGCGGTGTCGGCAAGCAGGCAGCGAATGCCGATCGTCATGTCGGCCAGCCGTCCCGCCGCATTGAGCCGCGGTCCGGCGACGAAGCCGAGATCGTAGGCGCTCGCCCGGCGCACGTCGCGGCCCGCAGCGGCGAAGAGCGCGGCAACGCCCGGCTGACAGCGCCCGGCGCGAATGCGCGCAAGTCCTTGCGCGACCAGCGTGCGGTTGAGGTTGTCGAGGCGCACGACATCGGCGACCGTGCCCAGCGCCACGAGATCGAGCAGCAGCGCAAGGTTGGGTTCGTCGCGGCCGGCGAACGCGCCGCGTTCGCGCAGCAACGCGCGCGTGGCCATCAGGACGAAGAACATCACGCCGACGCCGGCCAGGTGCTTACCTGGAAACGCGCAGCCCGGCTGGTTGGGATTGACGATCAGAGCGGGCGCGGGAAGCGTCGCGGCGGGCAGATGATGATCGGTGATCAGCACCTCGATGCCGCGCGCGGCGGCTTCGGCAACGCCGTCGTGGCTGGCGATCCCGTTGTCGACGGTCACGATGAGCCGCGGCTCACGCGTCGATGCTTCGACGACGATCTCGCGCGTCAGTCCGTAGCCATAGTCGAACCGGTTGGGGACCAGAAAATCGACCACCGCGCCCATCGCCGCCAACCCGCGCACGGCGACTGCGCACGCGGTGGCGCCGTCGGCATCGTAATCGGCGATCACGAGGATGCGCTCGCGGCCCGCGATCGCATCGGCGAGACGCGCTGCCGCGGCGTCGATGCCCATCAGCAGCGAAGAGGAGGGGAGATGCGCGAGACGGGTGTCGAGCTCCTCGGTCGTCGTCACGCCGCGCGCCGCGAACACGCGCGCCAGCACGGGATGGATGCCCGACGCCGCGAGCGCAGCCGCCGCGGCCGGGACGTCGCGGCGGACGATTTCCACTAGGCGTCCGTGCGCGCCGCACCGACGAGCGCGGCGAGATCATGGTGGGCGAAGCGAAGCGCGAACCGCCGCAGCGGGCCGGGACGCCGCGCCGTCCACCCGAGGGCGCCGTCGCCGTCGTCCGCGACGAGCGTCACGGCGTCGAGGCTTCCGTCGGCGAGCGCCGACCATGCCGGCGCGGTCCACGCTCGCTCGACGCGCTCGAGTTCGGCAGCGCCCGGTAGCGCGACGATGGTGCGCGCGGCGGCGCCCGCCGACGACAGGACGGAGTCCAGCGCTTCCGGGACCGCGCGCGCGGGTCGGCCCGCATGGTGCGCCAACGAAACGGCGATGCCGTCGTCGGCGAACGTGATGATCGGCGCGTGCGCATCTGCGGGCGGCGCCAACACGCCGCCTTCGTAGAGCCACACGCTGTTCGCAGGCGGCTTGCCCTCGGCCTCGCGCGCGTTGTTGACCGGGTGCTCGTACAGCAGCATCTGGATCTCGTTCTGCCAGCGCCGCCACGTCCCGGCGTCGGGCCCCGTCGGCAGGAGGTCGCGCAGCATGCGTCCCGCCACCGCAGCGACCGGGCGCGTGCGCAACGCGACCGGCGCGGGAGCGCGGACGAACCATGCATCGGGACGCGCGGCGACGAAATCGATGCCGTCGGTGGCGAAATGCGCGTTCAGCATCGCGATGAGAGTGGCCGTGTCGTTTGCGCCGAGGTCGCCGACAACGCCGGTCAGCCGCACGTCGTCGCGGCCAGCGACGAGCGTGACCGGATCGGCGGCGAGCCAGAACGCCGTGCCGGGATCGATGCCCAAGGCTTTGAGCCGCACCGGCGCGAGCGGGCAATCGGCGCTCGCCGCATGCAGGATGCCGTAGTGCGCGGCGAGCATCGCGTCGGGGCCGTCGGGGTCGCGCGCGGGCGCACCGGCGGCCACGATGAGACGCGCGAGGCATGGCACGTGCGGTGGCGCGTCGTGCGGCTGGCGATCCGCCGCCAGCGCGGCGAGGTGGGGGAGCGCGAGGACGAGATGCATCGGAGTGCGAGGCGCATGCGCTGGAGGAGGTCGCTACACTAGCATGCGATAATGCGCGCGCATCGTCGGTCTCGAGCGATGCGTCCGCCGCGCGCAACTTTCCCTGCCTGGAACCGCGATGATCAAGCACGTCGTCGTCTGGAAACTCAAGGATCCGTCGCAGCGCGACGCGCACGCGGGCATCGTCAAATCGGCGCTCGAAGGCCTGCGCGGCCGGATTCCAGGTCTGCTCGCGATCGAAGTGGGCGTGGACATCGGCTACGACAGCGGCGCCGACGATCTTTGCCTCTATGCCGAGTTCACCGACCGTGCCGCCCTCGACGTCTACCAGACCGATCCTCTGCATCTCGCGGCAAAGGCGGTCGTCGGCGCCCATGTGACCGGCCGCCGCGCCGTCGACTGGGAAGCGTAACGCGCCCGCGTTCCGCTCGTCGCAAAGCCTGCCGTGTCGCCCTACGAGCTCGCCGTCGGATTGCGCTACACGCGCGCGCGTCGCGGGACCGGCCGCAACTCGTTCATCTCGTTCATCGCGCTGACGTCGATGGCCGGCATCGCCCTCGGCGTGGCGGCGCTCATCGTCGTGCTGTCGGTGATGAACGGCTTCCAGGAGGAGCTGCGCAACCGGATCCTGTCGGTCGCCTCGCATATCGAGGTGCGCGGAGTGCCTGCGCTTGCCGACGACGCCGCCGTGGCGCAGACGGCGCTGGAGAATCCGCACGTCAAGGCCGCGGCGCCCTACGTGCTCGGGCAGGCGATGCTGTCGGCGGGCGGGACGAACCGCGGCGTGCTCGTCCGCGGCATCGATCCGGCGAAGGAAGCCACGGTCGCCGACATCGGCGCGCACATGCGCGCGGGTACGCTCGAGGCGCTCAAGCCGGGCGGCTTCGGCATCGTGCTGGGATCCGATCTGGCGCGCGGCCTCGGCGTGCGCCTCGGCGACACGGTCGTTGCCATCACGCCGCAGGGGACGCTGACCGCGGCGGGAACGTTGCCGCGCCTGAAGAGCTTCACGGTGGTCGGCGTGTTCGAGGTCGGCATGTACGAATTCGACAGCGGCCTTGCGCTGATCGACATCGACGACGCGAAGAAGCTTTACCGCCTCGATGGCGTTTCCGGCGTGCGACTCAAGCTCGACGACCTTTACGCAGCGCCGCGCGTTGCGCAGGAGCTCGTCGGGCGCCTCAACGTCGATGCCGAGATCCGCGACTGGACGATGAGCCACGCGAATTTCTTCCGTGCCGTGCAGATCGAGAAGCGCGTGATGTTCATCATCCTGACGCTGATCATCGCGGTGGCCGCGTTCAACATCGTGTCCGCACAGGTGATGACGGTCACCGACAAGGAGGCCGACATCGCGATCCTGCGCACGCTGGGCGCGTCGCCGTCGTCGATCACCGCGATCTTCATGATCCAGGGCGGGCTGATCGGGCTGATCGGCACGCTGCTCGGCGTCGCCGGCGGCATTCTCCTCGCGCTCAACGTCGGCACGGTGCTGCCGGCCATCGAGCGGCTGTTCAGCGTGCAGATTCTCGACAAGACCGTCTACTACATCAACGAGCTGCCGTCGGACCTCCAGACCGCGGACGTGGTCACGATTGCGATCATCGCGCTCGTGCTCGCGCTGCTGGCGACGATCTACCCCGCCTGGCGCGCGGCGAAAGTGAATCCCGCGGAGGCGCTGCGCTATGAATGAGCCCGGCACCGCGCCACCCGTGCTCGAATGCCGCGGGCTCGCGAAGACCTATCGCAGCGGGCCGCTCGAAGTGCCGGTGCTGCTTGGGGTCGACCTCGCGATCGCGCGCGGGGAGCGGGTCGCGATCGTCGGCGCGTCCGGATCGGGCAAGAGCACGCTGTTGCATCTGCTGGGCGGGCTCGATGCGCCGACGGCGGGCGAAGTGCGCGTCGAGGGCGCAGCGCTGGCGACGCTGACCGAGGAGGCGCGCGGCCGCGTGCGCAATCGCGCGCTCGGCTTCATCTACCAGTTCCACCACCTGCTGCCGGAATTCTCGGCGCAGGAAAACGTCGCGATGCCGCTCCTCATCCGGCGCGAGACGCCCGTGGCCGCGGACGCCGCGGCGCGCGCGATGCTGGATCGCGTCGGTCTCGCGCACCGCGTCGCGCACCGGCCGAGCGAGCTGTCGGGAGGCGAGCGCCAGCGCGTCGCGCTCGCCCGCGCGCTCGTCACGTCGCCGCGCTGCGTGCTGGCGGACGAGCCGACCGGCAATCTCGATCGCCGGACCGCGGGCGATGTGTTCTCGCTGATGCTCGAGTTGAATCGCGCCGCCGGGACGAGCCTCGTGATGGTGACTCACGATCCCGAGCTCGCGGCGCGCACCGATCGCACGCTGCATCTCGTCGACGGTGTCTTGCGGTAGCGGCGCGAGCGGCGGAGAGGGGGAAGGCCTTACACCGACAGCGGCGGCTCGTCCATCAGCGCGACCTGCTCGCGCAGCTCGAGGATGCGGTCCTGCCAGTAACGCTGCGTGTTGAACCACGGGAAGGCGGCGGGAAACGCCGGATCGTCCCACCGCTGCGCAAGCCACGCCGAATAGTGGAGCAGCCGCAGCGTGCGCAGCGCCTCGACGAGATGAAGCTCCCGCGGATCGAAGGGCGCGAAATCCTCGTAGCCGTCGAGCACGGCGCCGAGCTGCAGCGACATTGCCGCGCGGTCGCCCGAGAGCAGCATCCACAGATCCTGCACCGCCGGGCCGCTTCGCGCATCGTCGAAATCGACGAAATGAGGACCGTCGTCGGTCCACAGCACGTTGCCCGCGTGGCAATCGCCGTGCAGGCGCAGCGAGCTCACGTCGCCGGCGCGAGTCCACGAATGCCGGATCGCGTCGAGCGCCTGCGTTGCGATGCTGCGCCACGCGGGCAGCAGATCCGCGGGAACGAAATCGTGCGCGAGCAGCCAGTCGCACGAGGCCCGGCCGAACGTTTCCGGGTCGATGGCAGGCCGCTGCGCGAAGGGGGATCGCGCGCCGACCGCGTGAATGCGACCCAGGAAACGGCCCATCCATTCGAGCGTCGCGCGGTCCTCCAGCTCGGGCGCCCGGCCGCCGCATTTGGCATAGACGGCGAAGCGGAATCCGGCGAACGCGTGCAGCGTCTTTTCGTCGCTCGTGAGCGGGGCCACGACCGGCAGCTCGCTCGCCGCGAGCTCGGCGACGAACGCGTGCTCCTCGTGGATCTGGGCGTCGCTCCAGCGGCCGGGCCGGTAGAACTTCGCAACGAGCGGTGGCGCGTCGTCGCGAAAGACCTGGTAGACACGGTTTTCGTAGCTGCCGAGCGCCAGCAGGCGTCCATCGCCCCGATAGCCGACGCCATCGAGCGCGTCGAGGACGACGTCGGGCGTAAGCGCGCTGTACGGGTGCGGCGACGGCGTTGAATTCACCTGGGCGATCCGGGCTCCGGGCCCGCAATATCCCACACGCCGAATTCTGCGGGCAGGTTGATCTCGATGAGCTCGAGATCGTCGGAGCGCCCGACGACATTGTGCGCGACGCCGGCGGGCTGCGACAACGACGACCCGGCGCGCACGACGACCTCGCCCTCGACTCCCGCGTAGCGAAACGCGATCCATCCTCTGAGGACGTAAACGAAATGGCCCGTCATGTCGTGCCAGTGCCAGCCGGTCGCCGCATCGAACGGTCGTATCGCGCGAATGTGCTTGGCGCCGATCGTGCCGTGAGACGCCTTCGACCAGCCGAGATCGCGGTACTCGACATCGGCGCGCGGGCCGTCGCGGGTGAACGCCGCGCCGGCGCCGTCGCAGAGCAGCAGTTGCGTGAGACCCGAGCCCGGCGGGCGTGGACCCGGATAACGCGGCGGAGCATCAGGGGATGTGGGCATGGCCTCCTCGCATTCGAATGGCAGCATCAATGCGCGTCAATACTCGACCGGGATCGGATCGAGCGAGCGCCACAGGTACCACGACGCGACGCTGCGCCAAGGCTGCCACGCTGCGGCGATCTCATGCATGCTGTCGATCGGCAACCGCTCGTCGTCGTTGTAGTGGCGCGCGATGGCGTTCTGCAATCCGATGTCGCCGACCGGGAACACGTCGGCGCGCATCTCGTGGAAGATCAGGAACATCTCGGCGGTCCAGCGGCCGATCCCTCTGACGTCGGTGAGCCGCTCGATCAGCGCTTCGTCGTCGAGCGCCGGCCACTCTGCAGGATCGAGCGTGCCCTGCGCAAAATGACGGGCGAGGTCGCGGAGGTAGTCGGCCTTGCGCTCCGAGAGCCCGCACGAGCGCAGCCGCGGCAGCCGCATGCGCGCGACGCGGGCAGGATCGAGGCGGACGCCGAGTGCCAGCGCATCCTCTCCGGCGCCGCAGGCCACGGTGAACCGGTTCCAGATCGTCTGCGCCGCCTTGACCGAGATCTGCTGGCCGACGATCGCGCGCGACAGCGTCGTGAACGCGTCGCCGCGACGGGTGAGATGGACGCCCGCAATCCCGCGGATCAGCTTGCGCATCACGGGATCCGCGCGGCCGAGCGCGCGGGTCGCGTCGTCCCAGTAGTCGGGCCTCATCGTCCGTCTCGGAGGCATGCCCGGCGACGTCCCCGGACGCGGGAGCGGCGATTCGGGCCGGCGGTGGCTCGGGGACCGGGGGACAGCTGGATTTGCATCTGCGGCGTGGCGGGGAGAATGCTGGAAATGGTACATTACGCGGCTTTTATTTTTGGGGGTTGGCGATGCACGTTTCGAGGTTTGCGGCGCAGCTGGCGAGGGTCGTCATGGCCGTCGGCTTTGCCTCCGCAGGCATCGTGTCGACGCCGACCATCGCCGCGCCCGATCCGAACAAAGTCGTGCGCATCACTTTTCCGGCCGCCGAAGCGGGCTTCGACCCGGTCCGCATTTCGGATCTTTACTCGGCGACCGTGCTCGAGGGCATCTTCGAGCGCCTGCTTACGTATGACTATCTCGCGCGCCCGGCCAAGGTCGTGCCGATGCTCGCCGAGTCGATGCCCGCGATCACCGACAACGGCAAGACGTACACGTTCAAGCTGCGCAAGGGCGTCTACTTCGCGCCGGATCCGATCTGGAAGGGTGCGAAGCGCGAGCTCGTCGCGCAGGACGTCGTGTACTCCTACATGCGCTTCCTCGACCCGAAGAACCGGGCGCCGTACGCGTTTCTTCTCGAAGGCAAGATCGTGGGCCTCGACGAGCACGCGGCGAACGCGAAAAAGAGCGGACGCTTCGACTACGACGCCAAGATCCCCGGCATCGAGGCCGTCGACCGCTACACGGTGCGCTTCCGACTCAAGGAAACCGACTACAACTTCCTCTACATCGCCGCGCATATCTCGCTCGGCATCGTTGCGCGCGAGGCGATCGAGGGCTACGGCGAGGACACGATGGGGCATCCGGTGGGCACCGGTCCCTACATGCTCACGGCCTGGACGCGTCGCGCGAAAATCGTCCTCGAGTCGAATCCGGAGTATCGCGGCTTCACGTGGGACTTCGCTCCGTCGGACCCCGCGTCGTGGGACGACCAGCTCGTCAAGGACATGCGCGGCAAGCAGATGCCGCAGGTCGGTCGCGTCGAAATCACGATCATCGACGAGGCGCAATCGCGCTGGCTCGCATTCCAGCAGAAGCAGCTCGATTACCTCAACCTGCCGGATACCTTCGCGCCGACGGTGCTCGATGGCGACCGGCTGAAGCCTGCCTTCGCGGATCAGGGCATTCTCCTGTTCCGGGTGCCCGATCCGGACATTAACTACACGGCGTTCAACGTTCGCGATCCGGTCATCGGCGGCTTCACGAAGGAAAAGATCGCGCTGCGCCGCGCGATGGCGATGTCGTACGACATCGAGCAGGAAATCAAGGTCGTGCGCAAAGGCCAGGCCGTCGCCCTGCAGATGCCCATTCCCTTCGGCGTCGTCGGCCACGACCCGAGCTACCGCAGCGTGAACCAGTTTGATCCCGTGACGGCCAACAAGCTGCTCGATCACTTCGGGTACAAGAAGGGCAAGGACGGCTTTCGCACGCTGCCCGACGGCAAGCCGCTGGTGCTGCGTCTGGCGACGGAGCCGGGCAGCACCCAGCGCGAGCTCGACGAGCTGTGGCAGAAGTCGCTCGCGAACATCGGGGTCCGGATGGAAACCGCGGTCTCGCAATTCGTCGACAACGTGCAGGCATCCAAGGCGTGCCAGCTGCAGATGTGGGGACAGGGCTGGATCGCCGATTATCCGGACGGCGACAATTTCGTGCAGCTGCTCTACGGCCCGAACGTGGGCCAGAGCAACCCGGGCTGCTACGAATCGAAGGCCTTCGACAAGTTCTATGAAGCGTCGCGTTTGCTGCCCAATTCGCCTGAGCGCAACCTGCTGTTCCTCGAGATGACAAGGCAGATGGAGGTCGACGCCGCCTGGAACCTGCATATCTCGCACGTGCGCAACGAAGTCATAAGGCCATGGATCCAGGGCTACAAGAAACACCCGATCCTGCAGGCCGACTGGCAGTATCTCGACGTCGTCGCCCATTGATCCGGATGACGCGTCGTTCTTCCGGGCTGTCGCGTCTCGTCGCGATCGGCGTACTCGCGGGTGCGTTTGCGGCGTTCGCCTCCGTCACCGCCGTCGCCGCCGACATGAACAAGGTCGTCCGGCACGTGTTTCCCGCCGGCGAGGAAGGCTTCGACCCGGCGGCCGCGCACGACCTCTACTCCGGCACGGTGATTCAGGTGATCTTCGAGACGCTGCTCACCTACGATTACCTGGCGCGGCCGTCGAAGCTCGTCCCGCTCACTGCGGAAGCGTTACCGACGATCACCGACAACGGCCAGACCTACACGCTCAAGATCAAGAAGGGCATCCACTTCACGCCCGACCCCGCGTTCAAGGGCGTCAAGCGCGAGCTGGTGGCCGACGATTACGTGTACTCGTTCAAGCGGCTGATGGACCCGGCGATCCATTCGCCGTGGACATGGCTGCTCGAAGGCAAGATCGTCGGCCTCGACGAACTGGCCGAGAAGGCGAAAAAGGACGGCGGCAAGTTCGACTACGGCGCCAAGGTCGCGGGACTCGAGGCCGTCGACCGCTACACGCTGCGCATCCGCCTGAAGCAGCCCGACTACAACCTCTCGTACGTGCTCGCGCACGAGCCGACGAGCGCGGTCGCGCGCGAGGTCGTCGCGACCTATGGCGATTCCGGCGGTCGCATCATGTCGAACCCGGTCGGCACCGGCCCGTACAAGCTCGCCAAATGGATCCGCTCGTCGAAGATCTACCTCGAGGCGAATCCGGACTTCCGCGGCTTCACGTGGGATTTCAAGGCGGGCACCGATCCCGACGACGCGCGCATCGTCGCCGAGATGAAGGGCAAGAAGATGCCGCAAATCGGCCGCGTCGAGATCAGCATCATGGAGGAGGACCAGTCGCGGCTCCTCGCCTTCCAGAACGGCGAGCTCGATCTCATGAACATGGAGGGCCCGCTGGCGCCGAAGGTCCTGAACGGCGGCGCGCTGACGCCCGACATGCAGAAGAAGGGGGTCCGCCTGTCGCGTTTTGTCGATCCCGAGATTTCGTACCACTACTGGAACCTGATGGACCCGGTCGTGGGCGGCCTCACCAAGGACAAGATCGCGCTGCGGCGCGCGATGGCGATGGCCTATCCCGTGGAGGAGGAAATCCGGGTGGTTCGCAACAATCAGGCGATCGAAGCGCAATTCCCGGTTCCGCCCGGCGTGGTCGGCTACGACCCGAACTACAAATCCAGCGTCAAATACGATCCGGCCGCGGCCAATGCGCTGCTCGACAAGTTCGGATACAAGAAGGGTGGCGACGGCTACCGCACGCTCCCCGACGGCAAGCCGCTGGTGATCCGTTACGCTTCACGCCCCGACTCGCTCGGTCGCCAGCAGGACGAGATGTGGAAGAAGGCGTTCGACGGCATCGGCATCCGGATGGAGGTGCAGAAGGACAAGTTCGCCGAGCTCCTGAAGCTCGAGAAGCAGTGCAAGCTCATGATGCGCACGGCGTCGTGGATCGCCGACTACCCCGACGCCGACAATTTCATGCAGCTCCTCTACAGCAAGAACATCTACCAGAGCAACAACGCCTGCGCCAACATTCCCGAGTACGACAAGCTCTACGAGCAGTCGCTCAAGATGCCCGACTCGCCCGAGCGCAACCGGCTGTACCACGAAATGGCGAAGGTCATCGAGACGTACGCGCCGTGGCGGCTCGACATCAGCCGCTACCGGAACATGCTGGTGCAGCCGCGGGTGCAGGGATACAAGAAACACCCGATCCTGCACTCGGAGTGGCAGTATATTGACGTTTCGTCGCCCGCCCAGTGACGGCGGCGGCCGGAACGTGCAGGATGCAGGAGGAGGAAAGGCAGTAAGCTGTTAGCTGAGCAGGGAGCCGCCGGTCAACCCCGGCGGCTCCGGTTTTCACGCCGCGGCCGGTTTCCACCGGAGCCGATCGCGGGGTGGCGCGGGGCGCGGCTGGACGAAGGGGACCGGAACCGAGTCCCGCCGGCCCGGTCTCCGCGTTGACGACGACATTCGACAGCGGCCCGACCAGCGCGCGATCCGCGCAGCGGGCGGAGGTGGCAATGACCGCATACATCATCCGACGTCTGTGGCAGATGATTCCGACGATGCTCGGCGTCATCCTGCTGGTCTTCATCCTGTTCAACGCCGTCGGCGGCGACCCCGCCTACGTGCTCGCGGGGAAGATCTCGAACAAGGAGCAGATCGAGAACATCCGCCGCCAGCTCGGGGTCGACCAGCCGTACTGGGTCCAGCTCTGGATCTTCATCAAGCAGGTGCTGACCGCCGACTTCGGCGCGTCGTGGAGCACCAACGAGCAGGTGTCGAACATCCTCGCCACGCGCCTCGGGCCGTCGCTGACGGTGCTGGTGCCGCTCACCATCCTCGATGCGCTGTTCGCGATCGCGCTCGCGCTCGCCGTCGCCTATGTTCGGGGCTCGCTGACCGACCGGCTGGTGATGATCGTCTGCACGGTCGGGCTCTCGATCTCGATCCTCGTCTACATCATCGTCTTCCAGTACTTCTTCGCCTACAAGCTCGGCTGGTTCCCGGTGCAAGGCTGGGGCAACAGCTTCAGCGAAAACCTCTTCCACTACGCGTCGCTGCCGATCCTGATCGGGCTCGCCGTCAGCATCGCGCCCAGCCTGCGGCTCTACCGGACGTTCGTGCTGGACGAGATCAACCAGGACTACGTGCGGACGGCGCGCGCCAAGGGCCTGTCCGAAAACCGCATCATGTGGATCCACGTGCTGCGCAACGCGTCGATCCCGATCATCACCAACCTGATGGCCAATCTGCCGGGATTGCTGCTCGGTGCCTTCCTGATCGAGCGCTTCTTCTCCATCCCCGGGATCGGCCGTGAGGTGATTCTCGCGGTCGAGCGCTCGGACTTTCCCGTGATCAAGGCGCTGACCGTCTATGTCGCGTTTGCGACGATGGCGTCCAACCTGCTCGCCGACCTGATGTACAAGGCCGTCGATCCACGCGTGCAGTTGAAGTGAGGGGGACGCCATGGCTACCGCAATGAAGACGGTTCCCCCGCTCGTGCGCGAGATCCCGCACACCGTCTCGCCGGGACTATGGGCGCTCGCCTGGAAGCGGCTGCAGTCCGATCACGTCGGCATGGTCTCGCTCGCCATCGTCGCCGCGTTCATCCTGCTGATGATCCTTTCCGGCGCCGGCCTGATCGCGAAGGACTGGAATCGCGAAACCGGTGTCAACTATGCGCCCCCGTCGTTCATCGGCGCCGACATCGAGGCCGGCGCTCCCGCCGCTCCCGAGGCGCAGCCGGCGGCGCCGACGCCGGCGACGGAGTACAAGTCGAGCGTCGTCGATCCGCTCGCCGACGTGCTGGCGGAGATTCGCGGCGAAAAAGGTGCCGCGGCACCTGCCGGCGCCGACGAAAGCAAGACGGTCGACCCGCTGGCCGACGTGATGGCCGACATCAAGGCGGGCAGCGCGAAATCCGGCGCGAAGGGTGCCGAGGTCGTCGAGGCGCGCACGGCAACGCTGCCGTTCGGCGGCGACAAGTGGGGCCGCGACGTGCTCAAGAAGACGATCAAGGGCTCGGAGACGTCGATCTTCGTCGGGCTCGCCGCGGCCGCGGTCGCCGTCTTCATCGGCACGATCTTCGGCGCGCTCGCCGGCTACTACGGCAAGCTGGGTCGACGACTTCTTCAACTGGTTCTACAGCATCTTCAGCTCGATTCCCTACCTGCTGCTCATCCTGGCGGTCGCGGCGGTGCTGCAGCAGAAGGGCATCCACACGATCATCCTGATCCTCGGCCTCACCGGCTGGACCGGCGTCTTCCGGCTGATCCGCGGCGAATACCTGAAGCACAAGGCGCGCGAATACGTGCAGGCGGCCGACGCGATCGGCGCGTCCAATGCGCGCCGGATGTTCGTCCACATCTTCCCCAACGTGAGCCACGTCGTGCTCGTGCAGCTGTCGATCCTCACCGTCGGCTTCATCAAGGCCGAGGTGATCCTGTCGTTCCTGGGCTTCGGCGTGCCCGTCGACGTGGTGTCGTGGGGCTCGATGCTGAACGAAGCGCAGAACGAGCTGATCCTCGGCAAGTGGTGGCAGCTCGTCGCGGCGACCGTCGCGATGGCGACGCTGGTGACCGCGTTCAGTCTCTTCACCGATGCGCTGCGCGATGCGCTCGATCCGAAGCTCAAAGGGCGCATGGGCGCCTAGTGGAAACAGCCATGGAAAACACGAGTTCCGATCCGCTGGTCCGCGTGCGCAACCTCAAGGTCGCGTTCCACATCGACAAGGGAACGATCTTCGAGGCGGTCAAGGGCGTCTCGTTCGACATCCCGCGCAATCGCACCGTGGCACTGGTGGGCGAATCGGGCAGCGGCAAGTCGGTCACCTCGCTGGCGATCCTGGGCTTGCTGCCGCCGGAGAACTCGATCGTCGACCCGGCGAGCGAAATCCTCTACGACGGCAAGAATCTCGCGCACCTCGACCAGTCGACGCTGCGCGAGCTGCGCGGCGCCGACATCTCGATGATCTTCCAGGAGCCGATGACGTCGCTGAACCCGGTGTTCACCGTCGGCTTCCAGCTGACCGAGGTGCTGCGGCTGCACATGGGGATGAAGCCCGCGCAGGCGAGAAAGCGCGCGATCGAGCTCCTGGACGAGGTCGGTATCCCGGACCCCGAGTACAAGATCAACGCCTTTCCGTCGCAGATGTCCGGCGGCCAGCAGCAGCGCGTGATGATCGCGATGGCGATCGCCTGCGAGCCGAAGCTCCTCATCGCCGACGAGCCGACGACCGCGCTCGACGTGACGATCCAGAAGCAGATCCTCGACCTCATCGCCGCGCTGCAGAAGAAGCGTCATATGTCGGTGCTCTTCATCACCCACGACCTCGCGGTGGTCGGCGAGATCGCCGACTACGTGGTGGTGATGCGCAACGGCGAAATCCGCGAGCAGGGGCCCGCCAAGAACGTGTTCGAGACGCCGACCGACCCGTACACGCAGGCGCTGCTGAAGTGCCGGCCGCAGCTCGACCGGCGTCCGGTGCGCTTGCCGGTGATCGACGACTACATGGACGGCCGCACGCTGGGATCGCGCGACATGTCCGAGCGCGTGCGCGGCGTGAGCCCCGCCGATCCGATCGTGCTCGACGTCAAAGGCCTCGGCAAGAACTTCTACTCGCGCGAGGGCACTCTTCGGCACGCGGACGTTCGAGGCGGTCAAGGACGTCTCGTTCAAGCTGCCGAAGGGCAAGACGCTGGGGCTCGTCGGCGAATCGGGTTCCGGCAAGACGACCGTCGGGCTCACGCTGATGCGGCTGCACCAGGCGACGTCCGGCGAGGCGATCTTCGAGGGCCGCGACATCCTGTCGATGTCGGCGAAGGAGTTCATGCCCTGGAAGCGGCGCATCCAGATCATCTTCCAGAACCCATACGCGTCGCTCAACCCGCGCTTCACGGTCGGCAGCATCCTCACCGAGCCGATGGAAATCCACGGCATCGGGGCGAACGCGCAGGAGCGCACCGACCTCGCGTTCGAGCTCCTGAAGAAGGTGAGCCTCCCCGAAGTGTCGTTCTACAAGTACCCGCACGAGTTTTCCGGCGGCCAGCGGCAGCGGATCGCGATCGCGCGCTGCCTCACGATGAAGCCCGACATCCTGATCTGCGACGAATCGGTGTCGGCGCTCGACGTGTCGGTGCAGGCGCAGGTGCTGAACCTGCTGCAGGACCTGCAGGACGAGTTCGGCCTCTCCTACATCTTCATCTCGCACGATCTCGCGGTGGTCAAGTACATCGCCGACGAGATCATGGTGATGAGCGAAGGGAAGATCGTCGAGATCGCCAACTCGGACGACATCTATCGCCATCCGCGCGAGGCCTACACGCAGCGGCTGCTGGCGTCGATCCCGAAGGGGTGGCAGGGCGGCCGGGCGCAGGCCGGCGCGGCGGATTGAGGCCGGACGGCCCGGGCCGCGCGCCGCCGACGGCAGGGCTGGATCGGGACAATGAAGAGGGTCGCGGTCGTCCAGTCGAACTACATCCCCTGGAAAGGCTATTTCGACATCATCGCCGCCGTGGACGAATTCGTTCTCTACGACGACGTGCAGTTCACGAAGAACGACTGGCGAAACCGCAACCGCATCAAGACACCGAAGGGGGTGGAGTGGCTCAGCATCCCGGTGGGTGGCGACATCCACCGGCGAATCCGCGACGTGAAACTGCCGGCGACGCATTGGCGGGCGCAACACTGGAAGACCCTCGAAGCCAACTACCGCCAAGCTCCGCATTTCGATGAACTCGCGGCGACACTGAGACCGTTCTACCTCGATTGCGCCGATGCCTTCCTCTCGGCTTTCAACCGCCGGTTGATCGAGGCCGTGTGCGCCTATCTCGGGATCGCAACGATGATCAGAAACTCCTGGGATTACGCACTGGGGACGGGGAAGTCCGAGCGCCTGGCCGATCTTTGCGCGCAGGCGGGCGCTACCGAATACCTCTCGGGACCGTCCGCCCGGGGCTACATCGATGAGCGAGCCTTCGCGGAGCGTGGCGTCAGGATCGCCTGGATGGACTATTCGGGCTATCCGGAGTACCCGCAGCTCTGGGGCGAGTTCGTCCACGGCGTCACGATTCTCGACCTGCTGTTCAATTGCGGAAAGGATGCGCCGCGATTCATGAAGATCGTGCGGCCATGAAGCTCGCCGTCGTCGCCACGCTTTTCCGGTCGGCACCCCATGTCGAGGAGTTCTGTCGCCGCGCGGGTGCGGCTGCGCGGCAGGTCGCCGGCGAGGACTACGAGATCGTCCTCGTCAACGACGGCTCGCCGGACAACAGCCTCGACCTCGCCGTCGGTCTGTGCGAATCCGACGCGCACATCAAGGTCGTCGACCTGTCTCGGAATTTCGGCCACCACAAGGCGATGATGACGGGCCTTGCGCATGCGTGCGGCGAGCACGTCTTCCTGATCGACACCGATCTCGAGGAGGATCCGGATTGGCTTCCCTCCTTCATGGAGCGGATGACGCGCGAGCGGTGCGACGTCGTCTTCGGCGTGCAGGCGCGGCGCAAGGGCGGGCTGTTCGAGCGCTGGAGCGGGCGGTTGTTCTACCGGATCTTCCGGCTGTTCACCGGGTTGGACCTGCCCGAGAACATGGTGACGGCCCGGCTGATGACCCGCCGCTATGTGGATGCCCTGCTGCGCCATGACGAGCGCGAGCTCGACATCGGGGGACTCTGGTACATCACCGGCTTCGAGCAGTGTCCGCAAACCGTGCACAAGCAGAGCTCGAGCGCAACCACCTATACGATGCGCCGGAAGCTGGCGCTCTTCGTGAATTCCGTGACCTCGTTCAGCAACGCCCCGCTCGTTTACATCTTCTACACCGGGCTGGCCATTTCGCTGCTGGCCGGGTGCTATGCCGTGTTCGCGGTCATCCAGTGGCTTTCCCTCGCGGAGCCGGTCAGCGGGTGGACGTCCGTCATCGTTTCCATCTGGCTGCTCGGCGGGTGGATAATCCTCTTCATCGGGATCATCGGCATCTACCTCTCCAAGGTCTTCCTCGAGGTCAAGCGGCGCCCGTACACGATCGTTCGGCAGGTCTATGGACAGCGAAAAGGCGAGCGCCAGGTTTGACGGGATCCACGGCGCCGGCTGAGCGAGCCGTTCACCCTGCAAAAGGCCCTGGGTGTCGCGCTGATCGCTGATTGGCACTTGCCGTCGCTGCCCGTGGCTGAGGGTTGGCGAGCGGGGACGCCGACGGAATCGGCGCCCGTCCTTCCGCAATACCGTCCTCGTCTATATCGCGCTGTTTCTCGCGCTGACGTTTCCGTACTGGTTGAAAGGCGAGGTCATCGCGCCTTACCGGCAGGCGGCGGAGATCGCGGCGCCGGACGCGATCGGCGCGACGAACCTCGAGAACCGGAAGTTCGGCGACTACTTCAACGGCTACATCCCGGAAGTCACCGGGGTGTTCGATCGCAGCCAATCCGGCTGGCTGGCTACCTGGACCGCGAGAAACGAGCTGGGCCGTCCCCTCGACCACACCTCGGGGCTTAGTCCCGCCTATCCGCCGTCGATGTTGCTGGCGGCCCTGGCCGACTCTCCCTATCGGTTCATCACGCTGCTGTCCCTGGGCACGTGCCTGGCCGCGGGGCTGTTCATCCTGCTGTTATGCCGGGAGGTCGGGCTGTCGCCGCTCGCTGGCCTCCTCGCAGGGAGCAGCCTCGCCGCTTCCCCGTTCTTCATGTACTGGCTGACGTTCCCGATGTTCACGGCTGCGTATTGCTGGGCCGCCGGAGCCCTGTACGCCGTCACGCGCATCGACAGGAAGCCGGACCTCCTGGGATGGGGAGTGCTGGCCTTCTGCATCTACAGCCTGCTGATGACCGGATACCAGCAGCTCGTCGTGTTCCACGCCTACCTGCTCGCCGGGTACGGAGCGTACCTGGCCCATACGCGGTGGCAGGCCGGCGGCTGGAGGGCCTTGGCGACGCGATTGGCGTCCACATCCACCGCGATCCTCGTGGGGGGCGCGCTCGCCGTGCCGATGTACGCGGACCTCGCCTTCATCGCCTCCGAATCGGCCCGGGTCGCTCCCGATCCATCCTTCTTTACGGCGAACTGGCCGAAGCTCGAGTCACTGAACGACATCGTGGCGTTTGTGGTGCTCGGCACGTTCCCCGAAATCCTGGGTAACCCGATTTCGCCCGCCTATCCGCATGTCTACGGCGGACGCAGCGTTACCCCGCTGGTGATCTTTCTGGCGTTGGTCGGGTTGCTGTTGCGCGCTCGGCAGACCTGGGGCTGGTGGCTCGCGATCGCGGTGCTGAGCCTACTGCTTTTCGTCAAGCCACTCTACTTCCTTGGCGTTAAGTACCTCGGCTTCAACGTGTCGCGCACCAATCCGATCAGCATCTTGATACTGCCAGTGACGATCGTCGCGGCCCAAGGGGCGGATGCGCTGATTCGACGGGCGCGCGTCGGCCAGCACGCGCGGCAGATTCTGCTGGCCGCCGCCGGCGTTGCATGTGGAGTGGCTCTCGCCATCGGGTTCGGCACGGTGCAGGGGGCGGCCATTCGGTGGGGAATCGTCGCCGTTTCGCTTGCTGTCCTGACCGCCCTTGCTGCTCAGGTCAACAAGGTGCGTCCGGTCCTGCTGATCGCCGTGCTAGTCGCGATCGGCAGCTACATCTCGTTTCCACGGATGCTGAGACAGAATCCCTCGCAGATCGCCGCGACCTCGCCCCTCGTGAAATCCATCCGGGAAAATCTGCCCGCCGGCTCGCGCTACGCCGTCGCATCGCCCGGGATCGGCGTGTTGCCGCCCAATCTCAATGCCACCCTGGAGCTCGCCTCCATTCACAGCTACAACAGCCTGTCGTCGCGCCGCTACCACACGCTGATCCGCGAGCTGGGAGGGGACGTGGAAGTCTACGGCCGGCGGAACGACCACATCGCGCCGGATTACGACGGCGCAGCGTTCTGGATGAGCAACGTGTCCCTAGTGCTGTCGCGTTCGAAGATCGAGCACCCGAATCTCGAGCACCTGGGCACGAGCGGACCGGTTCATCTGTACCGGGTGATATCGCGCATGGGCTGCTGCCTGCAGGTCGGGATCGCGTCGGACGGCATGACGGCCGACGGCGCGCGGATCGGCGACCCGAGGGGGGCGTTATCGGCCCATCCGGTCATGACGGCCGATCGGGGCGACGCGATGGAGCTCGACGTGAAGCCGGGGCCCGCGAGCCTGCTGATCGTCAGCCAGAAGTTTCACCGCGACTGGCGTGCCGAGGTGCTGTCGGAATCCGGCTGGGTCCCCGCGACGACGCTTCCGGTCAACGGCGTGTTCCAGGGCGTCATGCTTCCCGATGGAGCACGCAAGGTGAAACTGGAGTTCCTTCCCTACGTCCGTTTCGCATGGATCGCCCACGTGTTCTGGGTGTTCGTCCTGGCCGCGCTTGCCTTCCAGGCCATGCTGGCACGGAGAAGGCGATCAAGCGTTGAGGACGGAGCGTCGACCCGATGAAGCCGGAACCGATCCCGTTCAACTGGCCCTATCTGACGGGCAAGGAGATGCAGTACATCGTCGAGGCGCATTCGACCGGCCAGCTGGCGGGCGACGGGCCGTTCACCAAGCGGTGCCATGCCTGGCTCGAGGAGCGCAGCCGCTGCACCAAGGCGCTCCTCACGCACTCCTGCACGGCGGCGCTCGAGATGGCCGCGCTCCTGCTCGACATCGAGCGCGGAGATGAAGTGATCATGCCGTCCTTCACGTTCGTTTCCACCGCGAACGCCTTCGTGCTGCGTGGCGCCGTTCCGGTCTTCGTCGATGTGCGGGAGGACACGTTGAACCTGGACGAGCGCCTGGTCGAAGGGGCCATAACGCCGCGCACGCGGGCGATCGTGCCGGTGCACTACGCGGGCGTGGCGTGCGAGATGGACGCGATCCTCGAAATCGCCGGGCGTCACCGGCTCCGCGTGGTTGAGGATGCCGCCCAGGGGGTGATGTCGACCTACAAGGGCCGTGCGCTCGGAAGCATCGGCGACCTGGGGGCCTACAGCTTTCACGAGACCAAGAACCTGATTTCCGGCGAAGGCGGCGCGATGCTGGTGAACGATCCGGCGCTTGTGGCGCGCGCCGAGATCATTCGCGAGAAGGGCACCGACCGCAGTCGCTTTGCCCGCGGCGAGGTGGACAAGTACACGTGGCAGGATCTCGGCTCGTCGTTCCTCCCCGGCGAGCTGGTCGCTGCATTCCTGTGGGCTCAGCTCGGGGAGGCGGAGTCGATCACCGAAACGCGGCTGGCCCTCTGGCGCTACTACCACGACAATCTGGCGCCCCTGGAACGCAGAGGCCTGCTGCGGCGTCCGATCGTACCGGACGAATGCGGACACAGCGCTCATCTCTACTACGTGCTGCTGCCGTCAGGCGCCGATCGCCCTGCGATCCTCGAGGAACTGAGGCGCCAGGACATCGGGGCCGTGTTCCATTACGTTCCGCTGCACTCATCACCGGCCGGGCGCAGGTACGGCAGGGCGTACGGCAGCCTTCGCGTTACCGACTCGGCTTCGGCGCGACTCGTTCGCCTGCCCGTGTGGCTGGGTCTTAAGGAGGCCCAGCAGGACAGGGTGATCGCGGCGCTGGAGCAGGCGCTGGTCTAGAGCGTGAACGTCATCTCCGACAGCAGCGCTCCGGGCACGCGCATCGACGAAAGCTCGCGCGCGCGATAGCAGTCGCTCGCGAGCAGCAGCTCGGTCTCGGCGGTGAGCGCCTCGAGGTTCTGCCCGAGCATCCGGAACAGCGTGTCGTCGAAGCGCAGCACGTCGATCGGCGCGACGATTGCGCCGTCTTCGACCCAGAACGTCGCGAAGCGCGTCATCCCGGTGATCCGCGCCGCGGGCCGGTCGGAGTAGTTGAGGTAGTGCAGGTTGCCGACAAAAAGGCCGGTGCCCAGCGCTTCCAGAGCGTCCTTCGCTGCCAGCGCGCCGCCCGCCATCGCCAGCGATTCGGGACCCTCCCAGCCGTTGGCGCCGTTTGCCGGGACGCCGAACTCGCGCTCCGTGCGCGGCGATGCGAGCGAGCCCGTCAGGCGGCCCGCTTCGATCAGCGGCACGCGCGCCGGCCGCACGAAACCTTCACCCTGGAACGACGGCGCGGCGCCCTCGGCGGTGGCCTCGGCGATCGTCACCCCGGGGGCAAGCCGTAGCTCGTCGCCGTTGGGGGCCTGCATCCGCGTGAGGCTGCTCTGCTTGGTCGCGAGCGAGCGCGCCGAGAATCCGCCCCAGCACATCATCGACGCGATGTCCTCCATCGCTGCCGGCGTGAGAAACGCGCGATACTTTCCGGGAGGAAGCGATTTCGCCGGCCGCGACATGTAGGCGAGCTGCGCCCGCGCGTCGTCCATCTTGGAGGCGAACGCGTTCGCGTCCCACGTGAAGCCGGAAAGCCCGGACTTCACCGCCTTGTCGGCGCGGTGATAGAGGCTCCACTGGAGGTTGAACGCCGTGGCCTCGTGCCAGTTGCGCTGGCCGTGCGAGTTCGCGAATCCCGCGTAGACGGGCCCGCCGGCGTAAAGGCCGACGAGATCGGTGCCGTGGGCAGACGCGAGCACCTGCGTCGACGATCGCCTCGGCCGCAGGCAGCGGTCCGCCGCGCACTTCGCGCGTCGAGCGCACGTCGGTGGCGATCAGCAGATGCGGATCGTCGGCGACCTCGGCCAGCGCGGCGCGCGCGGCGCCGACCGCCGCGACGATCGTCGCGCGATCGGCGATGAGATCGCCGGCGAGCGAGACCCGGTAGCTTGCGTGCCTCGCGCCGCGGATCAGGTCGATGTCGAGATAGCGCTGGACGACGGTTCCCGGCTGACGCACCTTGCCCTGGTTCATGCGGACGAAATCGGAAGCTTCCGCAGAGAACCAGGCGGTATAGGCCTCGCCCGTCGCGACGAGCGGCTGTCGAGCAGCGCGGCCACCTCGTGGAAGTAGCCTTCCATGACCGATTGCCCCGCGGTTTGCTCGCGCGGCGCCATCATGCTTCTCCGCCGAAGACAGCGACATCCGTGAACACGCACGCCGGCGACGCATGGCCGACGCGGATCGCCTGCGACGGCTCGCCCTTGCCGCAGTGCGGCGTGCCCAGCACCTGCAGCGTGTCCGGGTTGCCCACCCGCGCGAGGCTGCGCCAGAAGCTCGCGCTGATGCCGCGGTAGTTGGGATTCTTCACCACTTCGCGAAGCTTGCCGTTTTCGATGCGGCGCCCGCGCTCGCAGCCGAACTGGAACTTGTTGCGCGAGTCGTCGATCGACCACGAGCTGTTGGTTTCCATCAGCACGCCGCGCTCGATGCCGGCGATCATGTCGGCGAGCGACGCGTCGCCCGGCTCGATGTTGAGGTTCGCCATCCGGTCGATCGGCGGCCGGTTCCAGCCGTCGGCGCGCGCGTTCGACGTGCCCGGCAGGCCGGCGCGCGCCTGCGAGATCGCGCCGCCGAGCGGCCGCTCGAGGATGCCGTTGCGGATCAGGTGGACCTTCTCGGCGCGCGTGCCTTCGTCGTCCCAGCCGTAGCTCGCGAGCTCCTCGCCGCGCGTGGGGTCGAAGGTGACGTTGAGGAGGTCGGAGCCGTAGCGGTAGGTGCCGAACATGTCGGGCGTGACGAAGCTCGTCCCCGCGAAGTTGCGCTCGTCGCCGAGGATCCGGTCGAGCTCCAGCGGATGCCCGATCGACTCGTGGATCTGCAGGATCATCTGGTCGGGCATCAGCAGCACGTCCATCGTGCCGGTCGGACAATTCGGCGCGCCGATGAGCTCGAGCGCCTCGTCGGCAATGCGGCGCGCCGCGCCGTCGAACCCGAAGCGGTCGAGGATCTCGCCGCCGCCCTGCTGGCAGATGCCGCGGTAGCCGTGGAGCGTGCGCGTCTGCGTGTCGCCGTCGGCGTGAGCGGTCACTGACATGTTGGGGAACAGGAACCGGTAGCGCTGGACGAGATCGCCGCCTTCGCTGGTGACGAGGCGATGGGTTGCGTGCCGGACTTCCATGCTCGTTTCCCAATCGACGATCCGCGGATCGATCGCCGCCGATTGCGATTCCCGCATCAGGAGGTCGAACCAATCGCGGCGCGACGGGGACGGGGCAGCGAGCGACGGCGACGCATACTCGCCGCGGCTGGCCGGCCGCGGCAGCGTCGCCGACGTCGAGCAAGGCGAACTTCGCGGTGGCGCGCGCCCAAGCGGCGGCGCGCTCGAACGCCGCGCGAAGGCCGGCGGCCGAAGTGTCGCTGGTCGCGGCGTAGCCATGGCCGCCGTTCGCGTAGACGGTCGCCATCGCGCCGCGGTCGATGGCGGCGCATGGCGGCAGGGCGACGTTCTTGCGGACGGTGTAGTGCTCGCTGGTTTCCTCGACCAGGCGCAGCGACCAGAAGTCGACGGCGGCGGGGACGAGCGAGGCGAGGTCGGGCAGGTTGATGCGGTCGGCGTCGGGCATTCGGGTCTCGATGTCCAGGGGGATGCGCGCGTCGGGATCGCCGACTCGGGCAAAAGGCGCGGATTATAAACCAGCGGCTAGCCCCGCTTGGAGGTGGGTCAGCCGTGAGGCTAGGGGGGCGGCCCCGTTTCCGCGAGGGCGACGAGGGCATCCCCCACGACCCGGCAGATGCGCCAGTCGGGAAGCACCGCGGCGCCAAGGGCCCGATAGAACTCGATCGCCTGCACGTTCCAATCCAGGACCGCCCACTCGAAGCGGCCGCAGTCCCTCGCCCGGGCGATGCCGGCGAGCGCGCGCAACAGCGCGTGCGCACAGCCCTGCCGGCGATATTCGGGACGGACGAAGAGGTCCTCGAGCCACAGGCCGCGACGTCCCAGGAAGGTGGAAAAGTTGTGGAAAAAGAGGGCGAACGCCGCCGGCTTGCCGCCTTTGAACGCCACCAGCACCTCGGCGGCCGGTCGCGGACCGAAAAGCGCGGCGTCGAGGTCGGCCGCGGTGCCGACGCAAAGATGCGCGAGCTTCTCGTATTCCGCGAGTGCGCGGATCATCGCGTGAATCGCGTCGAGATCCTCGCGCCGTGCCGGCCGTATCTCGAATTCTGCCGCGCTCATTCGGGCCTCGATACCGGGAAATCCTGGCAGAGCGGGCTCATGCGCGGATGCTCTCGCCCGTCGGCGCCGGGTCGCCGACGAGGTCGCCAAGATACGCCTCGAGCGAGTGGAGATGCCGCGCATAGTTTCGCCAGCGGCCGGAAGAGCGCTGGTAGAGCGGCTCGCGCACCTGCCAGACGCTCGCCGTCTTGACTGCGTTGCGCACATGCTGGAAGTCGAGGCAGCCCGCCTCCCAGTCGAGGCCGCAGAAGGCGAGCAGCTTCTGCACGGCCGCGCCGGGGCGCGCGCACGAAGGTGTCGTAATCGAAGTCGAGGATGTCGGCGCCGTACTGCGATTTCCAGTGCGCCATCAGGCGCCGGTATTGCCGGTAGTAGTGCGCGATGTCCATCAGATCGAGCGCGTAGCCCATGTTGTGGTCGAGATGGAGGAAATAGATCGACAGGCAGTTGTCCAGCGCATTGCGCGTCGTGTGGACGATCTTCGCCTCCGGGAACAGGCTCTTGATGAGGCCGATGTGGAGGAAATTGTCCGGCCGCTTGTCGGTGACGTACGCCGCCCCGGGGAACAACTTCGATAGCGAGGCGGTGTAGCGCGAGGCAAGCTCGTCCAATTCGCGCGGGGAGAGCTGCGCAATCCGTGCCGGGAAGGGCGCGAGCTCGGTGCGGACGAGCGACGGCAGCACGTCGATCTCGCCGCCCGCCGTCACGCGCGAATGGCCGGCCAGCACCTGCTCGGTCAGCGTCGAGCCCGAGCGAAACATGCCGCAGATGAAGATCGGGCGCGGAGGCGACGCGGGCGCGGCGGCCGTCGATCGCGGGCGCGCGAAGGTGTCGATCAGCTGATCGACGAAGGCCTCCTGCCGTCGCCGGTCGTAGAGAACGACGCCCGGCCCGGCGCTTTCCCGGCTGTCCCGATTCGCCGCGGCATAGGCGTCGAACGCCTGATCGTAGGCGCCGCAGGAATCGAGCGCCTTGCCGAGCGCGAAGCCGAGATTCGCCTTGTCCGCCGCCGCGTCGGGGCTGCGCGAGCGCCCGTTTCAATCTGCCGATCAGCGGGTCATCGGGTCCGGTCACCTGTTTCACGTCGGCGTAGCGGGCGAGCGCGTCGCTGGAATCCGGATCGAGCGCCAGGACTCGCTCGCAGAGCGCGAGCGCCTCGTCCCGTTGCCCGAGGTCCGCCTTGAGGTTGGCGAGATTGAGGAGCGCCGGGACATACTGCGGATTGAGCGCGAGCGCGGCGTGGAGCTCCGCTTCCGCCGCGTCGTCGCGGCGCAGACAATCCGAGTAGATGACGCCGCGATTGAGATGGACTTCCTCCGGGCGCGCAATGCCGCGGTCGAGCGCCTGCCGGTAGGAGGCGAGCGCGGCGTCGAAGCGGCCCGCGTTGCGCTGCAAAACGGCGAGGTTGTACCAGGCATCCGGCAGATCGGGCGAGCGGGCGAGCAGCCGCTCGTACGCGGCCTCCGCCTCCTGCGGGCGGCCGTCGCGCTGGAGCAGCATCGCCTCGCGCAGCAGCGCGTGGGAGTCCGCGCTCGTCGTCACGGCAGTCGTTCCCTCAAGATGGGCTTCCCGGGTGTCGTTGCGCCGAGATGATCGCACGCGCCGCTGCGCGACGAGGCGACCGACTGGCCTGACGGCGCCCGCGCGGACGGATGGCCAGCTCGCCCGCCCACGGGCAGGCCGGGCTCACGGCGGCTACTGGAGCTTGCTGGACTTGATGCGGTCGAGCTTCGCCGCATAGAGGTCGTGCTCGCGGCGCGTCGTGCTGTATTCGAACGCGAGCGTGAGCTCCCGGCGCGCGCGGTCGACGTCGCCGAGGGCGAGGTAGGCGTTGGCCAGCCAGAAATGGAATTCATGATAATAAGGAGTGCGATCGACCTCCTTGGCGAAGAGATCGCGCGCGGCCTTGAAGTTGCCGTCCCGCATCGCCCGCATCCCGCGGTCGAAGTAGCTGAACATCGGATTGGGCTCGATCTGTTCGAGCTTGCTGCGGAGACGGTCTGGCCTCCGCGACCTTTCCCTGGTCGTTCAGCGTCCCGACCAGGTTCGACATGATGCGCGTGTTCCGCGGCTCGCGTTCCAGCGCGAACGCGAGAACCTTCTCCGCCTCCGCCGGATTGCCGTGACGCCGGTAGATGACGCCGAGCGTGTTGTAGGCGCTCATGAATTCGGGATCCTGGCCGATGGCGCCGCGCACCCACCAGTAGGCATCGTTGATCTGCCCCTTGGCGAACGCCTCGGCCGCCTTGTTGTTCATGTACATCGCGACGACCGTCTGCTCGCTGATCACCTTCGTGTGCAGCCCAACCGTTTCAGTCGGCGGCAGGAAATCGACGGTCAGCACGTCGGCCGAGCTGGTTCTCAAGCCGACGACCGCATGATGGTTGCCGAGGGTCAGATTGACGTGGCCGATGAAGAAATAGATGTCCTCGCTGCGGCTCACGGTCTCGTCGACCGACACGCTCTGGAACTGGACCGGCAGGCCCAACGTCTTGGCGAAAGCCGCGGTCATGATCACGAGCGACAGGCAATTGCCCGAGCGCGCGGCGAACGCCTGCGCGGCATTCCGCGTCATCACCGAGTCGTACTCGATCTTGAGCTGTCCTTCGCGGTACATCGCGTCGATAAGCCCGTCGCGATTGCCCTTGTTCCGCAGATCCGGGGCGATCTCGACGTAGAGAAAGCGCTCCATCTCGGGGCTCAGCGCGAAGACGTCGCTGGCGTTGACGCGCACGGACGCGGCCGCGAAGAGCTGGTCGTTGAACAGCGAATCGCTCCGCGGGGTCACCGGGGCGTTCGCGCAGGCGGCAAACAGCAGGGAAAGCAGCGAGACGGCCCAGACTTTCATTCGGCATCTCCTCTTCCGCCCCGCGGTTCGCGCCGGGACGAATGGTCAGCCCGGGTGCCCGCGGCGGAAGGGATTTCCCGCGACGGCGGGCACCCGCCGCCGGGAGGAATGCCCTCGCCGGCGGCTCGGCCCATTCTAGACCCAACTCGCCCGCTGCGTGCAAGGCCGCTGTCGGCGGCGCTCGAGCAGACGCCGGGATTCAGCATGCGTCGATGCCGCACGAAGCGCCTCGGCGACCGGTGCCTCGTCGCGGCCGAAACATCAGCGAACCGCGCTCGAATGGGCGGGAAACGCCGGGAAATCGTGTAGAAACAGGGGGAAAGCCGCAAGTTTGCCGCCCTCCCGCGCGATCATCGCCTCGGCCACGGGTTGACGACCGGGAAAGGCGCGTCGGCGCACGGCCGTCACGCCCGACGCGCAGCACTGTCATGTTGCGATGCAGCATCGACGCACTTGCGCATGGTCGATGCCAGCAGCAACTGAGTGCGACGCCGGCAAACCATTGTGCACTGCACACGGACGCGATTCGCAAAATTGCAACAGCCTGGCGTCGAGATTGCACTGGCCATCTTCTTTTCGTTGCGGCCGAATTCCGCGCCGGGGTAATGTTCACCTGCTTGCGGTAACGCGAATCACTATCGTTTCCCGTTGCCGCATCAATATTCTCTGGGGGAAGTCCATGAATAGAATGCAGCGGAAAAAACTGTCGTTGGCGATCGTGAATGCGCTCAACGCCGGCGTAGTCGTGGGCCTGGCGGTGCCAATGGCATACGCGCAGCAGACGCCGATGCCGGCGGTGAGCGAAGTCGCCAAGTCGCTACAGCCCGAGAAGCTCGAGAAGATCGAAGTCACCGGCTCGCGCATTCCGTCGCCGACGCTGACCAGCGACAGCCCGGTCAACGTCATCAGCACGCAGGACATCAAGTACACGGGTCTCACGAACACGTCCGACATCCTCAACAGCATGCTGCCGCAGGCGGCCCCCGACCAGGGCAGCAACCTGTCCAACGGCTCGAACGGCACGTCGACGATCAACCTGCGCGGACTGGGCGCCGTCCGCACGCTGGTGCTGATCGACGGCAAGCGCGTGCCCGCGGGCAGCCCGTGACGCTGTACGCGACCGACATCAACGCGATCCCGGCGCCGCTGATCCAGCGCGTCGAAGTGCTGACCGGCGGCGCGTCGTCGATCTACGGCTCGGATGCGGTCGCGGGCGTGGTCAACTTCATCATGAACGACCACTTCGAGGGCATTCAGCTCGACTGGAACGGCAGCGGGTACAACCATCAGCAGCACAGCTTCGTCGGCCAGCTTCGTTGCAGGACACAGCAGTGCAGACAAACCCGGCGAGTGCCAAGTTCCAGGCGACGTCGGCCTCGACGGTCAGACCCAGAGCTTCGCGCTGACGATGGGCGGCAACTTCGCCAACGGCAAGGGCAACGCCACCGTCTTCTTCAGCTGGCAGCAGCAGAACCCGGTGCTGCAGAACTCCCGCGACTTCAGCGAGTGCTCGCTCACAGGCAACGCCACGGGCAACCACGGCGGTTACAACTGTGTCGGTTCAAGCACGAGCTTTCCGGGCCGGTTCACCGACTTCAGCAACTACAACTTCACGATCGCGAACGCCGCCGGTGACGTGCGGCCGTACGTGGGCTCGAAGGACTCGTTCAACTTCGCGCCGTACAACTACTTCCAGCGCCCGGACACGCGGTATCTCGCCAACTTCTTCGCGCACTACGACGCGCTGCCGGAAGTGCGGGCCTATACCGAATTCGATTTCATGAACGACCACACGCTCGCGCAAATCGCGCCGAGCGGCGCGTTCCTGCAGACGTTCACGCTGCACAACGACAATCCGCTGCTGTCGCAGTCGTTCAAGGACGCGGTCGGCCTCTCCGATCCGAGCCCGACCGTGACGCTCTACATCGGCCGCCGCAACATCGAGGGCGGCGGGCGGATCGCCGACTTCACGCACCAGCAATTCCGGATCGTCGCCGGCGCGAAGGGCAGCCTCTGGGAGGACAAGTGGAATTACAACGCCTGGTGGCAGACCGGCCAGAACACGACGAACCAGATCTATCGCAACGACTTTTCGGTCGCGGCGCCTCGGCCACGCGTTCGACGTGATCACCGACCCCGCGACCGGCCTGCCGGCGTGCCGGTCGTTCGTCGACGGCAGCGACAAGAACTGCGTGCCGTACGACATCTTCCACATCGGCGGCGTCACGCAGGCGGCCCTCAATTACCTGCAGACGCCGGGATTCCAGAACGGCACTACGTCGCAGAGCATCGTGGGCATCACCGCGACCTCCGACCTCGGCTCGAGCTATGGCTGGACGCTGCCGTGGGCGCAGGGACGGCGTCGGCGTCGCGTTCGGCATCGAGCGCCGCGTCGAGAAGCTGCACGTCAGACGGACGTCGAGTTCGACACCGGGCGACCTCGCCGGCCAGAACGGCGCGACGCACGGCTGTCAACGGCCAGTTCACCGTGGTCGAGCCGTACGCCGAAATCCGCGTGCCGATCATGCAGCGGCAGCCGTGGGCGTACGACCTCAGCATGAACGCCGCCTACCGCTACTCGGACTACAACACCGGCATCCACACGAACTCCTACGGTATCGGCGCCGAATGGGCGCCGGTCAAGGAAGGCAAGCTCCGCGGCAGCTACCAGCAGGCCGTGCGTGCCGCGAACATCATCGAGCTCTTCACGCCGCAGTTCATCAACCTGTACAACGGCGGCGATCCCTGCGCCGGCCCGAACCCCGACCGCGTCGCTGGCGGAATGTCTGCGGACCGGTCTTGCGGCGCAGCAGTACGGCAGCCAAGGCGCTGAACAGCCCCGCGGGTCAGTACAACTACCTCGTGGGCGGCAATCCGACCCTCCAGCCCGAGACGGCGAAGACCTACACGTTCGGCGTGGTGCTGACGCCGATGCCGAACCTGAGCGCGACGATCGACTACTGGCACTTCGACGTCCAGAACACGATCACGATCATCAAGCCGAACCAGGCGCTCAACAACTGTATCAACGTGGGTCTCAATTGCGACCTGATCCATCGGTCGCCCACCAACGGCAACCTGTGGGTCCCGAACGGCGGCTACATCACCGGTCTCAACCAGAACATCGGGAGCATCAAGACCGACGGCGTCGACCTGACGTTGAACTGGACCACGCCGATCGAGAACTACGGCAGCGTGGCGGTGGGCTGGACGGCGACCTATACGAACGAGTACGTGACCGAGCCGATCCCGGGCCTCGGGACCTACGATTGCGCGGGCCTCTTCGGCATCACGTGCGGCATCCCGCTTCCGAAATGGAAGTCGCGGCTCCAGGGCGTGTGGAATACGCCGTGGCAGTGGAGCGCATCGCTCACGTGGCGCTTCCTGAGCTCGGTCGACCTCGATCTCACGCAGTCGAATCCGATCTTGAACGGAGCCTTTGTCCCGCCCGACGCGCACATCGGATCCCAGAACTACTTCGATCTCGCGGGGCAGTGGATCGTCAACAAGAACTTCACGGTGCGGGCCGGCGTCAACAACATCGCCGACCAGGATCCGCCCGTCGGTATCGTCGACCGCGCGGCGCTTTCCCGTCCGTCTCGGGTCCGGCGCTGGGCAACGGGAATACCTATCCCGCAGGTCTACGACACGCTCGGCCGGTTCTTCTTCCTCAGCGCCACGGCGAAGTTCTGATCCGGGTAGATTGCTTTCCCCCTCTGACGGCGAGCTTCGGCTCGCCGTTTTTTCTTGGCGGGACGCGCTCGCACGGGAGAGGCGCGACCGGGTCGCGGGGCCAAGCTAGGAGCGGCCGTCGGACGGGAAGGCGTCGGACCGCAGGTCGACTCCGGCATCGCGAAGGGCGGAGACGAGCGGCGAAAGATGGGGAAGGTAGCGGCGCGCGCGCCCGGTGAAGGCGCTCACCGGCCGGCGGGCCTGCACGGTGCTCATCGTGCTGATGATCCGGCGGCTGGCCGAAAAATCGAGGCACGCCGCTTCCCACGGCAACCCGCAATAGCCGAGCAATCGGGACACGGCGCCCTCGAGGTCGGCGACGACGTCCTCGTACTGAATCGTCAGGAAACGATCCTGCAGAACGCGCTGCCAGTGCGCCATCAGCCTCGCGTATTCGCCGTCGTAATGGCCGATGTCCTCCAGCCGATTCGTGAACGGCGCCAATTTCGGAAACTCGTTGCGAAAGATCGACAACCCGGTCTCGACCGGGTCGCGGCGGACGTGAATGACGCGGGCATGGGGAAACAGCTCGAAGATCACGCCCAGCGCATCGAAATTCCACGGGTTCTTGTCGGTGATGGCGACCGCGCCGCCGAGATCGGGGAGCTCGCGCCAGTACGCCTCGCGCCACCGCCGCACGGTCGTTTCCGGGACGTCCCGCATCCCGCGCGCGGGCGCCAGCGCCATGAATTCCTGCATGACGGACCGCATCGCCTGGCGCTCGCCGCACGCGAAGACTTGCGAATGGGCGCCGACGATGCTTTCGATCAGCGTGGTCCCGGACCGCGGCATGCCGACAATGAAGATCGGAGTCGGCCCGGCGCCCGCTTGACCGGGCGGTGGGGCGGCAGCGAATCTCGACATGAGCTCGTCGATCTGCCGCTCGCGCACGAGGCGGTCGTAGCGAATGCCCTCCCGCTCGGCGCGTTCCGCGCTCAGGCGGTTCGCCTGCTCGTACGCGGCGAAAGCGTCGGCGATGCGATCCTGCGCGTCGAGGCTGTCGGCCAGCGCGAATGAAGCCGAGATGCGATCCTCGGCGCGCAGGTCGTCATCCTCCGCCAGGCGCCTCAGCTGGGCCTGCTCGTCCTCGGTCAGGCCGCCGCCGGCAGACCTGGACCAGCACCTTGAATGCCGCGGCGTCCCGCGGGTCCACGCCGATCGCCCTGCGGGCATAGACCTGCGCATCCTCGAGGTCGCCGCGAAACATCGACAGCGCGGCTTTGGCCGACAGCATGTGAGCGCAGTCGGCATCGAGCCGCTCGGCTTCGTCGAGCGCAGCGGCGGCCTTGTCGTAGGCGAGGGCGGCAAGGCAAAGACGTCCGAAGGTGGCGAGGTTCGTGGCGGTCTTGCCGCCCCGGTCCAGGAATGTCTGGTAGCTCTGCATCGCCTGCGTCAGACGACCGGTTTCCCACTGCGCCCGCGCCGCGAACATCCACGGCAGCGGCGCCTGTGGGCGAATGCGCAGCCACGCCTCGGCGGTTTGCGCGAGACTGTCCCAGTCCGCGCCCCGCTCGTGGATTTCCGCGTACAGGCCCAGTATCGCTTCGTGGCCGGGGGCGAGGCGCTGCGCCCGGTCGAGGATGAGCTTTGCCTGCGCGGACGCGCCGGCATCGAACGTTGCGCGCGACCATTTGTAGAGCAGCGACGGGTCGTTTTGCTTTCGCTCGACGGCGCGGGCGAAATGGGCTGCGGCCTCCGGAAACCGGCCCGCCATCGCTTCGAAATCACCGAGCTTTTCCCAGATCCACCAATGCTGGGGCGCCTCGGCCGCCAGTGCTTCCACCATGCGAATCGCGCTCGGCACGTCGCCTTGGCGGGCATGAAGCTCGGCGAGGCTCAGGCGCGCTGCGGGGTGCGCCGGGTCGATCTCGATGGCGCGTGCCAGCAGCGCGGCCGCCTCGTCCCGGCGATCGAGGTGAAGCAGCATGATGCCGACGGCGCTGACGGTCTCAGCGTTGTCCGGGGCGATCGCGCGCGCGCGATCGTAGTGAGCGAGCGCTTCCTCCAGGCGTCCGCGCGTCCGCGCGGCATGCCCGAGCGCCATCGACGAACGCCATTGCTCGTCGGTCATCGGCTCACCCGCGGCGCGCCATCAGCGCGGCGCCCCCAGGCGCGACGCAAGCTCGTCGTCCACCCGCCGGACGGTGCTCGCCCAGTCATCGATCGTCGGCTGGCGAATCAGCCGCGCGGTCGGATACCAGTCGCTGTCCTCGCGCTCGAGCAGCCAGCGCCAGTCGTGGGGATTGAAGGGCAGCAGGATCCACATCGTCTTGCCCATCGCGCCGGCGAGGTTCGCGACGCTGGTGTCGATGGTCACCACGGCATCCATCAGGTCGACGAGCGCCGCCGTATCGGAGAAGTCGTTGAGCTCGCTGCCGAAGTGGCGGATCTCCGGGCGCGATGCGAGCAACGCGCGGTCGTCCTCGCGCAACTCTTTCTGCAGGCTCACCCATTCCGCCCAGGGCCGCAACAGCGGCAGCATATCGGCCAGCGTCATGCTGCGCTTGTCGTTCTTGAGCGCCGCGCTGCCGCTCCACACGATTCCCACGCGCGGCTTGTCCGCGGCACCCAGTCGCGCCTTCCAGTGCGCCACCCGCGCGGGATCGCTGCGAATGTACGGAATGATCGCCGGCACGCTGCCGAGCTCGGTCTTGAACGCGAGCGGCAGGCTCATCAACGGACAGTGATAGTCGAACGCCGGCAACGGGGCGCCGCGTTCCACGATCGCGGCGACGCCTTCGAGCCCCGACAACAGCTCCTTGAGCGGTGGCTGCACTTCCAGCACGACTCGCGCGCCGAGCGCGGCGACCTCGCGCGCGTAGCGGCAGAAGAGCAGCGTGTCGCCCAGTCCCAATTCGCTGTGCAGCAGCACGGTCTTCCCGCGGATCGGCTCCGCGCCCAGCCATAGCGGTTGCGCGAATTCCCGCCGGCTCGCCTCGCGCTGGTTGAGACGCCAGCGCCATTCATATTCCTTCCATCCGAGCGCGAAATTGCCGAGCAGCAGCTGGCAGTCCGCGAGGTTCCAGTGCGCCGACGCGTAATCGGGTTGGAGCGCGATGGCACGCTCGAAGCTTTGCACCGCGTCGGCGTGCCGATGGAGGTCGCGCAACGTGTTGCCGCGGTTGTAATGGGCTTCTGCGTAGTCCGGCTTCAGCGCCAGCGCGCGTTCGAAGCACGCCAGGGCCTCGGCATGGCGCTCGAGATCCCCCAGCACGATCCCGCGGTTGTTGAGCGCCTCCGCGTATTGGGGCTTCTGCGCGATCGCGCGATCGAAGCTCGCGAGCGCCTCCTCCCGGCGTCCGAGATCGCTCAGCAGATTGCCCAGATTGTTGTGCGCGCTCGCATATCCCGGCCGCAGCGCTATCGCCCGCTCGTAGCTCTCCAGCGCCTCTGCAGGGCGCGCGAGACCGGTGAGGGCTATCCCGCGATTGTTGTAGGCTTCCGCGTTGCCGGGGTTGAGCGCAATCGCGCGCTCATAGCTCTCCAATGCCTCGGCCGGGCGATTGAGACTCCCGAGCACGACGCCACGATTGAAGTGAGAGTCGGCGTGATCGGGTCGCAGCGCAATGGCCCGCTCGTAGCTTTCGAGCGCCTCGGGGAGACGCTCGAGCTCGCCCAGCGCGACGCCGCGGTTGAAGCACGCGTCGGCGCTTCGAGGGTTGACCGCCAAGGCTCTTCCCAGCAGATCGACGGCTTCCTGCCGCCTTCCCGCCTGTCCCGCGATGACACCCAGAAGGTACAGCGCGTCGAAATGCGCTCCGTTCGCTTCGAGCACCTGCCGGCAAAGATGCTCCGCCTCGCGGAAGTCGCCGCGCTGGATGGCCGCGACGGCGCGCTGCATCGCCTGCGGCACCGTCAACTGCGTCACCGAGCGCGGCGCCGCCATCAGAGCCGCCGCAGATCGAGTCGTTCGATCAATTCTGCCGGCCGGACCTTGTCCCATTCGTTGCGGAAGGCTTCGCGAAAGGCGGGATCCTCCTGCACGTCCCTGAGCGACGCCCGCGAAACGACGCTGCCTTCCTGCGCGTCCTTGCGGGCGAGCTCGGACGCGGTGGCCGGCCTGATGCGCGCGGTGCTGCGCATCCAGGCGAGGAGGGCATTGACGTAGCTCGCGGTGAGGCTTCGAAAATCCTCGTAGTAGCAGATCCGGACATCGTAGTGGCGCGTCAGGCTGTCCAGCCCGACGACCAATGCGCGCAGCAGCGCCGCGATGCCGGCGGGATCCGCCATCGCGGGCGACAGCCGGCGCACCGATGCCGCCCAGTCGGCGGGGTCGCGCAGGATGAAGATCACGTTGGGCGCGCGGAAGGCGCCGGCAATCAGCAGCGGCGCATGATTGCATTCGGCGCGAAGCTTGATGACCGCGTAAGGCAGGAGCTGCGTGGCGCCCCCGATCGCGTTTCGAAGTGCGTCGTCCGGTCGCGTGCAGACGGCGGCCTGGGTGAAGTAATCCGGCTCGGAGACCGTGCGCACTCCCGCCGCGTCGAATGCCCTGTGCAACAGCGTCGAGCCGCAACGACCGATCGAAAAGATCAGCGTCGGCGACGCCTGCGCCTCGGGAAGCGCGTCGAAGGGCACCTTGATGACCGACCGTGCCCCCTCGCGCTGTGCCTGGTAGAAGAACGTGGCGCCCGCGATGTCCGGCGTCGAAACGCAGAGGAGCTTGCGCTCGTCGAAATCGAAGCAGTACGGACTCACGTCGGAGTCGAACATCCGTGACCGGTCCGACGGCCGGCCGGGATCCAGAACGAAGTCCGTGGCCTGCGAAATCGACGTTCGGCTGGCGATGCGATGCCGGATGGCGTGCTCGGTGAGGCTCACGGTGCCCTGGTTTCCATCGTGTCGCTGCTAGGTCTCGGCGGTGCCGGCTGCCTCCCCTTGAAAGGCGTTGATGCCGGCCATCAATGCCGTGACCATCGCCCGCTCCGGAGGTGTGAGGTGCGGATGCCAGACGTCGAAGATGAACACCACGCGGAGCTGGTCACTCAATGTTCCATGCTTCGTGCTCGATCGTATCGTCGAACACCCACGCCGTCCCCGGAACCCATTGTCGCGTGTCGTTGCCCACGCGGAAACCGCAGTCCGCAGGGATGATCAGCGGCACATGCGTGACGAGACGGACGTTGGTGGACGCCCGTATGCGGCGGTATCCTCGTCCGCGGCTTCAGCAGCGAGAACATCGACGCGGGCGTGCGTCCCGGCAGATCGGGCTGCGGAGCGGCCGCTAGCGCCTTCATCGTGACCGGACACTTCGCGGCGTTTTCGGCGACCAGCTTCCCCATCTTGTGCAGATGGAATGCGCTCCAGCGCGGCGAATTGTTGAGCTCGGCGAATTGATTCTGCGGCACGTCGTCCGGATACGAGATGTAGGGCGTGAAGCCCTCCTCGGCGGCGAGAACGGCGAGGAATTCGTCCCGGATCGCATCGGTGGCGGCCTCGATTCCCTCGAGCCACGGAAATTCGGCGCGGTCGAAGAACTCGATCGCGGCGAGCTGCGGATAGTGATACGTCATCGACTGCGAATCGTATCGTGCGCTTTCTGCCGATCATGATGTCGACCGAATCGCGAAATCGCCCGAGCTTCTCGCCGGCGAAGGTCCGCAGCTGCGAATCGAGGTACTGATCGAGGAAGATGCCGAATTCGCGGTTGTATTTCTCGAGGTGCGCGTGCGCCTCCGAGACGGCCGGGCGCAGCTCGGGGCGCAGCCGATCGATGGGCGGCGCGACGCGCGCCACGGCTCCGTACGCCCGCGCGGCATCGTGCGTCTTGCCTTTGCGCTCGAGGAAATTGGCGCGCAGGATGAGGCCGACGAGATCGGTGGGGTCGGCCTCCAGCGCGCGTCGAATCGCGGCTTCCTCGGCCGGCTCGTCGCCGAGGTTCCGGCAGACGATGGCGAGATGAATCCATTGCTGCGCATCGGATCCGTCGACGTCGACGAGGCGCTGGAAGGCGACGCGCGCGGACGCCATGTCACCCCGGCGAAACGAGCGCTGGCCGATCGCGGTCAGCGTGCGCGAATGGCCCGGGTCGAGCTCGAGAATCCGGTTCCAGAGCCTGAAGGCATCGTCCTCGCGACCCGCCTGGACGGCACGGAAAGCCTCCGCCTCGAGTGCGTTGACTTCGGGCAGTCGCTCCTGAATATTCTCCATTACATCCTTTCGGCGCTCATATCGACCACACGGGCTTCTGTCCGGCGTACGCGTCGATGGCACTGAACATCGCGCCTACGAACGCGCGCTCCTCCACGCTCAACTCCGGACGCCAGGTTTCGAACAGGAGGATGACGCGCGTCTGCCCGCTGCGGTTCCAGGCCTCGTGCTCGATGGTGTCGTCGAACACCCATGCCTTTCCCTCGACCGGCGTCCGCGTGTCGTTGCCGACGCGAAACCCGCACTCGGGCGGGACGATGAGCGGCAGGTGGCAGATCAGCCGCGTATTGACGAGTCCCGTGTGGGGCGGAATGCGAGCGCCCGGGCGGAGCAACGAGAACAGGACCGAGGGCGAACGGTTCGTAACGGTGGCGAGCGGAGCCTTCGCCATGACCTCCATCGTCCGCGGGCACCGCGCGGCGTTCTCCGGCACGATCTCGCCGAATCGCCACAGGTAAAAGGCGCTCCAGTCCGGATTTTCGGTCATGCCTTCCTGTTCCTTGCGCGGCCGCGTGGGGTCGTATTCGACATACGGCTTGAACGCGGAGCCCTCCTTCATCACCTCGAGGAGTTCGGCCCGGATCTCGGCGGTCGCGGCTTCGACGCTGTCGAGCCAGGGGAACGCCTGCCGATCGTAGAACTGGATTTGCGGGAGCTCGGGAAAGAAGAACGTGTGGGGTTGCTGGACGTAGATCTGCTTCTTGCCGAGAAGAATGTCGATCGACTGCCGGAAACGAGCGGCAGCGGGCACGTCGAGCGGACCCTGTCGCGCGAGCTGCTCGCGCAGGAACGATTCGAATTCTCCGGCGTAGCGCGCAATCATGTCCTGCGCGCGGGCGAGATCGTTCCGCAGGTCGGGCGGCAGCTGGGTGGCCGGCGGCGCCGTATTGATCGCGAACTGATAGAACGAGGCCGCGGCTCGCCCATCGCCCGCTCTGCGCGTAGTGGTCCGCCTTGAGGATCAGCGCGCGCAGGTTGCGCGGATCGAGCGCCAGCGCCTTCTCCGCGGCGGCGAGCGCCGCGGACTTGTCGTCGAGGCGAAGGCAGGCGTACCCAAGGGCCGCGTGGACCGCGGCATCCGCCCGGCCCGCGGCGATGACGCGTTCGAACGATTCGCGCGCCTTGTGCGCGTCGCCCTTGTGCAGCGCCTCGAAGCCGACCTGGGCGATGGCGCGGGCATTGAAGGTCGAAGAGGGCATCGGGATCAACGATCGGGGTTTTCCGGCGAGCGGCTGCGGCTTTCGTCGCCGGCTCGGGGTGCAAGAATAGCAAATCCCATCCGCACGGACCGCCGATCGCAGACGATCGGGCGACGGCCCGCATGCACTTGAGCGCCAGGCGCGCGACGCGATCGGAAGAAAGCACCGGCTGGGAACGCCGACCGACCGCGTGTACGATTGCGTTGCCCGACATCAAGCGCTGAGGCGAAACGTGCTGCTGAAGATCAGGAACCTGCTTGCCGCTCCCGAGATCGCCCGTCTCGCGGCGCTGAGCCGCGAAATGCGATTCGTGGACGGCCGCGCCTCGAACCCGGCCAACACGTCGAAGAACAATCTGCAGGCGGACAACGCCGACCCGAAATATCTCGAATCCGTCCAGATCGTGAATGCGGCATTCTCGCGCTCGCGCGAGTTCGTCGATTTCGCGATGCCGAAGCAGGTGGCGCCCCCCCTGCTGTGCCGCTACGTGCCCGGCATGAAATACGGGGCGCACGCCGACGCCGCGCTGCTGCAGGTCGGCGGGTCGCGCCTGCGTTCCGATCTTTCCTGCACGGTGTTCGTCAACGATCCGGCGAGCTACGAAGGCGGCGAGCTGTCGATCGAGATCGGCAACGTCGCCATCCCGTTCAAGGGCGCCGCCGGCGAGGCCATCGTCTATCCGTCGACGACGCTGCACGAGGTCGTCCCGGTGCGTTCCGGCGAGAGGCTCGTGTCGATCACGTTCATCGAGAGCTACATCGCCGACGAGCACCAGCGAAACCAGGTCTACGAGCTCAACGAGATCGCCGCGCTGGAAGGGCTCACGATGAAGTGGGAAAGCCGCGTGCGCCTCGACGTCGTGCGCCAGAATCTGATGCGCATGTGGGCGTCCACCTAGGCGAGGAGTTCGCTCACGACGGCTTCCGATTGCGCCAGTCGGCCGAGCCATTCCATGCCCTTGCGAATCTCTTCGCGATTGTCGCGGCGGGAATCGCGCAGGACTTCCGCGCGGAGCTGCGGCGTGTAGGCAAATTCCGGCGCCTTCGAATAGCGCGTGAGCACCGGGCTCCGACCGACCGCCGCGAGATAGCGAGCGTCGGCGGGCAGCCCGAAATGGCCCAGTATCCGGGCCATGCTGCCGGTGATGTCGGCGAGGAAATCGTCGAAATCGAGCGGGATGATCCTGCCCTCGAACCGGTTCACCGCTTCGCGCTGGGTCAACGATTCCGTGAGCCAGCTCAGCGCCGCCAGCTCGCCGATCGACAACGCGTGCAGCGGCGCAAGGGCGACGCCGATGCGCGCGTGCAGACGGCGCACCCGCTCGGGGCCATGGCCGCGCAGATCGGTCGGCGAATTCTGGCCGGCGAGAAGCGTTGCGAGGTAGGGCTCGGCGCGCAGGTTCATGTAGAGGGCGCGCGTCGTCTCGTTCCGCTCGAGCAAGGGCACGGCGAGACGCCCCGAGCTGCTGGTCGCCTTCACGACCGCGCTGCGGGTGTCGGCATAGCCGCGACTCCAGAGCTTCATGAACGCCGCCAGCAGCAGGTCGAAGCGCGAAGCACTGATGAGCGAGTCGGGTTGCGTCAGCACATCGTGGGCCTCGGCGAGCGAGCGCAGCGGCAACGGCTCGCGCAACGACAGCGTCGTTCCCGTCTCGTCGAGAAGGCGGCTCACGAGCGTCGAGCCGACGTGACCGGTATGAAAGATGAAATGCACAGGTCGGCAGCTGTCCAGCCGGCTCGCCGCGTCGACAACTGTTCCCGCCGGAACATAGGCACCGGCGAGGTTGGGCCCGAGGATGCGATCGTCGAGGAAGCTGGCGGCGAGATACTGCGCCCGGCTGAACCGCACGAGCAGCACGGCGTCGCGCACGAGATCGAGCTTCTGCGGATAGATGTCGGGCGACCCCGGCAATCGCGCCAGCAGGTCGCCCGCGATCGCATCGGGCGTTTCCAAGCTCATGGCGAATGGTACTAAACTCCCGCCGCGCCGATGACCGAAGCCCGCGGAACCGCCTCCGGCTGGGACCGGTCGAATAAGAGGCGTACGATGGGTGTTTGCACGGTATTCCCCACTCGAACGAGAGGAGACCGAACATGAAGATGCGCTGGTCACTGATTCTGATCGCCGCAGTCGCCGGTGCGGCGCTGGCGGCGGTGCCGCAGAACGCCGGGCCCGACGGCCTCGTGCAGGTGCAGTCGCGCGCCTTGAGCGAGGTCTACTTGCGACCGAGCGCCGACTTGTCTGCCTATCGCAGGATCCTCGTCGACCCGCCACAGGGCCGAGCTGCAGAAGGGCTGGCTCAAGTACATGAACTCGACGCGCGACGTGACGCGCTGGCTGTCACCGGACGATGCGCAGAGGATCACCGACGAGGCGGCGGCGGCGATGGGCACGGCCGTTGCGCAGGCGTTCAAGGCGAACGGTTATGAAACCGTCACCGAGCCCGGCCCCGGTGTCTTGCGGTTGTCGCCGAGCGTCGCGGACCTTTTCGTCAATGCCCCGGACCTCCGGTCGCCGGGCATCCAGGTCGGCATCACGCGCGACGACGCGGGCACCGGCACCCTCATCCTCGAGGCGCGCGATGCGGTCACCGGAACGCTTCTCGGGCGCGTTGTCGATCGCGGGACGGCGAGTGAAGTCCGCCATTTCAACCGGGCGACCGATGTCTCCAACCTCTTCTGGTTCGAGGCGATGTTCCGCCAGTGGGCGGCCAACTGCGCGAAGGAATTGCAGGCGGCGCGCTAGGTCGCGCCGCATGTCGTCCTACCTGATACGCGTGACCTTGATGAGGCCGTTGCGGCCGTCGATGGTCAGGTTGTAGCTGCCGAGGAAGCCGCGCTCGATCAGGACTTTCATCGTCTTGCCCTGCGGCGGGTCGAGCACGACGGTGCCATCGCCGTCGATCTGCCGCCAGACCTGCCCGTTCTCGAGGACGAAGAGCGCCTTGCCGCGCGCCGTTTTCGCGAATTCGATCACGTTGGAGCTGATTTCCTTGAGCTCGTCCTGTTCGGGCGCGGGCTTGCCGAACTCCTCCGGCTTCGTCGCCGGCGGTGCCGGGCGCGAGAACCCGAACCAGTCGAGCAGCGACCGGGTCGGCGCTTCGGGCGCCGGCGCCGGTGCCGCAAGCGCGCTCTTCGCTCGCGGCATTGCATCGTCGAAGCACTTGAGACGCTGGGCCGAATCGGCGATGTCCGCGCATTTGGCCAATTCGGCCAGCGCGTCGCGCGCGGCGTCGCCCAGCGCTGGCCCGGCGGCAAGCGCCAAGGCAACCGAGAGCACCAGCCGGCGCATGCGACTACTTGACGAGCGGGATCGCCACGGCGAGGTCGTAATCCTGGAACGCGCGGATCTTTCCCTCGAGCTGCAGGTAGCGGGCGGCCTTCTTCGGCGGCAGCGCCCGCATGAGCTTGTTCTGCATCGTTCGCCGCGCCTTGATCTCGGATTCGTCGGCGGCGATCATCTGGTTGGCGAGCGTCTTGGCGAACACGTCCGACAGCGGCTTGTCGTAGCCGACGAGCTCTTCCACCGCGCGGGCCGTATTGCGATTCGAGGTGTCGACGCTGCGCTGATACGTGTCGTAGATGGGCCAGAACTTCTTGGCCTCGGCCGGTGTGAGATCGAGCGTCTTCTCGACCAGCGCCCGCTTGTCGGCCTTCACCGCCGCGCGAAGCGCCTGCATGTCGTTGGCCGGCGTCGGTTGCCCCTGGGCCGATGCATATGTCGCCGTCATCGCGACGGCCGTGAACAGGACGGCGGCAAGGTATCGTTTCATCTTCTTGGTCCCTGAAGTGGTTGACGGGCGGTCGCCCGGGCGGGAGCGCGATCCCGATCCGGCGACGATCATCATGGTCTGGACATCACGCGTCCAACATGGGCATAATAACAGGCTTTTTTGATCGGCCGTCGGCCCCGTGACGCTTGCGGGGTCGTTGTTTTGGGGGCCGGCCCATAGGGAAAATGCGGGAAACTGCGCCGCAGCGCGCGCCCGGCACCACGCGGGTGGCGGCGGCACCGGCGTGGAAAAACGCAGCGCAATGCGGGCGGCCTCGTCTGTTCGCGAATCCATCGTACGTTGGGTGACTCGAGGCAAGCTCGAATGGTTTTGCTTTTTACCGTGGACGCCATTAGCATCAGCCCCCTGCACTGGGGAAAGGCCCCGCCCGAGAACGCCCGCTCGCCGAAGGCAGGGCTTTGTCGTTGCCGCTTGCGTAGCCACGCAGCGCCGCGCGCTCCCGTTCATTTTCCTGATCACACTCTAATTTGTCTGGAGACTCCATGCTGAAGACGACCCGTTTGGCCGCGCTGGCCGCGGTCCTGTTCGTGGCCGCGTCAACCGCGGTCGTCCCGTTTGCCACACAGGCGCAAACGCCCGCGCCGGCGGCGCCGGCGGCCTCGTCCGCACCTGCGGCCCCCGCAGTCACCGCCACCCCTGCGGCCCCCCCGACAAGGGTCGGCGCCAAGCAGACGGAAATCGTGGAAAACCCGTACGGTCTCGAATCGCTGCTGAAAGGCAGCGACATCGTCGCCCGCGTGACGCTCGCGATCCTCGCCATCATGTCGATGGGAAGCTGGTACATCATCATCACGAAGGTCTACGAGCAGTACAAGATGGGCAAGCACGCGCGCGCCGCGGAAAAGTCGTTCTGGGCCGCGCCGTCCGTGCAGAAGGGCGCCGAGGGCCTCAAGAAGGCGAGCCCGTACCGCTTCCTCGCCGAAACCGGGATCGAGGCGTCGAGCAAGCACGGAGGGCTCCTCACCAACGTCGACATGAACGAATGGATCACGATGTCGATCCAGCGCGCCGTCGACAATGTCCAGAGCCGCTCGCAGGACGGTCTCGCCTTCCTCGCCACCGTGGGCTCGACCGCGCCGTTCGTCGGGCTGTTCGGAACGGTGTGGGGCATCGTGAACGCGCTGACCGCCATCGGCATCGCGGGTCAGGCGTCGATCGACAAGGTCGCCGGCCCCGTGGGCGAAGCGCTGATCATGACCGCGATCGGCCTGGCCGTGGCGGTTCCGGCCGTGCTCGGCTACAACTGGCTCGTTCGCCGGAACAAGACGGCGATGGACAACGTCCGCAGCTTCGGCGCCGACCTGCATGCGGTGCTGCTGAGCGCGCCGAGAGTCGTGGCCCGGGGGTAAGCCATGGCAATGAACGTCGGTCTCAGCAGACGAAGACGAGCCCATCTCGACGATCAACACGACGCCTCTCGTCGATGTGATGCTGGTGTTGCTGATCATCTTCCTGATCACGATTCCGGTCGTCGTGACGTCGGTCCCCGTCGAACTGCCGAAGGAACGCAACGAGATCCGCGAGACGAAGCCCGAGAACATCGTTCTTTCGGTCGATCAGGCGGGCAGCATCTACTGGAACGATCTCAAGCTCGCCAGCACCGGTCGCGCTCATCGACAGGCTGAAGAAGATCTCCGTGCTGGTGCCGCAGCCCGAGGTGCAAATCCGGGGCGACGGACGCGCCGAGTACACGGGCGTTGGCCGGATCATCTATGCGTGCCAGCGGGCCGGGATCGCCAAGGTCGGCTTCATCACCGAGCCGCCGCCCAGGGGCAGCTGATGCGGCCCCCCCTCAATCGTAAAGGGAACGTGCGATGGCTATGAATGTGGGCAAGATGGGCAAACAGCCCGAGGTGATGATCGACATCAACACGACGCCGCTGATCGACGTGATGCTGGTGCTGCTCGTGATGCTGATCATCACGATCCCGATCCAGCTCCACTCGGTCAACCTCAACATGCCGATCGGCAATCCGAAACCGCCGCTCAACCCGCCCGAAGTCGTCAAGATCGACGTCGATCCCTCGAGCACGGTCTACTGGAACGGCGAGGCGCTGCCGTCGAGGGATGTGCTGGAGAGCAGGCTCGCGGCCGCCGCGGCGCAGCAACCGCAACCCGAAATCCACCTTCGCCCCGATATGCACTCCCGCTATGAGGTCGTCGCCGGGGTGATGGCGTCGTCGCAACGGCTCGGGCTCACCAAGATCGGCATCGTCGGCAGCGAGCAGTTCGTCGAGGAGTAGCCCCCGGGCACTCGAGCGAGATACTGGAGTCGAATACCCATGGATTACGCACGGCAGCAAAGAGATCCGGCGCGGCATGCAGTCGGCATCCTGTTCGTGGTCGCGGTGCATGCGTTTGTCATCTATGCGCTGATGACGGGGCTTGCCCGCCAGGCCATTCAGGTGATGAAAAAGCCGCTCGATGCAACGATCATCGAGGAGGTGAAGCTCCCGCCGCCGCCGCCGCCGAAGAAGATCGAGCCGCCGAAGGCGCCGCCGCCCCCGCCGGCTTTCATCCCGCCGCCGGACGTGCCCACGAACGCGGTGTCCTCCGAAAACGCCATCACCCAGGTGACGCAGGCGGCGGCGCCGCCGCCCCCGGCACCCGTCGTCGTTGCCCCGCCCCCGCCGCCGCCGCCGCCGAAGCCGGCGATCCGGCGCGGCGTCCAGCGGGTCGGCGGCGAGTATCCGGAGTTCCCGAAGGCGGCGCTGAAGGATGGCGTGCAGGGCAAGGTCGTCGCGCGACTCAGCATCGACGAGCAGGGCAACGTGACCGACGTCGTCATCGTCTCGTCGGACTCGCCGAAGTACTTCGACCGCCCGGTGATCGCCGCTCTCAAGCTGTGGAAATTCCGCGCCGAGGGCGAGAAGTACGTCGCCGAGCAGGAAATCAATTTCAAGCTCGCCGATTAGCGAGGCGGCAAGCGGAAAATGCAACGGCCGCCCGCGGGCGGCCGTTTTTTTCCGCTTGCGTGATCGTCAACCGCGGCGCAGCGCCCAGACCGCCGCGGTCCAGCTGCCGATGGCCAGAACGATGACGCCGCTGGCGATTTGCCCCAGCGACACCGGGTGACCGACGGCGACGCGGAAGAATTCGCGCGCGATGTCGGTGTAGGCGCCGGGGAGCGACACGGCGATCCCCACGCTCGCGACGGCCCACATGGCGACCACCGCGCGCTTGCGCCACGCGGGCAGCGTCGCCGGCGCGGGCAGCTTCGCCATCACGCGGGCGGTAAAGCCGTCGTCGGCGAGGTAGTCGTCGTGATGCTCGCGGGCGTCGGCACGCAGCGCCGCGTCGAGCCAGTCGTCGGCGGGTTCGATCATGGAGGGCGTGCGTTTGCTCATTGCGGCTTGTCGTGCTCCGGCGCCCAGGCGGCCAGCTGCGCCTTGAGCTTCTGCTTCGCCCGCAGGATGTGCGTCTTGACCGTGCCGACCGGACAATCCAGCACGTACGCCGCTTCCTCGTGCGACAGGTCGTTATGGTAGCACTGCACGATCGCCGCGCGCTCGCCGTCGGACAGCACGGCGAGCGCCCGCTCCATGTCGACGTGCAGCGTCGCGCCACGCGTGGGGTCGCTCGTCGTTTCGCCCGCACGGCGCCTCGTCGTCGTCGTCCGCGGCGAGGTCGGCGTCGCGGTCGCCGAGGAGCTCCTCCTTGCGCTTGCGCGCGTCGGCGAGGAACGCGTTCGTCGCGATCCGGAAGAGCCAGGTGGAAAACTGGGCCTCCTGGCGAAACGACTTCAAGTTGCGGTACGCGAGCATGAAGGTGTCCTGGGCGAGATCGTCGGCGAGCGCGTGGTTGCCCGCCGTCAGCCGCCGCAGCGTCGCCCGCACCCCCGACTGGTGCCGGCGGACGAGTTCGGAGAAAGCGTGCCGGTCATCCTGGACGACGACACGGGCAATGAGCTGGGCATCGGTGACCTCGGGTTGCGCCATCCGGTCGCGCGGCTCATGCGACGCCATCCGTCCCGGTGGACGGTGGGGGCGGCGGGACTCCGCCCGTGCCGCCTCTCGGCGCGAACTGGCGGTCCTCGAACCACCAGAGGACGATGTAGCCGATCCCGACGAACAGCAGCACGAGGCCGACGCTGTTGGGCGTGCCGTCGTCGAACATCGAGAATGCGGTCAGGCCGAGGCCGATCCCGCCCAGGATCACGCCCTTGCGCAGATCGGACCACGCCGCGCGGCGCTGGATCTGCTTCGCCTGCTCGTAGATCGGTGCCGTCGACGGCGACGCCGCCAACGGGGCGGCCGCGTTGCCGGTCAAGGCGCTCAGCGCCTCGCCCGGGGGCACGACCCCTTTTTCGGCGAGCTTCAGCATCGTCTCGTTCATCATCCGCGCCTTGCGCATCCGGTACCAGAGGATGATGCCGATCGCGAGCACCGGCGACAGGAAAACCAGCGCCACGATCATGACCACCATGAACGCGAGGCCGGGCTCCGTGTGCGCGAAATCGCTGACCGAATCGTACTCGCGATCGTCGCCGAAAACGCCCACCCGGACACGCTTGCCGTGCTTCCCGGGGCCGACGCCGACGACGGGACCGCTGTCCTCCTCGTCGTTCTCGATCGTAATGCCGACACCCGGCTTCGTCGATTTTTCGATGGTGACCGACTTTTTCCCCTTGTCGACCCTGATGTCGACCGTCGCGGAGCCGCTCGCGCCATCCTTGACCGCGGCGTCGGGCGAGGGCGGGGCCGGCGCCTTGGGAGCGGCGGGGGGCGCCGCGGGACGTGCTTCCTGGGCGTGGAGCCCCGGCGACTGGGGCGCCAGGGCGATGGCCAGGGCCAGGACGACGGCGCCGCCGATGACCAACCGCCGGACAAGGCGGGGCGGGCTGGCGGCGATCGAGGTGGCGGGGTGCATGGAGGGTCTCCCTGGAGGCGTCTGATTGCCGATTGGATGCGGCGAGCGGCCCCGGCGGATTCAAAGGTCGCGGGCGGCGGATCGCCGGGCAGGAGCCCTGGGGGGTGCGTGCTATTATTCCCGAAAATGGCCGCCCAACGTGAAATTCCGGCGGCTTGCGGTGATTCGCGCAATTTCGCCGCTCCGGGCCGCATGTCCGAAGTTAATACAAAGGCATAACCGTCGCCGGCATCCTCTTGATTTCGAAACTGCACCGTTGCCGCCAAGCCGCGAAGCGCGAGAGCCCGCCGGGTTGGGCCTGCGTGGCATTTTTTGCGATCGTGTTGCTGCTCGCACTTCCGGTGCCGCATGCGCGGGCGGCCGACGAGCCCGTGACGCTCAATTTCGTGAATGCCGATATTGACGCCGTCATCAAGGCGGTCGCCGAGATCACCGGGCGCAATTTCATCGTCGATCCGAAGGTCAAGGGCACGATCAACATCATTTCCGCCCGCCCGGTGCCGCGGAGCCTCGTGTACCCGACGCTGCTCTCGGCGCTGCGCCTGCAGGGGTTCACCGCCATCGAGGGCGACGGCGTGGTCAAGATCGTGCCCGAAGCCGACGCGAAGCAACAGGGCGGCGCGATCGCGACCGGCCCGATCGGCGCGGGCGGCGACCGGCTGGTCACGCAGGTGATCGTCCTCAAATACGAATCGGCGGCGCAGCTCGTCAATGTGCTGCGTCCGTTGATCACGCCCAACAACACGATCGCCGCCTATCCCAACGGCAACGCGCTGGTGATCACCGATTACGCCGACAACCTGAAGCGGCTCGACCGCATCGTCGCCTCGCTCGACCAGCCGCCGGGTGGCGAGCCGGTGCTGGTGCCGCTGCGCTACGCGTCGGCGATCGACATCGTGCCGCTCATCAACAAGCTCGTCGCCGACACCCTCGCTGCAGGCGCGCCCGGAACGCCGGCCGATGTGCAGCAGCGCGTCACGGTGATCGCGGATCCGCGCTCGAACGCGATCCTGCTCCGGGCGGACAATCCGGGGCGCGTCGCGCGGCTGCGGCAACTGATCGAGCAGCTCGACACGCCGGGCCGCCCCGGCGGCAACATGTTCATCGTCTATCTGCGCAACGCCGATGCCGCGCGCGTCGCGCAGACGCTGCGTTCGATGCTGACCGGCAACTCCGAATCCGGCGCGCCCGCCAGCACCGGGCTTTCGCCCCAGGCCCCGTCCGGGCTGCTCGGCAACATGCCGGCGGCCGGCGCGCCACCGGCTGCCCCGGCGGTGGCCCCCGCGCCGTTCACGTCGTCGACATCGTCGACGTTCGCCGCCGGCGGCGCGACGATCACCGCCGACGTCGCGAACAACGCGCTGGTGATCATGGCGCCGGAACCGGTCTACAACAATCTGCGCGCGGTCATCGAGAAGCTCGACGTGCGGCGCGCGCAGGTGTTCGTCGAGGCGCTGATCTGCGAGGTGTCGGCCGACAAGTCGGCCGAATTCGGCATCCAGTGGCAGGCGCTGAGCGGCATCAATTCCACGCAGACTCGCGTCATCGGCGGCACCAACTTCCAGCCGCGCGGCAGCGGCAACAACATCATCGACATCTCCGCCAATCCGGGCTCGGTGGGCCAGGGCCTCGCGCTCGGCGTGACGAAGGGCACGATCACGATTCCCGGCCTCGGCTTGATCACCAACCTCGCGTTTCTCGCGCGCGCACTCGAGACGCAGGTCAACGCGAACATCCTGTCGACGCCGACGTCTGCTGACGCTCGACAACGAGGAAGCGCGGATCCTCGTCGGCCAGAACATCCCGATCCTCACCGGCAGCTACGCGACGACCGGCTCCACGACGACGGTGACGCCGTTCCAGACGTTCGAGCGCAAGGACATCGGGCTCATGCTGCGCGTCAAGCCGCAGATCACCGAAGGCGGCACCGTTCGCCTGGTCGTATACCAGGAAGTCTCGCGGCTCGACCCCACGATCAACACCAACGGCGCCGGGCCGGTGATATCGAAGCGCGTGCTCGAGTCGTCGGTGGTGATCGACGACAGCCAGATCGTCGTGCTGGGCGGGCTCATCGACGATCAGCTGACCGACGGCTCCGACAGCGTTCCGCTGCTGGGGCAGATCCCGATCGCGGGCGCGCTCTTCCGCTACGACGCGCGGCACCGGATAAAGACCAACCTTCTCGTGTTCCTGAAGCCGACCGTCGTGCGCACCGCGTCCGACGGCCAGGACGATCACCTCCGAGCGCTACGACTACCTGCAGGGCGAGCAGCAGCGCTGGACGACGCCGGAGCGTCTCTTCTGGCGCGACGCGACGCAGCCGCAGCTCCCGCCGGAAGGCGTGATGCCGGGCACGCCCGCATCGGTGCCCGAGGTGCCGCCGCCGCCGCCGGCGAGTGGAGGCCTGCTCGAGTCCCGCCGACGCCGGCGCCGCCCACGCCGCCCGCCAAACCCTGAAGGCGGCGCGTCGCGCTTCCCGACCTCATGCACGATAGCGTGGTCACCGCGCCGGCCGGGCCCTACACGCAGCGGATCAGCTACGCGTTCGCGAAAGCGCAGGGCGTGCTCGCGCTGGGCGACGAAGGCGGCGCGATCGTCGTCCTCACGCGCCCCGACGCGACGATCGAGGGGCTCGCCGAGCTGAAGCGGGTGCTGCAGCGCCCGCTCGCGACGCGCCCGGTCGACGCCGAGCGCTTCGCCGCCGAGCTCGCCCGCGCCTACAACGTGGCGTCGGGTGTCGCGCAGCTGTCGCAAGATCTTTCGCGCGAGACCGATCTCGCGCGGCTGATGCAGGACCTGCCGCCGTCGGAGGACCTCCTCGACAGCGGCGCGCAGGCGCCGGTGATCCGGATGATCAATGCGCTTTTGCTGCAGGCGTTGCGCGAGCGTGCGTCCGATCTCCATTTCGAGCCCTACGAAGGGCGCTCGGTCGTGCGCTTTCGCGTCGACGGCGTGCTGCACGACGTGATCGAGCCGCCGCGCGCGCTGCACGCGGCGCTCGTCTCGCGCCTCAAGATCATGGCGAGCCTCGACATCGCCGAAAAGCGATTGCCGCAGGACGGGCGCATCGCGCTGAAGCTAGGCGACAAGCAGGTCGACGTCCGGGTGTCGACGCTGCCGACGGGCCCGGGCGAGCGCGTCGTGCTGCGCCTCCTCGACAAGGACTCGGCGCGGCTCGATCTCGCGCTGCTCGGCATGAGCGATTCCACGCAGACCGCGATCGACCGGCTGATCCGCGAGCCGCATGGCATCGTGCTCGTGACGGGGCCCACGGGCTCGGGCAAGACGACGACGCTCTACGCCGCGCTGTCGCGGCTGCCGCGCGGCGCGCTCAACATGATGACCGTCGAGGACCCGATCGAATACGCGCTCGACGGCGTCGCGCAGACGCAGGCGAATCCGCGAATCGAGCTCGATTTCGCGCGCGCGCTCCGCGCGATCCTCCGGCAGGATCCCGACATCATCATGATCGGCGAGATCCGCGATCTCGAGACCGCGCAAATTGCCGTGCAGGCGTCGCTGACCGGCCATCTCGTGCTGGCGACGCTGCATACGAACGACGCGGCGAGCGCGGTGACGCGCCTTGCCGACATGGGCGTGGAACCGTATCTGCTGGCATCGAGCCTGCTGGGCGTGCTCGCGCAGCGGCTCGTGCGCACGCTTTGTCCCGCGTGCCGCGCAACGGCGGCGCCGACAGCGGGCGAGGCCGCGCTGCTCGCCGATCTCGGCGTTGCCGCGGCGACGCCGCTGTCGACGCCGACGGGCTGCGCGCAATGCAATGGGACGGGCTATCGCGGCCGCACCGGCATCTACGAGCTGTTGCTCGTCGACGACGCGATCAGGCGGCTGATCCACGACCGTGCGCCGGAGCACACGCTGCGGGCCACCGCGCTCGCCGGCGGGATGGTGCCGCTGCGCCGCGACGGCGCCCGCTGGCTCCCGGGCGGCACGACGTCGCTCGCCGAGCTCGTGCGCGTCGCCCGCGAAACCTGACGGCTGCAAGGCCCGATGACCGCGTTCCGATACGAGGCGGTCGACGCGGCGGGCAAGTCGCGCCGCGGTCTCATCGATGCGGAGACCGCACGCCAGGTGCGCGAGCAGCTGCGTGGCGCGGGACTCTTTCCGACCGCGATCACGGCCGCGAACAACGGTGACGCGGAAGGGGTCGAGCGCACGCATCTTCCCGCAGCGTCGCTCTCGCTCGTCACGCGCCTGTTCGCGACACTCACGCGTTCCGGGATGCCGCTCGACCAGGCGCTCGCCGCCGTCGCCGAGCAGGCGGACGACGCCAGGACAGCGAAGGTGTTCACCGGCCTGCGCACCCAGGTTGCCGCGGGCGAGCCGCTCGCCGGCGCGCTGGCGCGCTGGCCGCGGACGTTTTCCGAGCTCTATCGCGGACTCGTCGCCGTCGGTGCGGAGACCGGCCGGCTTCCCGACGTGCTCGCGCGCCTGGCCGATTATCTGGAGGCGCGCGAGATCCTGCGGCAGAAATTCACGATGGCCCTCATCTACCCCGCGCTCGTCACTGCCATCGCGCTCGCGGTCATCGCGGTTCTTCTGGCTTACGTCGTGCCGCAGGTCGTCTCCGTCTACCAGCAGAGCCGGCAGACGCTGCCGTGGCTCACGCAGGCGCTGATCGCGATGAGCGGCTTTTTCCGCGCGACCGGCTGGTATTGGCTCGCGGGCATCGTCGTGGCCGTTGCCGCGTTCGCGGTCGCCAATCGCCGCGCCGCGTTCCGCTCGCGCTGGCACGCCTCGCTCTTGCGGATGCCCGTCGCCGGCCGGCTGATTGCCGCGATCGACACGGCGCGCTTCGCGAGCACGCTCGCCATTCTGACGGCAAGCGGCGCACCGCTGCTGCGCGCGCTCGACGCCGCCGCGCGACGTCGTGTGGTCGCTGCCGTTGCGCGCCGCCGCCGACGCATCGGCGCGCCTCGTGCGCGAGGGCGTGTCGCTCGCCCGCGCGCTCAAGGAGCAGAAGGTATTTCCGCCGGTGCTGATCCATCTCGTCGCCAACGGCGAGGCCAGCGGGCAGCTCGCGCCGATGCTGGAGCGCGCGGCGACGCTGCTGGAGCAGGAATCCGAGCGGCGCATCACCTGGTTCGCGGCACTCGTGCAACCGGCGCTGATCGTCGCGATGGGCGCAATCGTGCTCGTGCTGGTGCTCGCGATCATGCTGCCGATCGTGTCGATGAACCAGCTCATCCGCTGACGGGATGCCGCGGTGGCCGCGACGCTGTACTTCAACATCGTCATCAGCGCGCTGGGCGTTGCCTACATCGTTTATGGTCGCCGGCAGGCGAGGATAGTCCCCGTCATCGCCGGCATCGCGCTCTGCTTCTACACCTATTTCGTCGACGGCTGGCTTCTGCTCGCCGGGATCGGCGCGCTGCTCGCAGCCGCCCCGTTCATCATCGAGGGGTAGCGTGAGTCGGCGGTCCGCCGCTTTTCGCGCTCCGAGGCGTAGAATCGCCGGATTTCCGGGGTGAGCCCCGCAACGAGCTGATCATGCCGCGTCCCTTGCGCCGCTTCCGCCGCCGCCGTTTCCTGGGCTCTCTGCTGGCCGTTTGCCTGTCCGTCCCCGTCCCGTCCTCGCTGCCGAGGAACCGGTTTCGCTGCCGTTCGAATTCGATCCCGCGCGCGACCCCGCGCAGGATCTGGACGTTGCGCTGCGCATCGCGCGCGCCGCGGGCCGCCACGTGATCATCGACGTCGGCGGCGAATGGTGCTCGTGGTGCCACATCCTGGACCGGTTCTTCACCGCCAACGCGGATCTCAAGCGCTACCGCGACACGAAGTACGTGTGGCTCAAGGTCAACTGGTCGGCGGAAAACCACAACGACGCGTTCCTCAAGCGCTACCCCGCGATCAAGGGTTACCCGCATCTCTTCGTGCTCGATGCCAACGGGCGCCTGCTCCACTCGCAGGATACGGAAGAGCTCGAGACGACGAAGAATTACGATCCCGCGGCGATGCGCGCGTTCCTCGTCAAGTGGGCGCCGCGCTAGACGCCAATGCCGCGGTGTCGGGCCAGCGCCCACGCGACGTGCTCGCGGACGAGCGGCGACGGATCGCCGGCACGCGAAGTTAGCGCGGCGAGGACCGCGGGCTCGCTCGGCGCGTTGCCGAGCGCCACCGCGATGTTGCGCGACCAGCGCTCGTAGCCGATGCGGCGGATCGCGCTGCCTGCCGTCCGCTCCAGGAACTCGTGCTCGGTCCACGCAAAAAGCGCAGCGAGATCGGCGTTGTCCAGACCATGGCGCACGGCGAATCCGGCTTCCTTCGCAACGCTCGCATACCGGTTCCAGGGACAGACGAGCTGGCAGTCGTCGCAGCCGTAGATCCGATTGCCGATCAGCGGGCGCAGTTCCTCGGGAATGCTGCCGGCGTGCTCGATCGTGAGGTACGAGATGCAGCGGCGCGCATCGAGCTCGTACGCGGCGACGATCGCCTGCGTCGGACAGACGTCGATGCATGCGGTGCACGTGCCGCAATGCGCCGACTGCCGAGGCGTTGCGGTCAGCGGCAGGTCGGTATAGATCTCGCCTAAGAAGAACCACGAGCCCGCCTCGCGGGTCAGTAGCAGCGTGTGCTTGCCGCGCCAGCCCAATCCGGAGTTCGCGGCCAGCGCCACTTCGAGCACCGGCGCGCTGTCGGTGAACACGCGATAGCCGAATTCGCCGGTCTCCTCGCGTATGCGCGTCGCGAGCCGCTGGAGCTTCGCCCGCAACACCTTGTGGTAGTCGCGGCCGAGCGCATAGCGCGCGATGAATCCCTTGCCCGGATCGGCAAGCACCTCCTCGCTCGGTCGCGCGGAAGGCGGCAGGTAGTTCAACCGTGCCGTGATGACCGTCTGCGTCCCGGGCACGAGGTCCGCGGGACGCGCGCGGCGCACGCCGTGACGTGCCATATAATCCATCGTGCCGTGCCGGCCGGCGGCGAGCCACGCGACGAGGCGCGATTCGTCGGCCGACAAGTCGGTGCCCGCGATGCCGATTTCGTCGAAGCCGAGCGCACGGCCCCAATCGCGGATCCTGTTCGCGAGCCCGCTCCAGTCGCGTTGCAGGCGCGGGTCGCGCGCGCTTGCTGTTGCCGAATTCATTCGCGGAAGCGTACACCAGCGCCATCATTGACGCCGTCTCGCGACGCCAACCTCCATGTCATTCGCCTCTCTTCATCTCGCCGACGCCGCAGCTACCGAAGCGGCCGGTGCGCGGCTCGCGTTGCAGTTGCATCCCGGCATGGTCGTCACGCTGTCCGGCGATCTCGGCGCCGGCAAGACGACGCTCGTGCGCGGGTGTCTGCGCAAATTGGGGTGGCAAGGATCGGTCAAGAGCCCGACGTACACGCTGGTTGAACATTATCCGTTTTCGAGCTTATACTTTTATCACTTTGATTTTTATCGGTTCGCCGATCCAAGCGAATGGGACACGGCGGGGCTCGCCGACTGCTTCCGCGACGACAGCGTCTGCGTGATCGAATGGCCCGAGCGCGCCGGGGCCTCGCTGCCGCCGCCGGACCTTGCGATCACGCTCGCGCATCCCGCGGATTCGCGAATCGGCGGACGCGATCTCACCGTGCGCGCGCGCACGAAGGCGGGTGAACGATGCCGCAACGCGATCCTCGCCGTGCCGTGATCCGGTTTTCGATCGAGCGACGACGCGCGTGCCGTTGGCTGCTCTTGCCTGCGGCGCAACTCATCGTTCCGTTGGCCTGGGCTGCTGCTGCGCGCGTCGCATCCGCGCGACTGTGGCCGGCGCAGGAATACACGCGGGTCATCATCGAAGGACCGGCGCGAATTCCGCACCAGCTGCGTACGCTCACCAATCCGCCCCGCGTGGTGCTCGAGCTCGAGGTTTCCGACGACGCGCCCGAGCTCGACCAGTTGCCGTTTCGGCTGCACGCCTCGGATCCGTACATCGCGGGGATCCGGATCGAAAATCCGGCGAGCGGCGTCGTGCGCATTGTTTTCGATCTCAAAGCGGAGACGCGGCCGCAGCTCTTTGCGCTCCCTCCCGTCGCCACCTTCGGGCATCGCGTGGTACTCGATCTCTATCCGCTGACCCCGGTGGATCCATTGATGGCGTTGCTCGACGAAAAGCGCGCTGCCGATGTCGCAGCGAAGCCGCCGGGCGCGCCGACGGTTACCCCTCGCGAATCGCGACCGGAAGCCAAGCGGACCGATCGCCGGAAGATCATCGTCGCTCTCGATCCTGGCCACGGCGGTGAGGATCCGGGTGCGATTGGGCAGCGCGGCACCCACGAGAAGAACGTCGCGCTCGCCATCGCGCGCAAGCTGAAGACGCTGCTCGACGCCGAGCCCGGCATGCGAGCCGTGATGACGCGCGACGACGACTATTACGTCCCGCTCGCCACGCGGGTGAAAAAGGCGCAGGCGGTGCAGGCGGATCTCTTCGTATCGATTCATGCGGATGCATTCCGCGAGCGCAGCGCGCGCGGATCGTCGGTGTTCGCGCTTTCGCAAAGCGGCGCGACCAGCGCCGCGGCGAAATGGCTCGCGCAGAAGGAGAACGCGGCGGACCTGATCGGCGGCGTCAATCTCGACGGGCGCGATCCGGTGCTCGCCCGCACGCTGATCGACCTTTCGCAGACCGCGCAGATCAGCGACAGCCTGAAGGTGGGCCGTCAGGTGCTGGAAGGCATCGGCACCATCAATGCGCTGCACAAGCCGATGGTCGAGCAGGCCGGGTTCGCGGTGCTGAAGGCGCCTGACATCCCGTCGATCCTGGTCGAGACGGCGTTCATCTCGAATCCGGACGAGGAATTGAAGCTGCGCAGCGACCGGCACCAGATGCAACTCGCGCTGTCGATGCGCGACGGCATCCGGCGCTACTTCGCGACCAATCCGCCGCTGGCGCGCGCGCGGGCGGGGACCGCCTAAAGAACCGCCTAGAACTCGTATTCGGCCTGCAGCCGGAAGTTCCAGTCGGGGGAGGCCTGCGTCACGCCGAAAAGAAGGCCCGCGTTCCAGACGATGGCTTCGCGGCCGCCGAGCCCGATCTTGCCGAAGACCGCCGGGCCCAGCCGATGGCTCTGCTCGCTGGTGGGCGCAAAGTGGTTCCACTTGCCCATTTCGCCGAACCCCTGCGCGCCGAATTCGAGCGCCTGCTGCCAGCGGTACTTGACCTGCCACTGGTAGCCGAAGAAGGTTCCGTTTTCCTCGACGGCGCGCGTGATGTTCGTGAGCAGCGGGTTGAAGTTGAGCTGCAGGCGATCGTATTCGGTCTGGAACAGCGGACCGAAGCGGAATTCATTGCCTTCGCTGCGGTCGTGCGGAAGCTCGAATTCGGCGATGAAGCCGATGTCGACGGGGTACTTGCCGGTCTCCGTCAGCAGGAACTTGTTCTCGAATTCGATCGCGTCGAACGTCGAGCGCGAGCCTTCGCGCGCGCCCTTGACGTAGAACTCGGTGAACCACCATTCCTTGAGGCCGTAGCCGAAGCCGAGACTCGCCGCCTGCGCCGTGGGCTCGCTCTTCTTGCCGGCGACGCCGTACTTGAAGTCGAGCTCGCGCTCGCCATACTCGACCGCGGGCACGAACACATAGTCGTTCGGATCGGCGCTCGCGGTCCCGGCCGCCAGCACGAGCGCGACCATCGACCACCGCGCGGGATTCAAGCTGCGGTCCCGCTGCGGGCCGCGCTCGCGCTCCCCTTGTTGAGCCATTTCATGCCGGTCGCTATGACGACGAGCACCAGCACGTAAAAGACGATCTGCATCCCCGAGGGCTGGGCTTCGTAGCCGATCAGGCTGTGCAGCAGCGAGCCCGCGACCGACGTCTGCGGCAGCCACCCGGAGGTGTCCCACAACGGCGTCGCGAGGCTCGGCAGAACGTCGGCCTGGATCAGGAAGCGCGCCGCCTGCGACGCCATGCCGGCGGCCAGGAACAGCACGAGGATGCCGGTGGCGGTGAAGAACCAGCGCAGCGGTATCCGCAGCAATCCCGCGTAGAGCAGCCAGCCGACTGCAACGCCGCCGGCGATGCCGGCCAGCCCGCCGGCGAGCATCGGCAGCGAGCCTCCGCCCTCCGACGCGGCGATCCCGTAGAGGAACAGCACCGTCTCGGAGCCCTCCCGCAGCACCGCCAGCCCGACGACGATCAGCAGGACCGAGCGTGCGCGCCGTCCATCGCGGATGGCGTTGCCGACGCTGCGCGCATCCTTCGCGAGCGCCGCGCCATGCGACGACATCCAGAGGTTGTGCCACGCCAGCATGACGACCGCGAGCCCGAGGATCGTCGCGTTGAAGATCTCCTGGCCCATGCCGCTCGCCAGCTCGGCGATGCGGCCGGTGCAAAGCGCGACGATGCCGGCGCCGGAGAGTCCGGCGAGGATGCCGGCGCCGAGCCAGCGGTTGCGCCCCGGAACGTCGCGCGTGGCGGCGGCGAGAATGCCAACGATGAGCGCAGCCTCGAGGATTTCGCGGAAGACGATGACGGCGGTGGCGAACATGGCGGTTGCCCGTGATCAGTTGACGACGATCGTGCCCTTGGCGGTCGCCTCGTTGAATTCGCCGACGAAGGGGTATCTGCCGGGCTTGAGCGGTCCGATGAAGATCGTCGCCGTCGACTTGCCGGCGATCACCTTTTCGCGATTGAGCGCGTGGCTCTCGAATTCCTCCGGCGTGGCGTCGCGGTTTTCGATGATGAGCTTGATCTTCTTGCCTGCGGGAACCGTGATTTCCGCCGGGTCGAATTTGTGGCTTTCGATCACCAGCTTGAATTCGTCATCGGCGGCAAGCGCCCGCGTGGAGGCAACGAACAACAAGAGGGCAAGCGGCAGCAGACGGGACACGATTCGGCTCCTCGGCCAGACGGGTTATTACGAATGATAATGATTCGCATTTAGAATTGCAAGCCCCTCCATCGGAGCCCTGCAATGGCCGGTCCCTGGGGGAGATCCTGCCGGGGCGTCGCGCCCTCGGTCAGTGGGCGCCGAGCGATGCCGGATCGAAGGCCAGCGCCTGCCGACGCAGGTCACGGTCGAGGGAATCGACGGTGTCGGGGCGCACGCGATAGCGCTCGCCGCAGGCCTCCTCCACCAGCCATTGGTTGACCGGCGGCGCGAAATGGTAGAGGTCCGTGTAGCGGTCGAGGTTGTGCGTGACCTCCGCCACGCCCTGGAGGTCGACGATGCGGACGTTGCGAAGGTCGCGCGTCGTTGCGAACACCCAGCGCTTGAAGTCGAGCGATACGTCGAGTTGCGCGCGCTGGACGAAATCGGCCCACACGACGATCGAGTAGGGGGGCCAGACGAGCACGAATTCGGTCTGCGGATACGCGGTGAAGAGCGGCAGCAGGTTGCGGTGAAAGCTCTCCTGCATCCCCGGCAGCTCGCGCGGCGGCTGCTGGAACTGCGCGTTGAGGTTGCGCGGGTCGAGCCGCTTCACGACTTCGTCGCGCGCAAAACGCTTTTCATCGGCCCACCACCATGGGGTGTCGGCATCCGTTCGGAAGCGCTCCGTCCGATCTCCTGTCAGCATCCGCCACGACTTGACGAGCACGCCCCACGACAGCAGGTACGGAAAATCGTTGAGGGGATTGCGGTCGTAGAAATAGGGCGGCATCGGTCCCGCCAGCGGATTGCGCTGATCCGGGGCGCCCGAGAACTCGTTGAAATCGAGCACGAGAATCGCCCGCGCGAGCGGCTTCGCCGCCAGCGCCGTGCCGACGATCTGTGCCTGCTCCGTCGCGGTGAGTGCGGGCATCGCCACATTGAGTCCCACGCCGTGGCAAGCGCGCCCGATGTCGCTGTTGCGCGTGTTCTCGACGATGGAGGATCCGGACAGCAAGGTGTCGTACGCCGCGTTCTTCGCGAGGCCCGGCGCGATGTAACGGTGGAGCGACGTGTAGTAGCGCGCCGGAAACGGTCCGGGGATCCGGTATTGCTGGAACGGATCGACGTACGCGTTGAAGGCGCCGACGGCGACGAGCGCCGCCGCGGCGATGCCGAGCGACGCGGCGACCCAGCGGCGAGCGGCCAGCGTCGAGGGCGTCGCGGGTTCGCTGGCGAAGTTCGACCTCACTGTGCGCCGTCAGAAATTGAAATAGAGGAAGGGCGTCACGCGCGCAAGCTGCAGCACGCACACCGGCAGCGCGAGGGCGACGAACGCGCCGTTCGCGATCCCCGGCTGGAAACGCATGGCCAGCGCGTTGGAGTTGGCGCGCCGCCAGACGACGAGCAGGCCGAGCGCCGGCGGCACCAGCGTCCACGCGGGAGGAAGGACGAGGGCGGTGGCGAGACGGGCCTCGACATCCCCGAGCCAGCCGAGTGTGGCGCCTGGCGCCGCGTTCAGTCCCGCCATCGCCTGCAGCATCGCGAGCGCGCCGTCGAGCGAAGTGGCGCGAAAGAACACCCAGGTCGTCATCACGAACAGGAACGTGAGCGCCCACGCAAGCCCCCGTGGCAGCGGGCGCCCGATCGTGCCCCAGAAGCGGAGGAAAACCATTGCGAGGCCGTGCAGAAGGCCCCAGATCACGAACGTCCACGCGGCGCCGTGCCAGAGTCCGCCCAACAGGAACGTCGCGAGAATGTTGGCGGCGGTCCGCGCGTCTCCGCCGCGATTGCCTCCGAGCGGGATATAGAGATATTCACGCAGGAACCGCGACAGCGTGATGTGCCAGCGGTGCCAGAAATCGCGGATGTCGGTCGCGCGGTAGGGCGAGTCGAAATTGATCGGCATCCTGATGTTGAAAAGACGCGCGGCACCCAGCGCCATGTCGGTATAGCCGGAAAAATCGAAATAGATCTGCATCGTGTACGCGAGGACGGCGAGCCACGCCGCCGGCGCGCTCAAGGTTGCGGGCGCGCCGAAGCCCGCATCGGCGATCGGCGCGAACGTGTCGGCAAAGACGACCTTCTTGACGAGGCCGATGGTCAGCAGGAAGAGGCCCGACGCGAGGTTGTCCCATTGCGGCCGCTTGTTCGACTTGTCGGCGAACTGCGGCATCATTTCGCTGTGATGCAGGATCGGTCCCGCGAGCAGGTGCGGGAAGAACGTGACGAAAAGCGCGTAGTTGGCGAGCACGGGTTCCTGCGCCTTGCGGCGATACACGTCGACGAGATACGCGATCTGCGTGAACGTGAAAAAGCTGATGCCGAGAGGCAGCGCGAGGTGGAGGAGGGGCGCCGGTTCGCCGGTCAGGTGCGCCGCGTTGACGAGGAAGAAGTCGGCGTACTTGAAGACGCCCAGCACCGCGAGATTCGCGGCGACGCCAAACGCCAGCAGCCCGCGCGGCGCGCCCTTGCGCAAGCCTTGGGCGACGACAAAGTTGAACGCGATGCTGCCGAGGATCAGCGGCAGGTGCCACGGGTTCCACCAGCCGTAGAAGAAAAGCGACGCGAGCGTGAGCCATGCCTGCGCGGCGAGCGGCCGCCGGCCAAGCAGAAAGAAAACGACGAGAGTTCCGGGAAGGAACCAGATCAGGTAGTCGTAGCTGTTGAAGAGCATGGCGGGTGCGTGGAAAGAATGCGTGCGCGGGCCGGCGCCGTGCTCGGGTCGGCGCGGTTTTTCGGAACCTGCATGCGCCGGCCCGTATGTTAACCCGTGCCCCAGCCGGCGCCGGCGGGAAGCCCGCTCGGGCGGGTGGCGCGGCCGCGGAGCGAAACTGCCGTAGAATCGCCGTCCGTGATCCGCTTTTTCATCCAGTTCCTGGTCCTGCAGGCCGTGCTGTTCGGCGCCGAGCTGACGCCGTGGGCGCAGGAGTATTTCGTCGTCCCCTGGACCAACACGCTGGCTGCGGTGAGCGCCCGCCTCGTCACGTTCTTCGACCCCGGCGTCGTCGCGACCGGCAAGGTGCTGCAGAGCACGGCGAACGGTTTCGCGGTGTCGATCGAATCCGGATGCAACGGCGTCGAGGCGACGATCGTCCTCGTCGCGGCGATCCTCGCGTTTCCCGCACCCTGGAAGCACCGGCTGCTGGGGCTCCTCGCCGGCGTCGTGGCCGTGCAAGGCCTCAACATCATCCGGGTGATCAGCCTCTTCTACCTCGGGCAGTGGAACCTCGAGGCGTTCGAGTGGGCGCACCTCTACGTCTGGCAGGCGCTCATCATGCTCGACGTGCTGATCGTCTGGCTCGTCTGGGTGCGGACGCTTCCGGTCGACCGCGTGACGCCGGACCCTGCGCCGGCCTAGGGCCTGTTCACACTATGGACACAAACGCGTTGCACGGCCGAAAACGCCCAGCGCGAGGCGCGAAGGCGAAGGCGGACGAGATGTCCGGCGAGACTTCGCAACGCAGCGATGGGCGTTTTCGGCAGCAACCCGAAGGGAACGGGCAGCCTGGGCCGCCACTCTACGTTGTCCTCCTTGCGAAGACGCCCGGTCTTCGCTTCCTCGTCCGCCTTGATTGGCGGCCCATGCCACCCGTTCGCGTTTCCGTCCATAGTGTGAACAGGCCCTAACTCATGCGGACGCCGCTCGGACGCTTCGTGCTGAAGGTGCTCGTGTGGCTGCCCGTCGCGTTCATCGTCTGGTATTTCGGCGCGCCTCTCCTGCTGTGGCCGGTGAAGCTCCTGCTCGCCGGGGTCGCGGCCGCCGGGCTCTCCGACATCGTCACCGCCGTCGAGCAGAACGCCGCGATCTTCACGTTCGCCACCGCGTTGAAGCCGGGCGAGGTGCTCGGCGGCGCGGCGCACATCACGGTCGATGTCGACGGCTTGCTGTATTCGTTCGGCATGCCGCTCTTCGCTGCGCTGGTGCTGGCGGCCCGCGAGCCGCGATGGCCGCGCACGCTTCTCCTCGGCTACGCAGTGCAACTGCCGTTCGTCGCGTGGGGCGTGCTCGCCGATTTCCTGAAAAACATCGCGATCACGTCGGCCCCGCTCGTCGCGTCGCAGACCGGGTTTTCGGCGTGGCAGCGCGAGCTGATCGCTTTCGCCTTCCAGTTCGGTTCGCTGATCCTGCCGACGGTGATCCCGGCCGTGACCTGGGTGCTCACGCACCGCGCCTTCCTCGAGCGACTGCGCGCGCTCCCCGAGCGCGGCGTGACGCCTACATCCCCGCGCTGATCGAGTGCCCCGCCGCCTCGAGCGCGGCGATCGCCGCGTTCCGCTGCGCGTCGGGAATCAGCACGTAGTCGGTATCGTAGGTCCCGACGGCGAACAGCGACACGTGCGCCGCGGCGAGCGGACCGGTCACGCTGGCGAGAATCCCGGTCTGGTCGAGCGGCAGCGGACCTTCGAAGCGCAGCCGCCGCCAGCCGCGGCTTGCCTGGACGTCCTGCGGCACCGCGGTCTCTGCGCAGACGATGGAAAGCTCGTCCGGCGTGCGCGACATCGACCACCAGCTGCCGCGGGTCGCCCACGCCGGCGCGCGGTCCCCGGGTCCGAGACGGCAGATCGCCATCCGATCGTCGGTCAGCACGAGACGCAGACGATGCGCGCCCGCGAGAGGCATCAGCGTGGCCCGGACGCCTTGCGCTCGCGTTCGCGCTCGCGCAGCACGCGCCGCTGCACCTTGCCGGTCGTCGTCATCGGCAGCGCGTCGATGAATTCGATTTCCTTCGGGTACTCGTAGGGCGCGAGGAACTTCCGCACGTGCTGCCGGATGTCCTCCTCGAGCGTGGGCGTCGGCGCATGTCCGGCGGCGAGCACGACGAACGCCTTCACGACGTTGCCGCGCGTCTCGTCGGGCGACGGAACCACGGCGGCGTTGGCGATCGCAGGATGGCGCACCAGACAATTTTCGATCTCCGATGGGCCGATCCGGTAGCCGGCGGCCTTGAACATGTCGTCGGCGCGGCCCTGATACCAAAGATAGCCGTCGGCGTCGCGTTTCGCGAGATCGCCGGTGCGGCACCAGTCGCCGCTGAATTTCTTCGCCGTCCCTTCCGGATTGCGGAAATACTCGAGGAAGAAGACGGGGTCCGGCGTTCCGTCCGGCGCAATGCGGTTCACCGCGACTTCGCCGATCGCGTCCGCGGCCGTCTCGCTGCCTTCGTCGTCGATGACCGCGACGCGGTGCCCGGGGTAGGGCCGCCCCATCGACCCCGGCTTCGCCGGCCACAGCTCGTGCGAGTTGCCGACGATGTAATTCATCTCGGTCTGGCCGAACATCTCGTTGATCGTCACCCCGAGCGCGTCGCGTGCCCATTCGAACACCGCGGTGCCGACCGCTTCGCCGGCGCTCATGATCGAGCGCAGGTTGATCTCGAACCGCTCGCCCGGCCGCGGGTAGGCCTTCATCATCATCTTGAGCGCCGTGGGGAACAGGAACGTATTGCGGATGCCGTATTTCTCGATCAGCGCAAAGGCGCGCTCCGGATCGAAGCGGCCGCGATAGCCGACGATCGGCTGCCCGAAATACAGCGTCGGCAGCAGCGCGTCCATGAGGCCGCCGGTCCAGGCCCAGTCGGCGGGTGACCAGAACACGTCACCCGGCCGGGGAAAGCCGTTGTGCGAGTGGACGAACCCCGGCAGATTGCCGAGCAGGCACTGCTGCGGCATCAGCGCGCCTTTCGGCGGGCCGGTGGTGCCGCTCGTGTAGACGAGGAACGCGGGATCGGTGGCGGCGATCGCGGGCGGCGTGAAATGTGGCGACTGACTTGCGAGCGTCGCCTCCCACGAGACGACCCACGACTCGTGGGCGCCGGCGACGCCGATGATGTGCGCAATGCCGGCGCAGCGATCGCGGATCGCCGCCATGTTCGGCAGCGACTGCGGATCGACGAACGCGACCTTCGCCTGCGAGTCCTGCAGCCGGTATTCGAGCGCCTCGGGGCCGAACAGGAACGACAGCGGCACCGCGACGGCGCCGATGCGGTTGATCGCGATGTGCGCGACGACGGTCTCCGGGCGCTGCGGAAGGATCAGCGCGACCTTGTCGCCGCGCGCAACGCCCATCGCGGTCAGCGCATTCGCGAGGCGGTTCGCCTGCCGCTCGAGATCCCAGTACGTGAAGGCGGCCGTCTACTCCGGATTCGTCTTCCCAGTACAGCGCGAAGCGCGTGCGGTCGGGCGCCCAGCGGCCGCAGCAGGCGTCCGCGATCGAGAAGTTCGCCGGCACGTCCCAGCGGTGGGCGCGATGGATCTCCGCGTAGCGATCGACCGTCATCGGCTTGACCCAACGCTTGCGGCCGCATGGGACGATTCGGCCGCTGCGCTGCCCCCCGAGGGGGCGCGATTCGCGCGGCCTCCGCGCTGGAGCATTCTTTGCGCGGTGGTTTGGGGTCGGCCGCCGCCCGCGCTCGCAGACGCGCCCTTCGGGCCTTGGCTTCGCCCTGCTCGCGCAGGCGTTCCGGGTGGCCCGGCGGCGCTCATGCGCGACCTCAGCGGCGCTTGGCGCTGCCGACCGCCGGCGCGGCGGCGCGTTCGAGCGGCTCGACGGCGGTCCAGACCCATTCCGGCTGCTGCTCGAGCAGGCGCCCGAGCTTGATCGCGTTCATGGCCCGGGGTGTCTGCAGCTTGAAGCGCCGCGCGGGCTGGTATTCGACTGCAGGCATGATGAGCGAGGTCACCGCTGCGTCGGTCTCGCGCTTGCGCAGCGAAAGGAACAACCCCTGGAAGATGCGGCCGTTGATCGTCGTCGCCTCGCCGTCGACCGAATAATCATCCTCCTGCGCCTTGCGCTGCTCGATGAGATCGACGCTCGAGAGCGAGCTCGCGATCACCTGCAGGCCGATTTCCGCGCGGTCGGAGGTGAGCCGGCGCATCCGGCGGACGATGCCGAGCACCCATACGCGCTCCCCATGCGGGCGGATCGCGGCCAGCGTGCCGAGCGTCACCGCGTTGGCGACGCTCATCGGCGCCAGGAGCCTGAACCCGGTCTGGCTCACGTCCTTCACTTCCCACGGGCCGCCCGGGGCGGCATACGCGTCGAGACGGCGCTGCGCCTGTTCGACCTTGCGATTCACTTCGTTGCGCGCGCGCCCGAAGACGGCGAGCTCCATCGTGCCGCCGAAGCTCGTTCCCTGTTCCAGCACGGGCGTGGGATGCTGTTCTTCCTCGCGGAGGTAGCCCGAGATCTTGCCGAAGCCGACGATGGCGGTCACCGCGCCGGCGGCCGACGTGCGCTCGCCGCGGCGCGCGAACGGCTTGAATTCGGGATCGACCTGCGAGGCGAGCTTGGAGACGAGGGCGAGCTGCTCGCTGCGCCGCGCCGTCTTGTCGGACAGCGGCTGGCCGCGGATCTTCTGCTCCAGCACCGCGACGTTTTGCATGAGCAGCGCGTGCAGCGGACGGGTGTCGAGGAACAGCACCCGACCCTCGAGCGGCGCCGGCGAGCGGCGGCGGAGGCCGGCCCGGCTGCCGAGGTCGACGTAGAACGACGTGACGGATGACGGTTCCAGCGTGAGGCGCAGCGGCTGGCACCATTCGTCGAGGTGGCTCGCCACCCAGTCGACGTGTCTCGGCGTCATGTTCCCCGAGTTGACGAGCTGCAGGATGAGCGCCACGAGGAACTCGTGCTCGATCGTCGTCGTGTCGCCCTTGGCGTCGGCGACCAGCGCGTGCCGCTCGATCTGGCGCGAGCACGCCTGCATGAAGAGCGCGTGCAGCTCGGCCCATTTCGCCGGGATCCACTGCTCGTAGCGGAAGAGGCGGATCTTCGCGTCGAGCCCGAGGTGAATGATGTGACGAGCGATGAGCTCGGGCAGCAGCGCCTGCCACTTCTTGCTCTGCGCATGACGGGCGATTTCGCGCGCGAATTCCGAATAGCAGGTGATAAAGCCCTGCGAGAGATCGAAAATCGCCTGCCAGAGCTGGTTTTCGATCTTCGACGACCGGCTCGCGTGCTCGAGGTATTGAGCGACCAGCGTGTCGCGCAAGCCCTTGGTGTCGATGTCCACGCGGAACACCGCCTCGAGCCCTTGCGGCGTGCGCCGCGCGTTCTGCTCGCAGAGCTTGCCGAGCTCATCGAGGACCTCCCGTTCGAGCGCGAGCGGGTCGTTGCCGGGGAGCGAGCCGAACCATCGCTCCGCCGATTTCGCGTCGCCGAGAGGGTCCTTGTTTTCTTTGCTCAGTCCGAACATCGGGCGGGATTTCGTCCAGAACCGCCACGAATCCGGCGGCGGCGGCAGGCGGCCGTGTGATTGCTGATGATCACCCAAACACGGGTGAGCGGCAATAGTGCTGCTTATTGCTGGCACGCATCGTGCGTGGTACGGACCGTGCTGCACAGAATGGCGGAACGGGCGGCATCGACAACGCAGCGCACGGTTGCTGCACCATGCCGTGCCATGGCGTCGGGGCGAGGATATACTTTGTGCAGCACAGTTTGACCATACGATGTGACGCAAAGCGTAAGGGAATGACGACGATGGGCATCCTGATCAAGGCACCGACGCGGCGGCACGAGCCGGCTGCGGCAATGGTCGAACCGCGCGACGGTTCCACCGAATCGCGGGGCAATTCCCACATCCGGGAAGTGGTCCGCATCACCGGCTTGCGCCGCGAGCAGCTCTACATGTGGCAGCGCCGCTACGGCTTTCCCGCGCCGCTTCGTGACGCGTTCGGCGATCGCGTCTATCCGTCCGATCAGGTCGCGCGGCTCAAGCTCATCAAGCAATTGCTGTCGGAGGGCTGGCGCGCCGGCGCGGTCGTTCCGCTCGCGGAATCCGCGCTGCAATCGATGATGGGGCTCGCCGTCGAGGCACCCGCGCCGCTGCCGGGCGAGATCGAGACCGCAGTCAAGCTGCTCGGCGCGCATCGGATCGGCGAAATGCAGAATCACCTGTCGAAGCTCCTCGTCGGCCAGGGGCTCCGCAAGTTTCTCGAAACGACGCTGATTCCGCTGAACGAGGCAGTCCACGAGCGCGTCGTCCGCGGCGAGATGCAGAATTTCCAGGAGCTCCGCTTCGCGGATCTCGCGCAGCGGCTGTTGCGCGACGTGACGCGGCTCGTGCGTCCGACGCGCGATGCACGGCAGATCCTGCTCGCGACGCCGCCCAACGATCCCAATCAGCTGGGGCTCGCCATCCTCGAGCTCCTGCTCTTCACCGATGGCATCAACTGCCTGTCGCTCGGCGCGGGCGTGCCCGCGCAGGAGATCGCCGGGGCCGCCGAGGCCTACAAGGTCGCGCTCGTCGTGCTGCTGTTCGATCGTGGCATCTCCGGCAAGATCGCGGGACAGGAGATCCGTTCGCTGCGCTCCGCATTGCCGGAAAGCCTGCCGTTGATCGTCAGCGGCCGTGCCGTCAACTTGCTCGCGAAGCCGATCGCCAACGTGCGCACCGCCGCCGATTTCAGCTCGATCATGGCCACGATGCGCGAGCTGGGCGTCGTCCCGCAGACGACGGTGACGATGCTGGGGCCGCTCTCCGAAAGCCCGGTGCGCGCCTGACGGCAGTTGTGCGGCGGGTTGTGCGAACTCGCCGCGGGGTGCCCGCATCGGGTATCCTCGCGCAATGCGATTTCTCCCCGGCATTGCGCCCCCGCGCGGATTCGCGCGCGTGCCGCGCCTCGTCTGGCACTCGATCGGCCTCGTCGCCGCGGCGCTGATTGCGTGGGCGATCTGGCGCGGCTACCAGAACCCCGACCTGCTGCTCGACCTCGGTGCGCTGAAGCTCTGTTGAGGGGTTCTACGGCTCGTTGAGAAAATCCTCGAGCTTGCGCCGCTCGCGCTTGGTCGGCCGGCCGGCGAACCGCGGCTGCATCGCCAGCGCTTGACGGCGGGCAAGCGCCTCCTCTTCGCGCGCGGCCACGCTCGCCGCCGTCTCCTGATAGAGCTTCGCCGCCTCGGTTGCCGATCCCCGCCTGTCGTCGAGCCCCGTGACGACGACTTCGACGACGATGCCGCGACGGCGCAGCGACACCGCATCGCCAACGCGCACCGGGTGCGCCGGCTTGACGCGAGCGCCGGCGAGTCGCGCCTGCCCGGCGTCGATGGCTTGCGCGGCGAGGCTTCGGGTCCGAAAGAAGCGCGCCGCCCACAGCCACTTGTCGTAACGCACGCGAGGGCGTGCGGCGCTCTCGACGTCAGGGGCTGCCATCGGCGGGGAGGATGTAGGCGCGCATCCACGCGGCCGTCGCTTCGGCGTCGGGATATCCCTCGGCCGCGAGGGCCGCGGCGACGCGCGCGCGATCGTCGGGTGTCCGGTTCTGCGACAGCTTGAACTTGGCGTCGATGCGCTTGATCTTCATGCGAAAGCCGACGATGGCCTCGATCATGGCCGCCATCCGCGCCCGATCGAGGCCGGGCGCCCACGGTGCCGCGCGACCGGATTCGAACCTGTGGATCAGCAAATCGAGGATCGCACGGGTTTCGCTCGGCTCGCGCGCGAGCTCGAGCGTCCCGTGCGCGTGGACGACCGCATAATTCCACGTAGGAACCGCGACGGCCGGCTGCGCGTACCACGACGGTGAAACGTAAGCGTGCGGCCCATGGAAGATCGCGATCGATTCCCCGGCCGCCGCGTGCTCGACATGGGGATTCGCACGCGCGAAATGGCCGAGCAGCGTGCCGTACGGCTCGCAGTCGCCGGCCCAGAGGAGCGGCACATGCGACAGCTGCGGCTCGCCGGCGACGGGCGTCAGCAGCGTGGCGAACGGATGATCGTGCACGAGCCGGGCGATCGCGATGCGGTTGCCGGCGTCGAAATGACGAGGAACGTAGAGGCTCACGACGCAAGCACCGCGATCAGTGGCGGACAGGACCTTGCGGCGCCGGGCGCTGCGCAGCAGCGCCGCGCTCGGCGACGAAAAGCGCACGCGCGTCCTCGGCCACGAACGTGTAGTGCCGGTTGCAGAACTCGCAGGTGACGCCGATCAGCCCCTGCTCGGCAAGGATGCTTTCGACCTCGGCGCGGCCGATCAGCCGCAGCGCGTTCGCGACGCGCTCCTCGGAGCAGCTGCACACGAAGCGCGCCGGTCGCGCGGTAAAGAGGCGCACGTCGTCATCCGGGAATTGCGCCTGCAGCAACGAGGGCGCGTCGCTGCGGGCGAGCAGCGCCGCGGCCGGCAACGCATCGACTGTCGCTGCCGCCCGGGTCCATGTTGCATCGTCCGCCGCTGTCGCGCCGGGCAGGCGTTGGAGCAGCAGGCCGCGCACGCGGGGTCCGTCGGCGGCGATCGTCATCCGGCTGTCGATCTGCTCCGACGTGCGGAGATAGTGCTCGATCAGCGTCGCGATCGACGCCGCCTCCAGCGCGACGATGCCCTGATAGAGCGGACCCCCGTCCTTGGGATCGAGGGTGATCGCGAGGCGCCCGTGGCCGGCGCCTCCGGCGAGCTCGGCCAGCGAGGCCGATGCCGGCAGCGCATCGGCCGCCTCCTTCCACTGTGCCGTCGCGCGAAGCGACAGCGCGGCGTCGCACTCGACGACGAGCAGGCGAACGGGGCCGTCACCCTGGAGTTGAACGATCAACGTGCCTTTGAACTTGAGCGTGGACGCGAGCAGCGTTGCCGCCGCCAGCAGCTCGGACAGCGCGCGCTTCAGCGCCGGCGGATAGGGATGGCAGTCGAGAATCTCGCGGCAGGCGCCGTCGAGGCTCACGAGCGCGCCGCGCACAGCGGCGTGCTCGAACACGAAACGCGCGAGGGCATCGGTAAACGGCGGCGTCGCAGGCATGCCGTGCGCCCTTTTAGCGACCCAGCGCCACCGTATAGAGCGTGAGCGGCAGCCCCGAGTTCTTGTCGAACGTCGTCCCCGCATCGATGCCGGCGCGGGCGACGGCCTCCGCGGTGCGCAGCCGGCCATATTGCGAGTGCATCGCGCCGAGCGCGAATTCGCGGCCGGTGCCGGCGGCCCAGAAGCGCGTGTACTCGAACACCTCGCGCATCGAATAGACGCCGAAGATTCCGTGCACGTTGGCGACGAGCGCCGTGATCTGCGTCGATTCGTACGGGTCGTCTTCCTCCTCCTTCGGATTCAGGAAATGCTGCTCTTTCAGAATCGGGTGGAGCTTGCGGAAGGTTTCAAAGATGCCGGCCTTGTTCGAGAAGTCGAGGTCGGCGTGCTTCGCGAGAAGGCTCACGAAGACGAGCTGATGCGCGGCGCTGCCGCAGAGCCCGATGTAGGTGCCCTTGTACTCGATGATCTTGTCGGGTGTCCGGTCGAACTCCGCGGACAGGCGCGTGTCGCCGAACGTGGTCAACGAATCGGCGGCGATGACGATTTCGTCGTTCTTGCGAACGGCAACAAGCGTGGTCATGGCGTTTGGATTAAGGGTGGCGTCGGGGCCGTTGGAGCAAACCAGCCCGCCGCCACCGGCCCGCCCGAGCGACAAACCGCATCCCGGCGGATCGGGTTGAGCGAAGGTCCAATTATACGCCGCCGGATGCACCCGGCCGGAACGCCGCGGGTGCCGGCAGCATCGCGACCGGCGGCAGTCGCGCGGGGTTCCACGCCGCGGCCGCCCATTGCCAGAATTCCGCGAGCGTCGCGGGCGTGGCGGAGCCTGCAGGCAGGGGTTGCTCGAGAAAGCGCCACGCCGCGATCAGCGCCGGCAATGGCGTCGCGGGGAGCGGCGCCGCGTGCGTCTGCTTGGAGAGTTTCTCGCCGGTGCCGCCGATCGCGATCGGCACGTGCAGATACGACGGGGTGGCGACGCCGAGGCGCTGCTGCAACAGCATTTGCCGCGCGGTCGATGCGATCAGGTCGGCGCCGCGCACGATATCGGTGATGCCCTGCGCGGCGTCGTCGACGACGACCGCGAGCTGGTACGCGAAAAGACCATCGGCGCGACGCACAACGAAATCGCCGACGTCGCGCGCGAGGTCCTGCGCTTGCGGTCCCTGCAGACGGTCGCGCCAGTCGACATGGGCGCCCCGCACGCGGAGGCGCCACGCGCGCGCGGCGCGCTTTTGGCGATCGGCGGGAATGCCGTCGCGGCAGGTGCCCGGGTAGACGCGCTCGCCGCCTGCGCCGATGGGCGCGGTCTCGAGCTCGCGCCTTGTGCAGGCGCAAGCGTAGACATCGCCCTGCGCGCGCAGTCGTTCGAGGGCCGACGCATAGATCCCGGTGCGCTCCGATTGACGAATCACCGGCCCGTCCCACGCGAAGCCATAGCGCTCGAGGGCCGAGAGAATCGCGCGCTCCGCGCCCGGGCGTGCCCGCGGGATGTCGACGTCCTCGATGCGCACGAGCCACTCGCCGGCGGCCTTGCGCGCGTCGCAATAGCTCGCGAGCGCCGCGATCAGCGAGCCGAAGTGCAGCGGTCCGGTAGGGGAAGGGGCGAAGCGGCCGCGGTACAGGGCTGCCCCGCTCACCGGGCGACGGTGAGCGACGCGGTGACGGGAAGCTTGACCGACGTCGCCGGCGCGAATTGCCAGTTGCGGTTGACCGCGGTCATGACGCCGGTCGGGTACTCGGGGCGGCCCAGGCTGCCGTTGTAGCGGCCGAGCGCCCGGTAGACGTCGCCCTCCTCGATGTCGAGGTAGTGGCGCAGGATCACGCAGCCGTAGCGCAGGTTGGTGCGCAGGTGGAAGAGATTGTGGTTGTCGCCGCTGCCGATGAGCCCCGTCCAGAACGGCATCACCTGCATGTAGCCGCGCGCGCCGGCGCCCGAGATCGCGTACTTGTGAAACGCGCTCTCGTACTGGATGACGCCGAGGACGAGCTGCGGATCGAGTCCCGCCCGCGTCGCTTCGTAATGCACGGTGGCGAGGAATTCCTCGCGCGTCGAGGTGTCGGCGATCTTGGGCGCGAGCCGACGGGACATTTCGTCCAGCCACGGCCGCAGATCCGGGCGCGTCGCGTAGCCGGCGGGCACCGGGTGGTCGGAGATCGCGCCGGACATCACGGTGACGACCGACGGCGCAAGCCGCTCCTCGACCTGCGTGCCGGCGAGAGCGGGCAGCGAGGCGAGCGCGATGGCTGCGCCCATGCCGGCTGCGCGTCCCCAAGTGCCGAAAAACGTCATGCCGAAAGCTTCCTCCGGATAAAGGCGCCGATCTCCGAGACCGGGACCGGGACGGGCCCGGTCTTTTGGTCCACGCCCGTTGTCTCCCCGCGCGCCTGGTATTCGACGTTGCCGTCCTTGAGGCCGCGGTCGCCGATAGTAATGCGGTGCGGGATGCCGATCAACTCCATGTCTGCAAACATCACGCCAGGACGCTCGCCGCGGTCGTCCAGCAAGACCTCGACCCCATCTGCCTCGAGCTCGTCGTGGAGCCGGTCGGCGAGCGCCTTGACCCCTTCGCTGCGGTCGTAGCCCACGGGAGCGATCGCGACGGCGAAAGGTGCCAGCGGCGCGGGCCAGCAGATGCCACGGGCGTCGTGGTTCTGCTCGATGGCCGCCGCCACGACGCGGGTGATGCCGATGCCGTAGCAGCCCATCTCGATCAACCGACTCTGACCCTGCGCGTCGAGATAGGTTGCATTCATGTCCTGCGAATAGCGGGTGCCGAGCGCGAACACGTGCCCGACCTCGATCCCGCGCAGGATCTCGAGGGTTCCCTTGCCGTCGGGCGACGGGTCGCCGGCGACGACGTTGCGGATGTCGGCGACGAGGTCCGGCTCGCGGCAGTCGCGGCCGAAATTGACGCCGGAGAGGTGGAAATCCGCGATGTTGGCGCCGCAGACGAAATCGGCCATCACGGCGACGCTGCGATCGGCGACGAGCGTGATTTCCTTCGGGATCCCGACCGGGCCGAGGTAGCCGGGACGGCAGCCGGTCGCGGCGACGATCTCGGCCTCGCTCGCCCACCGGAATTTCTCGAGGCCGGCGACCTTGCTCGTCTTCACTTCGTTCAGCGCATGGTCGCCGCGGATCAGCAGCATCCAGATGCGCGCAGGCTGCCCTTCAACCTCGGTCGCGAGCATGATGCACTTGACGGTGCGCAAAAGCGGCAGGTTGAGGAGCAGCGCCACGTCCTCGCAGGTTTCCTTGCCCGGTGTCGGCACCTTCTGCATCGGCTCCGCGGGGGGCGGGCGCGACGGCGCCGCGGCGAGGGCCTCCGCCAGCTCCACGTTGGCTGCGTAATCGGAAGCGCGACACCAGGCGATCGCGTCCTCGCCGGAATCCGCGAGCACCTGGAATTCGTGCGACGCGCTGCCGCCGATCTGGCCGGTGTCGGCGGCAACGGCGCGAAACGTGAGGCCCATCCGCGTGAAGATGCGCGCGTAGGCGTCGTACATCGCCTGGTAGGACTTCAGCATCGCCGTCTGGTCGACGTCGAACGAATACGCGTCCTTCATCACGAACTCGCGCGAGCGCATGACGCCGAAGCGCGGGCGGATCTCGTCGCGGAACTTCGTCTGGATGTGGTAGAAATTGATCGGCAGCTGCTTGTAGCTGCGAAGATCCTTGCGCGCGATGTCGGTGATGACTTCCTCGGAAGTCGGCTGGATGATGAAATCGCGCTCGTGGCGATCCTTGAGGCGCAGGAGCTCCGGGCCGTATTTCCCCCAGCGGCCGGTCTCCTGCCACAGCTCGGCCGGTTGGACGACGGGCATCAGGAGCTCGATCGCGCCCGCGCGGTTCATTTCCTCGCGCACGATCGCCTCGACCTTGCGCAGCACGCGCAATCCCAAAGGCAGCCACGTGTAGATCCCCGCGGCGAGACGCTTGATCATCCCCGCGCGTAGCATCAGTCGATGGCTCGCGAGCTCGGCCTCCGCGGGGGCTTCCTTCAACGTGGCGAGAAAATAGCGGCTGACGCGCATGGCGCTGTTTTTGTTGGAAAAACCGGGATTGTACGCGAACGCCGCGCACGGCCCTGCCGAGTGCGCGCCCACGTTGCGCCCCGTCCCGCGCGTTTGCCCAAGGACGCCGATCGGCGTTATGAAGCGGGCGTCGCCATTTCCTCGAACGCCGCCAGCGCGTCCGCGGCGTACATGAGCGAAGGTCCGCCGCCCATGTAGACGGCGACGGCGAGCGTCTCCTCGACCTCCGCCCGCGTCGCGCCGAGCCTCGCCAGCGCCTTCACGTGGAAGCCGAGGCAGCCGTCGCAGTGCGCGGCGACGCCCAGCGCGAGCGCGATCAATTCCTTGGTCTTCTCGGGAAGTGCCCCGGCCCGCAACGCGGCGGCCGCCATCGCGTCGAAGCCCTTCATCGTGTCGGGGATGTCGGCGCGCAGCGCGCGCAGCGCCGGTGAAAGCGAGCGGGTGATTTCTCGAAACGCCTTCGTCATGGATCAACCCTCGCGCACGCCGAGGCGCTTCAGGACGATTTCCAGCGGGCAGAAGCGCGTGAAGCCGCTCTGCAGCAGATTGGCGCCCACGAACGTCGTGAGCCAGAGCCAGTTGGTGTCGACGAAAACGGGGCTGCCGGGCGCGCCGAGCGCGAGCGAGATGAGGACGAACGTGCCGGCGAAGATCCGAACAAGGCGGTGGGTATCCATTGCGACTCCTCGAGGTTGCGCGTCATTCATGGAAAGCGACGCTGGTTGACGGCGTAGTACAAGAGCGGGATGACAACCAGCGTCAACAGCGTCGAGATCACGATGCCGAAGATCAGCGCGATCGCGAGGCCGTTGAAGATGGGATCGTCCAGGATGAAAAGCGCGCCGAGCGTTGCGGCGGCACCCGTGAGCGCAATCGGTTTCGCCCGCGCGGCCGCCGCGTCGACGACCGCCTGCGCGAACGGGACGCCGCGGGCGAGCTGCAGGTTGATGAAGTCGACCAGCAGGATCGAGTTCCGCACGATGATCCCGGCGAGCGCGATCATCCCGATCATCGAGGTCGCGGTGAACGGCGCGTGCAGCAGCGCGTGCCCGGGCATGACTCCGATGATCGTCAGCGGAATCGGCGCCATGATGACGAGCGGCGTGACGTACGAGCCGAATTCGGCGACGACGAGGAGGTAGATGAGCACAAGTCCGACCGCATAGGCCGCTCCCATGTCGCGGAACGTCTCGTAGGTCACCTGCCATTCGCCGTCCCATTTGAGCGCGTACTCGCGATAGGGATCCGCCGGCTGCCGGATGAAGTATTCGCCGAGGGTGCCGCCCTCGGGCAACGCGGCGCCGGCAAGCGCGCCGCGCGCGGCGAACATCCCGTACAGCGGGCTGTCGGCCTTGCCGGCCACATCGCCGATCACATAGGACACGGGCAGCAGATCCTTGTGGTGGATCGTGCGCTCGCGCTCGATCGTGCGTGAGCGCACGACCTCCGAGATCGGCACCAGCGCGCCGCTGCTGCCGCGCACTTTCATCGCCAGCAGGGAATCGAGCTTCGCCTGCTGTTCCGGAGGAAGCGTGAGCCGCACCGGCACGCCGTACTTCGCCTGCGCGTCGTGCAGCATCGTGACGTCATCGCCGTCGAGCGCGACATGCATCGCAGCCACGACATCCGCCGAAGCGACGCCGAGCGAGGCTGAGCGCGCCTGGTCGATCCTGATGCTTTCCTTCGGCGCGCTGTCCTCGATCGAATCGTCGATGCCCACGATTTCCTCGTGCCGACCGAATTCCGCGCGGACGCGCTTCGCCACCGCGTGACGTCCGGCCTCGTCGGGACCATAGATTTCGGCGACGAGCGGCGAGAGCACCGGGGGGCCGGGCGGCACTTCCACCACCTTGACCCTGGCGCCGAAGCGTGCGGCGATACGCTCGAGCTCCGGGCGCAGGGCACCCGCGATTTGATGGCTCTGGCGGTCGCGCTGGTGCTTGTCCACGAGGTTCACCTGCAGATCGCCGTTTTCCGGCTCCTGCCGCAGGTTGTACTGGCGCACGAGGCCGTTGAAGTTGATGGGTGCCGCGGTGCCGGCGTAGGCCTCGTAGTCGGTCACTTCGGGAACCGTCGCGACATACGCGCCCATCGCCCGCAGCACGGCTGCCGTGTTCTCGACCGGAGTCCCGGCCGGCATGTCGACGACGACCTGCAGCTCCGATTTGTTGTCGAAGGGCAGCATTTTCATCACGACCCACTGGAATGCCGGAAGCAGCGCCGACAGCACGATGGCGAGCAGGATCGCGATCCAGAGCCGGCGCCGGTTGCGAGCACCCGCGCGCGCATCGAGGAACGGCGCCAGCAGTGCCGCGAACCCGCGCGTGAGGCCCCGATCGAGGCGCGAGGCACCGTGCGCGGCGGGTGCGCCGACGTGCGCGAGGCGCAGCGACAGCCACGGGGTGAACGTCAACGCGATGCCGAGCGAGATCAGCATCCCCATGCTGGCGTTGATCGGAATCGGCGCCATGTACGGTCCCATCAGTCCGCTGACGAACGCCATCGGCAACAGCGCCGCGATGACCGTCAACGTCGCGAGGATCGTCGGTCCGCCGACTTCGTCCACGGCCGCCGGAATGAGCGCGAGCAGCGATGCGCCCGGCTCGAGGCCGCGATGACGGTGGATGTTCTCGACGACGACGATCGCATCGTCGACGAGGATGCCGATCGAGAAGATCAGCGCGAACAGCGACACGCGGTTGAGCGTGAACCCCCAGGCCCAGGACGCGAAGAGTGTTGCGGCAAGCGTCAGGATCACGGCGGCGCCGACGATCGCCGCCTCGCGCCGGCCAAGGGTAGCGAGCACCAGGGCGACCACCGACAGCGTGGCAAACACGAGCTTCTGGATCAGCTTCATCGCCTTGTCGTTGGCGGTCTCTCCATAGTTGCGCGTGACGGTCGCCTCGATGCCGACGGGGATTACGGCATTGCGGAGCTCGTCGACGCGCGCGACGACGCGCTTCGCCACGTCCGCCGCGTTCTCGCCGGGCTTCTTGGTCACGGCGATCGTCACGGCGGGAAATTCGCCCTGCCGGTCGATCCCCTTCTTCGCCGCCCCCGCTCCTGTGCCGAGCCAGACGTACCGCGTCGGCGGCGGAGCTCCATCGACGATGCGCGCCACATCGGACAGGTAGATCGGATTGCCGCCGGTCGCGCCGACGACGAGCGAGGCGACTTCCGTCGCGTTCGCGAGAAATGCTCCGGTTTCGACCAGAATCGACCGGTTGTCGGCGTCGCGCTTGCCGGAAGGGAGTGCCGTATTGGCGGCGCCAAGCGCCTGCCGGAGGTCGGCGACGGTCAATCCGTACGAAGAGAGCTTCTGCGCGTCGAGCAGCACGCGCACGACGCGCCCCGGGCCGCCGATGGTCGTCACCTCGCGCGTTCCGGGGACGCGCTTCAGCTCGACCTCGATCGCGTGCGCGACCTGCTCGAGGTCGAACGCGCCGCGCGCCTCGTCGGCCGTCCACAACGTCAGCGTGACGATTCCGACGTCGTCGATCCCCTTCGGCTTGATCAGCGGCTCGCCGACGTTGAGCGCCTTCGGCAGCCAGTCGCGGTTGGCATTGATCGTGTCGTAAAGCCGGACCAGCGCTTCGGTGCGCGGAACTCCCACCTTGAATTCCGCGGTGATGATCGCGATGCCCGGCTTCGACACCGAATAGACGTGCTCGAGGCCCTGGATCTGGGCGATCACCTGCTCCGCGGGGGTGGCGACCAGCGTTTCGACGTCCCGCGCCGATGCCCCCGGAAACGGCACGATCACGTTGGCCATGGTCACGTTGATCTGCGGCTCCTCCTCGCGCGGCGTGACGGTGACCGCGAACGCACCGAGCAAGAGCGCAACGCAGCGCGATGAGCGGCGTCAGCCGCGACGCCAGAAAAAATCGCGTGAGGCGGCCGGAAATGCCCAGCTGCGCTTGTGCAGGATCCGGGATGCGCGCCATCGCTACGACCGCGCGTCGCCGCCCTTGCTGGCCTCGATGCCGGCGCGCACCGGGTCGAGCGCCACGCGTTCACCCGCGCCCAACCCCGCGAGCACCTCGACGAATCCATTGCCCGCCGTTTCCCCGAGCCGGACCTGCCGCAGCTGTGCGCGTCCGTTTGCATCGATGACGTAGACGGCCGTCACCTCGCCGCGTCGCAGGACCGCCGACTCCGGAACGGCGAGCGCCCGCGTGCGGCCGGTCACGATCCTTGCCCGCGCGTACTGGCCGGGCATGAGTCCGTTGGCGCCCGGCAGCTCGAGGCGCACCGCCGTCGTATGCGTGCGCGCGTCGGCCATCGGGATGACGGTAACGCGTCGGGCGACGAGTTCGAGCGCGAGCGACGGTATCTCCACGCTGATCGGCGCGTCGAGCCTCGCCTGGGCGAGCACCGCCTGCGGCAACGTTGCGGTGACCCGCAATTCGCGCGGATCGAACACCGTGACGAGCGGCCGCCCCATCGTCGCCATGTCGCCGACCTCGACTTGCGTCGCGGCGACAATGCCGCCGTACGGAGCGACGATGGTCGTGAAGCTCTTCGACGTCGCCGACACTCCAGCGTTGGCAATCGCCGCCGCCGCCTGCGCCTGCGCGGCGGCGAACTCGGACTCGGTCTGGTCCAATGCCGCGCGGCTGATGAACTTCTGCTCGTACAGCCGCAGATTGCGCTCGTGTTTCGCCTTGGCATTGGCGAGATTCGCCTGCGCCTCCCGCACCTGGCTCTGGCTCGCGGCTTCGGCCTGGATCGCGCTGCGCGAATCGATTTCAACCAGCACCTGCCCAGCCTTGACCACGTCCCCTGCCTTGACCGGCAGCGACACGACCCGGCCGGCGACCTGTGCGGCGAGCGTCGACAGCCGCATCGCCTCCACGATCCCCTCCGCCGTGGCGAAGCGGTCGAGATCGCGATACTCGACCACGACACCTGGCTGGCCAATGGCCTCCGCCGAAACAAGCGGCGCCACGGCGAGAAGGCCGAGCAGCGCAACAGCCCCAGCGAACGTACGATCGGTGCGCATCATGGCAGCATGATCGTTCGGCGGCGCGGGATCGTCTGTGACCTGCGTCACAAACAGGCGATTCCTCGCCTCTCTCTCCCGGGCGCCGTCCGAGATCGGGGATGTGCGCGGCGGTAGAATTCAGGCGAAGATGCGTCCGGCATTCGATCCGCGCTCACCTCACACATGCCCGATTCCGCCGCCGCCCTCGCGAACCTGGAGGCGACGCTGCTGCGGCTCTTTCCCGCGCTTGCCGGCGCAGCGCCGGCGACGCTGGCCCGCATCGTGCGCCACGGCGTCCACCGCAAGGCGACGGCGGGGACCGTCATGTTCGACGCCCACACGCCATGCTCGGGATTCCCGCTGGTTCTGGCCGGAACGATCAAGGTGCTGCAGCGCTATCCCAACGGGCGCGAAATGCCGCTCTATCGCGTGAAGCCGGGTGAAAGTTGCCTCCTGTCCGGAAGCTGCCTGCTCGGGCATTCGGACTACGCCGCGACGGGCATCGCCGAAACCAACGTGGAATTGCTGATCGTGCCCCCGGCCGACTTCCAGGCGCTGATCGCGAGCGACCCGGCATTCCGCGATCATGTGTTCAGCCTGTTCGGCGAGCGTCTCGCCACGCTGATGTCGCTCGTCGAAGCGATCGCCTACCAGAAGCTCGACCAGCGCCTCGCGATGCTGTTGCTGCGCAAGGAAGATCCCGTGCGGGCGACTCATCAGGCCCTCGCCGACGAGCTCGGCAGCGTGCGCGAAATGGTGAGCCGGCTGCTGCGGGCCTTCGAGGACCGCGGATGGGTCGATCTCGCGCGCGAGCGCATCCACATTGTCGATCGCGACGCGCTGGAGGCGCTGGCGAGCGCCTGAGATTCGGCGGCCCCTGCGCCTTCCCGGGAAACGGCCGGCGAGGGCGTTACAGCAGGAGTTCCTGCTTCGCCGCGAGCTTGTGCGCCTTCGCGATCAGCGCATCGCCGTCGGCCGTGCGGCCGATCCGTCGCAGCGCGTCTCCCCAATGGAGATAGTTGCGCGCGTCTTCCTTGTCGATCTTCTCCGCCTCGGCGAATTTCGCGAGCGCCTCCTCGTTGCGCCCAAGATCGACGAGCGCGCGCGCCCAGCCCGTCACGCACTCGGGCACGGGCATTTCCTGTGCGTAGAGCTGGCGGAATTTCGCGATCGCGCCCTCGGGATCGCCTTGCATCCGCAGCGCCTCGCCCCAGCAGTACCAGTTGAGCGAGCGCAGCGACCAGCGCCGGGTGCCGGCTTCGGCGATCGTCGCGGCCTCGGCGGCGCGTCCTTGTTGGAGGCGGACTCGGGCGAGCGCGGCGATTGCCGCCGACTCGTCGGGATAGCGCGCATAGAGCTCCTCCGCCGTGCGCACGGCATCGTCGACACGGCCCAAGTCGAGCAGCGCGCAGACGTACGGATTGACTCCCGTCCAGCCGGGTCCGCGCAGGCGGAAGTAGACCTCGAATGCCGCAACGGCTTCGCGGTATCGATGGAGACGCCACAGGCACACCGCGAGGCCGAGCATCGCGTAGGCGCGACCGCGATGCGTGGCGACGACGCGGCGGAAATGACGGTAGGCAATGCGGTAGCGACCCAGCATGACGTTGCACCAGCCGATGCGCGTCCGCTGCGTCGCCGAGAGGGGCCGCGCCGCCGCCGCGTCGACGATGCGCAGCGCCTCGTCCGTCCGGCCGTTGCGCACCAGCGCCGTCATGTACTCCTCGGACACCGGGCTCTGCAGCTTCGGGTCGGCTTCGAAGCCGCGCCGCAGCACGGCCAGCGCCTCGGCCACATCGTGGCGATTGAGGAGCAGCAGCCCCTGGAGGTTGCAGGCCCACGGCATTTCGTCGGGCCTCGTCTCCATGACGTGCTTCAGTGTCTCGGTGGTCTTCGGGAACTCGGGGCCGGGCAGTTCCTGCTCCATGTAGTAGGACGCGAGCACATAGGGATCGGTGAGGCGCACGACCTCCTCGGCGCCGACTCCGATCAGCGATCCGACGTCGGTTGCGGTTCGCTCGCGCGCGATCGTCGTCCGCGCCCCATCGCGCCGCCGCAACTGCAGCGTGAACGCGTCGCCGTCGCGCGTGATTTCTCCCGCGACCTGCGCATCGGAGAGATCCAGGAGCTGGCGGAAGTAGCGGGCGACCGACTTGATCGACAGACGGCCGACCGGAATCTGGATGTCCGCCTCGAGCGCGGAGGCGACGTGTCCGCGCCGCGGCTTCTGCGTCGTGGCGACGCTCTGGATTGTGTGGATGGCATTGAGGAGCCGTTCGGTCACGACGGCAGGCGTGTAACCGCGCTCGGCGAGCTCGCGCGGAACCTCCAGCGGATCGAGCACGATCGTGCTGCGGCGAAGCTCGCGCCACAGCGCATAGACGAGCGCACCGAGCAGAACGATGAGCACGACCGACAACAGGATCGTGAATAGCGCCGCGACATTCTGTGCGAGCCACGGCAGGAATTGCCGATCCGCGCCGTCGGTGCCGAAGCCGAAAAGCAACGGTTGCACCGCGATCGCACGGCGCGCCGCCGATCGCTCCGCGCGCACGGATAGTCTCGCCGCCACCGGGTCAGCCCTGAGCGCGCTGCGGGGCGCCTAGCGGACGACGATCACCGGCAACTTCGAATGCGTGAGGACCTTCTGCGTCTCGCTGCCGAGCAGCACCGCGGAGAGCCCCCGACGGCCATGCGAGGCCATGACGATCGCGTCGCACTTGCTTTTCTTCGCCGCGGCGAGGATCGCTTCCCATGGCGCCGCCGCGATCGCATACGCGGTCTTGCAGGCGACACCCGCGGCGTCGGCTTTCGTCGCCACCGCGTCGAGGATCTTCTGCGCATCCTCGGCGGCGAGCTTCCCGTACTCCTTGCGCGAGACCGGCTCATAGACGACGCCATCGGCATAGGCGGGCATCGGGTAATCCGGCGCGGCATAGAACGCCGTCAGCGAGGCGCCCAGCGCCTGCGCAAGCGAAATCGCATGCGCAACCGCCTTGTCCGAGAGCTTCGACCCATCGGTTGCCACCAGCAGGTTCTTGTACATGGCCGATCCTTTGTTGCAAAGGGAAAGACATTATCGCTCGCATGATCGCCGCGGCGTTGCGCAAAATCAATGGGCGACTTGTCGCCGATCAAACTCGGGCCAACGATGAGTTGACCCCCGCAGGGCCGCTCCGTAGATTCCGCCGGATGTACGTAGCGTCCCCCATCGTCGCACCGGAGCCGGCCCCGCCGCGTGTCGGCGGGGAGGCGGCATCGCCGCTCGCGGCGATGTGCTTCCACTGCGGGCTTCCCAACCGGCACCCGGGGCGGTGGCGGGCCGTACTCGGGGGGGGCGCGCGCGACTTCTGCTGCGCGGGTTGTCTCGGCATCGCGCGGACGATCCACGCGGCGGGACTCGACGCGTTCTACGACCGCCGCACCGAAACTTCCGACAGCGTGGACGAGCCCGCCGCGGCCGACCCCTGGACGCAGTACGACGATCCGGTGGTGCAGGCTACGTTCGCGCACTCGACGCCCGACGGTCGACGCGACGTTTCGTTGCTGCTGGAAGGCATCCACTGCGGCGCGTGCATCTGGCTGATCGAGCACTGGCTCGCGCAGCGTCCCGGGATTTGCGGCGTCGCGGTCAATTTCGCGACACGACGCGCGCGCGTGGTCTTCGACCCCGCCGTCGCGAGACTCTCCGACGTTCTGCGCGCCATCGCCGCCATCGGCTACCGCGCGTGGCCGTACGACCCCGCCCGGCGCGAGATCCTCGTCCGCCGCGAGGCGCGCACGCTGCTCTTGCGGACCGCGATCGCGCTCCTCGCGATGATGCAGGTGATGATGTTCGCGCTGCCCACGTACGTCACGATCGAGGGCGTCGCACCGGAGCACCGGCTGCTGCTCGACTGGGCGAGCCTCACGCTCACGCTGCCGGCGCTTCTCTATTCCGCGGCGCCGTTCTTCCAGGGCGCGTGGCGCGACGTTCGCCTGGGCCGCCTCGGCATGGACGTGCCGGTCGCGCTCGGCATCGCGGCCGCGTTCGCGGCAAGCGTCGTGTCGACCGCATCGGGCTCCGGCGCGTCCTACTACGACACGGTGACGATGTTCATCGCGCTGCTCCTGGTGGCGCGCTACGTCGAGCTCATCGCGCGCCGACGGGCGGGCGACGCCGTCGAGGCCGTGGCCCGCGCGCGCCCGGCGACCGCCGAACAGCTGGTCGACTGGCCGGCGCGGCAGGAATGCCGTTCCGTCGCCGCCGCCGAGCTGGTGGCGGGAGACTTCGTGCTGGTGCGCGCCGGCGCGACGGTCCCTGCGGACGGAGCGGTCGCCGACGGATGCGCGAATGTGGAGGAGGCGATCCTCACCGGCGAATCGCGACCGATTCGCAAAGCTGCCGGCGAGCCGGTGCTTGCGGGCAGCATCGTTCGCGATGATGCGATCGTGGTTCGCGTCATCGCCGCCGGCGAGGCGACCCGCCTGGCGGCGATCGAGCGCCTCGTCGCTCGCGCGGCTTCCGACCGGCCGCGGATGGCGCGCGTCGCCGACCGGTCCGCCGCCTGGTTCGTGGGCGCGCTTCTCGCGCTGGCGGCGCTCACGGCCGTTGTCTGGTGGCTGCACGACCCGTCGCGTGCGCTCGCGGTCACCTTTGCCGTGCTGGTAGTGTCCTGCCCGTGCGCGCTGTCGCTCGCCACACCTGCGGCACTCGCGGCGGCGACCGGTGCGCTCGCGCGCCGGCAGGTGATCGTGACGCGCGGGGATGCGCTCGAGTCGCTTGCGCAGGTGACGCATGTCGTCTTCGACAAGACCGGCACGTTGACGCCGGGATGCGGGTCGCTCGTCGACGTGCAGCCACAGCGCGGCGGCACGCGGGACGAGGTGATCGCGCTCGCCGCGGCGCTCGAAGCGACGTCCGAACATCCGCTCGCGCAGGTGTTCCGGGCGGCGGCAACGGGATTGGAGCGACCGCGCGCCGAGCATCTCCATGTCGTTGCCGGCCAAGGCGTCGAGGGGGTCGTCGAGGGAAACATCCTCCGCGTTGGGCGACCCGATTTCGTCGGCGCGCTGTCGGGAGCACCGCCGGATGCGGCGTGGATCGACGCGGCCACGACGCTGGTCGCGCTCGGCGACGCCCGCGGCTTCATCGCGATGTTCGCGGTCGGCGAAGGTGTGCGCGAAAGCGCGCGCGGCCTCGTGGCCCGGCTGAAGGAGTTGCGCATCGTGCCGGCGATCCTGTCCGGCGATCGCGCATCGGCGGTCGCCGCGGTGGCGAATCGCCTGGGTATCGAGCATGCACGCGGCGAGGCGACTCCGGCCGACAAGCGCGCCGCGATTCTGGCGCTGCAGGGGGACCATGCCGTCGTCGCGATGGTCGGGGACGGCATCAACGACGCGCCCTCGCTCGCCCAGGCCCAGGTGTCGGTGAGCCTCGGAAGCGCCACGCCGCTTGCGCAATGGACCGCCGACATCGTCGTGCTGGCCGACGATCTCGGACTCATCGCCGACGCGCTTCGCCACGCGCGGAAGACGCTGCGCGTCGTGCGCGAGAATCTGGGCTGGGCGCTCGCCTACAACGCAGTCGCCATCCCGGCCGCGGCCTTCGGGTATGTCACGCCTCTGGCAGCGGCGGCCGGCATGTCGCTGTCCTCGCTCGTCGTCGTGGGCAACGCGTTGCGACTCGCCCGCATCGAACGATCTCGTCGCTAGAACCCCCGTGGACATCCTCGTCCTGCTGATCCCGCTATCGGTCGTGCTGGTCTTCCTGATCGGCGCGGGCTTCTGGTGGTGCGTGCGGTCGGGACAATTCGACGACCTCGAAGGGCCGGCGCATCGAATCCTTGCCGATGACGATTCCTCGGTGTCCACCCCGCCGGACGGCGAAGCCAATTCCGATGCGCAGGCGGCCATGCCGGCCTTGACCTCGATCAAGTCCCGATCCGGCGATCACCCGTAGCATCCGTCCGAAGGCAGTAATGGGCGCCGCGTGCGCCCGGCCCAGGAGACGATGACGATGCCGACGGAAAACGGGAAGACGTTCAACTACAAGGTGGTGCGCCAGTTCGCGATCATGACGGTCGTGTGGGGCATCGTCGGCATGCTGGTCGGCGTGATCATCGCCGCCCAGCTGCTGTGGCCCGACTTCGCGCTCTGGGACGGCGTCTCGTGGTTGTCCTACGGCCGCCTGCGGCCGCTCCACACCAACGCCGTGATTTTCGCGTTCGGCGGCTGCGCGCTGTTCGCGACCTCCTACTACGTCGTGCAGCGCACCTGCCAGGTGCGCCTCTTCTCCGAGGCGCTGGCGTCGTTCACGTTCTGGGGCTGGCAGGCGGTCATCGTGCTCGCCGCGGTGACGTTGCCGCTCGGCTTTACTTCCGGCAAGGAATACGCGGAGCTCGAGTGGCCGATCGACATCCTGATCACGCTGGTCTGGGTGTCGTACGCGATCGTGTTCTTCGGCACGATCGTGCTCCGCAAGACGCCCCACATCTACGTCGCCAACTGGTTCTTCGGCGCCTATATCCTGACGGTCGCGGTGCTGCATCTCGTCAACAGCGCCGAGGTCCCCGTCTCGCTGTGGCCAATGAAATCGTACTCGGTGTACGCAGGAACGCAGGACGCGATGGTGCAATGGTGGTACGGCCACAACGCGGTGGGCTTTTTCCTCACCGCGGGCTTTCTCGGGATCATGTACTACTTCGTGCCGAAGCAGGCGGGCCGGCCGATCTACTCGTACCGGCTTTCGGTCGTCCACTTCTGGGCGCTGATCTTCACGTACATGTGGGCGGGTCCGCACCACCTGCACTACACGGCGCTGCCCGACTGGACGCAATCGCTCGGCATGCTGTTCTCGCTCATCCTGCTCGCGCCGTCATGGGGCGGGATGATCAACGGGATCATGACGCTCTCGGGCGCCTGGCATAAGCTCCGCGACGATCCGATCCTCAAGTTCCTCATCGTGTCGCTGTCCTTCTACGGGATGAGCACGTTCGAGGGCCCGATGATGTCGATCAAGACGGTCAATGCGCTGTCGCACTACACCGACTGGACCATCGGCCACGTGCATTCGGGCGCGCTCGGCTGGGTGGCGTTCATCTCGATCGGCGCGATGTATTACCTGATCCCGAGGATGTTCGGCAAGGTCGAGATGTGGTCGGTCCGTCTCATCTCGCTGCACTTCTGGATCGCGACGATCGGCGTCGTGCTCTACATCTGCTCGATGTGGATCGCCGGCGTGATGCAGGGCCTGATGTGGCGCGCGGTGAACGCCGACGGCACGCTCACCTACGCGTTCGTCGAAGGCGTCAAGGCGACCTATCCGTTCTACGCGATCCGGCTCCTGGGCGGCGTGCTGTTCCTCTCCGGGATGCTGATCATGGCGTGGAACGTGATTCGAACCGTGGCGGGCGCCAAATCCGTCGAGGCGGCGATTCCGGCCGCGGTGCCGGCCAGCGTGTGAGGTTGTCAAGATGAAGCTCAACCAGGAAATGCTGGAACAGAACATCGGCTGGATGATCGTGTGCATCGTCCTGCTGGTCAGCGTGGGCGGTCTCGTCGAGATCGTCCCGCTCTACTTCCAGAAGTCGACGACGGAACCGGTCACCGGAGTGAAGCCGTACACGCCGCTGCAGCTCGCGGGGCGCGATGTGTATCTGCGCGAGGGGTGCTACAACTGCCATTCGCAGATGATCCGGCCGTTCCGCGCGGAGACCGAGCGCTACGGTCACTACTCGGTCGCCGGCGAATTCGTCTACGACCACCCGTTCCAGTGGGGCAGCAAGCGCACCGGGCCGGATCTCGCGCGCGTAGGCGGGCGCTTTTCGGACGACTGGCATCGCGTGCACCTCAACAATCCGCGCGATGTCGTTCCCGAGTCGAACATGCCCGCGTACTCATGGCTGGCCAAAGCCGCGGCGTCGACCGGTGACATCAAGGATCGCATGCGGGCGCTGCGGCGCGTCGGCGTGCCCTACACCGATGCCGAGATCGCGGCAGCCGACGACGAGGTCAGCGGCAAGACCGAGCAGGATGCGCTGGTCGCGTATCTGCAGAACCTCGGCCTCGCGCTCCCCAACGTGAGGTAGACGATGAATCTCTACAGCATGATCAGCGTCGCGGCGACCGTGCTCACATTCCTGTCTTTCCTGGGCATCGTCGCGTGGGCCTATAGCGCGCGGCGCAAGGCGCCGTTCGACCAGGCGGCGAACGCGCCGTTCGCGCTGCCCGACGAGGCGGAACGGCGAACACTTTCCGGCCAGGACGCGGGGCGGCCCTCATGAGCGATTTCACCTCCGGCTTCTGGAGCTGGTTCATCATCGTCGTGACCTTCGGGTCGATCGGCTATTGCGCGTGGCTTTTGTGGGTCACGAGCCGCACGCGCGTCAAGTCCGGCACTTCGACCGCGCCCGCGGGTTCCGGCAAAGTGGAGCTGATGGGTCACACGTGGGATGGCAACCTGGCGGAGCTCAACAATCCGTTGCCGCGGTGGTGGATGTGGCTCTTCTGGATCACGATCGTGTTCTCGCTCGGCTACCTCGTCGCCTATCCTGGGCTGGGGAGCTTCAGAGGAATGCTGGGCTGGTCGTCGACGGGTGCCTGGACGCAGGAGAGCGACGACACCGAAGCGCGCCTCAAGCCGCTCTACGAAAAGTACGCCAGTCTCGAGCTACCCGCGATCGCCGCGGATCCGCAGGCGCGGGCGATGGGCGAGCGGATCTTCCTCAATACCTGCGCGCCGTGCCACGGCTCGGATGCCGGCGGCGGCCAGGGTTTTCCGAATCTGCGCGACAACGATTGGCTTTACGGCGGGGAACCCGCGACGATCGTGACGTCCATCACCAACGGACGCATGGGCGTCATGCCGTCGTTCGGCGCGGCACTTGGGCCGGAAGGCGTGCGCGATGTCGTCGCCTACGTCCGCTCGCTGTCGAAGCTTCCGAGTGACGGGCTGCGCGCCCAAATGGGGAAGCCGCTCTTCGAGCAGACCTGCGCCGCGTGCCACGGCAAGGATGGCACGGGCAACCGGGCCGTCGGTGCGCCGAATCTCACCGACGCGGTCTGGCTATACGGCAGCAGCGAAGCGACGATCGCGCAGGGCATCAACAACGGACGTCACCTCGGAATGAGCGCCGAGCATCCGCCGATGCCGGCGTTCAAGAACACGCTCGGGCAGGGGGCTCTCGGCCCGGCGAAGATCAATCTGGTCGCGGCGTACGTCTGGAGTCTGTCGAACCGGCCGCCTGGCGCCAAATGAGTCGGCGCGCGACGGGTGCCCCCCAGCGCCCTCTCGCGAGCTGACGACGTGGCGCCCGACGGCCGGCTCCCAGATACACGCTCCGTGAACGCCGGCGGTCCTTCCGTCATCCCCGTCGTTTCGCCGGCAGCGGCCGGCGACGAGGTCTCGCTCCTCGAGATCCGCAAGAAGATCTACGTCCGGGCGGTCCACGGCTGGTTTGCCCGCTGGCGCTGGGGACTCGTGTTTGCGACGCAGCTCGTTTTCTACGGGCTGCCGTGGCTCTCGTGGAACGGGCGCCAGGCGGTGCTGTTCGAGATCGCCGAGCGCAAGTTCTATCTCTTCGGCCTCGTGCTGTGGCCGCAGGATGTCATCTACCTCGCGGCGCTGCTCGTCATCGCCGCCTGCGCGCTGTTCCTGTTCACGGCGGTCGCGGGCCGGTTGTGGTGCGGCTACGCGTGCCCGCAGACGGTGTACACCGAGATCTTCCAGTGGATCGAGAAGAAGATCGAGGGCGAGCGCGTGGCGCGAATCAAGCTCGACAGGGCCCGGCCTTCGCTCGAGAAGTTCGTCATCAAGGCGGAAAAGCACGTCGCGTGGCTCGTGATCGCGCTTTGGACCGGCTACACGTTCGTCGGGTATTTCTCGCCGATCAGAGAGCTCGGGATTCGCGCGATGACCTGGCAGCTCGGGCCGTGGGAAGCGTTCTGGATTCTCTTCTACGGCTTCGCGACCTATGGCAACGCGGGTTTCATGCGCGAGCAGGTCTGCAAGTACATGTGCCCGTACGCGCGGTTCCAGTCGGCGATGTTCGACCGCGACACGCTGATCATCGCCTACGATCGCGAGCGCGGCGAGCCGCGCGGCGCGCGCCTCCGCAAGACCGATCCCGCAAACGCGGGTCTTGGTCACTGCATCGACTGCAACATTTGCGTGCAGGTGTGTCCGACCGGCATCGACATCCGCAAGGGGCTGCAGTACGAATGCATCGGCTGCGCCGCCTGCGTCGACGGCTGCGACCAGGTCATGGACAGGATGGGCTACCCGCGGGGCCTCATCCGCTACGCGTCGGAGAATGCGCTCGCGCAACACTACGACCGGGCGACGATGTGGAAGCGGATGCTGCGCGCGCGCACGCTGATCTACACATCGCTGCTCGTGCTGATCGTTGCGGGTGTCGGCGGGTCGCTCGCGCTCCGCAACCCGCTCAAGGTCGACGTGATCCGCGACCGCGGTGCGCTCGCCCGGGAAACGGTGCCGGGCTTCATCGAGAACGTCTACCGGCTGCAGATCATGAATACCGACGAGTCGGCACGCTCGTTCACGATCGCCGCCGAAGGGATGCCGAACCTGCAGCTCGCCGGCGTCGACCAGCCGATCGCGGTCGGCGCCGCCGGGTCGCGGCTCGTGCCGCTGCGCCTGCAGGTGCCGGCGGAATCCGGCAAGCCCGGCGCCAATTCGATCGTGTTCGTCGTCCGGTCCACCGACGAGCCGACGCTCATCCGTCGCGAGAAGGCGACGTTCATGCTCCCGCGATGAGGTCGCCGCGATGACCGCAATGCCGCTCCCGCCGTCCGCACAACACTGGTATCGCCAGAAGTGGCCGTGGCTGCTGATCGCCGGACCGGCGCTCGTCGTGCTCGCGTCGTTGGCGACCCTTTGGATCGCCGCCGCGACCGACGACGGCGTCATCTCCGACGACTATTACAAGCGCGGGCTGCTGATCAACCGCGAGCTCGCTCGCAGCACGCGCGCCGAGGCGATGCACGTCGGCGCGCTGTTGCGCGTCGCGCCGGACGGCGCCGCCTCGGTTGCGCTGTCGGGGTTTGCCGATGCCGCCGCGGCCCCCGCGTACGTGCGGGTGCACCTCGCGCGCCCGACGCGCGCGGGGCAGGACCGGATCGTCACCTTGACGCGCGGACCGCAGGGCGTGTACGTGGGCGTCATCGCGCCGCGTCCGGAGGGCCGCTGGCTGGTGGCCATCGAAGCGGATGACTGGCGGCTTCCTGCCGTCGCCGTCACCGACGGGCTCGTCGAGGTGCGAATGGGCACTTCGCGGTCGCTCCAGTGATCGGGCGACGCAGCGGCGCGCGCCCAACCGGAATCGAGGAGACTGCAATGCCGACGTACGGCACTTTGGCGCAGCGCCTGATGTGGGTGATCTGGCCGGCGTTTCTCGTCGCGGGCGTGGCCGAGGCGGTCTTCTTCACCGTCTTCGATCCGTTCGACCTGCATTTCTTCGGCGCGCCGCTCGAGATGTCGCGCTCCGCGATTTACACGATGGGATTCTTCGGGTTCTGGGGTCTCGGCATCGCCTCATCCGCGCTGACGGTGTTCCTCGAGCGCTCGCCGTGGGAGGTCAACCGCTGCCCGGTCGAGCCCACCGCGCGGCCGGAAGGCTGCCCAAAGCGCGAGGATGCCGGATCGTGCTCGTCCTGCTAGCTGCGCTGGCCGACGATTTCCTTGAGCGCGACCGCGTTGCGGAGCTTGACCGCGCGCCCGTGCACTTCGATCAGGCCCTCGTCCTGAAAGCGCGAGAAGAGGCGGCTGACCGTCTCGAGCTTGAGTCCGAGGAAGCTGCCGATCTCCTCGCGCGTCATCCGCAGCACGAATTCGGTCGACGAATAGCCGCGCTTCTTGTAGCGCTCGGCGAGCGACAGCAGGAACACCGCGAGGCGCTCTTCGGCGCGCATGCTGCCCAGCATCAGCATCACGCTCTGGTCGCGCGAAATTTCCCGCGACAGCAGACGGTGCAGGTTGTGCTGCAACGTCGGCAGGCTCCGCGCGACCTCCTCGATGCGCTCGAAGGGGAGCACGCAGACCTCGGTGTCCTCCAAGGCGACCGCCTGGCAGCCGTGGACATCGGTGCCGATGCCGTCGAGGCCTACGATGTCGCCCAGCATGTGGTATCCCGAGACCTGCTCGCGGCCGTCCTCGGCCAGCACGGTCGTCTTCAGGGAGCCGATCCGGATGGCGAAAAGCGCAGCGAACGGTTCGCCCGCGCGGTAGAGCGAGTCGCCCTTGTGCAGCTTGATGCGGTTGCCGAGGAGGACATCGATTTGCTTCATGTCCTCCGACTCGAGGCCCACGGGCAGGCAAAGCTCGCGCATCGAGCAGGTCGAGCAGTGAACCTTGAGATCGCGGATCGATATCACGGGCGCAAGGCCGCCGACGGCGACCCGGCGCGATGCCGGTCCGGACGCAGGCTCGGCGCGTTGGGCAAAAGGCTTCACGGGAACAGTCATGCCACCACGGAGGGGCTTCGCGTTCGATCGAGAAAAATGAGCGGGTGCAGGGCGTGGAGTGTAATGGGAATCTCGCCGGTTGAAAAGGCGCACCATTCTGGGGCGCTTGGAGGCACATCCTCTCTCCTGCGTTGCGGGGCGTGCTGAATGCCGATCTCCGGGCTGATCGCCGCCGCGCTCGCCGGCCTTCTCGGCGGCGCGCATTGTCTTGCCATGTGCGGCGGGTTCGTGACGGCGTTTTCCGGATCGCAGGCGACGCCGCTGCTGCCGGCGCGCGCGCTCGCGTGGCGCGAGCTCCCGTACAACCTCGGTCGCGTCACCACCTACACCGCGCTGGGCGCGCTTGTCGGCGTCACCGGTGGCGCCGCATTGTCGGCCGCCGATTGGCTCATCGCGCAGCGCACCCTCTACGTCGTCGCCAACCTGTTCCTGCTGGGGCTGGCATTCGCGATCGTGTCGAAGGGCAACGGCATCCCCGCCTTGCAGCGCGTCGGGGCCGCGTTGTTCGCGCTGGTGCTGCCCGTCGTGCGGCCACTGCGCGCGCGCGGCGATGCGACTGCGCGCTTCGCGCTCGGCACGATCTGGGGTCTCGTCCCCTGCGGCCTTGTCTACGGCGTGCTGCCGATCGCCCTCTTCGCCGGAGGCGCGTGGCAGGGCGCGCTGGTGATGCTGGCGTTCGGCATCGGCACGCTCCCCAATCTTCTTGCCGCGGGCTGGATCGTGGCACGCGCGCGTTCGTGGTTCGATTCGCGCGTCGCGCGATTCGCGGCGGCGTCGCTGCTCGCGGGGTTTGCGCTGGTCGGCATCGGGCGCGCGGTATTCGGCTCGGTCGCGACGATGCACGGCGCGTTCTGCTTCTGACGCGATTTGCCGCGTCGCGCCCGCCCGTCTCGTCCGCTTACAATCGGCGGCGATGACGGATTTCACCCCCCTTGCCGACCCGCGGCGGTTTCCCGATGCGCGCGAGGCTGCTCCCGCCGATGCATTGCTCCATACGCTGGCCGCCGAATCGCTGACGGCCGGGTCGCGTCAACGCGCCGATGCGCTCGACAACGAGATTCAAGGCCTCCTGGCAGCGCGGCTTCGCTCCGACGGTGCGGCGCTGGCCGCCCTGTTCGCCAGTGCGCCGTCGGTCGCGGTGACGCGGCATCTGTGGCGGCAGCTCGATGCGGCGTGGGCGGCCGGTCCTTCCACGCGACACGCAGGCCTCTCGCTGTCGCTGTTCGCGCTGCCGATCGTCATCGTGACCGGCGTCGAGAGCGCGGCGACGGACGTCGCGCATCCGGGCGTGCTGAATGATGCTCGCGGGCTCACCGCGATTCTCGAGGAGCATGGCGCATTGCGCGGCAGCCGGACGATTGCGCTGTCCAACGCGCTCGTCGCCACCGAGGCGATCGACCTTTCGCGCCTTTCCGAGTTGTTCGCGTGGGAAAAGCTCCCTGCCGCCGGTGAGACAGACGCCACGCCGCACGCCCTGACGCCATCGCCGCTCGTTTTTCCCGTCGGCCGCGAAGGCGTGCACCTGCGGTTTCTGGTCGGCTCGGTGCTGGTGCGGCCGGGCGCGGACCTGCTTGCGGATGCGGAAGTCGGGGCGTGGGGCGTTTCCTTCGCGCAGGCGTTGTCGCGGGAGCTCGCCGTGGTCGGTGCGTCGGCGCTGGCGCTGCCGCGCGCGCCGCAGCGTCCGCTGCCGGCCGTCCGCACGGGCCGCGCGGCGCAGCGCGAAGTCGGCGCTCAAATCTTCGCGAGCAATGCGATCCGCAGGCTGCGCGCCTCGGTGGGCGAACCAAGCGCGGTGATCAGTGCGCATCGCGCCACGGACGCGCCGGGAGGAGGCGAGCTGCGGCTCTCGCTATCCTCGCCATTCGCACCGCGCGATGCCGAGGGCTTCCGCTGCCCGCTTCATCCGCTCGATCGCGTCGGCGACGTCGCCGCGATGCTCGGCGATCTCATGGCGGATTGCCGCGTGACCGACGTGCGCGTTGCCGCCGGCGTGCATCCCGACCGCGATCCCGCGACCGGGCTCACGCTGCTGTTCAAGCCCGACACGCTGCCGGGCGCGGCGGCGGTGCACTGACCGCGCCGCGCGGCCTCCGTCTCAGAACCCAGGCACCGCGGTTACCGTGCCCGACGTAGTCGCCGACTGCTCGCCCGAGTTGTTGCTTCGGGTGTGCACGACGCCGCCGAGGGCGCCCCGGAAGCCGCCGCTGGCGTTTCCGGCGATCGTGTTGCCGTTCGCGAGCGCGGTCGCATTGCCTTGGGCGAAGACGCCATAGCCGAAATTCTCGGTCAGGACGCTTGCGGCGACCGTCATGACCGCGACGGCCGGCGCACTCGCGTTGGAAAGGGTACCCACGCCACTCGTGCTGCGCGTGCTCGTACTGCGGATCATGTCGAGCGTGGCGAGGCTCCCCGCGTCGGTTGCGGTTGCGATCGCGCCCCCTCCGACATGGTCGGTGAGCAGCGAGTTGTCGAGGGTCATCCGCGTGGTCGTTCCGGTGCTCGCCGCTGCAGAGACCCCGGCAAGATTGTTGGCGACCCCGCTTTCGCGCACCGATACCGCCGGACCGTCGGCAGCCCGGATGCCGAGGGATCCGTTGTTCTCGATCCGCGCCCGCTCGACGATGGCGGTGACAGGACCCGTCACCAGCATACCCTGGGACGCGTTGTCGCCAACGACGGTGTCCGATACGAACATCGTTGCGCCGGTTGCGGTCGCCAGGATGCCGACCGCGGCAAAGTTGGAGATCGCGCAGTTGATGACGTGCAACTCCTTCCCCTGGCTGAAGTTGATGCCATTGTTGCCGCCGGTTCCGTTGATCGCGAGCCCCTGCAGCACCACCGTGATTCCTGGACCCGCCACCAGCACGCCATCGCCTGAAGGGACGGACACGCCGGCGTAGACGCCCGGCGGCGCGATTATCGACACCGACTGCGCAATGGCAACCGGTCCGTAGCCTGCGGAATCGAGAACGATGACTTCGCCACCGGGGAGCGTCTGCGAGATCGCGTGCGCGAAGGTCCGGCAGGGAGCGGGCAGGCTGCACGCCGGGTTGTCGACGCCGGTGGATTTGACGAACGTGCGCTGGAGGGCGCCCAGCGTCGGCGGGGAGACGGCGGTGAGCGCGGCACCGAAAACCAGCGCCGAAAGGGCGCGCGATGCGTTCTTGAGCATGCCTTGTCCTTTCTAGAAGGTGTCGGCGGGAACGACGTTGCCGAGCACCGGCGTCGTCTGCTCGCCGGCATTGTTGGGCAGGCCGTCGGCGCCCTTGACCGTGTGGATCGTTCCGCCGCCGGCCGCGTCCAGCGCGCTGACGCCATTGCCGGCGAACGTGTTCGCGTTCGCCGTGATGACCGCTCCGGCGCCTGTCGCGTACACGCCATCGACGCCGTGCTGGCTGATCAGGTTGTCGCTGAGGCTGATCAGGCTGGATCCGGAAACGCTGGCGCTTGCGGCGACGCCATAGTCGGTATTGCGGGTGATCGTGTTGCGCGCGGCGGAGATTTCGGCGAGCGCGCCCGCTCCGTTCGCATTCGCGTCCACTCCGTCGCTGCCGTTGTCGGCGATCAGCGAATCCTCGATCGTCGCCCGCACGACCATTCCCGCCGTCGCGAACAGATAGAGACCCGAGCCGGCGTTGGCGGCAAGCACGCTCCGCTTGACCGCTACGTCGGCGCCCGCCTCGACGCGAACGCCGTCGCTGCCGTTGCCCACGACGCGCACGCGATCGAGCACGGCGTGCGTCGACGCGACCAGCCAGACGCCCTTCGCGGCCACGCCGCTGGTGTCGCGGACCAGCGTGTCGCGCACGTTGAGCTTCGCGTTCGCCGCCGTCGAGTAGATGTTGGCGCCGACGAAGTTGGAGATCGTGCAATTGTTGATGTCCACCTCGGCCGCCTGCTGCAGCAGAACCCCGTACGTTCCGCCGAGCGCATTGATCGCGATGTTCTGCAGCACGACCTTGATCCCCGCCGCGTTGATCGTCACGCCGACGGTCGCGCCGGGTGCGACGACCGAAATGCCCGCGTATACCCCCGCCGGCGCGATGATCGAGACCGACTGCGTGATCAGCGCGGGGCCATAGCCCGCCGAATCGAGCGCGATGACCTCGCCGCCCGAAACCACCTGGGCGATCGCGGCGTTGAAGGTTCGGCACGGCAACGGGATGCTGCACGGGTTGACGTCGTCGCCATACGAGGCGACGAACGTCCGCTGCGCGAGCGCGAATGCGGGCGGTGCTGCAAGCGCGAACAAGAGCAGGACAAGGGAAGCGCGGGCGCTACGAAACCACGGACGTGACATGAGGACCTCCTGAATCCCGGTTGAGGAGCGAGAGGCCCCGTCGTTCGCGAATCGCGGGCGGCAGGGGGCGACAATTCTCGCGCCGCTTTCGGCGAAAATGCAAGGCGGGCGCGATCGGACGGCCGAAGGCAGATCAGGCAACGCTCGAGAGGTCATCGTCGGCCCATGCGGGCGCGAACGCGCCAGCGAGCGACGAGCGTCGTCACGTCCTGCGCAGAATGCACACCGACTGTCCGATCGGGCCGAGCCTCGCCATCCGCTCGAATCTCGGGCCGTTGGGGAACTCCACGGGCCGACGGCAGCACGATATGCGCCTCGTCGCCGGCGTGGATCGCCTCGATGCTCACGGGAAGATGCGCGACCCATGCATCGATCGCATCGCGCGACATGAACACGATCGCCGGCTGTGATTCAGCGCGGACGGGGTCGAGCGCGGTTTCGAAGAATGTCCAGTGCCGGACGACGGCGAACTCGAGGAACGAGAACACGATGCGGCCACCGGGCCGCGCGACGCGCGCCGCCTCGACGAGGTAGCGAAACGATTCCGCATGCGCGAGATGCGTGAACACCGAGAAGAAGCAGACGAAATCCGCGCGGCCGTCCTGCTCCGGGATGATCGCATCGCGGACGGATTCGAACCGCCAGTCGGCGCGCGACACAAGCCCGCGTGCGTAATCCACGAGGTCGGGCACGATGTCGGTGCCGAGATAAGGTCCGGTGAGATACGCGGAGAGGTGCTTCGCGAGGCGTCCCGCGCCGCAGCCCACGTCGATGACGTAGTGGTGGGGAAGGAGGCCGCTCTGGACGAGAAACGCGCGGAGGATCTCGCCGACCGGATCGAAATGCTCTCCCACCGCGGCCTGCATTGCCTGGTCGTGGCTCAGGTCCCGTTTGAGGCGCTCGATGTGTTCGGGATAGCTGATGGGCGGCATGGCGCCGCCAGAATAGCAGAGCAACGGCTACGCTATCGCGTGCGACGGCTCCTGCGCGGCCTCGCGGCGCTTGACGCGACCCATGCCGCTGATCTCCTGCGTGACTTTGGGATCGCCGAGGTAATCGACCGTTCCCGCCCCGGAGATCGAGACCTTGAGCGTCTTCGCCGCGTTGATGAAAACCTTGCCCGCGCCGCTCACGGCGACGCGCGCGTTGTCGCTCGCAAGGCCCGGCGCGCGATAGTCGCCCGCGCCGGATATCGCAATCCGCTGGTCGGTTGCGCGCCCCGCAATCTCCGCCCTGACCGCGCCGGAGGCGGCAATCGCAAGATCCTTCGTCTCGAGGCCGTTGATGCGCAACGCGGCTTCGCCCGAGACCGAGACGGCGAGCTTTTCGGTTTTCCACCCGTCGGCGCGGAGCTTGACCGAACCCGAGACATCGATCGCATTGATCTCGCGGAACGTGATCGTCGCGCGGATCGGCCGCGGGCCGCCGCCGAAGAGGAAGCTCCAGAAGTTGGCCGTCTTGCCGCTCTCGACGTACAGCGTCCCGTCGCGGACCTCCATCCGCACCCGTGCCATCTGCTTCGCGGGGACCTCGAATTCGACCCGCTCGTCGGCGCCCTGGACCAGCGTGATGTCGGCGAGGCCGCCGACGGACAGCTGGGTGAACGGCGGCAGCGTCCGCTGCGCCGAGGTCATTTCTCCGCCCCGCGCCGTCGTGCCCCCCGCGCGGAAGGCGCGGTCGAGCGTGAACCAGGCGGCGGCGACCGCGGCGGCAATCGCCAGCAGGACGACGAGCGGCAGGAGCAGGCGTTTCATTGCGGGTCTCGGTGAGGGACGGCAACCGGTTGGATGCAGCGGCCGGCCCCCGCGGATTCAGCGGCCCGCGCCCGCGGACGCGGGGGATCAGCGGCCGGCCGGCATCAGCTTGATGTCGCCGTACCAGGCTTCGACGCTCTCGCCGGTATTGTCGGTGTCGGTGAGCACGCCGATCGACATCAGCAGCCCCGGGTCCTCGTTGAACGCCTTCCGATAGTCGTCGAGGACGTTGCGCTTCAGCGACTGCCACGTGCCGACTCCCGCCGGCCCGCTGGCCGCCACGATCATCTGGACGCGGTTGGTGTGCGGGTTGGGGATGACGGTCCCCACCGGAGCCTGGTTGGACCAGATGTACATCAGCGTCGCGTACGGCGTCGGCTTGCCCGAGCGCTGGTCGCTTAGCGTAAGGGCGACACGGTCGGTAAGCGGAAGCTTCGCCCGGTCGCCGCCGAAGCTGAAGACGATGCGAACAGGGGAATCCTCTTTCGACGCCACGGCGTTGTCGGCCGCCGCGATGAGCCTGTTGATCTTCCACCGCCACTCGATGATCGGCGTCGCCTTGATGTCGGTCTTCGTCGGCTGGCCGAGGCCCGTCGCGGCGCCCTCCGCCTTGGCGCTCAGCACGACAGTGCCGCCGTCGTCGACGAGCCGATATTGCGTCGGCTTCTTCTCCTCGGTGATCTTCACGACTTCCCAGCCGGCGGGCAGTTCCGCGCCCGCTTTCTGCGTCGAGAACGGCGTCACCAGAGGGGCCGTCTGCGCATGAACTGACGCGCCGGTGGCAGCTGCAATGGCAGTCACGGCAACGAGGGGAAAGAGTGTGCGCATGGCGATACGATCTCCGAGAGCCCGGGTTGCGCCGGTGCGGCATGATAGCGCGGCCGGGCGAAGGGGGGTCGCTATAATCGCGCTGACCCACCGATGGAACTCTCGAATGAATCTCGATCGCGTGCCCGCCGGCAAGGACGTCCCGAACGACTGCAACGTGATCGTAGAGATCCCGATGCGCGGTGATCCGATCAAGTATGAAGTGGACAAGGAGACGGGGGCCGTCTTCGTCGACCGCTTCATGGCGACCGCGATGCACTATCCGTGCAACTACGGGTACATCCCGCGCACGCTGTCGGACGACGGCGACCCTTGCGACGTGCTCGTCCTGTCCCCCGTCCCGCTCATCACCGGCGTCGTCGTCCGCTGCCGGCCGATCGGGATGCTCAAGATGGACGACGAGGCAGGGGGCGACGCGAAGATCCTCGCGGTGCCGATCGACAAGCTGTCATCGCTCTATCACGCGGTCCAGTCGCCGCGTGACCTGCCCGATCTCACGACACGGCAGATCGCGCACTTCTTCGAGCATTACAAGGATCTCGAGCCCGGCAAGTGGGTGCGCGTTTCGACGTGGGTCGGCGCCGAGGAAGCGAAGAAGGAGATCGTCGACAGCATCGCGCGCTTCGACGCCAGGAATGCGCAGTGACGGCGCCTAGTCCACGCGAATTGCGCGCCTCCCTAATTCGGAGGCAGCCGGACCGACGCGCGATCGTCGATGATCCGTGTGCCGGCAACGCGGTCGTGGAGGAACCGGCGATCCGGATCGACGAACGCCCACAGATAGTTGAGCGCGATGAGCCAGAGCGCATGCGCGCCCAGGCCGGATGAACGGAGCGCGACGTAAGCGAGAAGCGCGAGCGCTGGCCCGGTCCACGCCGCGACATAGCGGACAAGCGCGGTTCGCACCGGAGGCGCAGTGCCATTGGTCCGCGTGATCCGCAGCCGCCAGGTCTTCATCGGCAGCGTCCGCCGGCCGGCGGTCCAGGACCAGCCGTAATAGAGCGCGCCCGCCGCGAACACGAGCGCAAACGACAGCACCCGCGCCGGCAGTCCGGGAACCCGCAGGCCGGGAACTTCCGACGGGACCGGGGGCGAGAGCGGAATCGTGAGGAACCCGACGACCAGCACAAGAGCGGAATAGAGGGTCGCCTCGTAAGCCAGGGCCGCGAAGCGGCGCGCGAGCGGAGCGTCAGGTGGCGCGCCGGTCACGCGCGGATCACTTGGCGGCAGGTGGCGCGGCCGAGGGTTGCGGTGGGGCGCGCGGGGCGCCAGTCGCGGCCGCCGGGGGCGGTGGCGGCCGGAGCGCCAGATCGTGCCGCGTTTCGGGCGGCAGGCTCTGGTACTTCTCCCATTTTTGGCGGACGTCCTGCTTCTGTTCCGGCGGCAATTGCTTCAGTGTCTTGTATTGCTCACGCGCGACCGCCCGCTGCTGCGGCGAAAGCTGCACCCATGCGCCCATCTGCTGCTGGATGCGCTGCTGCTCGTCGGCGGTCATCTTCGGGTAACGCTGCGCGAGGAAACGCCACTTCTGCTTGCGCTGCGCGTCGAGCTTGTCCCACTCGGGCGCGATTGGCGCGAGGATCTGCTGCTCGCCGGCGGGGAGCTCAGACCAGGCAGGCGAGCGCAGCGCGACCGGCTGCGCGAAGGCGCTCCCGGCCGCCGCGGCCGCGAGCGCCAGGGAGAAAGCCAGGATGCGGATCAGTCGTCGTCGGATACGCGCTTCAGCCAATTCTGGAATCCCCGGTCCAGGTACGCATCGATCGGCAGTTCCGAGGACAGGATCGCGGCGTCCGTTTCCTCGATTTCGCGCAGTTGCTGGTACGCCTGCCATTGCTGGAAGCCAAAAAACGCCAGGATCACGAGCAGCACGCCGAGCCAGTAGCGAGTGCTGACTCGCGCCCGGTTGCCGCGGCTGGCGGTCCCCCCGCCGGCCCCGGCGAGCGCCAGTTGCGGCTGCGTTGCCCGCTCCGGGTCGGCGAGCCGCGCCAAGGCCTCGCCCCGCGCGAGTTGCAGTCGATAGGCCGTGCCCGACTTGAGCGCGGTCGTGCCACGGTTGAGGTAAGTGGTTATTTTCTTTGCGAATTCGAGGTCTTCTTGGGTCATAGCGAAATTCCTTTGACCTTCAGCATCGCGGCCAGGGCAGCGACCGCGCGCGAGCAATGGGTCTTGACGCTACCTTCCGAGCAGCCCATGGCCGCGGCGGTTTCCGCCACGTCGAACTCTTCCCAGTAACGCAACAGAAAGGCTTCCCGTTGACGCGCAGGGAGCCGCGCAAGCGCCTGCTCGATGGCCCCCAGAACCTGCATCTGCTGGAACTGCTGCGCGGGATCCGCTGCCGCGTTCGAGTCCGATTTTGCGGCAAGAGTTTCAAGGGGGTCGAAATCCTCGTCCTTTTCGTCACCTTTCCCCAGCGCGGAGAGCAGGACCGTCCATGTCGAGCGGACTTTCTGCCGCCGGAAATGGTCGTGGATGGTGTTCTGCAATATCCGCTGGAAGAGCATCGGCAGCTCCGCCGCCGGCTTCTGCGCATATTTCTCCGTCAGCTTGAGCATCGCGTCCTGGACGATGTCGACGGCCGAGTGCTCGTCGCGGACGGCGAACATCGCCTGCTTGAACGCACGGCGTTCGACTTCCGCGAGAAACGCCGAAAATTCTTGGGTTGAGGCCAGAAACGGGTCCGTTGCGTTGCTTGGCGGCCATTATAGGACCGGACCGAGCGCCTTGCCGACTCGTCTCTTGTGCAGTGCAATCGGCTTGACCTCCAAGGGGCGGACAGGTATGGTTTCGATGTCGACCGGCAGCGGTCGATGCTGTAGTGCAACAACGGCCGATTGCGCCCCCTCCGGAGGTGCCACAAGCGTCACCGGAGAATCCCTCGGGGTGCGGCCGGGGTTTTCCAAACGCGGCTTTCTACCCAGCCTTCGTGGGCGCGTCCATCCATTTCGCGCGCCGTGCAGTTCCGGGACCTCCCATGCGTCGAGGACGCAAGGGCGGCGTTCGCCAACTCGCAAAAGGCACGTAGCCATGCAGCTTACGGGTGCGGAAATCGTCATCCGCTGCCTCCAGGACGAAGGCGTCGAGTACGTCTTCGGGTATCCGGGCGGCGCGGTGCTCAACATCTACGACGAGTTCTTCAAGCAGGAAAAGGTGAAGCACGTGCTCGTACGCCATGAGCAGGGCGCGGTGCACGCGGCCGACGGCTACTCGCGGTCCAGCCATAAGGTCGGAGTCGCGCTCGTGACTTCGGGGCCCGGCGTCACCAATGCGGTCACCGGCATCGCGACCGCGTACATGGACTCGATACCGATGGTCGTCATCACGGGTCAGGTGCCCACGCACGCGATCGGCCAGGACGCGTTCCAGGAATGCGACACCGTCGGCATCACGCGGCCGTGCGTCAAGCACAATTTCCTCGTGAAGGACGTGAAGGACGTCGCCGTCACGATCAAGAAGGCCTTCTATCTCGCGGCGACTGGCCGCCCCGGCCCGGTGCTGGTCGACATTCCGAAGGACGTGACGCAGGCGTCGGCGGAGTACGCGTATCCGAAGACGATCTCGATGCGTTCCTACAATCCGGTCACCCGGGGCCACGCGGGCCAGATCAAGAAGGCGGTGCAGCTGCTGCTCGAAGCCAGGCGGCCGATGGTCTACGCCGGCGGCGGCGTCATCCTCAACAACGCGGCGCCGCAGTTGACGCGGCTCGTCCGCCTGCTGGGCTTCCCGTGCACCAACACGCTGATGGGGTTGGGCGGCTTCCCCGGCACCGATCCGCAGTTCACCGGCATGCTCGGCATGCACGGAACGTACGAGTCGAACATGGCGATGCAGAACTGCGACGTGCTGATCGCGATCGGCGCGCGGTTCGACGACCGGGTGATCGGCAACCCGGCGCACTTCTCCCGCGGCGACCGCAAGATCATCCACATCGACATCGATCCGTCGTCGATCTCGAAGCGGGTGAAGGTCGACGTGCCGATCGTCGGTTATGTCGCCGACGTGCTGGACGAGATGATCAAGCTGGTCGAGACGTCGCCGCAGCGCCCCGATCCGGCGGCGCTGAAGGCATGGTGGGCCGAGATCAAGGAATGGCAGCGTACCGATTGCCTGCGCTACGACTCGAAGAGCGACCTCATCAAGCCGCAGTTCGTGATCCAGAAGCTCTACGAGCTCACGAAGGGTGACGCGTTCATCACGTCCGACGTCGGCCAGCACCAGATGTGGGCCGCGCAGTATTACAAGTTCGACAAGCCGCGCCGGTGGATCAATTCGGGTGGCCTCGGGACCATGGGCTTCGGCCTGCCGGCCGCGATGGGCGTCAAGCTCGCGAATCCGGACGCCACGATCGCCTGCGTCACCGGCGAAGCGTCGATCCAGATGTGCATCCAGGAGCTTTCCACCTGCAAGCAGTATCACCTGCCGATCAAGGTCGTGAACCTCAACAACCGTTACATGGGCATGGTGCGGCAGTGGCAGGAATTCTTCTACGGCAACCGTTACGCGGAGTCGTACATGGATGCGCTGCCCGATTTCGTGAAGCTCGCCGAGGCGTACGGCCATGTCGGTCTCAAGATCGAGAAGCCGGGGGACGTCGAAGGCGCGCTCAAGGAATCGCTGCGCCTCAAGGACCGCCTCGTGTTCATGGACTTCATCACCGACCAGAAGGAAAACGTGTTCCCGATGATCCCCGGAGGCAAGGGGCTGACGGAGATGATCCTCGCGGAGGAGCTGTGAGCGCCGCCGCGGAAGGTCGCGAAGCGACTTCGAGGGCGACGTCATGAGGCACATCCTGTCCATCCTCGTCGAGAACGAAGCCGGCGCGCTGTCGCGCATTTCCGGGCTGTTCTCGGCACGCGGCTACAACATCGAGTCGCTGACGGTGGCGCCGACGGAGGACACCACGATGTCGCGGATGACGATCGTCACCGTCGGCTCCGACGACGTCATCGAGCAGATCACCAAGCAGCTGAACAAGCTGGTCGACGTCGTCAAGGTCGTCGACCTGACCGAGGGCAACCACATCGAGCGCGAGCTGATGCTGGTCAAGGTGCGCGCCGCCGGCAAGGATCGCGAGGAGATGAAGCGGCTCGCCGACATCTTTCGCGGCAACATCCTCGACGTGACGGACAAGAGCTACACGATCGAGCTCACCGGCACCGGCGTGAAGCTCGATGCGTTCCTGCAGGCGATGGAGCCGGGCGTGATCCTCGAGACGGTGCGCACCGGCGCGTCGGGGATCGGGCGCGGCGAACGGATATTGCGAGTCTAGTCAAACGGGGATGAAACGATGAAAGTCTATTACGAAAAAGACGCCGACCTCTCGCTCATCAAGGGCAAGAAGGTCACGATCGTCGGCTACGGCTCGCAGGGGCATGCCCATGCGCAGAACCTGAACGACTCGGGCGTCAAGGTCACCGTCGGCCTGCGCAAGGGCGGCGCCTCGTGGGACAAGGCGAAAAAGGCCGGCCTCAAGGTCGCGGAAGTCGCCGAGGCGGTGAAGTCCGCCGACGTCGTGATGATGCTGATGCCCGACGAGCACATCGCGGCGACCTACAGGAGCGAGGTCGAGCCGCACATCAGGAAGGGCGCGACGCTCGCCTTCGCGCACGGCTTCAACATCCATTACGGGCAGATCGTCCCGCGCGCCGATCTCGATGTCGTGATGATCGCGCCGAAAGCGCCGGGACACACGGTGCGTTCGACGTATGTCGCCGGCGGCGGAGTGCCGATGCTGATCGCCATCCACCAGGACGCCTCGAAGAAGGCGCGCGATGTCGCGCTTTCGTACGCGGCGGCGATCGGCGGCGCGCGCGCCGGCGTCATCGAGACCAACTTCCGCGAAGAGACCGAGACCGATCTCTTCGGCGAGCAGACCGTGCTCTGCGGCGGGCTGGTCGAGCTCATCAAGGCAGGCTATGAGACGCTGACCGAGGCGGGCTATGCTCCCGAGATGGCCTACTTCGAGTGCTTGCACGAAGTGAAGCTGATCGTCGATCTCATCTACGAAGGCGGCATCGCGAACATGAACTACTCGATCTCGAACAATGCCGAGTATGGCGAATACGTGACGGGACCCAGGATTGTCACGGCGGAGACGAAGCAGGCGATGCGCGACGCGCTCTCGCGCATCCAGTCGGGCGAGTACGCCCGCGACTTCATCCTGGAGAATCGCGCCGGGGCGCCGACGCTGCTGTCGCGCCGCCGGCTGACGGCCGAGCACCCGATCGAGCTGGTCGGCGCGAAGCTGCGCTCGATGATGCCGTGGATCAGGAAGAACAAGCTGGTGGATCAAACGCGCAACTGACAGGAGGACAGGCCATGGATCGGCGGATCGGAAGACAGGGCGGTTGGGTCGGCCTCATCGTCATCCTGCTAGCCTTGGCGATCGTGGCGTGGCTTTCGAAGGATGCGCTGAAGCAGTACGGGCTGCTGTCCGGCCCCGGCAGGGCCGGCGAGCCCACCGGGCTTCAGCGCAGCCCGACCCCGGCGGCCGTCTCCGATTTTTCCGGCAGCACCACCGCAACGCCGTCGTACCAGGCGCCGATCGAGCGGGCACGCGGGGTCGACGAGACGGTCCGGCGCGCGGCGGAAGCCCAAACGAGGCGGGTCGACGAAACCACCCGGTGACGGATTGCCGGCGCCGCCGAAATCCCGCCCACCCCCGGCGCCCGCGCGCAAACCGGCGCGCCCGCCGTTCGAGATCGACCGCATCATCCTGCTGCGCGCGGCGTTCGTCGTCGTCGTCGTTCTGTTCCTGTACATGATCCTGCGCGTATCGATGATCGCTTTCGGCGGCAGCGCCAAACGGGAGGCGACGCGCATCGAGCGCGCCATCGACACGTCGACGGTGCATGCGCCCGCGCCGGCGGCTGCTCCGGCGGCCGCTCCAAAGTCGGCCGGCGCGCCATCGCCGTGACACCCGACGACCGCATTCGTATCGCGACCGCCTGCTAGAATCGGCGCGTCATCACCGCCCCGCGCGAGGCGCCGTGCCGAGCTATCCCCATCCGATCATCGCCCGCGAGGGCTGGCCGTTCCTCGCGATCTCGGTCGCCGTCGCGCTGCTGCTCACGCTCGGGCAGCTGTGGGTTCTGGCCGCACTCGCCTGGCTCGTCGCGCTTTTCATCCTGCAGTTCTTCCGCGATCCTGCGCGTGCGGTGCCCGCGCAGGCCAACGCGGTGCTGTCGCCCGCGGACGGCCGGATCGTCAAGGTGGAGCGCTGCCGCGACCCGTACCTCGACCGCGATGCGCTGAAGATCAGCGTGTTCATGAACGTGTTCAATGTCCACTCGAACCGCAGCCCCGTAGACGGCACCGTCGTCAACGCGTGGTATCACGCGGGTCGCTTCGTGAACGCCGCGCTCGACAAGGCGTCGCTCGAGAACGAGCGCAATGCGCTGCACCTGCGCACGCCGGGCGGCAACGACGTGACGTGCGTGCAGATCGCCGGGCTGATCGCCCGCCGGATCCTGTGCTACGTGAAGCCCGGCGACGTGCTCGCGCGCGGTCAGCGCTACGGCTTCATCCGCTTCGGCTCGCGGGTGGATGTCTATCTCGCCCCGATGGCGACGCCGAAGGTCGCGGTCGGCGACACCGTCTACGCGACGACGACGGTCGTCGCCGAATTGCCGGGCTGATTTGACGCCCGCGCGCGCGTGGCGCGACCCACCGTTTGTGCTACCTTCCAAGGAGCCTGTCTGGCCTGTTTTCGCGCATACGACGGAGGCGAGTTGGGCGCAGTTCAAGGCGCGAGGCCGAAGGCATACCGGGAGTATGGCAAGGGCGAGCAACGCAGAAATGCGCCCAACTCGCCCCGTCCCTTTGGGTTGCTGCCAAGAACGTAACGTGAAAGCAGACCAGACAGGCTCCTAAACATGGCCGACTTCGACACCCAGCGCGCGCTTCGCAAGAACCGGGTGCGCCGGCGCGGCATCTACCTGCTCCCGAACCTCTTCACGACGGCGGCGCTGTTCGCGGGGTTCTATGCGATCGTGCAGGCGATGAACCTGCGCTTCGACCAGGCCGCGGCGGCGATCTTCGTGGCGATGGTGCTCGACGGCCTCGACGGGCGCGTCGCGCGGATGACGCGGACGCAAAGCGCGTTCGGCGCCGAATTCGACAGCCTCGCGGACATGGTCAGCTTCGGCGCAGCGCCGGCGTTGATCGTCTACGAATGGGCATTGAAGGGAATGGGCAAGCTCGGCTGGATTGCCGCGTTCGTCTACGTCGCGGGCGCTGCGCTGCGGCTCGCGCGGTTCAACACGATGCTCGACGTCGCCGACAAGCGCTGGTTCACCGGCATGCCGAGCCCGGCCGCGGCGGCGCTCGTCGCCGGGCTCGTGTGGATCGTCGACGACAACAACATCGATCCCGCCGGACTCAAGTGGTGGGTGTTCGCCGTCACGCTGTTCGCGGGCCTCACGATGGTGAGCAACGTGCCGTACTGGAGCTTCAAGTCGATCAACCTCAAGAAGAGCGTCCCGTTTCTCGCGATCTTCGTGTTCGTGCTGGCGATCGCGCTCCTGTCGTACCAGCCTCCGCTCGTGCTGTTCGCCGGCTTTGTCGCCTACGCGGTTTCCGGTTACTTCTACCTCGCGTGGACGAAGCTGCGCCGCCGACCTCCGGCGCCGCCGGCGTCGACCTGACCGGCACCTTCGCGCAAGGCCTTGCTTTCACGGCGGAACTCCGGGTATAGTGAATCGATCATGAGCAGCTTTTCCACCGCCGGCCGTCCCGCGCTCCTCGCGCTTCGCCCCCTTTTGGGCGGCCTGCTGCTGCTGCGCCTCGCGCGCACATAACTCATACCCTCAATTCGAGCAGTAAAACGAGCGCCGCCGGAGCCTCCGGGGGCGATTCCGCGTCATCCGCCGTTGGAACTCGAGAGCGAACCATGAACGTCGATCCGTCACGAAAATACCGACCCGTTGCCTCCGTGAGCTTGCCCGACCGGCAATGGCCTTCCCGCGCGATCACCGTCCCGCCGGTCTGGTGCAGCGTCGATCTGCGCGACGGCAACCAGGCGCTGATCGAGCCGATGGATGCCGAACGCAAGATGCGGCTGTGGAAGCTCCTCGTGAAGCTCGGCTACAAGGAAATCGAGATTGGCTTTCCGGCCGCCTCGCAGACCGATTACGACTTCGCGCGGAAGCTGATCGACGAAGATCTCATCCCCGACGACGTGACGGTGCAGGTGCTGACGCAGGCGCGCGAGCCGATCATCCGGCGCACGTTCGACGCGGTGGCGGGCGTCAAGCGCGCGATCGTCCATCTCTACAACTCGACGTCGACGACCCAGCGGCGCGTGGTGTTCGGAATGGACCGCGCGGGCATCCGCGACATCGCGGTCAAGGGCGCCGCGCTGATCAAGGAATGCGCGGCGGCGCGGCCGGAGACCGAATGGATCTTCCAGTATTCTCCGGAGAGCTTCACGGCGACCGAGCTCGACTTCGCCGCCGACGTCTGCAACGCAGTGAACGACATCTGGCAGCCGACGCCGGCCAGAAAAGTCATCATCAACCTGCCGGCCACGGTCGAGATGGCGACGCCGAACATCTACGCCGACCAGATCGAGTGGATGTCGCGCGCGCTCGCGCGCCGCGATTCGATCGTGCTGTCGATCCACCCGCACAACGACCGCGGCTGCGGCGTCGCGTCCGCCGAGCTCGCGCTTCTCGCCGGCGCGCAGCGCGTCGAAGGGTGCCTCTTCGGCAACGGCGAGCGCACCGGCAACGTCTGCCTGGTAACGCTCGGCCTCAACCTGTTCACGCAGGGCGTGGATCCGGGAATCGACTTCTCCGACATCAACGAGATCATCCGCACCGTCGAGCATTGCAATCAGCTGCCCGTGCATCCGCGCCATCCGTACGGCGGCGATCTCGTGTTCACCGCCTTCTCCGGGTCGCACCAGGATGCGATCAAGAAGGGGCTCGCCGAACGGGCGACCGAAACCGCGCGCGGCAATCCGGTGTGGGACGTTCCCTATCTGCCGATCGATCCGGCCGACGTCGGCCGCACCTACGATGCGGTGATCCGCGTCAACAGCCAGTCGGGCAAGGGCGGCATCGCCTACCTGCTGGAGCGTGATTACGGTCTTGCGCTGCCGCGCCTTCTGCAGATCGAGTTCAGCCAGGTGGTGCAGAAGATCACCGACGCGACCGGCAAGGAGCTGATGCCGGCGGACATCCGCGCCGTGTTCGATCGCGAGTACGTCGCGGCGACATTGCCCGTCGGCTACGTCGGCCACCGCGCGCAGCACAACGCCAACGACGGCACCGTCGAGCAATTGACGGCGCATCTCACGGTCGACGGCGTCGAATGGCGCCCCACCGGCGCCGGCAACGGGCCGGTCGATGCGTTCGTCCATGCGCTGCGCGCAGACGGCGGCTTCGACATCCACGTCCAGAGCTATCACGAGCATGCGGTAGGCGCGGGCGAGGACGCAACGGCTGTCGCCTACGTCCAGTTGCGCATCGGCCTCGAGCAGACGGTCTACGGCGTCGGGCTCGACCCGAACATCGTGACCGCGACGCTGCGCGCCGTCGTCAGCGCGATCAACCGCGGGATCGCCCAAGGGATGCTGGCACGGCCGGACATCCGGCGGGCGACCTACGCCTGACGTAGCGTCCTTTCCCCGTCCCCGAGGGGTTTCCTGCCGTCTTCCGCAGGGAAACGGCGCGCGACCCGGCAGTGCTGCACCGCAGCAAAAGGTGGCGTAGAATAGGAGCGATATCCACTCATCTCTTCAGAGTTCGCATGCCCCTCGAGTCCCCGAACGAGCCGCCCATGAGCACGCCGACCTACGGTGCCGGAATCGAGATCACCGGCCGGATCACCGCCGAATACGCGGAGATCCTGACGCCGGAGGCCGTGGCGCTTCGCCGCCAACCTGCAACGCGCGTTACGGCGATCGCCGCGGAAAAGCTGCTCGCTCGGCGCGCGCAGCGCCAGGCCGAGCTCGACGCGGGCAAGCTGCCCGATTTCCTGCCCGAGACGCGGGCGATCCGCGACGGCGACTGGACCTGTGCGCCGTACCCGGCCGACATCGCCGACCGGCGCGTCGAGATCACGGGTCCCGTCGACCGCAAGATGATCGTCAACGCGCTCAACTCGGGCGCCAGCGTGTTCATGGCGGACTTCGAGGACGCCAACACGCCGAAATGGGACAACAACCTGCAGGGGCATCTCAATCTGCGCGACGCGATTCGCCGGCGGATCGACTTCACTTCGCCCGAGGGCAAGCAATACCGGCTGCAGGAAAAGACCGCCACGCTGTTCGTGCGGCCGCGCGGCTGGCATCTGCCCGAGAAGCACGTCCTGATCGACGGCACGCCGATCAGCGGCGGCATCTTCGATTTCGCGCTCTACTTCTTCCACAATGCGAAGGCGCTCGCTGCGGCGGGGAGCGGTCCGTATTTCTACCTGCCGAAGCTCGAAAGCCACCTCGAGGCGCGGCTGTGGAACGACGTCTTCGTGACGGCCGAGCGCGAGCTCGGGGTCGCGCAGGGGACGATCAAGGCCACGGTGCTGATCGAGACGCTGCTCGCGGCGTTCGAGATGGACGAGATCCTCTACGAGCTCCGCGAGCATTCGGCGGGGCTCAACTGCGGCCGCTGGGATTACATCTTCTCGTGCATCAAGAAATTCAGGAACCAGCACGACTTCTGCCTCGCCGACCGCGCGCTGGTGACGATGACGACGCATTTCATGAAGAGCTACGCCGAACTCCTCGTCAAGACCTGCCATCGCCGCAACATCCACGCGATGGGCGGCATGGCCGCGCAGATTCCGATCAAGAACGACGAAGCCGCCAACGCGCTCGCGTTTGCCAAGGTGAAGGCCGACAAGGAGCGGGAGGCGACCTACGGGCACGACGGGACGTGGGTCGCGCACCCCGGCCTCGTGCCGGTGGCGAAGGAAGTGTTCGACCGGCTGATGCCGGCGCGGAATCAGATCGCGACGAGGAAACGCGACGACGTCCGCGTGACGGCCGCCGACCTGTTGCACTGGGAGCCGGAAAAGCCGATCACCGAAGCCGGTTTGCGGCTCAACATCAACGTCGCGATCCAGTACATCGGCGCGTGGCTCGCGGGGCAGGGCGCGGTGCCGATCTTCAACCTGATGGAAGACGCCGCGACCGCCGAGATCTCGCGTTCGCAGGTGTGGCAATGGATCCGCTCGCCGAAGGGCGTGCTGGACGACGGCCGCAAGGTCGACAAGCCGATGGTCGCCGCGATGATCCCGCAGGAAATGACGAAGATCCGCGATCTGCTCGGGCCGGCATTCGCCGACGGCCGGTACGAGACTGCCGCGAAGATCTTCGAGGAGCTCGTCGACAACGACACCTTCGTCGAATTCCTGACGCTGCCGGCCTACGACCTGATCGATTAGACGATCGAGCAGGCCTCGTCGAACGACAGGCGGGGAGCACGCGGGTGCAGCCTCGTGGAATCGCCATAGCCGAGGTTGCACAGGAAATTCGAGCGGATCGTGGTCCCGGCGAAAAAGGCCTCGTCCACCTTTGCGTTGTCGAATCCGGACATCGGTCCGCAGTCGAGCCCCAGCGCGCGCGCCGCGACGATGAGATAGGCTCCCTGCAGCGAGCCGTTGCGCAACGCCGTCGTGCGCAAGTGCTCGGCGGACGTGCCGACGAACCAGCTGCGCGCATCCGTATGCGGCGCAAGCTGCGGCAGCTTCTCGTAGAACTCGAGGTCGTAGGCGACGATCGCCGTCACCGGCGCCGCCATTGTCTGCTTCACGTTCCCGGCGTCGAGCGCCGGACGCAGCCGCTCCTTGGCCTCCGAACTCCTGACGAACACGAACCGCGCGGGGCTGGTGTTCGACGTCGTCGGCCCCCACTTCATGAGCTCGTAGATCTCGCGCAGCGTCGCATCGGAGACGGCGCGCCCGTCCCACGCGCGATGGGTACGGGCGGTGCGGAAGATGCTGGTCGAGGTCGGTCGGATCGAGCATGGCAGGCGCCATCGTACGCCGCGCCGCGTCCCGGCGCCGCATTAGTGGAGATTATGAATCTGATTCGTACAATCAATTGGACGTATCGATACCGCAGCGCGCAGAATGGGTTCGTCTCCATTCCTGCAGTGGCGGGAATGCGACGACGATCCATTCCAGGAGACGCATGATGAAGGAACTCAAGGGCACCAAGACGCACGACAACCTGAAGGCCGCCTTCGCCGGCGAATCGCAGGCGAACCGGCGTTACCTGTATTTCGCGAACAAGGCCGACGTCGAGGGACAAAACGACGTGGCCGCGGTCTTCCGTTCGACGGCCGAGGGCGAAACCGGCCACGCGCACGGCCATCTCGATTACCTGGCGCAAGTAGGCGATCCGGCGACCGACCTGCCGATCGGCCCGTCGCGCTCGAATCTCAAGGCCGCGATCGCCGGCGAAACGCACGAGTACACCGACATGTATCCGGGCATGGCGAAGTCGGCGCGCAGCGAAGGCTTCGACGAGATCGCCGACTGGTTCGAGACGCTCGCGAAGGCGGAGCGCTCGCACGCGAACCGCTTCCAGAAAGCTCTGGACGTTTTGGCTGACTGATCTTCGTTAGGCGCGATCGAGCGTCGCAAAGAGCGCGACGCTCATCGCGCACGTCCGCGTTGGAACGTCGTTGGGAAACACGACGCTCAACGCGGACGCGCGGAGCACCAGCAACCAGCCCCTCTCGCCCGCGCACCTCACGATTCGAAGCGATGACCGAATGACCACCCGCGAAGGCAGCCTCGACGCCCCGACCCGGCATCCGGTCGCGTGGCGCGATCCCGCGTTCTACGACGAAGGCGCGCTCCACCAGGAGATGGAGCGCATCTTCGACATCTGCCATGGGTGCCGCCGCTGCGTGAGCCTGTGCCAGGCCTTTCCGACACTGTTCGATCTCGTCGACGAAAGCAAGACGATGGAGGTCGACGGCGTGGCGAAGGCCGACTACGTCAAGGTCGTCGACCAGTGCTATCTGTGCGACGTCTGCTACATGACGAAATGTCCGTACGTGCCGCCGCATCCGTGGAATGTCGATTTTCCGCATCTGATGCTGCGCGCGAAGGCGGTCAAGTTCCGCAACGGCGAGACGACGTTCCGCGACCGCCTGCTGACGAGCACCGACCGCATCGGGACGTCTGGCGTCCATCCCCGTCGTGGTGCAGATGGTGAACAAGGCGAACGCAACGCCGCTTCGCGCGAAAGGCGATGGACAAGGTCCTCGGCGTCGCCGCGGGCGCAGCGCTTCCGCCCTATGCATCGCCGACGTTTCGCGCGTCGGCCGCGTCGTCGATCGCCTGGCCCGTGCGCGACGGGCAGCGGACGCCGGGCAAGGTCGCGATCTTCTCGACCTGCTACGTCAACTACAACGAGCCGGGGATCGGCCGCGACCTGCTGCAGATCCTTGCGCACAACGAGATTCCGTACGCCGTCGTCGAGAAGGAGGCGTGCTGCGGGATGCCCAAGCTCGAGCTCGGCGACTTCGAGGCCGTCGAGAAGCTGAAGAACGTCAACATTCCGGTGCTCGCCCGGCTCGCGAACGAAGGCTTCGCGATCATGACTGCGGTGCCCTCGTGCACGCTGATGTTCAAGCTCGAGCTTCCGCTCATCTTTCCCGAGGACCCCGACGTCAAGGCGGTTGCCGCCGCGATGGTCGATCCGTTCGAATATTTCGTGCTGCGCGATCGCGACGGGCTCCTGAAAAAGGAGTTCAGGCAGCCGCTCGGCAACGTGTCCTATCACATTCCCTGCCACTCGCGCGTCCAGAACGTCGGCCAGAAGACGCGCGAGGTGCTGGAATGGGTGCCCGGCACGACGCTCAACACCGTGGAGCGCTGCGCGGGGCACGACGGGACCTATGGCGTCAAGACGGAGTTCTATGCGGCGTCGATGAAGATCGGCAAGCCCGTCTTCCGGCAGATGGCGCAAGGCGATCCCGATTACGTGAGCTCCGATTGCCCGATTGCCGGGCGCCGGATCCTGCAGGGGATCGACGAATCGGGTGCGTCGCACCGCGCGAAAAAGGAGCATCCGCTGACGCTTCTGCGGATCGCCTACGGTCTCTGACGAAGGATGCACGATGGCGCATGAAGGCTTCCACGAGCCCGTCGACCTGCTGTCGGTCGCGACGATGGATTTTCACCGTGCGGTGCAGTCGCTGATCGAGGAGCTGGAGGCGGTCGACTGGTACAACCAGCGCTTCGACGCGTGCGCCGATCCCGACTTGAAGGCGGTCCTCGCGCACAATCGCGACGAGGAAATGGAGCACGCGGCGATGACGCTCGAATGGATCCGGCGTCACAGCCCGCGGTTCGACAAAGAACTGCGCGACCACCTGTTCAAGGACGGCCCGATCGCCGATCACCATTGAAGACGGACGCCATGCCCGCCATTTCCCGCGAGTCGCTGCTGACGCTCGAAGCCTACGCGAAGGAACGCCCGGCGTTCCGCGCCCGGGTGCTCGCGCACAAGAAGGCGCGCACCGTCCATCTGGGCGAGCACGTCACGCTGCTGTTCGAGGACGAGCTCACGGTCCGCTACCAGGTCCAGGAGATGCTGCGGATCGAAAAGACGTTCGAGGAAGCGGGCATCCGCGACGAGCTCGATGCCTACAACGCGCTGGTGCCGGACGGCACCAATTTGAAGGCGACGATGCTGATCGAGTACGAAGACGTCGCGGAGCGCCAGTCGGCGCTCGCGCGCCTGCGCGGTGTCGAACGGCGGACCTTCGCGGCGGTCGACGGATTCGAGCCCGTCTTCGCGATCGCCGACGAGGATCTCGATCGCGAGAACGAGGACAAGACTTCCGCCGTGCATTTTCTGCGCTTCGAGCTTCCGCGCCCGATGATCGCTGCGCTGAAGCGGGGCGCGGCACTGGGCTTTGGAATCGATCACGCGGCGTACCGGGCCGCGATTCCCGCGGTCGCGGACGCGACGCGCGTGGCGCTGGTCAACGACCTCGCCTAGCGGGGACGCTTCAGCCGGTATCGGTAGTCGTACGACGGCGCGCCGCGCAACGTGGTGACGATGTGGCGCGTTCGCCGCGTGAATCCGAGCGCCTCGACGAGACAGCGCGACGGGACGTTGCGGAAATCGGTGTCGGCGCGTATCTCGATCGCGTCGTAGGCGCGCCAGAGGTGGTCGATCACCGCGGTGCACGCCTCGCGGGCGATTCCGTGGCGCATGAACCTGGTGAACACGTAATAGGCGAGAAACACGATGCGGTCGGCGCGCACCGTGGCCTCGATGAGGCCGGCGTATTCGCCGGTCTCGGTGAGGCGTGCTGCCCAGTTGAGCCACAGCTCGCCGCGCGGCGCATAGGGTTCGGCGATCCGGGCAAAGCGGCTGCGCAGATCCTCGACGTCCTTCGGCGGTTCCGCGTTGACCCACAGGTAGAGCGCAGGATCGGCGAACCCTTCGTACATGCCGTCCGCGTGCGCCGGAGTGAGCGGCTCCAGCGACAGCCTTCGCGTCGCGAGCGTTCCGCCGACATAGAGCAGCGGAGCTCTCACGGCAGGGGGGGGCGCGACGCGGGGCGACGGGGCGACGGCAAGGCCGCTTCAGTCCCGGAAATTGTCGTACTGCAACGGAAAATCCGTGATCGACTTCTTCACGAGCGCAATCGCCGCCTGCAGATCGTCGCGCTTGCCTCCCGACACGCGCACGGTGTCGCCCTGGATGCTCGCCTGCACCTTCATCTTGCTGTCCTTGACGAGCTTGACGATCTTCTTCGCCAGGTCCTGCTCGACGCCGACGCGGATCGTCACCACCTGCTTCACCTTGTTTCCCGAGACCTTCTCGATGTCGCCGTACTTGAGCGCGCGGATGTCCACGCCCCGCTTCGTGAGCTTTGCGACGACGATGTCGATGACCTGCTTCATCTTGAACTCGTCGTCGGCGAATAGCGTCAGCGTCTTGTCGGCGAGCTCGGCCCGGGCATCCGAGCCCTTGAAGTCGAAACGCGTCGAGAGCTCCTTGTTCGCCTGGTCGAGCGCATTCCTGACCTCGACCTGGTTCACTTCCGAAATGATGTCGAATGAAGGCATGGCGCAATTCTAACCGAGTTCGTCGATCGAGCGCGGCCAGCTCGCCTTCAGGAGGCGCGACAGCGACCGGTCGGCGAGCAGCTTGTCGCCGGTCTGGCAGCGCGCGCAGTAGTTGCATTCGTTTTCGGCGTAGACGATGCGCTGCACCGGCGCGCCGCAGACGGGGCAGGGTCTGCCGTACTTGCCGTGCACCGCCATCTCCGGCCGGAACGCAGTGACATTGTCGGGAAACGCGCCGCCGGCTTCGCCGCGCAGGCGCGCTATCCACTCCGCCAGCACGCCGCGCGTGGCGTCGAAGAGGCGGCTCGTCTCGTCGTCGGCAAGCTTTTGCGTGAGCGCGAGCGGCGAGAGCTTCGCGCGGTGCAGGATCTCGTCGGAGTAGGCGTTGCCGATGCCGCTGAAGAGACGCGGATCGGTCAATGCCCGCTTCAACGTGTGATTTTCGCGTTTGAGGCGCGCCGCAAACGCATCCCGATCCGATGTCAGCACTTCGAGACCGCCGGGATCCATCGCCGCAAGCGCCGCTTCGCCGCGGACGAGATGCAGCGACGCGCGGCGCTTGGTGCCGGCCTCGGTGAACGCGAGCGTGCCGGCGGCGAACTCGAGCCGCGCAAGCGTGATGCGCTTCGGCGGCTTGCCGCCCGGTTCGAGCCAGCGCAGGCGTCCTGCGATCATCAGATGGAAGACGAGAAACAGATCGGCTTCGAGGGTGAGGACGACGCGCTTGCCCAGCCGGCCAACGCCGCGCACGCGCTTGCCTTCGGCTTCCGCGATGGGGGGAATGGCGGTGCGCAGCACGAACGGATTGTCGATGCGCACGTGCGCGAGGGTCCGACCGGCAATCCGCGACGCGAGCGCGTCGCAATACACCGCAATGTCGGGCAATTCCGGCATTACGCTTTGAAGCCTGCCCTCTCGTGCGAGCCGTCGCAGAAGGGCTTCGTGCGCGAGAAGCCGCAGCGGCAGAGCAACGTCCTCTCGCCCGCGGCCGTGCGGCCGTCGGCGCCCATCACGGTCAGCGGTCCGCGGCATTCGAGGGGCCCGTCGAGCGTGGGCGTGATCGTCACTTCTCCCGGCATCGACATCCCAGGTGGCGCATCGGCCGGCAACAGCCCGGGTTCCGAAAAGCCCATTCGCGTATGCGTGCCGTCGCAGAACGGCTTGTCGCGGGAGAGGCCGCAGCGGCACAGCACGAGCGTGGGCGGCGTCTTCGCGCCCCGTGCGCCCGCCAGCAACGCACGGCCCGACACCATGTACGGCCCGTGAGGGCGGACTCTGAGAATGTTTGATTCTTGCAAACCGGGCTCCGGCGATCGGCGACATGGCATTTCGCGTCCGGATGACCGGCGCGGGGTCGCGCCGGTCGGTGCGTCGGCTAGAATAACCGATTCGACGACACCGCCAGACGCCGCCTTCTCATGTCGCACATCCTGCAGGATCTTCCCGTCGGCCAAAAGGTCGGCATCGCCTTTTCCGGCGGTCTCGACACCAGTGCCGCGTTGCACTGGATGCGCGCGAAAGGTGCGATACCCTACGCCTACACTGCGAATCTCGGTCAACCGGACGAGCCGGATTACGACGACATTCCACGACGCGCGAAGTCCTACGGCGCGGAAGCGGCGCGCCTCGTCGATTGCCGCGCCGCGCTCGTCGCCGAAGGGATCGCCGCGCTGCAGGCGGGCGCATTTCACATCTCGACGGGCGGACTCACGTATTTCAACACGACGCCGATCGGCCGCGCCGTCACCGGCACGATGCTCGTGATCGCGATGCGCGAGGACGACGTCAACATCTGGGGCGACGGCAGCACGTACAAAGGCAACGACATCGAGCGCTTCTACCGTTACGGGCTGCTCGCCAATCCGAATCTGCGCATCTACAAGCCGTGGCTCGACCCGGCATTCATCGAGGCGTTCGGCGGGCGCAAGGAGATGTCGGAATACCTCGCGCGCGCAGGCTTCGGCTATCGGATGAGCGCCGAGAAGGCCTATTCGACGGACTCGAATCTCCTCGGCGCGACGCACGAGGCGAAAGATCTCGAATTCCTCGACAAGGGCATCCGGATCGTCGAGCCGATCATGGGCGTGGCGTTCTGGCGCGACGACGTCGCGATCGCGCCCGAGACAGTCGCCGTTCGCTTCGAGGAAGGCCGGCCGGTCGCGCTCAACGGCGCAACCTTCGGGGACACCGTCGCGCTGCTGCACGAAGCCAACGCGATCGGCGGCCGGCACGGCCTCGGGATGAGCGACCAGATCGAGAACCGGATCATCGAAGCGAAAAGCCGCGGCATCTACGAAGCGCCGGGAATGGCGCTCCTGCACATCGCGTACGAGCGCCTGGTGACCGGCATTCACAACGAGGACACGATCGAGCAGTACCGGGACAATGGGCGCCGGCTCGGGCGCCTGCTCTATCAGGGGCGCTGGTTCGATCCGCAGGCGATGATGCTGCGCGAGACGGCGCAGCGCTGGGTGGCGCGCGCGATCACCGGTGAAGTCAAGCTCGAGCTCCGTCGCGGCAACGATTATTCGCTGCTCGACACCGCAAGCCCGAATCTGACGTACAAGCCCGAGCGGCTCACGATGGAGAAGGGGGCCTCGTCGTTCTCGCCGCAGGATCGCATCGGTCAGCTCACGATGCGCAACCTCGATATCGCCGACACCCGCGAGAAGCTCGCCACCTACATGAAGACGGGGCTTTTGCGTCCGAGCGACGATTCGCCGCTGCCGCGGCTCACCGACGGCGACGCGAAATCGAAGTAGCGAAGCGGAGGTCGCTAGGGATCAATCGACCTTGAGGCCGAGCTTCCTGATGACCGGCGCCCATGTATCGGTCTCCCGGCGGATGAGGGCGGCGAGATCGTCCGGGGTGCCACCGATCAGATCGAAACCCTGGGCGTTCATCCTGGCGACGACGTCCGGCTGCTTCAGGATCGCGTTGATCTCGGCGTTGAGCTTCGCGATGACGGGCTTTGGCGTGCTCGCGGGCACCATGATGCCGTTCCAGGCGAGCGCCTCGAAGCCGGGATAGCCGGACTCGGCGATCGCGGGCAGCTCCGGCAGCAGCGGAAACCGTTTCGCCGTCGTCACGGCGATCGCGCGGAGCTTGCCGGCCTGGATCTGCGGCTGCAGCGGCTGCATCACCGCGAACATCATCTGCGTCTCGTTCTGGATCGTCGCCGTCACCGCCGGCGGCGAGCCGTTGAACGGGACGTGCAGCGCGTCGAATCCGGCGACCGATTTCAGGAGCTCCATGTTGAGGTGCGACGAGCTGCCGTTGCCGACCGACGCGTAGGCGAGCTTGCCCGGATTCGCCTTCGCGTAAGCGACGAGCTCGGTGAGCGTCTTCACCGGCAGTTGCGCGTTGACCGCGAGCACATTCGGCTGGCTCGACGTGATGATCACCGGCGCGAGATCCTTCTGGACGTCGTACGGCAGCTTCGAGAGCAGCGGCCCGAACGCCAGCGGCCCGTTGAAGCCGAGCAGCATCGTATAGCCGTCGGGCGCGGACCTCGCCACTTCCGCCGTGGCGACGGTGCCGCCAGCGGCCGGCTTGTTCTCGACGATGACGCTCTGACCGAGGCGGTCTTTCAATTTGTCGGCGATCACCCGTGCCAGCGTGTCGAGCGAGCTGCCCGGTCCCGCCGAGACGATGAACTTGATCGGCTTGTCCGGCCACGCTTGCGCGAGCGCGGCTGTCTGCAGGCCAAAGCAACGCAAGCGCCGCGATCGCGGCAACGACTCTAGGCAGGCGCATGGCAAACCGCCTCGATATTGTGCCCATCGGGATCCAGGACGAATGCGCCGTAGTAGTTCGGGTGGTACTGCGGCCGCAGGCCCGGCGCGCCGTTGTCGCGTCCGCCGGCAGCGAGCGCGGCCTTGTGGAAGGCATCGACCAGCGCGCGCGTGTCGGCCCGAAACGCGATGTGGATCGGCGGCACGTTTGGCTCGCCCTGTCCGATCCAGAAGTCCGGCTTCGGCGGCACGCCGAAGCCGGCGAACTGCTCCCATTCCATCAGCATCCGGTAGCCGAGCGGGGCCAGCGCCGCGCGATAGAACGCCTTGCTCTTCGCGACATCCGCAACGGTGACTCCGGTGTGGTCGATCATCGGCGTTCCTTCACGACGGGTTCACGCTGCCGCAAACGAGATATTCCAGCAGCGCCTTTTGCGCGTGCAAACGATTCTCTGCTTCGTCCCACACCACGCTTTGCGGACCGTCGATCACGTCGGCGGTGACTTCCTCGCCCCGATGCGCAGGCAGGCAGTGCATGAACAGCGCATCGGGCCTTGCTTCGCGCATCATCGCGGCGTCGACGCGAAACGACGCGAACGCGCGCTTGCGCTCGTCGTTCTCCGTCTCGAAGCCCATGCTCGTCCAGACGTCGGTGGTGACGAGGTCGGCGCCGCGGCACGCTTCCCGCGGATCGGCGAACGCGGCGAAATGGGCGCTTTCGTCCGGGGCGACGCGGGCCGGATCGATCCGGTAACCGGGCGGCGCGGAAACGCGCACGTCGAAGCCCAGCACGGCCGCTGCCTGCAGCCACGTGTAGCACATGTTGTTGGCATCGCCGATCCAGGCGACCGTCCTGCCCGCGATGGATCCGCGATGCTCGACGAACGTGTAGATGTCGGCGAGGATCTGGCACGGATGGTATTCGTTGGTGAGACCGTTGATGACCGGCACGCGCGAGTGCGCGGCGAACCGCTCGATGATCGTCTGCTCGAACGTGCGGATCATCACGACGTCGACCATCCGCGAAATGACGCGCGCAACGTCCTCGATGGGCTCGCCCCGCGACAGCTGCGTGTCGACGCGGTTGAGATTGATCGCGATGCCGCCCAGCTGGTTCATCCCGGCCTCGAACGACACGCGCGTGCGCGTGCTGGCCTTCTCGAACACCATCGCCAGCGTGCGATCCCGCAGCGGCTGGTAGAGCTCGTAGCGCTTGAACCGGTCCTTGATCCAGCGGGTCCGCGCGAAGAGATGGTCGAATTCCTGCTGCGTGAAGTCGCGGAACTGGAGGAAATGCTTGGGCGGCGCGGGGGGCATGGCAAGAGGTCGCCGGGATCAGGCGTTGATCTGGCGGGATCTGGCGTTGAATCCTGTCGAATCAAGATATTAGCACGCATGGACGAACCGCGGCCGGCTTGACCGGTGTCAACCCGGCCGAGGCCCGTTACCGCTAGGCTTCGGCAATCCCTTCCCCAGGAAAGCGCGCGCCTTCGATGACCGACATGACCGACCTCGCGGTCGACGCCTCACCCGGCTGGGTGCACGATCTGCCGCCGCTGGTGATCCGCGGCAAGACTACTCTGCCGATCGTGCAGGGCGGGATGGGCGTGGGCGTGTCGGCGCATCGTCTCGCCGGCACCGTCGCCGGCCTCGGCGCGGTGGGCACGATCGCGAGCATCGACCTTCGCCGCCATCATCCGGATTTGATGGCGCAAAGCGCCAACACCGACAAGGCGACGGTGACCGTCGCCAACCTGACGGCGCTCGACCGCGAGATCCGCGCTGCGAAGGAGCTTGCCGGCGGCCGCGGTCTCGTCGCCGTCAACATCATGCGCGCCGTCACCGACTATGCCGCCAGCGTGCGCCAGGCCTGCGCCAGCGGCGCCGATGCGATCGTGATGGGTGCCGGGCTGCCGCTCGATCTGCCCGACCTCGCCGCCGATTTTCCCGATGTCGCACTCATTCCGCTCCTGTCCGACGCGCGCGGCATTCAGCTCGTCATCAAGAAATGGGCGCGCAAGGGGCGCCTGCCGGACGCAATCGTCATCGAGCATCCGCGCCACGCCGGCGGCCACCTCGGCGCGGCGAAGATCGACGACCTCGCCGATCCGCGCTTCGATTTCGAGCGCGTGCTGCCCGACGTGCATGCGTACTTCCGCGCCGAGGGCATTGCGGCCCACGCGATTCCGCTGATTCCGGCGGGTGGCATCAACACGCACGAGCGGATCCGGGAGCTCGTCGCGCTCGGCGCGGCGGCCGTTCAGCTCGGCACCGCCTTTGCCGTCACCGAGGAGGGCGATGCCCACATCGCGTTCAAGCGGGTTCTCGCCGGGGCACGCCCCGACGACATCGTCGAATTCATGAGCGTGGCCGGGCTGCCGGCGCGGGCGGTGCGCACGCCTTGGCTCGAGACCTATCTCGCGTACCTCCCCAAGCTCGCTGCGGTCGCGCGGAAGAAGGCGCGCTGCTCGCTCAAGTGGGACTGCCTGATCCAGTGCGGTCTGCGCGACGGCAACGCGAAGATCGGCCAGTTCTGCATCGACACGCAGCTCGCCGCGGCGCTCAAGGGCGACGTCGCGAAGGGCCTCTTTTTCCGTGGTGCCGCCGTCGCTGCCGTTCGGCAGCGAAATCCGGCCCGTCCGCGATCTTCTCGGCTATCTCCTCACTGGACGCATCCCCGCCGCTTCGTCCGCCGCGGGATCCACTGCGAGGATGGTGAACGCGCCTGCGATCAGTGCCGCGTGACGGCGACGCGTTCGCTTGCCGGCGCAGCCGGCGTTGTCGGAAGATCGTCACCACAGAGCACGTGAACATCGACGAGCCCTCCCCGCCACGCGGCCTCGAGATCGTGCTCGACTGCCGCCAGCGTCCCGTTGTCGTCGTCGACGAGCTCGCGAATGCCGTAGCCGCGGTTGCGGCCGTGAACCTTGGCGAGATAGAGCGCCATGTCGGCAAGTCCGATCGCGCGTTCCCATGGGAGCGGTCTGGCGCGCGGCGGTAGCGGCATCGGCACGAATCCGACCGATGCGGTGATCGAGATGAGCGCCCCGCGATGGACGAAGGGCTCGGCCGATATCGCGTGCATGATCCGCAGCGCGATCTCGTCCAGCTTTCCCGGCTGCGTCGCCGCGACGAAGACGAGGAACTCCTCGCCGCCCCAGCGGACGATCATGTCGGTGTCGCGCAACGTATCGCGGAGCCGCTTGGCGACGGCGACGAGGACCGCGTCGCCGGCTGCGTGCCCATAGCGGTCGTTGGTTTCCTTGAAGTGGTCGAGGTCGATCAGAAGCAGCGCCTCGATCGCGTTGCCGTCGGCGCGGCGGCGCTCCTCGCCATCGCCGCGCTGGTTCGTGCCGCCGATGAAGGCCTGGAAGTAACGCCGGTTATAGAGCGCGGTCAGCGGGTCGCGGCTGCTCTGGAACGAGAGCTCGCGGTTCTTTTCCCCGAGGAGCCGGTTCGTCGCGCGCAACTTGCGATAAAGCACCGCAACGACGACGAACGAGATTCCGAACAGCCCGGCGAGCAGCCACCAGCCGCGCTGCCGCTGCTCGTTGGTGCGAAGCTCCGCCGTCTTGAGGTCATTCTCGCGATTGAGGATCTCGATCTCGCGTCGGCGCTGGTCCGACTCGTACTTCTCCTGCAGCTCGAGGACGGCGCGCTCGTGCGCCGCGACGGCGATCTCGTCGTTCAGCTTGCGCTCGCGATGAAAGAGCGCGAGCGCCGACTTGTGGTCGCCTGCCTTCTCGAGATACTGGCCGTACTCGCCGAGCAGGCCCGCGATCTCGGACGTGGCGCCGGTGCGCTCGTAGCCCGCGAGAGCCTCGTCGGTGAGGCGCTTGCCCTCCTGCACGCGGCCGAGACCGAAGAGCGCGAATCCCATGTTGGCCTTGCTGGTGGACGCAAGGCCGGCATCGTCGAGCTCGATCGCGAAATCGAGCGATCGTCGCGCGAGGTCGAGGGCGTCCTTGTAGCGATGGCGCCGCAGCTGGATGTCGGACAGATTCACGAGTGCCCGCGATTCGGCGATCTTGGACTGCGACTTGTGCGCGATCGCGAGCGCCTCCTGCATCGATGCGAGCTCCCGCTCCGGGCGATCGAGGAGCTCGAGCGCCGCCGATTCGGCCATCCGCGCATTCACCATCGCGTACGCGCTGCCCGCCGCTTCGGCGAACTTCCACGCTTCGAGACTCGCCTCGAGCGCGCGATCCCCCTGCTTCAGATCGAGATGCAGCACCGAAAGCTGGTAAAGCGCGCTCGAGCGGCGATAGGGCAGGTCCATCCGCTCCGCGAGCGCCAGCGCTTCGTGCAGGCTCCCCATCGCCTCCTCGCGGCGGCCGCGCGCGCGTGCCGTGGTCCCGATCGCCATCAACGACCAATGCGTCAGGAACGGCTCTTCCGTACCCTGCAGCAGTGCGTTCGCCTGGTGCGCAAACGCATTGGCGGTCCCGGCGTCGCCGATCGACGATTGGACCGCGCTGCGCACGAGCAGCGCCGTTGCGAGCCCGAGCGGATCGGACGTCGTGCGCGCTTCGCCTTCGATACGGTCGGAGAACGCCTGCGCTTCAGGGACACGCCCCGACAGGACGAACGCCTGTCCCTGCATCGCGAGGAGCTGGCGCTTCGTGGAGGGCGCGGTGTCCGCGGCAGCGAGGAGGGGCGGGATCTCGACCAATGCGCGGCGCGGATGCGCCGGCAGGTAAGCCTCGATTTCCGTCGCGCGCCGCGCCGATTCGGCGTCGGCGGCGGCTGCAGCGGGAATGGGCAGCAGCGACAGCACCGCGAACGCTGTGGCGACGAGGGCCGAGCGAGCGAGCGGACGGCGGACGACGGCCGACGAATCCCGCGCCCCCGCAGCGTCGCGGGTCGGGGGTCTCTGGCCGATCCTGCCGCCAGCCGCGGGCAGTGCCTGCCGCAATAGGGTCGTCGGGAGCATCAAAGGTCGCCGGGCCGTCGATGGCGACCGGTTTGACCACACCAAAGCAAGGGCCATGCCCGCGGAATTCTCGGGCCCCGAAAAGACAAAGGACGCCCGGAGGCGCCCTTCATTGCATCGACGGTACCGTTGCTAGGCGAGCGCCTTGATTGCGTGCACCAGCCGCGATTTCGTCCGCGAAGCGGAATTCTTGTGGATGATCTTCTTGTCGGTGATGCGGTCGATCACCGCCTGCGACGCCTGATATTCCTTGAGCGCGGCGGTCTTGTCGCCGGCGGCGATCGCCTTGCGGACCTTCTTGACGGCGGTGCGCAGCGTGGAGCGCAGGCTCGCGTTGCGATGGTTCGTCACTTCGGCCTGGCGGGCGCGCTTCCTGGCTTGGGCACTGTTGGCCATGGGTCGGAATTCCTGTTCTGAGCGGAAAGAAAAAAGACCAAGCATAATAGCAGCTTACCGCGATCCACGCAACAACGGCCCGCCCCTGCGGTCCGACGCCGGTCGCCTCCAATCGCCCGCTCCCTACGCTGTGCCGCGCTGCCGCTCGTCCCCCATCCTGCCAACGCCGGTCGATCCACCGGGCACCGCCGCGTGAAGCTCCTGCGCGCGCTTTCCACGGTCAGCGGCATGACGCTGCTGTCGCGGATCACCGGTCTCGCCCGCGAGAGCCTCAAGGCCGCGGCGTTCGGCGCGGGACTGCAGATGGACGCCTTCGAGGCGGCCTTCCGGTTGCCCAACATCCTGCGCCGCCTGTTCGCGGAGGGCGCCTTCTCGCAGGCGTTCGTGCCGGTGTTCGCCGAATACCGCCGCCAGCGTGGCGATGCCGAAACGAAAGCGCTCGTCGGGCGCGTCGGGACGCTGCTCGCGTTCGTGCTCCTCATCGTGTCGGTCATCGGCATCCTCGCGGCGCCGTGGCTCGTCTACCTGCTGGCGTCGGGGTTCAAGGACACGCCGGGCAAGGTCGACCTCACGGCGCAGATGATCCGGATCGTCTTCCCGTACATCTTCTTCGTTTCGCTCGTGTCGCTCGCGGGCGGCGTGCTGAACGTCTACCGCCGCTTCGCGATCCCGGCGTTCACGCCGGTGCTGCTCAACCTGGGGATCATCGGCGCCGCGATCTTCCTCGCGCCGTACTGCGATCCGCCGATCACGGCGCTCGCGTGGGGCGTGCTGATCGGCGGCGTCGCCCAGCTGGTACTGCAGATTCGCCCGCTCATCGCGATCGGGATGTTTCCGCGGCCGCGCTTCGACTGGCGCGATGCGGGCGTGCGGCGCGTGCTGCTGGCGATGGGTCCGGCGGTCATCGGTGTCTCCGCGGCGCAGATCTCGGCGCTGATCAACACCCAGCTCGCCGCCATGCTGGGCAATGGCCGCATTTCATGGATCACGTACGCGGATCGGCTGATGGAATTCCCGAGCGCGCTCCTCGGCGTCGCGCTCGGCACCGTGCTCCTGCCATCGCTCGCGAAGCATCACGCCGACGAGAATCCCGCGGAATACTCGTCGCTGCTCGACTGGGGCCTGCGGCTTGCGTTCCTGCTCGCGCTGCCGGCGGCGGTCGCCCTGTGGGTGCTCGCAACGCCGATGATCGCGACGCTCTATCAGTACGGCAAATTCACGGTGAACGACGTGATCCAGACGCGCGACGCGCTGCTCGGCTACAGCGTGGGCCTGCTCGGCCTCATCCTGGTGAAGATCCTCGCGCCGGGATTCTATGCGCGGCTCGACATGAAGACGCCCGTCAAGATCGCCTTCGCGACGGTGCTGTTCGCGCAGACGCTTGCCTGGATCCTGATGTATCGGATCGGCCATGCCGGGCTCACGCTGTCGACCTCGCTCGGTGCGTGCCTCAACGCGGGCCTGCTGTTCTGGTTCCTGAAGCGCCGCGGCATCTACACCCCGCGGGCAGGCTGGCTCCAGTTCGTGTCGAGGCAGGTCGTCGCGCTGTTCGCGCTCGCCGCGGTGCTCATCTGGATCGTGGGACCGCCGACGCTGTGGCTCAATGCCACACTGTGGGCGAAGGTCGCGCGCCTCGCGTGGGTCTGCGCCGCCGGCGCGGGCACCTACTTCGGTGCGTTGTGGCTGCTCGGCTTCCGGCTGTCCGACTTCGATCGGCGCGAGGCGGAAGTCGACCCGGCGGCCGCCGTCGACACGGACGCCGACGTCTGACCTCGCCGGTCGCTGCCGGTCAGCTGTTCTCGCCGGTCTTCCGGTGCGGGCAGTGCGCCTTCACGCACTCGGCGTAGAGGTAGAGCGCGTGCTCGGCGATCTTGAATCCGCGCTCCTGCGCGACCTTCGCCTGGCGTTTCTCGATCTCCGGATCGTAGAACTCCTCGACGCGACCGCATTCGACGCACACGAGGTGGTCGTGGTGCCGGCCCTCGTTGAGCTCGAAGACGGCCTTGCCGGATTCGAAATGGTGCCGGGTGAGCAGACCCGCCTGCTCGAATTGCGTCAGCACGCGGTAGACCGTGGCGAGGCCGATGTCGAGACCCTCCGTGAGCAGCTGACGGTAGACGTCCTCCGCGGTGAGATGCCGGACTTTCGACGCCTCGAACAGGTTGATGATCTTGAGGCGGGGGGCGGTTGCCTTGAGTCCGGCGTTCTTGAGGTCGTGCGGCGAGGTCATGGCGGCGCGCTCCGTGGGATTGCGGCGGGGTGGGCGGAGACGGCGAGGGCCGTCTTGCCGGCCGGGCGCGCGTCGCGGCAACGCGCACGGCTATAATAGCCGGTCGCCCTTCCGATTCACAGTCGTGGACTCGAGATCCTTGCTACCGCAGCGCCCACCCAGGTCGCTCTTCTGCGCGGCGCTGGCCGCCGCCGCGCTCGCCGGCGGCTGCGCGACGATCGATACCTATGCGCCGACGCTGCGCTCGTTCGGCGTCTACAAGCTCGACATCAACCAGGGCAATTTCCTGTCGCAGGACATGGTCGAGAAGCTCAAGGTGGGCCAGACCCGCACGCAGGTGCGACAGATCCTCGGCACGCCGCTCGTGATGACGGTGTTCCGCGACGATCGCTGGGATTACTCGTACCTGTTCCTGCGGCAGGGTCGTGTCGTCGAGCAGCGCAATTTCACCGTCTACTTCGTCGACGAGAAGCTCGCGCGCTGGGAAGGCGACGAGGCTCCGGCGTCGGCCGTCGAGCTGAACCGCGAGGCCGCGGCGCGCACCGTCGGCGAGATGAAGTGGGGCAGCGAGCGCACCTGGTGGGACAGCATCAAAGACACGTTCGGTTGGTGACCCGTGGCGACGCGAATCGCGATCGCCGGCGCCGGCGGCCGCATGGGCCAGGCGCTGATCGAGGCGGTGCTGGCCGACCGTGAGCTCGTGCTGTCGGCGGCGCTCGATGTCGACGCCAGCCCATTCATCGGACACGACGCGGGTGAACGCTGCGGTCGCGCAACCGGCATCGTCGTCGCCAGCGACATCGATGCGGCGGCGCGTGCCGCCGATGTGCTGATCGATTTCACGCGACCCGAGGGAACGCTCGCCCACGTCGACGCCTGCGCACGGCACGGCACGGGCGCCGTGGTGGGAACCACCGGGCTCTCCGACGCGCAGCGGGATCGCCTCGCCGCGGTCGCGCAGCGCATCCCGATCGTCTATGCGCCCAACATGAGCGTGGGCGTCAACGTGCTCCTCGCGCTCGTCGAATCGGCCGCGCAGCGGCTCGGGGCCGGCTACGACATCGAGATCGTCGAGATGCATCACCGGCACAAGGTCGACGCGCCATCCGGCACGGCGATCGCGCTGGGCGAGGCGGCCGCGCGAGGTGCCGGTCGCGCGCTCGCCGACTGCGCGGTCTACGCGCGCGAAGGCGTGACCGGCGAGCGCAAGCCGGGAGCCATCGGCTTCGCGGCGCTGCGCGGCGGCGATGTCGTCGGCGACCACACCGTGATCTTCGCCGGCACGGGCGAGCGCATCGAGCTCGCGCACAAGGCCGCGTCGCGCCAGAATTTCGCCGCCGGCGCGCTGCGCGCCGCTCACTTCGTCGCCGCTTCGCCGGGCCGCCGGCGAAGCGGGCCTTGCGACCATGCGCGACGTGCTCGGGCTGGGCTAAGTCACGCCGTCGACGATGGCGGGAGTCGCGCATCCGTTCGATCTGTCCGGCCGGCATGCGCTCGTCACCGGCAGCGGCTCCGGCCTTGGACTCGCGCTCGCGCGGGGCCTCGGCCGCGCCGGCGCACGCATCGTCCTCAACGGACGCAATCCGGCCAAGCTCGCCGCCGCGGCCGCGACGCTCACCGCCGACGGCATTCGCGCCGAAATCGCCGCCTTCGATGTGACCGACGCCGATGCGGTCGACGGCGCGATCGCAAGTCTCGCGCGCGACCATGGGCCGATCGACATCCTCGTCAACAACGCGGCGATGAACCGCCGCCAGCCGCTCGAGGCGTTCTCGCTCGCGCAATGGCGAGAGCTGCAGGCGGCGAATCTCGATGGGCCGTTCCTCGTCACGCGCGCGGTGATACCAGCGATGAAGGCGCTTCGCCGCGGCAAGATCATCAACATCTGCTCGATCGCGTCGGACCTCGGGCGGCCGAACATCGCCGCCTACGCAGCGAGCAAAGGCGGCCTCAAGATGCTGACGCGCTCGCTCGCCGTCGAGCTCGCCCCCCACAACGTCCAGGTCAACGGCATCGCGCCGGGATTCTTCCGCACCGAGATGAACGCGGCGCTGACCTCCGACGCGGAATTCTCCGCGTGGGTCGCGAAGCGCACGCCCGCTGGCCGCTGGGGCGAGCCGGACGAAGTCGCGGGGGCGGCGGTCTTTCTCGCCTCCGCCGCCGCCGACTATGTCACCGGACACCTGCTCTACGTCGACGGGGGCTTTTCCGCGGCCTATTAGCGGCGCGAGCCGAGAGCCGGGGGAACGTGCGAGCGGCGGAGAGGGCCCCCGAGCGCGGAGCGCGTAGGGGATCGGAGCAATCGCGAGCACGGTCGGAGGCCGACCGCTTGGCACATGGATTCACCTTGGCGGATCGGAGGCCGAACCGGCCGAAGGCAAGGGGGAGCGAGCGATCGCGAGTCGACGCGTGAGGCCGACCCAAGTGGCGTAAGAGCCAACGCTGCGGTACGGAGGCCGACGCGGGTTGTCGCGACCTTTCCTGCCCGGTATAATTGGCGGCCTCAAAGCGGGAACGGCTGCGGGTGACGCAAGCGTTCCCGCTTCGCACGTCCGGACCCCGAGGACGGGTCCCGCCGAGAGAATCCCCGTTCGCACGCCATCCGAGATGTCCGCGCCGCCGCCACCGCCACGACCGCCACGACCGCGGCGCCTTTGCTGCCGATCCGGGGCAATGGCGCGGCCGCGATATTGGCGCTCGCCGACGGCACGATCTTCCGCGGCGTGGCGATCGGCGCCCTCGGACATTCGACGGGCGAGGTCGTGTTCAACACGGCGATGACCGGATATCAGGAGATCCTCACCGATCCCTCGTATGCGGGACAGATCGTCACGCTCACCTATCCGCACATCGGCAACGTCGGCGTCAACGCGGAAGACGTCGAGTCGCGGCAGCCGTTCGCGGCGGGGCTCGTCATCCGCGATCTGCCGCGCGTGGTTTCCAATTTCCGCTCGACCGCCGATCTCGGCGCCTACCTCGCGACCCACAACGTCGTCGGCATCGCCGGCATCGACACCCGCAAGCTCACCCGGATCCTGCGCGAGCGTGGCGCGCAGAACGGCTGCGTGTGCGCGGCGCCTTCGATCGGCGACGCCGACGTCGCCGATGCGCTGGCGCGCGCACGCAGCGCCCCGTCGATGGCCGGGCTCGATCTCGCGCAGGTCGTCAGCTGCACGAAGCCCTACGAATGGACATCCGGCGGATGGACGCTCGGCGCGGGGTACGCAACACCGGGCCAGGCGCGCTTTCATGTCGTCGCCTACGATTTCGGCATCAAGCACAACATCCTGCGGCGCCTCGTCGATCGCCACGCCCGCGTGACGGTGGTGCCCGCGCAAACCCCGGCCGATGCGGTGCTCGCGCTGAAACCCGACGGCGTGTTCCTGTCCAACGGCCCCGGCGATCCCGAGCCGTGCGACTACGCGATCCGCGCGATCGCGCGGATCGTCGACGCCGGCCTGCCGACGTTCGGCATCTGCCTCGGTCACCAGCTGCTGGCGCTCGCCTCCGGCGCGAAAACGAGCAAGATGAAATTCGGCCATCACGGCGCCAACCATCCGGTGCTGGACCGCGACACCGGTCAGGTGCTGATCACGAGCCAGAATCACGGATTCGCCGTCGACGCTTCGACGCTCCCGACAACCGCGCGCGTGACGCACGTGTCGCTGTTCGACGGCAGCCTCCAGGGAATCGCGCGCACCGACCGCCCGGCCTTCAGCTTCCAGGGTCATCCGGAGGCGAGCCCCGGCCCGCACGACATCTCGTATCTGTTCGACCGCTTCGCAAAATTGATGGAAAAGAAGGTATGAACGACCCCCACGCTCGCTGCGTTCGCTGCCCCCAAAGGGGGCCCGCATTGTCCTTCCGGCGGCCGGGCAGGCACTGATGCCGAAGCGCACCGACATTCAATCCGTCCTGATCATCGGCGCCGGCCCGATCATCATCGGGCAGGCGTGCGAGTTCGACTACTCGGGCGCGCAGGCGTGCAAGGCGCTGCGCGAGGAGGGCTATCGCGTCATTCTCGTCAACAGCAATCCGGCGACGATCATGACGGACCCGGAAATGGCGGACGTCACGTACATCGAGCCGATCACGTGGCCGATGATCGCGAAGATCATCGAGCGCGAGCGGCCCGACGCGCTGCTGCCGACGATGGGCGGCCAGACGGCGTTGAACTGCGCGCTCGACCTCGCGCGCGAAGGCGTGCTGAACAAGTTCGACGTCGAGCTCATCGGTGCCACCAAGAAGGCGATCGACAAGGCCGAGGACCGCGAGAAATTCAAGGCGGCGATGACCCGCATCGGCCTCGCCTCGGCACGCTCGGGGATCGCGCACAACCTCGAGCAGGCGCTCGACGTGCAGGCCGACATCGGGTTCCCCGCCGTCATCCGCGCCTCGTTCACGTTGGGCGGCACCGGCGGCGGCATCGCGTACAACAAGGACGAGTTCGTCGAGATGTGCAAGCGCGGGCTCGCCGCGTCGCCGACGCACGAGCTCCTGATCGAGGAATCGCTGCTCGGCTGGAAAGAGTTCGAGATGGAGGTGGTCCGCGACAAGAAGGACAACTGCATCATCGTCTGCTCGATCGAGAACGTCGACCCCATGGGCGTGCACACCGGCGACTCGATCACCGTCGCCCCGGCGCAGACGCTGACCGACAAGGAATACCAGATCATGCGCGACGCCTCGATAGCGGTGCTGCGCGAGATCGGCGTCGACACCGGCGGCTCGAATGTCCAGTTCGCGATCAATCCCGCCGACGGCCGGATGATCGTCATCGAGATGAATCCGCGCGTGTCGCGCTCGTCGGCGCTCGCGTCGAAAGCGACCGGATTCCCGATCGCCAAGATCGCGGCGAAGCTTGCGGTCGGCTACACGCTGGACGAACTCGCCAACGATATCACCGGGGGCAAGACGCCGGCCTCGTTCGAGCCCACGATCGACTACGTCGTGACCAAGGTACCGCGCTTCGCGTTCGAGAAATTCCGGCAGGCTGACGATCGGCTCACCACGCAAATGAAATCGGTCGGCGAGGTGATGGCGATCGGCCGCACGTTCCAGGAGTCGCTGCAGAAGGCGCTGCGCGGCCTCGAGGTGGGCGTCGACGGCTTCAACCTGAAGACCGTCGACCCCGACAAGATCGCCGACGAGCTCGCCTATCCGCGGGCGGAGCGCCTCTGGTATGTCGCCGATGCATTCGGCGTCGGGATGACGCTCGACGAGATCTACCAGCACACGAAGATCGATCGCTGGTTCCTGGCGCAGATCAAGGAAATCGTCGACACGGAACTGAAGCTCGAGCAGCGCAGCCTGACGGGCCTTTCTGCCGAGGAGCTGCGCGGTCTCAAACGGATGGGGTTCTCGGACCGCCGCCTTGCCTACCTGTTGAAGACGAAGGAAGCGGAGGTCCGCGCGCGCCGTCACGCACTCGGCATCCGCCCCGTCTACAAGCGCGTGGACACGTGCGCCGCCGAGTTCGCGACGAAGACCGCCTACATGTACTCGACCTACGAGGAGGAGTGCGAAGCGGCGCCGACGGACAGGAAGAAGGTGATCGTGCTGGGCGGCGGGCCGAACCGGATCGGGCAGGGGATCGAATTCGATTACTGCTGCGTGCATGCCGCGATGGCGCTGCGCGAGGACGGCTACGAGACGATCATGGTCAACTGCAATCCGGAGACCGTGTCGACCGACTACGACACGTCGGATCGCCTGTACTTCGAGCCGCTGACGCTGGAAGACGTGCTCGAGATCGTCCACCTCGAGAAGCCGTACGGCGTGATCGTCCAGTACGGCGGCCAGACGCCGCTGAAGCTCGCGCGCGACCTCGAGGCGAACGGCGTGCCGATCATCGGCACCAGCCCCGACATGATCGACATGGCGGAGGACCGCGAGCGGTTCCAGCAGATGCTGCACCGGCTCGGCTTGAAGCAGCCACCGAACCGCACGGCGCGCACCGAGACGGCCGCGCTCGCCGCCGCCGGCGAAATCGGTTATCCGCTCGTCGTGCGGCCGTCGTATGTGCTCGGCGGGCGCGCGATGGAGATCGTCCACGAGCAGCGTGACCTCGAGAACTACATGCGCGAGGCGGTCAAGGTGTCGAACGACAGCCCGGTGCTGCTCGACCGCTTCCTGAATGACGCGATCGAGGTCGACGTCGACGCGCTCGGCGACGGCACCGACGTCGTGATCGGCGGCATCATGGAGCACATCGAGCAGGCCGGCGTGCATTCGGGCGATTCGGCATGCTCGCTGCCGCCGTTCTCGCTCTCGGCCGCCACGCAGGACGTGCTGCGCGCGCAGACGGCGGCGATGGCGCGCGGCCTCAATGTCGTCGGCCTGATGAACGTCCAGTTCGCGATCCAGCGCGACGGCGACGGCGGCGACGTCGTGTTCGTCCTCGAGGTCAACCCGCGTGCGTCACGAACGGTGCCGTACGTCTCGAAGGCAACCGGGCGCCCGCTCGCCAAGATTGCCGCGCGCTGCATGGTCGGTCGCAGCCTCAAGGAACAGGGCGTGACCGGCGAGATCGTGCCGCCGTATTACTCGGTCAAGGAGGCCGTTTTCCCGTTCATCAAGTTCCCCGGTGTGGACACGATCCTCGGGCCGGAGATGAAATCGACCGGCGAAGTGATGGGCGTGGGCAACACGTTCTCGGAAGCATTCTTCAAGTCGCAGCTTGCGGCGAACGTGCGGCTTCCGGACAAGGGCAAGGTCTTCGTGAGCGTGAAGGACGCCGACAAGCCGCGAGCGATCGAGCTCGCGAACCTCTACATCGCGCTCGGGTTCACCGTCGTCGCGACCCGCGGGACGGCCGCCGCCCTCGCCGCTGCCGGCGTGCCCGTGACGCCGGTCAACAAGGTGCACGAAGGCCAGCCGCACATCGTCGACATGATGAAGAACGACGAGATCGCGCTCGTCGTGAACACGGTGCAGGAAAAGCGTTCGGCGATCCGCGACAGCTACCAGATCCGGCGCGAGGCGCTCACCGACCAGATTCCGACCTACACGACGCTCGCCGGCGCCCGCGCGGCCGCGCTGGGTCTTGCCGGGATGCGCGAGATGGTCCCGTACGCAATGCAGGCGCTGCACGAACGGCTGCGCTGAACGGATTCCGATCCACGACCTCCTGTATTCTCGAAACCGATGAGCAAATTCCCGATGACGATCGAAGGCGCCGCGCGCCTGCGTGCCGAGCTGCAGCGGTTGAAGACGATCGACCGCCCGGCGGTGAGCGCGGCGCTGGCCGAAGCCCGCGGGCACGGCGATCTTTCGGAAAATGCCGACTACGACGCGGCGAAGGAGCGCCAGGGCTTCATCGAGGGCCGGATCAACGAGATCGAGCGCAAGCTCGCCGGAGCCCAGGTGATCGATCCCGCCGCCATCGCCGACGCCGGCGGTCACGTGGTGTTCGGCGCAACAGTCGACCTTGCCGATGCCGCGACCGGCGACCGCTTCACCTACCAGATCGTCGGTGACGACGAGGCCGATCTCAAGCACGGCAAGATCTCGGTGAGCTCGCCCATCGCGCGCGCCTTGATCGGCAAGAGCGAAGGCGACACGGCGGAGGTGCAAGCTCCCGGCGGACGGCGCGAATACGAGGTGCTCGCGGTTCGGTACGCCTGATCGAGCCAAGGAGCGAAGCTCGCGTCGCCGAGCGATGGCGGGACGCCGACACCTCGTCGACTCGATAATCAAAGCCGCTGGGAGGCGACGCCTCTGCGGCGGTTCCCGGCGATCGATACGGCTTCGCGTCACGTCCGCGATGCGCACCGCAGAGGTGCGGGCGGCCTAACCGCCTGTTGCGACAGGTACTTATAACGCGCTGTTTTTCTTGGCATATTGCTTGCTTCGGCGATGGGCTGCAGACGCACCTTTCGCCCAGCCTATGCCAGCCCCTGCCGCCAGCGCCGACCTCCGCGAGACCGCGATCCCCGCTTCGCTCGCGGCGACGGCCGATGCGCAGCAAGCGGTGCGCATGCGCCGGTTTGCGATGGCCTCGGCGACGTACCTCGCCGGCATTCCGCTGATGCTGCTTGCCCATCTGCTTGGATTCGTGGCGCTTCGCCCGGCGCTCGCGACGATCGCGGCGGTCATCGCCGTCAACGGCGGCATCTACGCGCTGTTCAGGACGCGGCAGAATCTCCGGTTCGCCGATCCGAGCCTGACCTGGCTGCAGATCGTCCTCGCGACCGCTACGGTGATGGCCGGCGCATTCGTGCTCGACCAGGACCGCTCGGTCGCGCTGATTCTCTGCCCGGTATTGCTGATGTACGGCGTGTTCCGGTTCACGACGCGGCAGTTCATCGTCGCTTCCGGCTTCGTGCTCGCGTGCTACGCGGCGGTCGTCGCGCTGCTGCTGCTCGTCAAGCCGGCCACCGTGAATCTGCCGAACGAGATGTTCCGGCTGACGGTGCTCGCCTGCGTGCTTCCGTGTTTTGCGCTCGCTGGCGGCAAGATCAGCGAGATGCGCGCCCGCTTTCGCCGCAGCAACGAGGACCTGAGCGCGGCGCTCGCGAAGATCAAGCAGCTCGCGACGCACGATACGCTGACCGGGCTGCCGAATCGCGCGCTCTTCACGGAAAGCCTTTCGCGCGCCTTGGCGCGGGCCGAGCGGCACGGCTGGCCGGTCGCGCTCTTCTTCATGGACCTCGATCGTTTCAAGAACATCAACGACACGCTGGGGCACCAGCTCGGCGACGAGGCGCTGAAGGAAGCGGCGCGTCGGATCTCGTCGTGCATCCGCGACAGCGACATCAGCGCGCGGCTCGGCGGCGACGAGTTCGTGCTGCTGGTGGAGGAGTTCGAGGGACCGACGGTGCTGATCGAGATCGCCGAGCGGATTCTGGCGGCGATCTACCAGCCGCTGTCGATCGGCGGCCACGAGCTCAACCTGTCGGCTTCGATCGGCATCTGCACGTTTCCGATCGACGCGAAGGACGCGGGAACGCTGCTGTCGAACGCCGACATCGCGATGTACCAGGCGAAGGAGCAGGGACGCAACCGCTATCGCTTCTACTCGCCCCGATTCAACGAGCATTCGGTCGAACGGCTGGCGCTCGAGACGGGGCTCCGCTACGCGATCGAGCGCGACGAGCTCGTCCTCCTCTACCAGCCGAAGATTTCCATTGCGACCGGGCGCATCGTCGGCGTCGAGGCGCTGTTGCGCTGGCAGCATCCGGAGCTCGGCCTGCTGCGTCCCGACCGGTTCATTCCGCTGGCCGAGGAGTCGGGCCTCATCGTGCCGATCGGCCTCTGGGTGCTTCGAACGGCGTGCGCGACGGCACGGCTGTGGCGCGAGAACGGGATGCCGATGCCCGTCGCCGTGAACCTGTCCGCGCGCCAGTTCCACGACGGACGGCTCGTCGCCGACATCGCGGGCATCCTCGCCGCGTCCGGGCTCGCACCCGGCGAACTCGAGCTCGAGATCACCGAAAGCACGGTGATGCAGAATCCCGAGCAGGCGGTGGCGCTGATGGATGAAATCAGGCGTCTCGGCGTGCGCCTTGCGATGGACGATTTCGGGATCGGCTATTCGTCGATCGGCCACCTGAAGCGCTTTCCGATCGACAGCCTGAAACTCGATCGCACGTTCGTGCGCGATCTGCCCGAGGACATCAACGACGTCGCGATCACGCGCGCCGTCATCGCGATGGCGCATACGCTGCGCATCGGCGTGATCGCGGAAGGCGTGGAGCGGCAAGCGCAGCTCGACCTGCTGCGGGCCGAAGGCTGCGACGAGTACCAGGGCTATTTCTGCCAGCCTCCGCTTGCGCTGGCCGAGCTCGTTCCGTTCGTGCGCGGCAGCGGAACGTTCGCAATGTCCGGCGCGGGCTCGGTGCCGATGCCGCGACCGGCGCTGTTGCCGCTGCGCGCCGAGGGACGGGCGGCGCCGACGACGCGGCCGGCTCCCACTGCCGACGCCGATACCGTGGTGCCGTTCAAGCGCGGCGGGCGCTAAGCTGCCTTGCGGCGACGACGGCGGGCGCCCGCAGCGCCGACGCGGCTGGACGACGACTTGCCATGCGGTCCGGCGGCGGGCCGCGCAGCCGCCTTCGACGATCCTTTCGATGCCGGGCGCCGCCCCGATCGTGGCGCGGCAGCACCGCTCGCAGCTCCGGTGGTCTTCGAGCGGCGCTGGCGTCGCGCGTCGGTGTCCTCCCACGTCGATGCCGCGTTGGTCATCGCTCTGCGCCGGCGCGACGTCGGGGTTGCCGGCAGCTCGATCGGCGTCGACTTGCCTCGCGGCGGCGGCCGCGCCGGTGCGCGCGGCAACGGCGTTCGGGGCCGGCGCGCCTGCGGCGCTTTCCGTGCCGCGGATTTTGCCGCGGCCGTGTTGCGGCGGGGCGGCGGCGCTTTTTCCGCCGGCTCCTTCGGTGCCGCTCGCCAGACGATCAAGAGCTTGCCGAGATGCTGGACGGGTGCCGCGCCGAGCTCGCCGCAAATGCGCTCGAGCATCGCATCGCGGTCCGCGCGCGCGTCGCTGAACACGCGGATCTTGATGAGCTCGTGCGCCATCAGGTTGACGTCGATCTCGTGCAGCACCGAAGGCGTGAGGCCGTGCTGACCGATGCTGACGACGGCATGCAGGTGGTGCGCCTTCGCGCGAAGCGCGCGGCGCTCGGCGGATGATAGAGTGGTCATCCGCGCATTTTACCGGCGCCGTGCCGCTTTCGCGCGCGACGCCAACGGATATGGCCGAAAAGCGCCCCCGGAAGAACCGCTTCGTCAAGGCGTGGATCGACGAGCATGTCAACGATCACTGGGTCAAGGAAGCAACCCGCCTCGGCTATCGATCGCGCGCGGCGTTCAAGCTGATCGAGCTCGCGGAAAGGGACCGGCTGTTCCGCCCCGGAATGAGTGTGGTCGACCTGGGCGCCGCGCCGGGCAGCTGGACGCAGGTGCTCCGCGAAAAGCTCGGCCGCCGCGCGCAAATCATCGCGCTCGACCTCCTGCCGATCGCGCCTCTCCCGGGCATCGTCGTGCTGCAGGGTGACTTTCGCGAGGCGCCGGTGCTCTCGGCGCTCGAATCCGCGCTTGGCGGACGCAAAGTCGACCTTGTCGTTTCCGACCTCGCCCCCAACCTCTCGGGGGTGGAATCCGCGGATCAGGCGCGCTCCGTTCACCTGGGGGAGTTGGCGCTCGAATTTGCCGCCCGCTGGGTGCAACCCGGCGGCGATCTCGTGGTCAAGGCTTTTCAGGGCGAAGGATTCCCGGAGTTCCAGAAGCTGATGCAGCGCGATTTCGAGAAGGTTTATGTGCGCAAGCCGAAAGCCTCGCGCGATCGTAGCCGCGAGGTCTATCTGGTGGCAAAGGGACGCAAAACCGGCGAGTAGGGGATGTTTTTCGTGCAAATGTCGCTTTTCCACGACGGCCGCGGCGCCCGCCGGTGGCCTCGAGCGTCATGAAGGATTAGAATTAAGGGCTCACTGAATCCGTTGGCGGCGAGCGCACGTACGAGCAACAAGGGCCCGCGGCGGCCCCGAGACACCGCAAGGAGCGACATTTGAACAATCTGCTCAAGAACGTCGGCATCTGGCTCGTGATCGGGCTCGTGGTGCTGACCGTGGTCAAGCAATTCGACTCGCGGCAGGCGCCGCGCGACTCGATCCCGTATTCCGAGTTCATGGACAAGGTGCGCTCGGGCGGCGTCGAGTCGGCGCAGATCGAGGGTCGCAAGATCGTCTGGACCGCCACCGCCGACAAGAAGAAGTTCATCACCTACAGCCCGAACGACCTGTGGATGGTGAGCGATCTCCTCAAGAACAACGTTCGCGTCGACAGCAAGCAGGACGAGGAGCAGTCATTCCTCGCGCAGGTGTTCATCTCGTGGTTCCCGATGCTGCTGTTGATCGGCGTGTGGATCTTCTTCATGCGCCAGATGCAGGGCGGCGGCCGCGGCGGCGCGTTCAGCTTCGGCAAGAGCAAGGCGAAGATGCTGGACGAGTCGAACAACACGATCACCTTCGCCGACGTCGCCGGCTGCGACGAGGCGAAGGAGGAAGTCTCGGAGCTGGTCGAGTTCCTCCGCGACCCGACGAAGTTCCAGAAGCTCGGCGGCCGCATTCCGCGCGGCGTGCTGATGGTCGGCTCGCCCGGGACCGGCAAGACGCTGCTCGCGAAGGCGATCGCCGGCGAAGCCAAGGTGCCGTTCTTCTCGATCTCCGGCTCCGACTTCGTCGAGATGTTCGTCGGCGTAGGCGCGGCGCGCGTGCGCGACATGTTCGAGCAGGCGAAGAAGAACGCGCCGTGCATCGTGTTCATCGACGAAATCGACGCGGTAGGCCGCCAGCGCGGCGCGGGCCTCGGCGGCGGCAACGACGAGCGCGAGCAGACGCTGAACCAGCTCCTGGTCGAGATGGACGGCTTCGAGGGCAATGCCGGCGTGATCGTGATCGCCGCGACCAACCGTCCCGACGTGCTCGATCCCGCGCTGATGCGACCGGGCCGCTTCGACCGCCAGGTCGTCGTGCCGCTGCCGGACATCCGCGGACGAGAGCAGATCCTGCTCGTCCACATGCGCAAGGTCCCGATGTCCGCCGACGTGAAGGCAGAGATCATCGCCCGCGGCACGCCTGGCTTTTCCGGCGCCGATCTCGCCAATCTCGTGAACGAGGCCGCGCTCTTCGCCGCGCGCCGCAACAAGCGCCTCGTCGACATGGACGACTTCGAGATGGCGAAGGACAAGATCGTGATGGGCGCCGAGCGCCGGTCGCTCGTGATGCCGGAGGAAGAGCGGCGCAACACCGCCTATCACGAGTCGGGTCATGCGATCGTCGCGCGGCTCCTGCCGAAGACCGATCCCGTGCACAAGGTGACGATCATCCCGCGTGGCCGCGCGCTCGGCGTGACGATGCAGCTGCCGGAGCAGGACCGCTACAGCATGGACCGCAACCACATGCTGAACCTGATCGCAGTGCTGTTCGGCGGGCGCATCGCCGAAGAGATCTTCATGAACCAGATGACGACCGGCGCCTCGAACGACTTCGAGCGCGCGACCGAGCTCGCGCGCAACATGGTCACGCGCTACGGGATGTCGGACCTGCTCGGCCCGATGGTCTACGCCGAAAACGAAGGCGAAGTCTTCCTCGGCCGCTCGATCACGACGCACAAGAACGTGTCGGAAGAGACGATGCGCAAGGTCGACGGCGAGATCCGCAAGATCATCGACCAGCAGTACGCCGTTGCGCGGAAGCTGATCGAGGACAACCGCGACAAGGTCGAGGCGATGGCCAAGGCGCTGCTCGAGCTCGAGACGATCGACAGCGACCAGATCGCCGACATCATGGCCGGACTGCCGCCGCGGCCGCCGAAGCCGCCGGGATCGAGCGCGGGCACCGCGACGCCGGGCACGACCATCGGTCCGGAGACCGCACCGTCGGCGACCGCGGCATAAACCTGGGAAAACATCCGATGGAAACGGGGCGCGCGGCGCCCCGTTTTTGTTATGAAGCTACGCTGCGGGGCGCACGTCCTGGACCTATCGGTCCCGCGCGTGATGGGCATCCTCAACGTCACGCCCGATTCGTTTTGCCGACGGCGGCGCGAATTTCGATCACGCACGTGCACTCGACCACGCGCGGCGGATGGCGGCTGACGGTGCCGACCTGATCGACGTCGGCGGCGAGTCGACGCGCCCCGGCGCCGCGGTCGTGCCCGAAGCGGAGGAGTTGCGGCGTGTGCTGCCGGTGATCGAAGCGCTCGCGCGCGACGGCCTCGTCGTGTCGGCCGACACGCGTCGCCCCACCGTCATGCGTGCGGCGATCGAGGCAGGCGCCGCGATGATCAACGATGTCGGCGCGCTGCAGGCGCCGGGAGCGCTGGAGGCGGTCGCCGGATCCGGTGCCGCCGTCTGCCTCGTGCACATGCAGGGCGAGCCGGCGACGATGCAGCAAGTGCCGCACTACGGCGACGTCGTGCGCGAAGTGCGCCAATTCCTCGAGGTGCGGGCGCGCAGTTGCGAAGCCGCGGGCATCGCGCGGGAACGCATAGTCGTCGATCCGGGCTTTGGCTTCGGCAAGACGCTGGCGCATAATCTTGCACTGCTGCGCGCGTTGCCCGACATCGCGGCGGCCGGCTATCCGGTGCTCGCCGGACTGTCGCGCAAGTCGTCGCTGGGCACGATCACCGGCCGCCCGGTCGACGAGCGCATGCCGGCGAGCGTGGCGGCGGCGCTGGCGGCGATCGCCCGCGGCGCCGCTATCGTGCGGGTGCACGACGTGCGTGAAACGGTGGACGCCATCAAAGTGTGGCTTGCGATAGCGCAAGGCTGACGTCATGACGCGACAATACTTCGGCACCGACGGAATCCGCGGCCGGGTCGGCGAGGCGCCGATCACGCCCGAGCTCGTGCTGAAGCTCGGCTGGGCGGCGGGCCGCGTGCTGGCGGCGGAGCCGGCGCGCGCGGGCACGCGGCCGGCGGTCCTCATCGGCAAGGACACGCGGATCTCGGGTTACCTGCTCGAGGCGGCGCTCGAATCGGGATTGTCGGCGGCCGGCGTCGACGTCTATCTGTCGGGTCCGCTGCCGACGCCTGCAGTCGCCTATCTGACGCGTGCACTCCGGCTGTCGGCCGGGATCGTCATCAGTGCGTCGCACAACCCTTTCGACGACAACGGGATCAAGTTCTTCGGCGCGACGGGAGCGAAGCTTCCCGACCACGTCGAGCAGGCGATCGAGCGGGCGATGGCGCTGCCGCTGACGTGCGTTCCCTCCGCCGAGCTCGGCAAGGCGCGCCGGATCGACGACGCGGCGGGCGCTATATCGAGTTCTGCAAGAGCACCTTTCCGAACGAGCAGGACCTCAAGGGCTGGCGCATCGTCGTCGACTGTGCGCATGGCGCCGGCTATGCCGTCGCGCCGCCGGTCTTCCACGAGCTCGGCGCCGAAGTGATCGCGATTGGCGCGGAACCCGACGGCATCAACATCAATGCCGGCGTGGGCGCGACGCACCCCGAGCATCTGAGGCAAGCGGTGCTCGAACATGGCGCCGACCTCGGTATTGGGCTCGACGGCGACGGCGACCGCCTGGTGATGGCCGACAGTGCAGGAAACCTCTACGACGGCGACCAGCTTCTCTACGTGATCGCGATGGATTATCGGCATCGCGGAGCGCTCTCGGGTGGGGTGGTCGGCACACTGATGAGCAACCTCGGTTTCGAGCAGGCGCTGGCACGCGCGGGCGTCGCGCTCGAGCGCGCGCCGGTCGGCGATCGCTACGTGCTGGAGAGGATGAACGAGAAGGGCTGGCTGCTCGGAGGCGAGAACTCGGGCCATCTGCTGTGCCTCGACAAGCACACGACCGGCGACGCCATTGTCGCGGCGCTGGCCGTGCTTCGTGCTCTCAACGGCCACAAGACCACGCTGGCGCAAGCGGCGGCGCCGGTGACATTGTTTCCGCAGCGGCTCATCAACGTTCGCATGCCGAAGGGATTCGACTGGAAAGCCAGCACGGCGATCCGCGCCGCGGAAGCCGACGCCCGCACGGCGCTCGGCAGCAGCGGCCGCATCCTGCTGCGTCCTTCCGGCACCGAGCCCGTATTGCGCGTCATGGTCGAGGCCCTGGACCGCCCGACCGCCGATGCGTGCGCGGAGCGCGTCGCGGATTCCATCAGGACGACGTTCGCCGCCGCCGCCGACTGACAGGCGCCGCGACGCTCGCCGCTATAATCGAGCGATGAGCACCGCGCTTAGCACGCCCATCCTGACGGACACGCCCGGGATCGCCGCGTGGCTCGAGTCGCTGCGCGGAACGTATCCCGACGACGACATCGCGTCCTTCCGCGCCGCGCACGCGTACGCGCGGACGCTGGCCGCCGATGCGCGGGCGCGCGACGGCGAGGCGCTCGCGCTGCATGCCGCAGGGACCGCAGCCATCGTCGCCTCGCTCAAGCTCGATGCCGCGACGGTGCGCGCCGCGCTGCTGATCGGGCTTCCCTCCGTCAAGAATTACGACAGCGACGACATCGCGCAGCGCTTCGGCGCCGATGTCGCCGCGCTGGTCACGGGCGTTGCGCGGATGGACGAGATCCGCGCGATCCCGGCGGAAGGCGACGCGGAGGAGCGCGCCGCGCAGGCCGAGCGGCTGCGCAAGATGCTGCTCGCGATGGTCGAGGACATCCGGGTCGTGCTGATCAAGCTCGCCGGGCGCACGCAGGCGATGCGCTTCCTCGTCGCCGCCGAAGCGGCGCAGCCCGAGGCGCGCGAGCGCGCTGCGCGCGAGGTCCGGGATCTTTTCGCACCGCTGGCCAATCGCCTCGGCGTCTGGCAGCTGAAGTGGGAGCTCGAGGACCTGAGCCTGCGCGCGCTCGAGCCCGCGACGTACAAGGCGATAGCGAAGATGCTGGACGAGCGGCGCGCCGACCGCGAGCGCTACATCGAGAGCGTCGTCGATCTATTGCGCCGCGAGCTCGCGCAGGCCGGCATCCGGGCGGACGTCACCGGCCGGCCGAAGCACATTACCAGCATCTGGAACAAGATGCGGCGCAAGGAGGTGGGGATCGACGCGCTCTACGACATCCGCGCCGTGCGCATCCTCGTCGACGACGTTCGCGACTGCTATGCCGCGCTCGGCATCGTCCACCACGTCTGGACCCCCCTTCCCGGCGAGTTCGACGACTACATCGCGAAGCCGAAGGCCAACAGCTACCGTTCGCTGCACACGGCCGTCATCGGTCCCGAGGGCAAGGCGCTGGAAGTGCAGATCCGCACCGTCGAGATGCACCAGCATTCCGAGTATGGCGTCGCCGCGCATTGGCGGTACAAGGAAGGCGGGCACAAGGGCATGCGCCGCGATCCGGCCTTCGAGGACCGGATTGCATGGCTGCGGCAGGTGCTCGACTGGAAGGACGACGTCGCCGGATCGTCGGAATGGCTGGCCGCGTTTCGCACGAGCCTCTTCACCGACACGATCTACGTGCTGACGCCCCAGGGGAAAGTCGTCGACCTGCCGCGGGGCGCCACGCCCGTGGATTTCGCGTACGCCGTGCACACGAGCCTCGGCCACCGCTGTCGCGGCGCGCGCGTCGATGGCGCGATGGTCCCGCTCAACACCGCGCTCAAGAACGGCCAGCGGGTCGAGATCGTTGCCGCGAAGGTCGGCGGGCCCTCGCGCGACTGGGTCAATCCCGAGCTGGGTTACGTGACGAGCCACCGCGCGCGGACGAAGGTGCGTCAATGGTTCAAGGCGCAGCAGCTCGAGGAAACGCTCGCGCACGGCCGGGCGGCCGTCGAGCGCGAGCTCGCCCGCGCCGGCGCGACGGCGGTGAATCTCGATGCGGTTGCCGCGAAAGCCGGCTTCGAGAAGTCCGACGACCTCTTTGCCGCGGTAGGGCGCGAGGAATTGAACACGCGGCAGATCCAGGCGGCGATCAGGGCGGTCGTGCAGCCGGCCGCCGCGAAGGAAGCGGAGGCGGAGAAGGAATCCGAGACCGGCCTTTTGCGCCAGAGCAAGGCCGCCGGCGCGGGCAGCGGCATCAGCGTCCTTGGTGTCGATCGGCTGATGACCGTGCTCGCGCGCTGCTGCAAGCCCGCGCCCCCGGACGGCATCGTCGGATTCGTCACGAGGGGCAAGGGGGTCACGATACACCGCGCGAGCTGCACGACGGTGGCGCGGCTTCGCGCGCGCGAGCCCGAGCGCCTGATCACCGCCGATTGGGGCGCGCCGCGCGACGAGGTGTTTCCCGTCGATGTCGTGCTCGAGGCCGCGGACCGGCAGGGCCTGCTGCGCGACGTCACCGAGGTGTTCTCGCGCGAGCGCATCAACGTCACCGCGGCCAACACGCTGACGCGCGACATGCGCAGCCGCATGGCGTTCACGCTGGAGGTGCGGAGCCTCGAGGCGCTGCAGCGCGCGCTCTCGCTCGTCCGTGACGTGCGCGGCGTGGTGTCGGCCGCGCGTCGCTGAAGTCGCCGCCGGCGGCGTCTAGCGCGCAAGCCCGGCGATCGCCCTGGGGTAGAGATCGGCGAGCGCCTGCGAGCTGTCCGCCTCGAATCCGAGGTCGCGCACGAGGCCGTCGTGCAGCCCGTAGATCCAGCCGTGCAGCGTCAGCGGCTGCCGGCGCTGCCACGCGTCCTGCACGATCGTCGTGCGCGCGACGTGCACGACCTGCTCGATCACGTTGAGCTCGCAGAGCCGGTCGACGCGCGCGCTCTCGTTCGCAATGCCCTCGAGCAGGGTCAAGTGCTTCCCGGCGACGTCCTGCACGTGACGGAGCCAGTTGTCGATCAGGCCGAGCGGCTTGGCCTCGTACGCGGCGCGCACGCCGCCGCAGCCGTAATGGCCGACGACGATCACGTGCTCGACCTTCAGCGCGTCGACCGCGTACTGCAGCACCGAGAGGCAATTCAAGTCGGTGTGCACGACGACGTTGGCGACGTTGCGATGGACGAACAGCTCGCCCGGCGCAAGGCCGGTGATCTCGTTGGCCGGCACGCGGCTGTCGGAGCAGCCGATCCACAGGTAGCGCGGCGCCTGCTGCTCGGCGAGCCCGGTGAAGTAATCCGGATTGCGCGCGCGCAGATCGGCAGCCCAGGCGTGGTTTTGTTCGAGCAGGTGTTTGAGCGACGACATCGCGGGGTGACTCCTCGTATCGTGGCGCGTCATCATACCGGCGCGAGCAGCCGAATCGCGAGACCGGCCGCGCCGCACGCGAAGATGACGGGGATCACGCCGGCCTTGAAGCGGAAGAGCGCGAGTGCGGCGGCAACGCCGATGACGAGTCCCGTCGGATCGATTCCGCGCAGTGCCGCAACGGCGTCCCACCCATGAGGCCAGAACACGTGCCAGGCGAAGAACAACGCGAGATTGACGATGACGCCGACCACCGCGGCCGTGATCGCCGACAACGGCGCGGTGAAGCGCAGCTGGCCATGCGTCGATTCCACCAGCGGGCCGCCGGCGAGAATGAACGCGAACGACGGCAGGAACGTGAAGAACGTCGCGACGCAGGCGCCGGCGATGCCGGCGAGCGCCAGCGAGTCCGCGCCGAACAACGTCTTCGTCCATGCGCCGACGAAGCCCACGAACGCGACGACCATGATGAGCGGACCGGGCGTGGTCTCGCCGAGGGCCAGGCCGTCGATCATCTGCACGGGGGTGAGCCACGCGTAGGTCTCGACCGCGCCCTGGTAGACGTAGGGGAGCACCGCATAGGCGCCGCCGAAGGTGAGCAGTGCGGCCTTGGTAAAGAACCACCCCATGCGGGCCAGCGTCGAGCCGGGACCGTAGCTTGCGACCAGCATCGCGAGCGCGAAGAGCCATACCGCGACGCTAACGGCGACGACCCACGCGAGGCGCGACCACCGGAATCGCGCGTGCGCCGGCGTCGGCGTGTCGTCGTCGATGACGGCCTTCGCGTGCGCGGCCTCCTTCGCGTCATGCGCGGCGCCGACGACGAATTCCCGCGGCGCGATGCGTCCGCCGAGGTAACCGATGACGCCCGCCGCGAGCACGATGGCGGGAAACGGCACCGCGAACGCGAAGATCGCGACGAACGCCGCCGCGGCGATCGCCCAGAGCGTCGGCCGCTTGAGCGCGCGGTTGCCGATCCGCCACGCCGCGTGCAGCACGATCGCCACGACGGCGGGCTTGATCCCGTAGAGGATTCCCGCGACCGCCGGCACGTCGCCATACGTCATGTAAAGCCACGTGAGCGCGATCAGGATGACGAGCGAGGGCAGCACGAAGAGGCCGCCCGCGACGATCCCGCCCCACGTCCGGTGCATGAGCCAGCCGATATAGGTGGCAAGCTGTTGCGCTTCGGGGCCCGGCAGCACCATGCAATAGTTGAGCGCGTGCAGGAAGCGCCGCTCGGAAATCCAGCGTTTCGCGTCGACGAGATCGTGATGCATGATCGCGATCTGCCCCGCGGGGCCGCCGAAGCTCACGAAGCCGAGCTTCAGCCAATAGCGGAACGCCTCGGCGCGCGTCGGCGCGGCCGGCGCGGAATCGTCGTTCACGCAGCGGCCCGCGTTCGCCGCGGCTCGGGCGTGTCCGCGCGTCGTCTCGCTGTCGCGACACGATTGGTACAGCGCATCGTAGACGAGCATCCCCCACTTCAGCATCTCGTGATCGTCGCCGAAGAGCGCGGAGAGGCCGCGCGACACCGCGAGCAGACCCGCGGACGACGCCGCGAGGTGCAGCGAGGAGGTGTCGGCGCCGCGGACGATTCTGGCAAGCGCATCGAGTGCGGGATCGCGCAGCTCGTGGAGGCGGACGAAAGCGTCGAAGCTGCATTCGGACCCGACATGTCCGTAGGCGACGCCGGGAATGTCGTACGCAGTCGCATCGTTGGCGTCGGCGAACGCCTGCACTTCGGCTTTCGGCACGTAGAAGAGCTCCGCCGCCGGGTCGATGAAGCGGCGAATGAGCCACGGGCACGCGATGCGGTCGATCTTGGGACGCTCGCGCGTCACCCAGCGCGTCGGCGCCGCGTAGGGCCGCGTCGGCAGCCCGTCCGCCTTCCACTGCTCCAGGCCGCCGGCGAGATAGCGCGCGTCGAGCCCGCGGGAACGCAGCGCCGTGGCCGCGTCGATGCCGACCTCGTGACCGCGGACGCAGTAGACGACGACGCTGCGCCACGGCTCGAGCGCGCCGGCCCAGGTCGCGACCGCTTCCGGCGGGCGTCGGATGGCGCCGGGGATGAGGTTGGGGTCCTCGTCGAACGCCGCCTGCCGGCGCACGTCGACGAGCGCGGGCGGCGGGAATGCCGCGAGGCGTTGCTCGAGCTCAAGGGGAGTGATTGCCGCATCCGGATTCATTTCATGCCTCCTGTCGCGTGGGGCGACAACGAAGCAGAACTTGGATGGCGCGAACGGCCAGCGATGCGGCGGGGCGTCTGCGAAAGCCCTGCGGTGAATCTTACCGAACGTCGCGCCGGATCGTCAACGTTGCGGCGTCAGATCAGGCCTTCCAACAGCTGCACGTCGACGGACTCGCCGGCGGCGACATTGCCGGTCTCCGGCCCCAGCACGACGAAGCAGTTCGCGCGCGACATCGAAGACAGGATCCCCGAGCCCTGGTCGCCGGTCGTGCGCACCGTCCACGCCCCCGTTTCGTCCCGCGCGAGGATCGCGCGCTGAAATTCGGTGCGTCCGGGCACCTTGCGGATCGGCGCCGCGAGCGGCACCTTGAACGTCGGCAGCGCGGCGAGCGCGCGCTGGCCCTGCAGGATCCGGAGCGCGTCCTGCACGAACTCGTAAAAGGTCACCATCACCGACACCGGATTTCCGGGCAGCCCGAAGAAATGCGCGTTGCCGATCCGGCCATACGCGAGCGGCCGCCCCGGCTTCATCGCGATCTTCCAGAACAGCACCTCGCCCAGCTTGTCGAGCAGCGTCTTCACGAAATCGGCTTCGCCCACCGAGACCCCGCCGGACGTGATGACCACATCCGCGCATTCGGCGGCGCTCGCAAACGCGCGCTCGAGCGCCTCGGGGACGTCGGCCACGACTCCCATGTCGATCGCATCGCAGTGCAGGCGCGCGAGCATCCCGTGCAGCGTGTAGCGGTTGCTGTCGTAGATCTCGCCGGCGGCCAGAGGCGTGCCAACCGATTTGAGCTCGTCGCCCGTCGAGAAATACGCGACGCGCAGCTTGCGGAAGACCGTGACTTCGCCGATGCCGAGCGAGGCCAGCATGCCGAGCTCCGCCGCGCGCACGAACTGCCCGGCCTCGAAGACCACCTGCCCGCGTTTCAGGTCCTCGCCGGCGAAGCGGCGGTTTTGCCCGAGCTTGGCGACGGCACCCGCGGCCACGCGCACGCGCTCCCCGTCGGCCGTCGCACGCTCCTGCATGACGATCGAGTCGCTCCCTTTCGGCATGACGCCGCCGGTGAAGATCCGCACGCATTGGCCGGGTCCGACCGTTGCGGTCGACGGCTTGCCGGCGAACGATTCGCCGATGCGCGTCAGCGTCGTCTCGGCGTCGGGCTTCAAGTCCGCGAAGCGCACAGCGTAGCCGTCCATTGCCGAGTTGTCGTGGCCGGGAACGTCGAGCGGCGAGATCACGTCGGTCGCGAGGACGCGATGGAGCGCCTGCCGGATGTGGACGCGCTCGGTCGCGCTCACCGGCGTGAGGAAGGTCCGGATCAGCGCGCGCGCGCGCTCGACCGGCATCGAGTTCGGATCGTAGTCGTCGGCGCAGGAGGCTTCGCGGAGGGTCTTGGGCTCGTTCATGCGCATAAGGCGATTGAAAGACGGCGGAACCGCAATTCTAATCTGCCGATGAGGCGGCGGCGAATGAATCCGTCGTGCAGCGGGCAGTCGCCTCGTCCAGCGGAACGACCGAACGGGAATTGCATCGAGCGACGGCTAACGGCCAGGAGCGGACACTAACGGGTGAACGCTGCAGGAAATGGGCATATGCTCTTCCTCGCCACCGATCGGGGCCCTCACCGGGAGAACTCAAATGCTGCGTCGCATCTGTGCGCTGGTGTCAATCGCGTTTGCCCTGTCTCTGTTTCCGTCACCGGAGCTTGACGGCCTCGAACACGACGCCGCGGGCGTAATCGTGTGACAGTCGGGTCAGCCTTCGCCTTGAGAATGAGAGCCACGCTTTTCATGAGCTGTCCTCCGCGAGGTCCTGAAAAGAAATAATATGCTCGACCCGGTGTACACGTAATTCTAATGTCTGCATCAGCATGCCGATGACTGAATCGGGCTAACGCGCCTTACTGCTGCGTGCCAAGTTCGAGGCATCACGCCACCGTGCCACGTACTTTGGACCCGACGCGTCGCACGCAGCTTTGGCAACTTGCGCCCGCGGCGGAAACGTCCTAGGTTCAGTCGCTCGCGTATGTTCCAGTTCGGGCAAGGCGACCGGGACGCCGGACCGCGGCAGCCGAATCAGGCTATCGACTCACGAATCGCGCCGCTCGCGCAACCATTTGACGTCGGTTTGACAGCGATCAACCGCGTCGCGCGAAACGGCTCAAGCCGTTCTTGATCGCAGTGAATGGTTGATTCCTCGCCAAGGGCTTAGGAGCGTAGCCCGATGGTTGATTCCCTGGCGAGTACCGTCTGGTGTGCCGGGCGTACGTTCTCGTCGCGGCCACAGGCAGCGCGACCGAACATTCCTGCACAGCCGTGTCGACATGCATCCTCCGCGCTGGGCATCGGGGTGGATTTCACCAAGACCAAGGACAAAGGCGGAAATCACGGCCTTGGACTACGTAATCAGTCCGCCAACGGCGGCTTGCGCATCGATGTGATCGCCGACGGTGCGTCGATCGATCGTTCACCATGTGCGCATCGAGCACCACTCGTCTACGACGGGTTCCGCATCACTGTCAGGCGCCGGCGGAGCCTCGGCGTGCAGGGCGCCGGTCGCCGGCAGCGAACTCGGACCGCACAACGGCCGGTGATGGTTGCCGCACGCAGTAGCGGCGCAGTAGTACATCACCGCCGAGCGAGGCTGAGCAAGGAGGATCCGTCATGGACTTGTTCGTGGAACACGTGAATGTTTGGACGTCGGCATCAGCAAACCCGATGGCTCGCAAACGTTTCGGGCAGCTGCGACGACGCTGGCGCGAACCTGCAGTTCGTTATTGCGCGGCGGCCCGGAGGAGACCGATAAGGAGTGGTGTTCGTCCACAACGCTGCACGGTACCGGAATTCCGCGGCGGCCGCGCGGGCTTCGACGGTACGCGTACCCTTGAGTCCGCGAGCTACGGTCACGTTAACGGCCGGGCAATGCCGCGGATCTGAACACGACACCGTTTACGCGGGTATCAACCTGCGCGGTTTTTCGCTCCGTGCTTCGAAAACGTTCGTCCACCGCATGGAGGTCGGACTCGCTCAAGTCCGACCGGGGACCGCAATCTTGTCAGGGCTTGCTGGCGAACGCGGCGACCATACCATCTGGGCATTGGCGACCTGATCTTGCTTTGACCCCTCGAGAATGGAAACCTACGGCACCAACGTGATCGAGAGTATTGACGCATTTTATGTGCAACAGAAAGGCGTCGCGGTATGATCCGCCGCATCCTTCGCAGAAGTGACCACCTGGCATCCTGGACAGGTATGGCCGCGAGCGCGTCAGGCGGCATCACGGGGACGCCGCAAGCCGGCGTCGTCCGTGCGGGTATTGGCTGTTGTTGACGCCGCTGCCTCCAGGCCAGCACGCGGTGCACTTCGGATCCGTCGGCTGGGGGCAAGACGTCACGTATGACCTGACCGTGCATTCCGGGAACGCGGCCACTAGCGAGACCGTCAGGGTCGGGCGCAATGCCCCACCCGGTTTGAACGTAGTCGGTCCGAGAAGCGGCGATCTTCGACAGAGCGCCGCAGCTCCCCAGCCCCATCTGGAAGCGGCCATTCCAGCCCTCTCCGACGCCGCTGACCGCGGAGGCTTCCGCTCGCTTTCTTTCCATGCTCTGATAGCGGTTCAATAACCTCCTTCGTCGAGGTGCAGGATGGATGAGCAACTACGCATCGCCGCACTGGAGTATCACCGGACGCCCAAGCCCGGCAAGATCTCCGTAACGCCCACCAAGGCTCTCATCAACCAGCGCGATCTCGCGCTCGCCTATTCACCCGGAGTTGCCGCCGCCTGCGATGCCATCGTTGCGGATCCCGCCGAAGCGCGCGCACTCACCTCGCGCGGCAACCTCGTTGCAGTGGTTACGAACGGCACCGCGGTACTCGGCCTCGGCAACATTGGGCCGCTGGCGGGCAAGCCCGTCATGGAGGGCAAAGGCTGCCTGTTCAAGAAGTTTGCAGGCATTGACGTTTTCGACATCGAGCTCGCCGAAACGGACCCGGAGGAGATGGTGAAGACCATCGCGCGGCTGGAGCCGACTTTCGGTGGCATCAACCTCGAGGACATCAAGGCGCCCGACTGCTTCTATATCGAGCGCAAGCTCCGCGAACAGATGAAGATCCCGGTCTTCCACGACGATCAGCACGGGACCGCGATCGTCGCGGGCGCGTCGATCCTCAATGGGCTCAAGGTCGTCAGCAAGGACATCGCGAAGATCAAGCTGGTCTGTTCCGGTGCGGGCGCCGCGGCGATCGCCTGCCTCGACCTGATGGTCGGCGTCGGATTGAAGCGCGAGAACGTCGTGGTGTGCGACAGCAAGGGCGTCATCTACACGGGTCGTGAGTCTCCGATGGAGGAGAACAAGGCGCGCTACGCACGCGACACGAAGGACCGCACGCTCACTGACGCAATTCGAGGCGCCGACATCTTTCTCGGGCTTTCCGGTCCCGGGGTGTTAACCCAGGACATGGTCAAGACGATGGCGAAGGATCCGCTGATTCTCGCGCTGGCGAATCCGGAGCCCGAGATCCGGCCGGAGCTTGTCAAGGCCGTGCGACCGGATGCGATCATCGCGACAGGTCGGTCGGACTACCCGAACCAGGTGAACAACGTGCTGTGCTTCCCGTTCATCTTCCGCGGCGCGCTCGACGTTGGTGCGACTACAATCACCGAGCAGATGAAGCTCGCGTGCATGCGCGCAATTGCCGAGCTCGCCCATGCCGAACTGTCCGACATCGTCGCGCAGGCATACGCGGGCGAATCCCTGTCATTCGGCCCGGAATATCTGATCCCGACACCGTTTGATCCGCGTCTCATGGTGACGGTTCCAGTCGCGGTCGCCAAAGCAGCGATGGAAAGCGGCGTCGCCACGCGGCCGATCGCCGACTTCGACGCCTACCGCGACCGGCTATCGCAGTTCATCTACCACTCCGGGCTCATCATGAAGCCGGTGTTCGCTCGGGCGAAGAGCGCGCCTAAACAGGTCGTCTATGCCGAGGGCGAGGAAGAGCGTGTGCTGCGCGCCGTGCAGGTCGTCGTGGACGAGGGCCTCGCGCGGCCGATGCTGATCGGCCGTCCGGAAGTCATCGCCGCGCGCGTCGACAAGTTTGGCCTTCGCGTTGCGGCCGGCCGTGACTTCGAACTCATAAACATCAACGACGACCCGCGCTACAAGGCAGCGTGGCAGCTCTACTATCAACTGATGGGACGCAACGGTGTCTCGCCCGAGGACGCGAAGGAGTCGGTGCTACGCAAACCGTCGCTGATCGGCACGCTGCTGCTTCAGATGGGCGAATGCGATGCGGTTATCTGCGGAACTGTGGGCAAATACAACGCGCACCTGCGTCATGTCGCGGACGTAATCGGCCGGAGCGCCGATGCGCCCGTGTTCGCCGCAATGAACGGTCTGCTGCTGCCGAACCGGACGCTGTTCATCTGCGATACTTATGTGAACCGCAATCCGACGGCCGATCAATTGGTCGAGATCGCCCGACTTGCCGCCGCGGGCGTTCGGCGCTTCGGCCTCGTGCCGAAGGTGGCATTCGTGTCCCACTCGAACTTTGGCAGCGACGACTCGAAGTCGGCGCGCAAGATGCGCGAGGCTCGGCGGCGGCTGGCGGCGCGAGAACCAGGGCTCGAGATGGACGGTGAAATGCATGGCGACACCGCATTATCGGACACGATCCGCAGCCGTGTTCACCCAGACTCGACGTTGAAGGGTGAAGCCAATCTTCTCGTCATGCCGAATCTTGACGCCGCCAACATCTCTTTCAATCTGCTCAAGATCACCGGTGGCGAAGGCGTCACCATCGGTCCGATACTGCTCGGCGCGAATAAACCTGTGTTGATTGCCACGCCGTCTGCGACGGTGCGCCGGCTCGTGAACCTTACCGCTCTCGCGGTGGTTGCCGCAACGGCGGGTGCGGGTGACGCGGCTATCGGTGCGACGGCGCAGTCGAAGAACTGAGCGTGACTTCGACTTCTTCGACGACGGCCATCAGCCATATCGAAGGATCGCTCTGGGTCGAAGGCACGTGTTGCGAGAGTCGGTTCTCGGCCAGATGCGGTCGGTCAGCGATGTCGCTCGAATTGCCCGGAAGCAGCCATCCGCTGGCGAGAGTGAAGCGCCGGTGGGAGGCGTAGTATGGTTGGACTTCCATTCGTCGACGTGGTGATTCAATGATGGATCGACGGACGTTCATTGGCGGCGTTGCGGGTGGACTCGTCGCCGTGCCGCTCGCCGCCCGCGCGCAGAAACCCTCGACTATGCCGCTGGTCGGGTATCTTTCCGCCGCGGCATCCTCGGATTCGCCGGACCTTGTAGCCGCTTTTCGCCAAGGCTTGAGCGAAGCCGGATACACCGAGGGCAGGAACGTCGCGATCGAGTATCGCTGGGCGAACGACGATTACGCCCGGTTGGCGGGTCTTGCGGCCGAGCTGGTCAGTCGTCGCGTCGCTGTCATCGCCGCGACCAGCACTCCCGTGGCGCTCGCTGCGCAGAAGGCCACAACGACGATACCGATCGCCTTCACGGTCGGCGGCGACGCGATCAAAGTCGGACTCGTGACCAATTTCAGCCGGCCCGACGGCAATCTCACCGGTGTCACTCGTTTCAACGTCGAGCTCGGTCCGAAACGACTGGAGTTGCTGCATGAGTCGGTTCCCGTGGTGAGCTTGGTCGCACTGCTGGTGAACCCGAGCAATCTGAACGCCGAGCCCTTGTCGAAAGACCTCCAGACGGCGGCCCGCGCGCTTGGGCTGCGACTCGAGGTGCTGCGCGCGAAGACAGATGGCGAACTCGATCGGGCTTTCGCGTCACTGCCTCAACTCCGGGCCGGCGCACTGGTGATCGCGCCCGATCCGTATTTCAACGCCCGCAGCGCGCGGCTCGCCGCGCTGGCAACTAGGTATGCAATGCCAACGATCTATCAGTATCGCGAATTCGTCGCGGCCGGCGGCTTGATGAGTTACGCCGCCAGCAACACCGATTCGTACCGCCAGCTCGGTGTCTACACGGGTCGTCTGCTCGGTGGGGCGAAGCCGGGCGATCTGCCAGTTCAGCAGTCCACGAAGATCGAGCTATTCGTCAATCTGAAGACCGCGAAGGCACTCGGAATCACGATTCCACAGTCCGTGCTGCTGCGCGCGGACGAAGTGATTCAGTAGCTGGCGCCCCGAGTTGATCGCGGTTGAGTGTTCGCGTCTTGTACGGCGAAACGGCCGGTCAGGGTCGAGGGCGGGCGTTGCCTGGATACGCGGCAACGCGCGTCCGCCGCTTCACACAAGCAGGCGGCGCGAGTCAACGCAATAAGCCGCGATTCCGGGTCGAGAAAGGCTAGGACGCGCCTTTCTTCCCCGCGCCCGTAGTGCTTTTCTTCGCTTCTTGCCTGCCAAGCTCCTCCTTCGTCAGCTTGACCTTTTTCACTTTTTCCGTCGGGACCTTTTCTTTCTTTACTTTTTCCTTCTTCACCTTTTCCTTCTTCACGACCGGCCCGGCCAACGCCAACTTCGCCAGACGTTTGGCCTGCTTGGCCGCACCATCGAGAAGTTTCCTTGTTTTTTGGTGCTGCCGTCTGGCTTTCAGCATTGACGCGTGACTCATTTGACCTCCGAGTGTCCGAGAGATTGAATTCGACTTTAGTCTGATCCACTTTTGCGTTCTTGGCTAACCGACAACGTTAAGCCCGGAAAACGCCCATGGCTATCTGATCGTCACGACGCACTCAGTGAACGGCCGCTAACACGGTGAAAGGGTGGTCGGCAGTCATTCACAGTAAGTGCGTAAATGCGGATGGCAGCTTCGGGTCGTCAGCGGACGTCTTGCGGCGCGGCAGCGGCGAGCTCTTCTGCGGTATTGATATTGCGGAACGCGTCGGCCTCGTCGTCGAAAGCGACCTCGACGACCACGAGCGTCGCGTACCACGCATCGATTTTGCGCCCGCCCGCTTCGAGGAACGCGGCGAGATGCGGCAGCACGTCGCGGCGCACGAGGCAGAAGACCGGGTGCGGCTGGTCGAAGGTCTTCGCAACGGCAAGCTGTGCGTGTCCCGCTTCGAGCCCGGCCGCGAGGCGATCGACGAGGTCGGTCGGCAGGAACGGCGAATCGCACGGAACGGTGACGACATGCGGGCGCGTGGCGCGCGTCAACCCGGCATGCAGGCCGGCGAGCGGGCCCGCGAACCCGCCGACGGCATCCGGGACGACCGGCACGCCGAACGTGGCGTAGCGGTCGAGATTCTGGTTGGCGTTGATCAGCACGTCGCCGACTTGCGGCGCGAGGCGCCCAAGCACATGCGCGATCATTGGCTTGCCCGCGAGCTCGACCCATCCTTTGTCGACGCCGCCCATGCGCCGGCCCTGGCCGCCGGCGAGCACGATGCCCGTGATGTCCGCGGGCGCGATCACGACGTCGGCGGCGCCTTGAGCTCCGGGAGCCACGCCGCGTGCTCCTTGTAGAACGCATGCCCTTGCGGCGCGCGGTCGACGGGATCGTCGAACGCCGCGAGTGGCGCGTGCGTCTCGCCCGGCCATTTGGCGCCCTCGAAGAACAGCTTGGTGCCGCACACGCGGCAGAACTTGCGGAAGGTCCCCGGCGAGGATTCGTAGACGGCGAGATCGTCGGCGCCCGCAGTGACGCTCACCTGCGGCGCCATGAAGCCGACCCACGTGACGAAGGCCGCGCCGTGCGCGCGCCGGCAGCTTTCGCAATGACAATGCGCGACGAAGCGGGACGGGAAGCGGGCGACGAAGCGCACGCGACCGCACATGCACCCGCCGCGTGCCTCGGTGGGCGGCACCGCGGCGCTCATGCCTCTTCGGCGCGAAATCGCTGCGCCCCGGTGAACAGCAGGAAATGTTTGTTGGTCGCGCGACCGATCATCGTGATCCCGACCTTTTGCGCGATTTCGTACCCCATTTGAGTGAGACCGGAACGCGACACCAGGAAGGGAATCCCCATCTGGGCGGCCTTGATCACCATTTCGGAGGTGAGACGACCGGTGGTGTAGAAGATCTTGTCGCCTCCGTCGACGCGATCGAGCCACATCTGTCCGGCGATCGCGTCGACCGCGTTGTGCCGGCCGACGTCCTCGACGAACATCAGGATCTCGGACGCATCGGAATCATTGGTCGCGAGCGCGCATCCGTGCACGGCGCCCGCCTGCTTGTAGATCGTCTCGTGCACCCTGACGCGGTCGAGGAGCGCATAGAGCGTGGCCTGCGTCAGCGTCGCCCCCGGCGGCAGCTTGACCTGGTCGATTTCGTCCATCAGGTCGCCAAACACGGTGCCTTGTCCGCAGCCCGATGTCGTAGTGCGCTTGCTCGTCTTGGCCTCGAGATCCGCGAGACCGTTTCGCGTCGTGACCGCGACCGCGTTCACGTCCCAATCGACCTGCACCGAGACGATGTCGTCGATGCGATCGACGAGCCGCTGGTTGCGCAGCCATCCGATCGCGAGCGCCTCGGGCGCCGCGCCGAGCGTCATGATGGTAAGGATCTCCCGCTTGTCGACGTAGAGCGTGAGCGGGTGCTCGCCGGCGATCGGCGTCGCGCGCACGGAACCGGTCTCATCGACGGCATCGACGGTGAACGTCGACGGGCGTGCCGCGTTGCTCAAGAGCGGACGATAAAAAGAATCGGGTGCGTTCATTTCTTCTTGGACCCCAAGGCACCGCGCAGCCAGGTCATGAGGGGCAGCAGATCGCGGAAATACCCGGCGATGTCGCGCGGAAGGTCATCCGGCGGGTGCTTGCGCTTGACGAGATTGATCTCGGCTCCGCCGAAGAAGTGCCGATTCTTGATTGCGTCGATGAGCGGAGTGTCGGGCGCGAAGCCCTTTGGCGGCCGCGCGAGCGAGTCCTCGTCCTCGAGACCGCCGTAGGTTGCCTTGAACCTCCGGTCACGCAGCACCCGCGACAGCGCCTCCGGCTTCGCTGCGATGTGACGCCGGATGCGCAGCAGGATCGGTGGATGGGGTCGATAGATGCCGCCGCCGACGAACAGAGTTCCTGCATGGTCGATGCGGAAGTAATAGCCCGGTGCTTCCCCTCGCTTCGATCGGTCCCCGAGCGCGGCGCTGAAGTGCGTCTCGTACGGCGTCTTGTCCTTGGAGAATCGCGCGTCACGGTAGAACCTGAACATCGCCTTTTTTGCGTCCACCGGACCAAGCTCGGGATCGAATCGGGCGACGCGAACAGCAAGATCGGCGACCAACTCCTCGAATTCCTTCCGCAGGATATCGTAGGCGGGCTTGTTCCAGACGAACCATGGGCGGTTGTTGTTGCGTCGCACGCCCTCCAGGAATTCGATAAGGGCGGGGACGTGCATCGGGAATGCGGGCTCGGTGATCGTTCGATGCGGACACGCTAACCGCCGATGTACGACATTTCGACTTTCGGCAGGCGCGCGGTTTCGGCGGTGCGCCGCTCCGAATAGTTGTCCGTCCGCCGGCGCCAGATCGTCGCGATTGCCGTGTCGATCGCCGTGTCGGAGAGGCCGCCTCGCACCAGCGCGCGGAGGTCGAAGCCGTCGCTCGCGAAGAGACACGTGTAGAGGCGGCCGTCCGTGGAGAGCCGCGCGCGCGAGCAGTCGCGGCAGAACGCCTGTGTCACGGACGCGATGACGCCGATCTCGCCGCCGCCATCCGTATTTCCAGCGTGCGGCCACCTCTCCGGCGTAGTCCGGATCGCGTTTTGCGAGTGGAAACTCGGCATCGATCGCGCGGACGATCTCGGCAGCGGGAACGACGTCATCCATCCGCCAGCCGTTGGTCGCTCCGACATCCATAAACTCGATGTAGCGGACGACGTGCCCGCTGCCGCGGAAATGCCGCGCCATGGCGACGATGCCACCTTCGTTGATCCCGCGCTTCACCACCATGTTGATCTTCACCGGCGCGAGACCCGCTGCCGCCGCCGCGTCGATGCCCTCCAGCACCTTGGCGACCGGAAAGTCCGCATCGTTCATCGCGCGGAATGTCGCGTCGTCGAGCGAATCGAGGCTCACCGTGACGCGCGTCAATCCGGCGTCGCGGAGGCTTTGCGCCTTCTTCGCGAGGAGTGCGCCGTTGGTGGTCAGCGTGATGTCGGCGACTCCCGTCTTCGCCAGCATCTCGACCAGGCGCTCGACGTTCCGGCGCAACAAGGGTTCGCCGCCCGTCAACCTGATCTTCGACACGCCGCGCGCGACGAACACCTGCGCAATCCGCGCGATCTCCTCGAAGGTCAGGAGCTCGGCGTGCGGCAGAAAACGATAGTCGGCGTCGAAGACATCGCGCGGCATGCAGTACACGCAGCGGAAATTGCAGCGGTCCGTGACCGAGATCCGCAGGTCGTGCAGGGGTCGGCCGCGCGTGTCAACGAGCGGACCCGGCGCGACGGCGGGTCCCAGCGCCGCGTCGCGCACGAACGCATCGAGCTCCGCGCGCCGCGCACCAGGGTTCGACGCGCTGCGCGCATCGGTGAGAGGAATGATCGTGGCCATCGGGAAAAGCGGGTTCGCAACCGGATGAGATGGGCAGTCGGCAATGTTAGCAGAGCGGGGGCGATCGCGCGGGATGCGTGTATGATCGGCTCCGCTCGCAAAACCGGTTATTTCGCTCTGTCACGTCGCCACCTGCGTCCGCGCTTTCGACCGTCGAATGCCCCCTCACACCTTGCGGTTTTCCGTCGCCGTGCTGATGCAGCGCACGCCGCTTTCGAACCGTTGGGTGAGCGAACGGTGGGACCCCATCGCGGTGTTACCGGTTCCGTCCGCCGCCGCGCCGGAGACTGTGCCGGTTTGCATTCGCAACGACGCGACCTGCGTCCAGTGGCGGTTTGGCGGCCATGCGCTCGAGCTTCATCGTTCCGAGGCCGAGGGTTATCACCTCAATCTGGACACGCCAGAGCCGAAAGTCTTTGTCGCATGGCGCAAGCACGAGGATCCTCGCGATCCGCCAGTCTTCCCGGTGAGCGTCACCGTGAGCTACAACGAGGCCGCGCGGATGATGGACGGCGGCGAGCAGGTCGACGTGGTGCCGATGCCCGTCGACGTGCGCGAGTGGATGACCCCGTTCGTCACCGAGCATTACAAACCGGAACCGCGGCGCAAAGTCCGGCGCAACGACCCGTTCGCCGACGGCGTCTCGCGGCGCGATCGCGGTCCGCGTGGCTGACCGTGCGTCTTTGTGACGATGCCGGCTGACACTCCGACCCGCGATGGTTTTTCACTGCGGCGCTGGTCGCGGCGCAAGCTCGACGCAGCGCGCGTGTCCGAGCCCGCCGCTCCCGCCGCTCCCGCGCCATCCGACCCACGGCCCCCGGCGACGAGCGGCAGCATTCCAATCGCAAACGCATCCGCAGCATCGACGACGCCAGTTCCGGAGGTAGCGCCGATATTGCCGCCGGTCGAATCGCTGACCATCGATTCGGATTTCACGGCATTCCTGCAGCCCCAGGTCGACGAATCGGTCAAGCGCCAGGCGCTGAAAAAGCTGTTTGCGGATCCGCGATTCAACGTGATGGACGGACTCGACATCTACATCGGCGATTACACGAAGTCCGAGCCGATTCCGCCCGACGTCCTGGAGCGTTTGATGCGGACGTTCACGTTCAATCCGCCGGTTCCCGACGCGCCGGCGAAGGACGAAACGGCAGTTTCGTCGTCCGAAACGTCAACCGCGCGGGCGCCGTCCGAGACGGTTCAGGTCGTCGCCCTGCCTGAGCCGCCCAGTGAAGTCGGAACCCCGATCGCGCCGGTGTCTGTCGGTGTGCCATCGGACTCGGACGCCGACGTCCGTCCAAGTGAAGCCGACGACTACCGGTAAGGCGTCCAGCGCGGCGGACGTATCCGATCCGGCGGCCTCGCAATGAGTCTCGCGGACAAGACGCTTCATCTTTGCTCGTGCAACGCGACCATGCCGCTCGACGCGGAGGCGCTGGCACGCGCGCTCGAGCTTTCCGGCGCGCCTGCGATCAATGGGAGGCTGTGCCAGAAGGAGCTCGCTGTGTTCGCCGATCACGCCGCGGGCGATGTCGTCGTCGCGTGCACGCAGGAGGCGCGCCTCTTCGGTGACGTCGCGGAGGAGGGCGGGCGAACGCAAACGATCCGCTTCGTGAACATCCGCGAGACGGCTGGCTGGTCATCGGAAGCGCACGCCGCCACGCCCAAGATCGCCGCGCTGCTGGCGCTTGCCGGCCTTCCCGAGCCGGAGCCGGTGCCGCGTGTGGACTATCGTTCCGAGGGGCGACTCCTGATCGTGGGGCCGGCGGACGCCGCATTGCCTTGGGCCGGCGTCCTCGCGCCGCAACTCTCAGTCACGGTTCTCGCCACCGGTCGCGCGACGGGCGCCGAGCTCCCGGCGGAGCGGGAATTTCCGGTGTACTCGGGCCGCGTGACGAAGGTCGCGGGGTGGCTGGGTGCTTTCTCGGTCGCCTGGGCGCAGGAAAATCCGATCGACCTCGATCTTTGCACCCGCTGCAACGCCTGCATTCGCGTGTGTCCCGAGAATGCGATCGACTGGAGCTACCAGGTCGACTTGGATCGCTGCAAGGCCCACCGGAAGTGCGTCGCGGCGTGCGGCGCGACCGCCGCCATCGACTTCACGCGAAGCGACGTCGGCCGCACCGAGATGTTCGACCTCGTGCTCGATCTGCAGGCGACGCCGGAGCTCCGGATGCATCAGCCGCCGCAGGGATATCTGGCGCCTGGAATCGACGCGGTCGCGCAGGCACAGGCCGTGGCTACGCTTGCGACGATGGTAGGCGAGTTCGAGAAACCCCGATATTTCGCCTACAAAGCATCGATCTGCGCGCACAGCCGATCGCAGAAGGCCGGCTGTAATCAGTGCATCGACATCTGTTCCACGAGCGCGATCAGCGCGGACGGCGATCACGTCAAGGTCGAGCCCCATCTGTGCATGGGTTGCGGCGCCTGCGCGACCGTGTGTCCCTCCGGTGCGATGAGTTATGCCTATCCCTCGGTGCCCGACCTGGGCGCGCGAATCCGCACGCTGCTTGCGACATACAGCCGCGCGGGGGGGCGCGAGGCGTGCCTCCTGCTGCACGCGGAGGACGGGCGAACCGCGATTTCGTCCCTCGCGCGCCGCGGGCGCGGGCTGCCGGCGCGGTTCATTCCGGTCGAAGTGCATCACGCGGCCTCGACAGGCCTCGACGTCTGGCTCGCCGCGCTGGCGCATGGTGCGGCGCAGGTCGCGATCCTCCTGACCGGTGCCGAAGCACCCGCGTATCGCGAAGCGCTCGAGGCGCAGATGGCGATCGCCGACACCATCGCACAGTCGCTCGGCTACCAGGGACAACATTTCCGCGTGTTCGACGGCGCCGACGCGAAAGCGCTGGACGCCGCGGTTTGGTCGTGGCCCACCGCGTTGTGCGTACGGGCGAGCGCGACGTTCGCGCTGACCGCAGACAAGCGCACGACGGCGGCGCTTGCGATCGAGCATCTCGCTCGGCACGCGCCGGTGCCGCAGCGCGAGATCAGGCTTCCCGCAGGGTCTCCTTACGGAACGATCGACGTGAATCGGGACACGTGCACGATGTGCCTCGCGTGCGTCGGCGCATGCCCGGTGGGCGCCCTCCAGGATGGCCAGGAGCTTCCGCAGCTTCGCTTCATCGAATCGAAGTGCGTGCAGTGCGGACTCTGCGCGGCGACGTGCCCCGAGAGCGCCATCACTCTTGCGCCGCGCTTGTCGCTCGTTCCCGAAGCAAAGACGCCGCGCGTGCTGAACGAGGCGGTCGTGTTCAAGTGCATCGTCTGCGCAAAACCGCTCGGCACGGAAAAGATGATCTCCGGCATGCTCGCGAAGCTCGCCCATCATTCGATGTTCTCGGAGCCGGGCTCGCTCGACCGCCTCAAGATGTGCGCCGACTGCCGCGTGATCGATCTCATGAAGCACCAGGCGAGCGATGTCTGAGGCGACGATCGCGCGGCCGCAGGAACTCCTGCCCGAAGACCAGGCGCGCGCCGAGTTCTATGCGCTCCTCGCGCGCCTTTTCGGCGATGCGCCAGACGTCGCGCTTCTTTCCGCGATCGCTTCCGCACCGGCGCTCGAGCCGGCGCGCGGCCTCGAGCCTGCCGAAGCCAAAGGTGTCGCGCCCGCCTGGAACGCCGTGCGAGACGCCACGCCAGCGCCGTCGCCGACGTCGCAACGGTTCGCGACGAATTTCAGGCGCTTTTCGTCGGCGTCGGGAGGAGCGAAGTGAGCCTCTACGCCTCGCATTACATCGGCCCGCAGTCGGGACGGCCGCTCGCCGAGCTCCGGGCATCCCTTGCGGAACTGGGACTTGCGCGCAGGCACGACTCCCAGGAGTTCGAGGATCATCTTTCGGTCGTCCTGGAAGTCATGCGGATGCTGGTGGCGGGCGACGGCGAGCGACCTCCCGCGACGATTGATGCGCAACGCGCATTCTTCGATCGTCATCTCGCTCCGTGGGCAGCGGATTGCTGCGCTGCAATATCCGCGAATTCTGTTGCCAATTACTACCGCCGAGTAGCAGAATTCGCCCAATGTTTCATGGCGCTCGAACGTGACTCGTTCGCCCTCGACTGAAAAGACAACGTCACGAGGTCATCTGGAGGCCCTTATGCGTATGTTCCTGCGTAGCCGTCGCCCTGTCGCGAAGGTTTCCGAAGCGGCTGCCACCCCGACCGATCCCAAGCGCCGCCGCCTCCTGCTCACGCTCGGCGTGAGCGGTGCAGGCGCGGCCGCCGCCACCATCGCGGCGCTACCGGTGGTCGCGGCCACCGACGCGCCAGCCGCCGATTCCGATTCGGACGCCCGTTATCGCGAGACGACGCACGTCCGCGATTACTACCGCACTGCCAAGCTCTAGGAGGGGGAAGGATCATGCTGCTGACACGAAAGAACGGAAACGTCGCTGCAGCCGGTCCGCGTCTGCGCCGTCTCACCGGAGTACCTGAAGCCGGGATGGATCGGCGGACGTTTTTGAAGCGTTCGGGTCTCGTGGCCGGGGCCGGGGCGTTCGCGAGCCAGCTTCCGTACGGCGCCATCGGCAAGGTCGAGGCGGCGGCGGACGGGGCGACCAAGGTCGAAGTCAAGCGCACGGTGTGCACCCACTGCTCGGTGGGCTGCGCGGTCGACGCGACGGTCGAGAACGGCGTGTGGACGCGGCAGGAGCCGGTGTTCGATTCGCCGCTCAACCTGGGCGCGCATTGCGCGAAGGGCGCGTCGGTGCGCGAGCACGGGATGCACGAGCATTCGATGCGTCTCGAAGACGCCGGTCAAGCTCGTCAACGGCAAGTACCAGAAGATCAGCTGGGAAACCGGCGCTCAACGAGATCTGCGAGCGGATGCTCGCGCTCAAGAAGGAATCCGGGCCGGATTCGATCTTCTGGGTCGGCAGCTCGAAGCACAACAACGAGCAGGCGTACCTGATGCGCAAGTTCGTGTCGTTCTGGGGCACCAACAACTGCGACCACCAGGCGCGGATCTGCCACTCGACGACGGTCGCCGGCGTAGCCAACACCTGGGGCTACGGCGCGATGACCAATTCGTACAACGACATGCAGAACACCAAGTGCGCGATGTACATCGGCAGCAACGCGGCCGAGGCGCACCCGGTGTCGATGCTGCACATGCTGCACGCGAAGGAGATCGGCGCGCGGATGATCGTCGTCGACCCGCGCTTCACGCGCACCGCGGCGAAGGCCGACGAGTACGTGCGCATCCGCTCCGGGACGGACATCCCGTTCCTGTTCGGCATGCTGTATCACATCTTCAAGAACGGCTGGGAAGACAAGCAGTACCTCCACGACCGCGTCTACGGCATGGACAAGGTCAAGGAAGAAATAATGACCAAATGGACGCCGGACAAGGTGCAGGAAGTCTGCGGCGTTCCGGAAGCGCAGGTCTACAAGGTCGCCGAGATGATGGCGAAGAACCGGCCGTCGACGGTCGTGTGGTGCATGGGACAGACGCAGCACACGACGGGCAACGCGATCGTTCGCGCATCGTGCATCCTGCAGCTGGCGCTCGGCAACGTCGGCGTTGCCGGCGGCGGCACCAACATCTTTCGCGGCCACGACAATGTCCAGGGCGCGACGGACGTCGGCCCGAACCCGGATTCGCTGCCGGGCTACTACGGTATCGCCGCGGGCGCGTGGAAGCACTACGCCGCGGTGTGGGGCGTCGATTACGAGTGGATCAAGAAGCAGTTCGCCGACGGGATGATGGAAAAGCCCGGCATGACGGTGTCGCGCTGGATCGACGGCATCCTGCTGCCGAACGATGTGATCGACCAAGGGCCGAACCTGCGCGGCATGGTCTTCTGGGGCCACGCGCCGAACAGCCAGACCCGGGGCGTCGAAATGCAGGCGGCGATGCAGGCGCTCGATCTGCTGGTCGTGATCGACCCGTATCCTTCCGCGACCGCGGCGATGGCGGCGATGCCGCCGAGCGAGCAGGCGAAGCAGGTGCTGGCGAAAGCGGACAAGAAGGTGAACCCGAACCGCGCGGTCTATCTGCTGCCGGCTTGCACGCAATTCGAGACGTCCGGCTCGGTGACGGCGTCCAACCGCTCGCTGCAATGGCGCGAACGCGTGATCACGCCGATGTTCGAGTCGCAGACCGACCACGCGATCATGGTCGCGTTCGCGAAGAAGTTCGGCTTCGACAAGGAGTTCGTCAAGGGCTACGAGATGTGGAAGCCCGACGGCGACGCGAAATTCGAGGAGCCGACACCCGAGTCGATCCTGAAGGAAATCAACCGCGCCAACTGGACGATCGGCTATACCGGGCAGTCGCCGGAGCGGCTCAAGCTCCACATGAAGAACATGGCGACCTTCGACGTGAAGTCGCTTCGCGCGAAGGGCGGACCCTGCGACGGCGATTACTTCGGCCTGCCGTGGCCCTGCTACGGGACGCCGGAATTGAAGCATCCGGGTTCGCCGAACCTCTATCAAACCTCGCGCAACGTGATGGATGGCGGTGGCAATTTCCGCGCGAACTTCGGCGTCGAGCGCGACGGCGTCAACCTGCTCGCCGAGGACGGCTCGTGCTCGCTCGGCGCCGACATCACGACCGGTTACCCCGAGTTCGATCACGTGCTGATGAAGAAGCTCGGCTGGTGGGACGAGCTCACCGACGCCGAAAAGAAGGCGGCGGAAGGCAAGAACTGGAAGACCGACCTGTCCGGCGGCATCCAGCGCGTCGTGCTGAAGAACCACAGCTGCCATCCGTTCGGCAACGCGAAGGCGCGCGCGATCGTCTGGAATTTCCCCGACGCCATTCCGCAGCACCGCGAGCCGCTCTACTCGCCGCGTCCCGACCTCGTCGCCAAGTATCCGGCGCAGGCCGACAAGATGGCGTTCTGGCGGCTGCCGACGCAATTCGTGTCGCTGCAGAAGAAGAACGTCGACGAGGGCGTCGCCGCGAAGTTCCCGCTGGTGCTGACGAGCGGACGCCTGGTCGAGTACGAAGGCGGAGGCGAAGAAACGCGCTCCAACCCGTGGCTTGCCGAGCTGCAGCAGGAGAACTTCGTCGAGATCAATCCCAAGGACGCCAACGACCGCGGGATCAAGGACGGCGAATACGTCTGGGTCAAATCGCCGACCGGCGCGCAGATCAAGGTCAAGGCGATGGTCACCGAGCGTGTCGCGGCGGGCACCACGTTCGTCCCGTTCCACTTCTCGGGATGGTGGCAGGGGCAAGGACATGCTGGAGTTCTACCCCGAGGGCGCGCATCCGATCGTCCGTGCGGAAGCCGTCAACACCGCGACCACGTACGGCTACGACGCGGTGACGATGATGCAGGAAACCAAGACGACGCTCTGCCAGGTCGCCAAGATCACCGCGTAAGGCGCGAGGAGACCCACCATGGCCCGAATGAAGTTTCTCTGCGACGCCGAGCGCTGCATCGAGTGCAACGGCTGCGTCACCGCGTGCAAGCAGGAGCACGACATTCCGTGGGGCGTGAACCGCCGCCGCGTGGTGACGATCAACGACGGCGTGCCGGGCGAGCGCTCGGTGTCGGTCGCCTGCATGCACTGCTCGGACGCGCCCTGCATGGCGGTGTGCCCCGTCGACTGCTTCTACCGCACCGACGACGGCGTCGTGCTGCACGACAAGGACCTTTGCATCGGCTGCGGCTACTGCTTCTACGCCTGCCCGTTCGGCGCGCCGCAGTTTCCGCAGGCGGGCGCCTTCGGCGTGCGCGGCAAGATGGACAAGTGCACGTTCTGCGCAGGCGGCCCCGAGCCCAACGGCTCCGAGGCCGAGTTCAAGAAATACGGGCGCAACCGTCTGGCCGAGGGCAAGCTTCCCGTGTGCGCCGAGATGTGCTCGACCAAGGCCCTGCTGGGTGGCGATGCGGATGTGCTGTCGGACATCTACCGCGAGCGCGTCGTCAATCGCGCCGCGCGCGGGACGCCCAGCATGCCGCCGTGGGGATGGGACACCGCCTACGGGCGACCTGATGCAGCGAAGCCGCCGGCGGCCCCGGCGGCAACCGGAGGGACCAAGTCATGACCCGCGGCGCGTGGCTCGCGCTCGGCGGCGCGCTGGCGGCGCTCGGCCTCGCCGGATGCGGCGAGCGGCCGCAGGTGGTCCAGTACAAGCAGGGGACCTATCAGGGCAAACCGGATGAAAAAGCATGGGCCGGCAAGCCGTGGAACGGCAACCAGAAGGAATGGGATCTCGCGATCGCCACCCGCAACCAGAACCAGAACGAGTACAAGCGGATCCGTTGATCGCCGCAAAGGAGCGAGGGTGAGTCGATCCAACTTGTGCGCGACGCTCGCGCTGGCAGCGGCGTTTGCGTTCACTGCAGGCCTTGCGTCGGCGCAGTCGCCGGCGGTCAACCCGAAGGAGGCCGCGCAGGCGACGGCCGAGCAGCAGCGGCAGATTACCCAGCCGCTCAATAACCAGCCGGTGTGGTCGGAGGTTCGTTCGGGCGCGCCGCAGGTCACCACCGTGCGCGGGCGCGAGACGAACGTCCTGATCCAGCCCGAGGGCCAGACGTGGCGAGCGCTGCGCGTGCCGATCGTGTTCTGGGGCGGGCTGCTGTTCGCGCTGGCCATCGTCGGCCTCGCCGTGTTCTATCTGTTGCGCGGCGAGATGCGCTCGCCACGCAAGGCGGGCGACCGCATCATCGAGCGCTTTACGCCGATGGACCGCTACGCCCACTGGACCGTCGCGATCGTGTGGGTGCTGCTGGCGATTACAGGCCTCATCCTGTCGCTCGGCAAATCGGTGCTGCTGCCGCTCATCGGCTACACGCTGTTCTCGTGGCTCGCGACGCTGGCGAAGACGCTGCACAACTTCGTCGGACCGATCCTGATCATCGGCGTGCCGTGGTTGTTCTTCCGCTTCGTGCGCGACAACGGGATCGGTGTCGATGATTTCCGCTGGTTCATGAACATCAAGGGATACTTCACCGGTCACGAGTATCCGTCGCGCAAGTTCAATGCCGGCGAAAAGACCGTGTTCTGGTTCGTGCTCGTCCTCGCCTCGACGACGCTCATCATCACCGGCCTCATCCTGCTTTTCCCGAATTTCGACCAGTTGCGATCGACGATGCAGGTCGCGAACGTCATTCACATGGTCGCCGCCTACCTGTCGATCGCGCTCGCCTGCGTGCACATCTATCTCGGCACGATCGGGATGGAGGGCGCCTACCGCGCGATGCGCGACGGCTACGTCGACGCATCGTGGGCCGAGCATCATCACCTGCTTTGGTACAAGGAAGTGGCCGCCGGCAAGGCGCCGGAAAAATTCGTCGTGCCGGGCACCGTCGAGGCGGAGCGCATTGCGCCGCGGACGAAGCCCGCGTGACGTTCATGAGGATGGGGGAGGGGAAATGACGACGCTTCGCGCATTGATCGCCGCTGCTCTGGTCGTCGGCCTGTTCGGCGTGGCCGTGGCCAAGCTGCCGCCGCCGGCGCCGTTGACCGACGCCCAGAAGGCCGCCGCCGACGAGAAGAAGGCAAAGGATGCCGCCGCGGCCGACGCCGCCAAGGCCCAGCAGACGAAGGCCGAGGACCGCGTCGCGGCCCACTATTTCGCCGATATGAAGGCGAAGGGCAAGGCGGTGCCCCCGCCGCAGGCACTGCCCGCCCCGGCGCCCGCCGCAGCCGCAGCAGCCGCGCCCGCCAAGGGAGCGCCCCCCGCGCCGAAGAAATAGCCGCGACGGCGCGACCTACAGCTTGCGGGGGCTTCGGCCCCCGCTTTCATTTGCGCGTCCGCGGCGCCCTCAAGGTGATCAGAAAAGGCTTGACACCGCACCGTGTGTTATAGTTAACTATAACACAGACTCACCAATTTCCGAGAGTGCAGCATGCAAAGGGTGTTGAACAAGCTCGTGCTGGCCGGCCTCCTTGGCGGACTTCTATTCAGTGCGGGTTGCCAACGCACGTGTGCGCTTGCCGGCGGTGTGGCGGCTCAGTGCCTGGCGGGGACCCCGGGAGTCAGCGCTACCGGCGGGTCGAATCCCGGAGACCGGGAGGTCGCCATCGTCTCCGCCGGGGGCGGCATAAACCCATGACGGATCGCGAATGGAACGACAGCCAGCCGATCTACCGGCAGCTGCGCGACCGTGTCGTCGCGATGATCCTCGACGGGGTCCTCAACGAAGGCGATCCGCTGCCGTCGGTGCGCAACGTTGCGGCCGAGTACCGGATCAATCCGCTGACGGTCCTGAAGGCCTATCAGCAGCTGGTCGACGAGCAGCTGGTCGAGAGCAGGCGCGGGCGCGGCATGTACATCAACGCCGGCGCGCGCGCAGTGCTGATGCAGGGCGAGCGGCAGAGGTTCCTGGCGGAGCAATGGCCGGCGATCCACGCGACCATAGAGCGGCTCGGCCTGACGCCGCAGGAACTGCTGGCCGCAGCGAGCGGCGAATCGTCGTCGAACAAGACCGGGGAGCGCTGATTTCATGACATGCATAGAAGCACGCGGCCTGCGCAAGGCCTACGGCGCGACGCGTTGCGCTGGATGGCGTCGATCTGCGCGTCGAGGAAGGCCGCATCCTGGGGCTGATCGGGCCCAACGGCGCCGGCAAGAGCACGGCGCTCAACGCGATACTCGGTCTCACGCCTTACCAGGGCGAGCTCAAGGTACTCGGGCGCGACCCATGGGCGCAACGCGATCAGCTGATGCGCGATGTCTCCTTCATCGCCGATGTCGCCGTGCTGCCCCGCTGGATGCGCGTCGCGCAGGCGCTCGACTACGTCGCGGGCGTGCATCCGCGATTCGATCGCGCGAAGGCGGAAGGCTTCCTCGCGAAGACGGCCATCAAGCGCGCGAGCAAGGTGAGGGAATTGTCGAAGGGCATGGTGACCCAGCTGCATCTCGCGCTGGTGATGGCCATCGACGCGAAGCTGCTGCTGCTGGACGAGCCCACGCTCGGCCTCGACATCCTGTACCGGAAGCAGTTCTACGATTCGCTGCTGAACGACTTCTTCGACGGCAACCGGACGATCGTCGTTACGACGCATCAGGTCGAGGAGATTCAGCACGTCCTCACCGATGTGATGTTCATCAACCACGGCCGCATCGTCCTCGACTGCAGCATGCAGGATTTCGAGGCACGCTACCTGGAAGTGATGGTGAATCCCGAGCAGGTCGCTGCCGCGCGAGGACTGAAGCCGATTCACGAGCGCCAGGTGTTCGGCCGCAGCATCATGCTCTTCGATCACGTCGATCGCGATGCGCTCGCCGTTCTTGGCGAGGTGCGCACGCCCGGCATCGCCGATCTGTTCGTTGCGATGCTCGGCAACCAGGTAGTCGGAGCTCCGGGAGGTGCCGCATGAATACTCCAGAGAACGCCGTGCCCGAGTCGCAGCGCGAGTCGCGGGGGGGAACGCCTGCCGCCGCGCCGGCGACGCCGGCAACCCGGCCTTTGTACTGGTCGCTGCGCCGCGAGCTGTGGGAGAACCGCTCGCTCTACATCGCGCCGCTCGTCATCGCCGGCATGCTGCTGCTCGGGTCCTTGATCAGCGCGCTCTATTACGGGGATCGGATCGTCGACATCATGGAACCGGTGTTGAAGCTCGATCCGGAAAGCCAGGCCGCAAGGCTCGCCAGGCCGTACGACATGGCTGCAATCCTGATCATCGCGACGTCGTTCCTCGTCGCCGTGTTCTATTGCCTCGATGCGCTCTACGGCGAAAGGCGCGAGCGCAGCATCCTGTTCTGGAAGTCGCTGCCGGTTTCGGATCTCGTCACCGTGCTGTCGAAGGCGAGCATTCCGCTCGTCGTTCTGCCGCTCATCGCATTCGTGGTCATCCTGGCCACGCAGTTCATCATGCTTCTGATCGCCACCGCGGCGCTCGAGACGCACGGCATGAGCGCATCGGTGCTGTGGCGCCAGGTGCTCGGGCTCGAGGGGATGGTGGTCCTGCTCTACGGACTTGTCGTGAATTCGCTCTGGTATGCGCCCGTCTACGGGTGGCTGCTGATGGTCTCCGCATGGGCACGGCGCACGACGTTTCTGTGGGCGGTGCTGCCGCCGCTCGCACTCTGCGTCGTCGAGGCGATCGCGTTTCACACGTGGCATTTTGCGTCGCTGCTCAAGTATCGGCTGGGGGGCGGCTTTGCGGCAGCCTTCGACGTCACCGGCATCCACGGCAGCGTCCCGAATGTTGGCCTGGCACAGCTCGATCCGGTCAAATTCCTGGGCACGCCGGGGCTGTGGACCGGCCTCGCCGTCGCCGCCGCATTCCTTGCCGCCGCGGTCTCGGCTGCGCCGCTATCGCGGACCGATCTGATTTCGGCCGTATCGGCGAATTCGTTCGCGTGAGAGGAGCATGCGATCGTGATACTTCAGCAAGCCGGAGAGTCGACAGGTGTCTCCAATGCGCCAAGGAGAGCCCGGACCCCCTGATATAATGCAAACCCAGCGGAGAGTTGGCCGAGTGGTCGAAGGCGCCTGACTCGAAATCAGGTATACGGCAACGTATCGGGGGTTCGAATCCCTCACTCTCCGCCACGAAAAAGCGACGCCAAGCTCCTCGCCTGCTTGGCGTCTTGTTTTTGGTGCGGACGCGCGATCGATTCGGATTCACGCTCTGGTGGAGGATCACGATGGACGCGATGGTGCTCAATGCCGCGCATGCTCCGCTCGAGCTCTCGCGCGTCGGCACTCCGGTCCCGGCGCCGCGCCAACTGCTGGTGAAAGTCGACGCCTGCGGCGTCTGTCGAACCGATTTGCACGTCGTCGACGGCGAGCTCCCGCACGCGCGCTCGCCGGTCATTCCCGGTCATGAAATCGTCGGCACGGTGGTCGATGCGCGGCTCGGCGGTCGATTCGTTCGCGCGCGGCGACCGTGTCGGCATTCCGTGGCTCGCCTCGACCTGCGGGGTTTGCGCATATTGCCGCGCGGGCCGCGAGAACCTCTGCGACAACGCGCAGTTCACCGGCTACACGGTCGACGGCGGATACGCGGAGTACGTCGTCGCCGATCACCGCTTCTGTTTTCCGCTGCCGGCCGGCGCTCCAGCGGCAGAGCTCGCGCCGTGGCTATGCGCGGGGCTCATCGGCCACCGCGCGCTCCGCGCGGCGGGCGAGGCGCGCCGGCTCGGCATCTACGGCTTCGGGGCGGCGGCGCATATCGTCGCGCAGCTCGCCCGGCATCAGGGACAGGAGGTGTTCGCGTTCACGCGGCCCGGCGATGCGCAGGCGCAGGAATTTGCCCGCACGCTCGGCGCCGTTTGGGCGGGGGGAAGCGATGTGGCCGCGCCGGCGGCGCTCGACGCGTCGATCATTTTCGCTCCCGTCGGCGCGCTGGTGCCGGTTGCATTGCGCAACGTGGCGAAGGGAGGAACGGTCGTCTGCGCGGGCATCCACATGAGCGACATTCCGCAATTCCCGTACGACATCCTGTGGGGCGAGCGCACTGTTCGTTCGGTGGCGAACCTCACGCGGCGCGACGGCATCGAATTCATCGAGCTCGCATCCAAGGTTCCGATCCGGACCAACATCGTCGAATATCCGCTGCATCAGGCAAACGAAGCGCTGCATGCGCTGCGCACCGGCGCCATCAGCGGCGCCGCGGTGCTGACGACCGGTCATCGCGCGACGACGAATTGAGCCGGCTGTTCGCGTTCGACTGCGCGCCCGCAATGCCCGCCGCCTAGATCGTGTACGTCGCGCCTTCCAGCCCGGGCGTGATGCGATAGCCGGGCTTCGCACTCGGCGATGGCATCCCCGAACAGGCGATCGAGGTCGGCGTCGGTGTGGGCCGGGTCGTGATGAAAGGGCACGAGGTGCTTCACGCCCGAGAGCGTCGCGAAGTCCAGCGTTTGCCGCAGCGAGCTGTGCCCCCAGCCGACATGTCCCGCGTACTCCTGCGCGCTGTATTGGCTGTCGTGAATCAACAGATCCGCTCCCGCGGCAAGCATCGCGCCCGACGTCCACTCGCGGGGGAGCGACGGGAACGCCCGCGCACTTAGCGCCGGTTCGTGGTCCGGCAGGTAAGTCAGCACGCCGCCACCCCTTTCGGCGATGCGGTATCCCACCGTGGGGCCGGGATGGCAAACAAGCGCACTCGACACCCGGAACTCGCCGATATCCACGTCGTCGCACGGAACCTCGTGCAGCGTGATCGTGCACGGCAATTCGCGCATCCCCACCGGGAACAGCGGCGGCGACAGATAGCGCATCAGCCGCTCGCGCAGGCTGTGCCGCGAGCCTGCCGGACCCCAGATGCCGACGTGCACGTCCGGCCGGTAGAGCGGAGCGAAGAACCCGAGGCCCTGGATATGATCCATGTGCAGATGGGTCAACAGGATATCGATGCGCGTGACCGACGCGTCGAGGTTCGCCCCCAGCCGCCGGATTCCCGTTCCCGCGTCCAGCACGAGCATCGTGCCTTCGCGCCCGCGCACGCTCACGCAGGACGTGTTGCCGCCATAGCGTGCCGTCTCCGGGCCGGGAGTTGCGAGCGAGCCGCGCGTTCCCCACAGCGTCGCTTCCATTTCAGATCTCCCAGAAGATGCTCATCGCACCAAGGAGCACGTCGCGCTCGCCGATCAGCGGAAAGGAGGTGATGTGCAGATGCCGCCACTGCCCGTCGGTGCTGCGGGTCCACATCGTGTAGGAGACGGGCCGGCGCTCGGTCAGCACGCGCGACATCAGGCGATTCTCAGGTGGAATCGGGTTGCGGTCGTCGTCGACGGCGGCGATGCGCGCGGTCCATTCCGCGGCGGTCATTTCTCCCGTCTCGTCGAAGCGCTGGTTGAAGATCGCCTCCGCGGGCTCGTTGTAGATAGATGAGCGAGCCCTCGGCGTCGACGAGGAGGATGGGCGTGGCGATCGAGCTCGCGAGCTGCCTCGCCAGGATCATCTGAATGGACTTTGGACGTCGGCATCGCTTTGTCCCCTCACTCCCGATGATCCCGCGTGCAGACGCTTTCCAGCATACACCTCGCGCGGCTTCCAATGGCGCCATTCCTACAGGCGAATCAGCGACTGCTCGATGACGACTGCTGATGCGTGACGGCACGCTTGGGACATGGTCCGTCGGGTCCTCGCATTCACCGGCTTCCTGCTGCTCCCGCTCCTCGGCCACGCGCAGGAAATTCACAAATGCGTGTCCGCCGACGGGATCACGTACCAGGGGGTGCCGTGCCCGGGACCGGAAGCGCCGGCCCCGGTGACCGCTTCCGGAGCGACGCAGACGGCGCGCCCCTATGGCGCCGGGCGCGCTCCCGGATTGCGCGCCCCGGCCACGGTCTCCGCCGCGGCTGCCGTGGCGGCAGGCGACGATCTGCACCGGGATGACCGATGACGAAGTCCTCAACCTTCCCGGCTGGGGCCGGCCGGCGCGCATCGTTCGCACGCATGAGCAGCGGCGTTGGCACGAGGACTGGACTTACGACGCCCGCCTGGACGGCCGCCGGCATCTGCATTTCGTCAACGGCAAGCTGGTGGGGGCGGACACCGAGGACGCGGAAGCCTCTGCCGCGCCGCTCACGAGCCTCGTGTCGAATTGAATCGGAAGCGGCGCTCAGTGGCGCTTGGCCGTTGCTGCCGGCCTAAGGCGCCTGCAAGCGGCGGATCAGTGCGTCGATGACGTCGTCGCCGTCTGGCGAGCGCAGGCGACTCTGCCGCAACGAGCGCGCGAGATCGTTCCGGGCGAGCATCCGGTAATCCGCCCGGATGAGGATGCCCGCGATCGCGCGCTGAACCTGGACGGATCGCGCTGCGGCGAAAAGGCGGGCGAGCTCCTGCAGCGACTCCGGGTCGTCGACGTGCTGGCGCGAGAGCGCGTCCAGCGCATGAACCTGGCCTTCGGGGCGCGGCATGTGGCCGATACGCGCCGTGATCGCGCGGATGTCCGTGGCGTCGGCGACCGGCCGATGGCGCAGATAGACCTGGGCGATCGAGACGTCGCCGTCGTCCGGGCTCGTCAGCGCGCGCAGCATGCGCGCGTGCGCCTCCTGATTGCCGAGGCATGCGAGCATCGCCGCGTTCGCGACGTTGCCGGTGTGCGGCGATGCCGCCGGCAACCCGAGCAGCGCAAGACCGAGGTCGGGATCGCGGTCGCGCGCGCACACGAGATCGACCTCCGTCGATCCCACGGCGTTGCGGCTCATTTGGTCCGAGATCATCCGCAGGAATTCCGCCCGGCCCTCCGTCGGAGTGAGCCAGCCGATGTCCTGCGCGAACCCGATCATCCTGACGCGGACATCCGGCTGGTCGGCGTCGCGGACGAAATCGAGGAACCGTTTGCGCGCCGCGCGATCGCCGGCGATCTCCGCCAGCTTCGCGGCGGTTTCCGGTTCGCCTCGCTGCTCCGGCCCGAGCGTCCGGGAATATTCCTCGAGATGGTCGATGAACAGCCGGGCCTCGGCGGCGTCGCGGCGCAGGACGTCGTGGACGAAGGCGAGCCGCTGCGGTTCGGACAACCGGTCGTCGGCGAACTCGCACACATCGCGGCGGAACGCCGCGTGCACGTCGTCCGCCGTTGCTCCCGCCGTGACCGTCATCGAGCTCGGCGCAAACAGCGACAGCAGGCGCGGGCTCACGTGTCCGCTCGCGATTTCGCCGGCCGGCGCCGTCTGGAAGTAGCGCTCGAGCAGCGGACGCGCGGCATGGCCGAGCGGCGCCTTCGACGAAAATCCGTAGAGCACCGGCACGTCCTTGAAGATGTTGCGCATGCGGTCGCGATTGCTCTCGCCGTAGCGCTCGCCCAGCATGCGGGTCAGCGCCGCGGCATCGGCGGCCGAATGTCCGGAACGAATGAGGCTGCGCGTGATTTCCGCCGACGCGCTGCGCATCGCGTCCGCGTTGAGGGTATTGCAGCCGAAGAGATAGACTTCCTTCAGCTGCGAAAACAATCCCGGGCACGAGTCGCTGCACGAGACGCGCTCGAGCTCATGCACCGGCAGCGACTCGCGGACATCGAGCCGGTCGGTGTAGAACTCGGTGCCGCCGTCGAAATGACCCGAGATGATGAGCGCGTCGCATTGCACACGATTGCGGCACGCCGAAGCGAGCCAGTCCGGGCGTCCGCGCTCGACCAGCTCGACGAACCGGTAGTCGTCGCGCGGAAGGAAACGCTCGAACGTCTGCTTTTCGTCGGATGAATTGACGGTGATCGTGCAGACGGTTTTCGGCGCCGCCAAAGCAACCAGCGGCCACACAGAGGCACACGAAGAGACAGGCCGCACGGCGTCGGAAGGGCATCGGTAGTCAGGCTCGGCGCGACAAAAACGCGCAAGTATTGCACGATGCCCGACGGACGAACAGCAAGGCGGCCGACCCTCGCGGTCGCAGGGTCGTCTACAGGAACCCGGTCGACGGTCCGACGAAATGACGGGGACGCCGTCAGGGTTGTTGCAGCCGGCGGATCAGCGCGTCGATGACGTCCGCCCCGTAAGGGGATTTGAGGCGATGATCGCGCAGCGTCTGCACGATCTCCGGGCGGGCGATCGAGCGGTAGTCCGCCCGAATGAGAACACCGGCGATCGCCGACTGCACCGACCACGATTCGGCCCGCGGAAAGAGCTGCGCCAGCGCTTCCAGGCTTTCGGGGTCGGAGACGCGATGACCGGCCAATGCCTGCAGCGCCCGGACCTGGGCGTCGGAACCGCGCATCTGCGCAATGCCCGACGTCAACGTGCGGAGCTCGCCGACCGTCGAGATCGGACGATGCCGAAGGTACGCTTGCGCGACGCGCGCGTCGGCGTCGGAACCTGTCATCAGCGCCTCCAGCGTCCGCGCGTGTCCCTCCTCGCTTCCAAGACATGCGCGAATGGCGGCATGCGCGGCGTCGTCGGCGCGGGTCCGGTTCGCCGCGTCCTCGTAGAGGCCGTCGAACTGCTGGTCGTCGTTGAGGGTGCAGACGAGATCGACTTCCGCCGGGCCGGCACCGTCGCGCGCCAACAGGTCGCCGAAGAGGCGCACGATCTCCATCCGATGCTCGTCGGGCGTGAGCCATCCGAGATCGCTGGCGAGCCCCAGCATGCGCACGCGCAGCGCCGCCGGGTCCGCGTCCCGGGCGTACGCGAGATAGCGCGCGCGCGTCGGCGCGTCTTGTGCAATCGCCGTCAGCGCCGCCGCGATATCTCGATCCTGGCGCTCACCCTCGTCAAGCGCCGCGACGTAGCGTTGGATCCGGTCCATGAACATCCGCACTTCCGGCATCGGCCTTTGCAGGAGCTGATGGACGAAAGTGATCTTGCGCGTCGTCGAGGAACGATCATCGGCAAACTGACAGACGTCGCGACGCACGGCGGCATTCGGATCCGCCTCGGTCATGCCGCGCGTCACCGTGAGTGAATGCGCCGAGAACTGTCCGAGTAGACGGGAGCTTGCCCTGCCGGTCGCGACCTCGCTCGTGCCGGCGGTCTGGAAATAGCGATTGAGAATTCCTGCGGCGGTCGGCCCGAGCGGGGCGACGGACGAAAATCCGTAGATGACCGGCACGTCGTTGAACACGAGACGCATCCGGTCGCGGCTGCTTTCGCCATACCGGGCGTTGAGCGAGCGCACCAGCCGTTCCGCCTCCGCCTTCGGGAGTCCGCCGTCGACGAGAGTGGCGACGGCATTCGCGGATACGCTGCGCTGGGCTTCCGGATTGAGTGTGTTGCAGCCGAACAGATAGACTTCCTTGAGGCGCGAAAAAAGCCCCGGGCACGAGCCGCTGCACGACACCCGCTCGAGCTCCGCGACCGGCAGAAACTCGCTTGCCTCCACGTGTTCCGAGAAGAATTCGTTCCCGCCGTCGTAGTGCCCGGAGATGATCAGCATGTCGCACTGCACGCCGGCGCGGCACGCCGAGCTCAGCCAGTCGGCACGGCCGTGCTCGACGAGCTCGACGAAGCGATATTTGTCCGGCGGCAGATTGCGGCGAAACGCCTCCTTCTCGTCGGACGAGTTGACGGTGATCGTGCACACTGTCGTCTTGTCGGCGCGCGCGGGCGCGACCGCGGCGAGCAGCGCGAGCAATGCCAGTACAACTTTCGAGCGCGTGCACATGGTCGCCGCCGGTTGCGGGTGACAGACCGTGCCATTGCAGCGCGAGAGTTCCCGGCCGTCCGTCGGCCGACGGGAGAAACGGGCATAGGCGATGCCGCCAACCCGAGCCGGACGGGCGCTGACACGCTGTCGTCACGCTCCAGTAGTCGACCCCCGCGCGGGCGGTTTGGTGGGACTCGCCCGCTGTCGTACCATTCGCCCTTCACGACAGGGCGATCCGCCGCGGAGAACATTGACCATGCAACTCGGAATGATCGGACTCGGCCGCATGGGCGCGAACATGGTGCGGCGCCTCCACGCCGGCGGCCACGACTGCATTGGGTTCAATCGGTCGCCGCAACCTGTCGCCGAGCTCGCGGCCGAAGGCGTGCAGGGCGCGTCGACCCTCGCCGAGCTGGCGGCCAAGCTCGCAACGCCGCGCGCGATCTGGCTCATGGTGCCGGCTGCCGCGGTCGATGCGACGATCGCAGAGCTCCTTCCGCATCTCGCGCCGGGCGACATGCTGATCGATGGCGGCAATTCGCATTACACCGACGACATCCGGCGCTCAAGCGAACTTGCCGCGCAACGGATCCGCTACGTCGACGTCGGTACGTCCGGCGGGGTATGGGGCCGCACGCGCGGCTATTGCCTGATGATCGGCGGTCCCGACGACGCCGTGCGTCACCTCGATCCGATCTTCGCGACGCTTGCGCCGGGAGTCGCCGCCGCCGCACCGACCGCGGAACGCAGCAAGCACGGCGACACTGCGGAGCAGGGCTACCTGCATTGCGGTCCGAGCGGCGCGGGACATTTCGTCAAGATGGTCCACAACGGCATCGAATACGGAATCATGGCGGCGTACGCCGAGGGATTCAGCGTCCTGCGCGCCGCCAACGCCGGCGCGGCGTCGCGCGCGGTCGATGCGGAGACCACGCCGCTGCACAATCCCGAGCACTATCGCTACGAATTCGCGTTGGCCGACATCGCCGAAGTCTGGCGTCGCGGCAGCGTGGTGGCGTCATGGCTGCTCGACCTCACGGCCGCGGCACTCGCGGGGGATTCGACGCTCGCGCATTTCGCCGGGCGCGTGTCCGACTCCGGCGAAGGCAGATGGACGGTCAAGGCGGCGATCGACGAAGGCGTGCCGGTGCCGGTGTTGACGGCGGCACTGGCGGCGCGTTTCACGTCGCGCGGCGAGGCCGATTTCCAGAACAAGCTTCTCTCCGCGATGCGCTTCCAGTTCGGCGGGCACACCGAGAAAGACTCGCCGAAATAGCGGCCCGCGCCATTCTGGAAGAGCGCATCCGGCGGCGGGGCGGTGCTTGAATTCCCTGCGGCAGCCGCCACGTTGGCGGACATGCCCCTCGATACGCCTGCGGCGACGGCGGTTGCAACCCTCGAGCCCGACGGCGAGCTTCACACGGTTGCGGCTGCTGCAGCCCCAATCCCCGACGCTGCGCTTCACGACGCTTATTCTGCCGCGGTGACGACCGCCGTTGCGCGCGTTGCGCCGGCCGTCGCCCACGTCGGCGTCCGGCGGCGGCGCGCGGGGCGAGGCGCGCGGACCGAGGGCGCAGGCTCCGGTTTCCTGATCACGCCGGATGGCTTTCTTCTCACCAACAGCCATGTCGCCGGCGGCGCCGAGGAGATCGAGATCGTGCTCGCCGACGGCCGTCATGCCGCGGCGGAGGTCGTCGGCGATGACCCGGACTCGGATCTTGCGCTCGTCAAGGTCGCGGCACCGGATCTCGCCTGGTGCCGCCTGGGCGATTCGGCGCGCGTCGCGGTAGGCCAGATCGCCATCGCAATCGGCAGCCCGTACGGCTTCCAGCACACGGTGACAGCGGGCATCGTCAGCGCGCTCGGCCGCTCGATGCGCGCGCAGACCGGCCGCCTGCTCGATAACGTGCTGCAAACCGATGCCGCGCTCAATCCCGGCAATTCAGGCGGCCCGCTGGTGGATGCGCGCGGCCAGGTGATCGGCGTCAACACGGCCGTGATTCTGCCGGCGCAAGGCATCTGTTTCGCGATCGCGTCGTCGACCGCGGAGCGCGTGGCGATCGCGCTTATTCGCGATGGCCGCGTGCGGCGCGCGTGGCTGGGCATTGGCGGCGAAACCGGGCCCCTGATGCGCCGGTACGTTCGTCATTTCAGTCTCGTGCACGACACCGCCGTGCGCATTCAATCCGTCGAACGAGGCTCCCCCGCAGCCGCGTCCGGATTCGAGCGCGGCGATGTCATCGTGGCGATCGACGGAATCGCGACTGCGAACGTCGACGACCTGCAGCGCGCGCTCGGCGGCGACGCGATCGGGCGCGAGCTCGCCGTCACCGTGCTGCGCCGCGATCGCAAGCTCACACTGGCCGTCGTGCCGACTGAGCGCGGCGTGAGCGGTGGAGAGGGGAACGCGCGAACGGCAAGCAGGGCCCCGAGCCAGGGCAAGGGGATGCGACTCGCGAACGCGTTCTGAGGCCGACAACGAGGCCGTTGATGTAGCTTTCCGGTCGCGGAGGCCGAACCGAGCGGCACAACGTCTCTGGGGGTGTCGCCTTTCCAACGGCGGCAATCTGTGGAACAATCGGGTCAACCAAATTTTCGGGGTGACCGCGATGCTGGACCGCGACGGTTATCGCCCGAACGTAGCCATCGTCATCGTCAACGCGAAGAATCAGGTCTTCTGGGGCAAACGAATCCGGGAACACTCGTGGCAATTTCCGCAGGGCGGCATCAATCCCGGTGAGACGCCCGAGCATGCGATGTACCGGGAGCTGCACGAGGAAGTCGGACTGCAACCGCCCCACGTCAGGATCCTTGGCCGCACGCGTGACTGGCTGCGTTACGAGGTGCCGCAGCACTGGGTGAAGCGCGAGTGGCGCGGGAGCTACCGCGGGCAGAAGCAGATCTGGTATCTGCTCCGGCTCGTCGGTCGCGATACCGACGTCAAGCTGCGGGCGAACGAGCGCCCGGAATTCGACGCCTGGCGCTGGCACGACTACTGGGTGCCGCTCGAAACCGTGATCGAGTTCAAGCGCGAAGTCTATCGGCGCGCGCTGACCGAGCTCGAGCGCTATCTCCATGTGCGGCCGCAGACACGACGCGAGCGCCTGTTCGGGTTCCCGCACCCGGTGATGCCGTCGTCGTACTCGGATCCGTCGGTCGAGAACAGCGAATAGCTCCTCGGGGCCCCTTTCCGCCGCTCACGGCGCTAGTGGCCCCGGTCGCATCCCCACGCGCTACCCGCGCTTGGGCCCCTGTTTCCCGGCTCGCGCCGCTATTTCTTGCACTCCCCGACGCGGCGCGCAGTCCACATCATCGCCGTCGTCGTGCCGGGACCGTCGCCCTTGCGGGAGGTGACGTCGAGCTTGCCTTCGTAGCGCGTTGCCTCGATCACGAACTCGGCGTGACCGGTGCGCACGACGTCCTCGTCGCGACAGGCGAAATCGTACGTCGTCTTTCCGTCCGCGGTCGCGACGTTCGCGAGCTGACAGTTGTCGCCGGGCTTCGGCAGCGATTTGCTGCCGTCGTCGATCTCTTTCTGCGTGACGCAATCGCTGTCGGTGGAGAGCAGCGGCACGCGGCCGGCACGCGCGACCGACACCGTCGACTCCCATTGGCCGGGCTGCATCGGAGAGGCGGCGAACGCTGCTCCTGCAATGAGCGCCGCCGCCAGGACGGTTGCGCGCCTCATCGGATCATCCCGAATCCGCCCACCTCCGCCATGCCGCCGAGCACGAGCGACAGCACGAGGCGGTTCAGCACATAGCCCAGGACGATCCCGCAGACGACTACGACGATCACGAAGCCGATGGCCTTCTCCTGCGTGCATTTCCGCAGGACCGGCGCGCCGAGGTAGAACGTGTAGAACGAATAGAAGAGCGCAAACAGTCCGACGATCCAGCCGATCCATGGCAGCAGCAGGAAGACTCCCGCGATCCACGCCGCCGTGAACGAGTAGGCGACCAGCTTGAGCGACTGGACGAAATTCTTTTCGCCGCCGAAGGCCGGCGCGATCGCATCGACGATGAGCGCGAGCAGCAGCACGATGGCGAGACCGATGAGATAGCGAAGGATGGCGAATTCAATGCCCAGGAAACCGGTTCCTATTGCCAGCGCGATCGGGCCGATCGCCGCCAGGATCAGCACGTAGCCCACGAAAATCGACTGCACCGTCGCCGCTTCGCCGGCGATGGTCGGCCACTCGGTCCTGGGCGTGAGCAGGATGTTCTTGACGCGGTCGATCAGGGCCATTGCAGAGTCTCCCCGGGGTTGACGATCGGTTGTGCGGTCCGCCGCGCCGGGCGCCGGATCGGCTCTTTGTTCGGAACGGAATTCTAGGGTATCGGGTGACGGGCGTCGAATCTGGCCTCATCCGAGCAAGACCAAATTGTCTCTATGAATCAACTCGGGCTCATCCACGTAGCCCAGGATCGTCTCGATCTCGGCCGAGGGCTTGCGCAGGATGCGCGCGGTCTCCTGCGCGCTGTAGTTGACGAGACCGCGGGCGACCTCGCGCCCGTCGGGATCGAAGCAGCCGACGACCTCGCCGCGGTCGAACTCGCCGGCGACGGCGACCACCCCGATCGGCAACAGGCTCTTGCCGTCGCGCGCGAGCGCGCGCACGGCGCCCGGGTCGAGCGTGAGGCGCCCGGCGAGCTGCAGATGATCGGCGAGCCATTGCTTGCGGGCAGCGAGCGAATTCGCATCGGCGCGGAGCACGGTGCCGATCGCCTCGTTCGCTGCGAGACGCGTCAGGACGCGATCCTCGCGACCGGAAGCAATCACCGTCGATGCGCCCGAGCGCGCCGCGCGCTTTGCAGCGAGGATCTTGGTCAGCATGCCGCCGCTGCCGAGCGCGCTGCCCACGCCGCCCGCCATCCTCTCCAGTTCCGGATCGCCGGCGCGGGCGTCGCGCACGAGCGTGGCCGCGCGGTCCCGCCGCGGATCGGCGGTGTAGAGACCCTGCTGATCCGTGAGCAGCACGAGCACGTCGGCCTCGATCAGGTTGGTGACGAGCGCGGCCAGCGTGTCGTTGTCGCCGAAGCGGATTTCGTCGGTGGTGACCGTGTCGTTCTCGTTGATGATGGGGATCACGTCGAGCCGCAGCAGCGTGACGAGCGTCGAGCGCGCGTTGAGGTAGCGCCGGCGGTCGGCCAGGTCGTCGTGCGTGAGCAGGATCTGCGCAGTGTGCAATCCGAATTGGCTGAACGCGGATTCGTACGCCTGCACGAGCCCCATCTGCCCGACGGCGGCCGCCGCCTGCAGCTCGTGCATCGCCGAGGGCCGCGTGCGCCAGCCGAGGCGCTTGACGCCCTCGGCGATCGCCCCCGACGAGACCAGCACGATCTCGCGTCCCGCGCGCTTCAATCCGGCGATTTCCTCCGCCCAGCGCGCGACGGCCGCATGGTCGAGTCCGCGCCCCTCGTCGGTGACAAGGCTCGAGCCGACCTTGACGACGATGCGCTTGGCGGAGGCGACGGGCGTGCTCATGCGCGAACCGCCATCCCGATTCAGGAATCCGCGCCGGTGTCGATCGGCTCCGCCGCGTCGTCGCCGACGGGGGCGTAGGCGGGATGCGCGTCGAGCCAATCCTGGATCGCGAAGACGACGTCGCGGCAGCCTTCGCCGGTCACGGCCGCGATGGCGAACACCGGCCCCTTCCACCGGTATGCCTTGACGAACGCCTTCACGCGCGCGTCGCGCTCGTCGGCGGGCACGAGATCGAGCTTGTTCAGCACGAGCCACCGAGGCTTTTCGTGCAGCGCCGGGTCGTAGCGCTTGAGCTCGTTGACGATCGCCCGCGCGTCGCGAACAGGATCGGCGTCCGGATCGAACGGCGCCAGATCGACGATGTGCAGCAGGAGTCGCGTGCGCTGCAGGTGGCGGAGGAACTGGTGGCCGAGGCCCGCGCCGTCGGCGGCGCCTTCGATGAGGCCGGGGATGTCGGCGACGACGAAGCTGCGGTTGGCATCGGTGCGCACGACGCCGAGGTTGGGCGCGAGCGTCGTGAACGGATAGTCGGCGACCTTGGGCCGCGCGGCCGATACCGCGCGGATGAACGTGCTCTTTCCCGCGTTCGGCATGCCGAGGAGCCCGACATCGGCCAGCACCTTGAGCTCGAGATGCAGACGTCGCCGCTCGCCTTCCTCGCCCGGCGTGAATTGCCGCGGTGCGCGATTGGTGCTCGACTTGAAATGGATGTTGCCGAGCCCGCCCTTGCCGCCCTTGGCGAGCAGCGCCTTCTGGTCGTGCGCCGCGAGGTCGGCGATGAGCTCGCCGGTGTCGAGGTCCTTGATCACGGTCCCCACGGGCATCCGCAGGACGATGTCGTCGGCGCCCTTGCCGTACTTGTCGGCGCCGCGCCCGCCCTCGCCAGGTTTCGCGCGATGGAGGCGCGCGAAGCGATAGTCGATCAGCGTGTTGATGTTGCGGTCGGCGAGCGCGTAGACGCTGCCGCCATGGCCGCCGTCGCCGCCGTCGGGGCCGCCGCGCGGAATGTATTTCTCGCGCCGGAACGAGGCCGAGCCGTTGCCGCCGTCGCCGGCGATGACCTCGATGGTCGCTTCGTCGATGAATCTCAACGGGCGCCCCTCGCGTAAAGCACGAAGCGCTCGGTATCGTCGCCGCGGCGCTGGCCTTGCCACGCGATGCGCCAGCCTTCCGGCGCCGCGGGCGCGAGATCGATGCGACCGAATTGGACGAGCACGGCGGCGCAGTTCTGCGTGGGCGCTGTTTCCTCGCGCACGGTGACGAGGCCCGCGAAATAGCGGAACAGCGCGCGCTGCGCCTCGCCGAGGTTGCGGCTCGCGACGCATCCTTGCGCGGGCAGGTGCGACGCCATCGAAAGCGCCACCGTGCGGTAGCTGCGGCGCGAGTCGAGGTACGGAAGCCATATCGTCGAGTAGAGCGCCCACAGCAGCGTCATGCCGGCGGCCCAGTTCAGCACCGCGCGGCGATTCGAGCGCCGCGCCGGGCGCACGAGGACGAGCCACAGCAGGGTGAGCAGCGCCGAGACCACGATCGCGAGCCAGTGCCAGGGCGGGCGGTATCCGGCTTCCGTATCGCGCAGGACGCTCGCGACCGGCACCGCCATCCCGCGCGCGAACGAATCGAACCAGAGGTACCACGCGAGCGCCGCGGCGAGGCCGAACGTCAGGATGCCGAACCAGTCGAGGGCGCCCGAGAAGCTCCGTTTCAGCGTGTCGATCTCCAGCGCGCCGAGCAGCGCAAGCGGCAGCAGGATCGGCATCAGATACGTCACCTTCGGATCGGCCATGACCGCGATGGACGCCAGCATGACGAGCGCGAGCGTGCCCGGAAGAACGACGGCCGGGGCGGCGAGACCGCCGTTGAAGCCACGGCCGCGCGTCCACAGCGTCCATGCGGCGAGCGGGAGCGCGGGCCACGCAAACCAGAGCAGATTCTTGATGAGGACGACCGGGTCCGCCGCCGCTTTTGCGGACAGCGGGCCGAAGTAATCGGTCCACGACTGCGCGTTCCACCACGCGGCGAGATCGCCCGGGGCATTGACCGCCAGCGCGATCGGCCATGACGCGCAGAGCGGCACCGCGACGGCGAGCGCGACCGCCGCCGTGATCGTGTAGCGCCGCGTGCGCCAGGTCGCGAACGCCAGCGGGAGCGCAACGGCAGTGAGAACGAGCCACAACGGGCCCAGGAATCCGCGCGACAGGAACGCCAAGGCGGCGCCGAGCCCCAGCACGATGCCGCCCCAGGCCGGCCGGCGCAGCGCGAGCGCAAAGCCGTATTGCGCGGCGGCGATCCCGGTCAGCAATCCGAGCTCCGGCGAGAGTTGGTGCGCGCGATCCCACAAGCCGACGCAGCCGACGAACAGGAGCACCGGCATCCAGCGGAAGTTGCGGCCGAAGAGCTCGTTCCCGGTGAGCGCAACCAGGTACAACGTCAATCCCAAAAGCAGGCCCGCGGCGAGCCGCGCCGCATCGGGGGCGGCGAGGATTCCGGACGCGAGCTTGCCGGTCCCCGCGGCCAGTGCATAGACGAGCGGCGGCCGGTCCACGAAAGGCTCCCCCGCGAGATTGGGCGTAAGGAGGTCGCTCCCCTCCAGCATTTCGTAGACGATGCCGAACGAGGTGGCGTCCTCGGTCTTCCACGGATCGTGGCCGACGAGCCCGAGCAGCACCCACGCGCCGCACAGCAGGACGAGCCCGAACTGCTTCAGCGCTCGATGCGGCCCCGCCGGGCTCAGGATCGAGTCGGCATCGGGAGCAGCGGGCGCGTTGGGGGCGATGCGGGCCATGGGATTTCGGTCGACGAGGATGTCTCTTATCACGCCCGCGCAATCGCTAAAGAAAAAGGCAGCCGAAGCTGCCTTTTCCGCTGGGGGCACCGGACAGGGCTCGCCCGCGCATTGTCGCGCTTTTTTGCGCGCGCGGCGTCAGTGCTTCGTGGCGGTCGCCTTCGCCGCGGGCGCCTTCGCGGGAGCCGCTGGCTTGGCGGCAGCGGGCTTGGCGGCGTAGCGCTGACGGAACTTGTCGATGCGGCCGGCGGTGTCCATCACCTTCTGCTTGCCCGTGTAGAACGGGTGGCAGGCGGAGCAGACCTCGACGTGCAACGGCTTCACGACGGTCGAGCGCGTCGTGAACGTGTTGCCGCAGCTGCACGTCACCAGGATGTCGCCGTACTTCGGATGGATATCGGTCTTCATGGAGTCCTCGTCCTCGGTCCACGCACCGGGGCTTCATTGCCCGTGGGGGTGCGCCCGGACCGGCGCCGCGGTAGATGGGGGCGCAGGCGGCAAACGCCAGGCGCGCATGGCGGCAAAGGCGCGATTATCCGGTTTTTTGCACTGCAACGCAACAATAGCCGGGCGCCAAGAACAACGAGGGGCCGCTAAAAACTCGTTTTACAACAAGGGCATGGAAATCGGCAGCGCCGCCGCGCTCTACCCCCGGCGCATCGAGTCGAAGAATTCGGCGTTCGACTTCGTCTGCTTGACCTTGTCGACCAGGAATTCGGTCGCCTCGAGCTCGTCCATCGGGTAGAGGAGCTTGCGGAGCACCCAGACCTTCTGCAGCACCTCGGGCTTCAGCAACAGCTCTTCTTTGCGGGTGCCGGACCGGTTGACGTTGATCGCCGGATAGATGCGCTTTTCGGCCATCCGCCGGTCGAGGTGGATTTCCATGTTGCCGGTGCCCTTGAACTCCTCGTAGATCACGTCGTCCATCCGCGAGCCGGTGTCGATGAGCGCCGTGGCGATGATCGTGAGCGAGCCGCCTTCCTCGATGTTGCGCGCGGCGCCGAAGAAGCGCTTGGGACGCTGCAGCGCGTTGGCGTCGACACCGCCGGTCAGCACCTTGCCCGAAGCCGGGACGACGGTGTTGTAGGCGCGCGCGAGGCGGGTGATCGAGTCCAGCAGGATCACCACGTCCTTCTTGTGCTCGACGAGACGCTTCGCCTTTTCGATCACCATTTCGGCGACCTGGACGTGCCGCGTGGCGGGCTCGTCGAACGTCGAGGACACGACCTCGCCGCGCACCGAGCGCTGCATTTCGGTGACTTCCTCGGGCCGCTCGTCGATCAGGAGCACGATCAGCACGACGTCGGGATAGTTCGCGGCGATCGAGTGCGCAACGTGCTGCAGCATCACCGTCTTGCCGGACTTCGGCGACGACACCAGGAGGCCGCGCTGGCCCTTGCCGATCGGCGCGATGATGTCGATGATCCGGCCGGTCATGTTCTCCTCGGCCTTGATGTCGCGCTCGAGGCACAGCGGCTCGTCGGGGAAGAGCGGCGTCAGGTTCTCGAAGAGGATCTTCGACTTCGCGTTCTCGGGGGGCTCGCCGTTGACCTTGTCGACTTTCACCAGCGCGAAGTAGCGCTCGCCGTCCTTCGGCGTGCGGATCTCGCCTTCGATCGTGTCGCCGGTGTGCAGATTGAAGCGGCGGATCTGCGACGGCGAGATGTAGATGTCGTCGGTGCCGGCGAGGTAGCTCGTGTCGGGCGAGCGAAGGAAGCCGAAGCCGTCGGGCAGGATCTCGAGCGTGCCGTCGCCGAAGATGCTCTCGCCCTTCTTCGCCTGCTGCCGGAGCATCGCGAAGATGAGGTCGTGCTTGCGCATCCGGTTGGCGCCCTCGAGCTCGCTGGCGTTGGCCATTTCGACCAGCTCGGTGACCGGTTTGGACTTCAGTTCGGAGAGTTGCATGGAGGCGCGCGGAAAAGGGCTGGGGGCGGCCGCATCGGCGTTTGATCGCCGCGGGGGGATTGCGGGGAAGTTGGGCCCGGGAAGGCTCCCGGGAGGCGCCTCAATTCAGCGGGAGGCGCCCTTGGATCCTGTCGCGGGGCCGCCCCGGGAGACCGGGGGGCGTCGCGACACGAAAATCAGGTTAGCGGGTTCAGAGGTTGCTGTCAACAAACGCGGCGAGCTGCGATTTCGACAGCGCGCCGACCTTCTGGGCATGGGCCTTGCCGCCCTTGAACAGGATCAGCGTCGGAATGCCGCGGATGCCGAATTGGCTCGTGGTCCCCGGATTGGCGTCGATGTCGAGCTTGGCGACCGTCAACTTGCCGGCGTAGTCGCGCGCGAGATCTTCCAGCACCGGCGCGATCATCTTGCACGGACCGCACCATTCGGCCCAGTAGTCGACGAGAACCGGGGTTTGCGATTGGAGCACGTCCTTTTCGAAAGTGGCGTCGGAAACGTGCTTGATCTGGTTGCTCATGGGAGTCGCATCGGATGCGTGCTTGACCTGGTTGCTCATGGGATCCTCGTGCTGTTGCGCGGGCAGGAGAGTTGGGGAACGGCGCCGCGATGGCCAGGCGCGTCGCAAGGAACCTACGGTAGCCGAAGCCCTTGCCGCGTGCAAGCACCTCCTGCTTGCCGCAACGATGGGGGCCGATTTGGTAAAATCAACCTTTATCCGCCGGATCGCCGCGCATGACCTACGTCGTCACCGAGACCTGCATCCGCTGCAAGTACACCGATTGCGTCGATGTGTGCCCGGTCGACTGTTTCCGCGAGGGCCCGAATTTCCTCGTCATCGATCCGGACGAATGCATCGACTGCACGCTGTGCGTCGCCGAGTGCCCGGTCGAGGCGATCTTCGCCGAGGACGACGTGCCCGACGACCAGAAGCACTTCACCGCCCTCAATGCGGAGCTCGCCAAGGTGTGGAAGCCCATCATCGAGCGCAAGCCCGCGCCGCCCGACGCCGACGAGTGGAAGGGCGTGAAGGAGAAAATGAAATACCTCGAGAAGTGACGCGCCTCGCACGTTGACCCGGCAACACGTTAGACCCTAAAATCGCGGGGTTTTTCGACGTATCCGGCACCACGGCCACCCTTCGCGGCCACGCGAGCACGGCCCTCTGATCACGGCCATCGGCCATTGGCGGAACCCCCGACATGATGCACAAGAAAGCAATTCCCGCGGCGCTCGCTGCCGCGCTCGCGGCGCTGACTTTCGCGGGAGCGGCGCGCGCGCAGGATGTGGCCGCCGGCAATCCGGCGCACGGCGCCCTCAAGGTCCAGATGTGCCAGGGTTGCCACGGCATCGAAGGCTGGCGCACTGCGTTTCCCGAGGTCTACAAGGTGCCGCGGATCGCCGGCCAGCACGAGGCGTACATCGTGAAGGCGCTCCACGAATACAAGGCCGGCGAGCGCAGCCATCCGTCGATGCGCGCAATCGCCGCGTCGCTGTCGGACCAGGATATGGCCGACGTGGCCGCCTACTACGGCCAAGGCGGACTCGCCACGAAGGTGAAATGATGGACCGCCGATTCCTCCTCGTCGTTGCCGCCGTCGCGGCCCTCGCATTTTCTGCCGGCACACAGGCGGCCAACCTCGCCGCGGGCAAGGCGAAGGCGGCGGAAGTCTGCGCCGCCTGCCATGGCGCCGACGGCAACAGCGCGTCTCCGGATTTCCCGAAGCTCGCGGGCCAGCACCGCGATTATCTCGAAAAGGCGTTGCGCGACTACAAGTCGGGTGCGCGCAAGAACCCGATCATGGCGGGATTCGCAGGCGACGCTCACCAAGGACGACATCGAAAATCTCGCCGCGTACTTCGCGGCGCAACCGGCGGTTCTGTCGGCGAAATACTGAACGCGAGATCGTTGCACGGGGAAGGCGCCTGCGGGCGCCTTTTTTCATCGCTGGAAGAGGTTGGACAGGGGTTTCGGAGCGGAGTGATTCGGGGTACGCTTTCCCGCAAGATTCGTCTCGAGCTGGGGAGGGATCGGCGCCTCGGCGGCGTGTTCGCAGAGCCCACCTGACAGGAGGGTTTCATGGTTTCCACTTCAAGCCGGACCTGATCATGATTCCGATCGGCGGTCATTTCGTCATGAACCCCGAGGATGCCGCCTACGCGACGCGGGAGATCCTGAAGCCGAAGCACGCGATTCCGATGCACTACGGGACGAACCCGTTCCTCGTCGGCACGCCGGAGGAATACATCAAGGCGATGGGTGACACGCCGACCAAGATCCACAACATGAAGCCGGGCGACAAGCTGGAATTCTGACGGCGCGAGCACGATCGCCCCGCTATCCGGGGCACGCGACACCGCGCGCAGCGTCAGGTGGCTTCGCGCCACGCATCGATTCATCGTACCGGGCATTCCTTTTTGCTGCGCCTCGGGCGAGCGCCCGAGACTCACCCACAACTCGTACGGCGTCTGCTCTGAAGTCGTGCCGATTTCACCGCCATGGCAATCAAATTCCACATCGTGCACGTCATTCCGGATCCGCGACTGCACGGGCTCCGCGGGTATCGCGAAGTCAGCGACACCGTCCAATGGGGACTCGACGCGCTCGGGCACGAGGTCTCGGTGGCGGAGAACGCGTTCGCGAGCGACCGCACGAACATCGTCTTTGGCTTCCAGATGCTTTCGGAGGCGCAGATCGAAGCGGTGCCGGCCGATACGATCGTCTACAACTTCGAGCAGTTGGCGGGTGTTTCGGCGAGTGCGCTCAAGCCGGCGTATCGCGTTGCCGCGCGGCGATTGCGGATCTGGGACTACAGCGAGCACAACCTCTCGGCATGGGAGGAGCTGCAGCCGGCCAAACGCGTCGCGCACGTGCCCGTGGGCTGGGCGCCGATCCTCGAGCGGATCCCCCGCGACGTCGTGCAGGACATCGACGTGCTGTTCTACGGCGTGCCTGGGCAGCGGCGCCTCGCCCTGTACAGCCAGCTTTGCCAGACCGGCGCGAGCGCGGTCTTCGCTTGCGGCCTCTACGGCCCCGCGCGCGACAGTCTCATCGCGCGAGCGAAGGTTGTCCTCAACATCGATCTCAACGATTCGCGGCGCATCTTCGAGGTCGTGCGCGTTTCCTACCTGCTGGCGAACGCGAAGGCGGTCGTCGCCACGTTGCAGCCGCACACGCTGATCGAGCCCGATCTGCGGGACGCGGTTGCTTTCGCGCCGGCCGAGCGCATCGCCGCCACCTGCGTCGAGCTGCTGGCGAACGAGCCTGCGCGCCGGCAGCTGGAAGCGCGGGGCGAGCAGGCGATCCGCGCGCGCGACATTCGCGGAATCCTGAACCGCGCGCTCGCCTAGCGCTGCCGCTCGAGGCACGCAAGATAAAGGGCGGCGTCAGGCGGCGTCCCTTGCCGCTGCGCGGACCAGATCACCTCGCCCAGGCATTCCAGCACCGCGTGCAACGCCGCGTGCTCGTCGCCGCGCGACGCGCGGAGCCGCTCGAACTGCACGCGGATGCCCGGCGGCTGGTCGCTGCCGATCTGCTCGGCTACGGCGAGGTGCAGCGACAGGTGCAGGAACGGATTCGTTTCGCCGCTCTCGGGCTGCCAGTCGCGCTCGACGTGGGGTTCCGGACGCTCGAGCATGGCGTGATATTCGGGATGCCGCGCGATCGATTCGGCGGCGAGCGCCTCCAGCGCGGAGAGCGGTTCCCGCGCGCGGTATTTCGACCACGTATCGACAAGGAACCGGCGCGCCTCGTCGCGGGTCGGCGCGAACATCGCTATTCGGTCTTGTGGCGGAATTCGCAGAGATCGCGAATGAGGCACGACGGGCACTTTGGCGTGCGTGCGACGCAGACATAACGCCCGTGCAGGATCAGCCAGTGATGCGCGTGCAGCTTGAATTCCTCCGGCACGACCTTGAGCAGCTTCTGCTCGACGGCCTCCGGCGTCTTGCCGGGAGCGAGACCCGTCCGGTTGGCGACGCGAAAGATGTGCGTGTCGACGGCGATCGTCGGCTCGCCGAAGGCGACGTTGAGGACGACGTTGGCGGTCTTGCGGCCGACGCCGGGCAGCTTTTCCAGCGCCTCGCGATTGGCGGGCACGCGCCCGCCGTGCTCGCGCAGCAGGATTTCGGACAGCGCAACGATGTTCTTCGCCTTGTTGCGGAAGAGACCGATCGACTGCACGTACGGAACGAGGCCATCGATGCCGAGCTTCACGATCGCGCTCGGCGTCCGGGCGACCGGAAAGAGCTTCGCCGTGGCCTTGTTCACGCCCTTGTCCGTCGCCTGCGCCGACAGCACGACGGCGACGATGAGCTCGAACGGCGAACGATGGACGAGCTCGGATTTCGGATCCGGGTCGGCCGCGCGAAACCGCTCGAACATCAGGCGTCGCTTCTGCGGGTTCATCTGTCAGTGCGCGCGGTTGCCGCCGGTCGCGCGACGCGCCCGGGCGCGCGCGAGCGCCGCGGCGATCGCTTCGGCTTTCGGCAGGCGCGACGAGGGCGTGCCGGCGTCCGGCGCGACCGCGGACGACGAGCGTGGACGTTGCCGTCGAGATTCGACGCGCGCGTTGCGCGCGGCGAAGCGCTTGCTCGCGGCCTGCGCGTCGGCGGGACTCCACGCGCGGCCGGCGGGAACCATGTCGATGCAATCGACAGGGCAGGGAGGCAGGCAGAGCCCGCAGCCGGTGCAAAGCGCGGGCAGCACCGCGTGCATGCGCTTGGGCGCGCCGACGATCGCATCGACCGGGCACGCATCGATGCACAGCGTGCACCCGATGCACCAGGCTTCATCGATTCGCGCGACCGCGAGCGGCGCGTGCTCGCCGTGCGCGCGATCGAGAGCAACGACGGGGCGGCCGGTCAGCGACGCGAGCGCGGCGATGAGCGCATCGCCGCCGGGCGGGCAGCGGTTGATCGCGTCGCCGGCCGCGATCGCTTCGGCATAGGGGCGGCAGGCGTCGTAGCCGCAGCGCCGGCACTGCGTCTGCGGAAGGAGTGCGTCGACGCTGCGCGCAATATCCACGAAGGTGATCGTCGCCATCGCTCATTCTAGCGCCCGACCACGATCGCCGCTTCCCGTTTGCTAGACTGCGCACAATCATTCGCGCCGGCGCGCTGCCGGCGCTTCGACCGTGCTCCCCCCAGCCCCGACTCTCACGCCGGCTCCCGTCGTCGCTCGTCCGCTCGCGCCCGGGATGCTGCCGAGGCTCGCGGCGTGGATATTGCGGACGGCGGGCTGGACCGTTCGGCTGCGCGAGCCCGTGCCAACGCGCTGTGTCGTGATCTTCTATCCGCACACCACGAATTGGGACACGATCGTCGGACTGCTCGCGAAGGCCGTGATCGGGCTGCGCATCCACTTCGTCGGCAAGGACACGTTGTTCCGCTGGCCGCTCGGGCCGCTGCTCGTGCACATGGGCGGCATCGCCGTCAATCGCCGCGAACCGCAGGGATTCGTCGACGAGATCGAACGCGAGTTCGCCCGGCGCGACGAATTCATGCTCGCGCTCGCACCCGAAGGAACGCGCAGCGCGGCGCCGTTCTGGAAGTCCGGCTTCTATCGCATTGCGCGCGCGGCGCGGGTGCCGGTCGCCCTCGCGTTCGTCGACTACCCCGCGCGTGAGATCGGCGTCGGCGCCTACGTCGAGCTCACGGGCGACATCGTCTCCGACATGGCGCAAATACGCGCGTTCTACTCGGGGAAACGCGGTCACCGTCCGGAAAACCAGGGGCCGATTTGTCTGCGCGACGAGATGTGAACGCGCGATTGCGATTGCGCCGCGCACGGCCGACAATGCCGGGATCGGCACGTCTTCCGCGACCATGATCATCCCTGCAACGACCGCCCCCGCCGCGGAGGCTCCGCACAGCCACGCGCACGGAGCCGCTACGACGCGCGCGCTCTGGATCGCGCTCGCGCTGACGGCGGGATTCGCGATCGTCGAGGCCGTCGGCGGCTGGCTCGCCGGCTCCCTCGCGCTCATATCCGACGCGGGCCACATGGTGACCGACGCGGCGGCGTTCATCGTCGCGCTGATCGCGACGGCGGTCGCGCGGCGGCCGGCCTCGCAGCGCGCGTCCTACGGGTACGCGCGCGCCGAGGTGCTCGCGGCATTCGTCAACGCGCTCGCGATGCTGGCGCTGATCGTCTGGATTACCGTCGAAGCCGTGCGCCGCCTGCTCATGCCCGCGCCCGTGTCCGGAACGGTCGTGATGGTGGTCGCCGGCGGTGGGCTCGCGGTGAACGTCGTCGTCGCCTACATGCTTTCGCGGTCCGGCGAGGGCATCAACGCGCGCGGCGCTTTGCTGCACGTCCTTGGCGATCTGCTGGGCTCCGTCGCCGCGCTGGTGGCGGGCGCGGTCATTTACGCGACCGGATGGATGCCGATCGACCCGATCCTGTCGCTGGTGGTCGCGCTGCTGATCCTGCGCTCGACGTTCCTGCTGCTGCGGCAGTCGACCCGCGTGCTGATGGAGCAGGTGCCGGCGCATCTGTCGTACGAGGCGATCGGACAGGCGCTCGTCGCCACCCCGGGCGTCACCGGGGTCCACGACCTCCACGTGTGGAACATGAGCGCGGATTGCGTCGCGCTCTCCGCGCACGTGACCCTGGACGATGGCTCGACATGGCCACGCGTGCTCGCCGCCGCGCAACGGCTGCTCGCCGGCGAATTCGGGATCGAGCACGTGACGCTGCAGCCGTCATGGCCCGTGCCGCCGCCGAATGGTCGGGTGATACCGCTCGCGCCGATCGAATCCGACGATCCCCGCTCAGCGCCGCACCGGCACTGAGCGGATGCGTTCGCCAAGTCAGGGCGCAGGCACGACCGTGTAATAGACGCCGTTCGCGCCGAAGGACGGCTGGAACCACGTGTTCCCGCTGAGGTAGTACGTCGTGCCGTTCTTGTTGATCGACATCGAGCCTGCCGGCAGCGTCGCGTAGTTGACGCCCATCGAGTAGTTCGCCGGAGGCGCACTCGCCATCGCCGCGCCCGTTGCAACGCCGGCGCCATAGGCGGCACTGGTTGCCGCGGCCGTGTTGGCGCTCCCGGTGGCGACACCCGCCGCATACGCATTGGACGCCGCGGCCTGCGAGTTCGCCGAGGCCACCGCTGCACCTGCGGCGACGCCGACGACCGCACCTGCTGCGGCCGCACAGCCATAGCATCCCGACGCGTAATACGGAACGGCCGTCGGCGGATGATACGGATAGTAGGCCGCGGGATAGGCGCCCGGCGGGTGGTACGCGGTCGCGCCGTAAGGCGTCGTGTGCACGGCACCGGCGCCGACCGCGCCGGCCGTGGTGCCCGCCGTACACATTCGTGTGCTCGGTACCGCCGCCCTCCGCGTGCGCGGTGCTGCCGCCGTACGCGTTGGTGTGCTCGGTGCCTTCGCCCGCTTCGTGCGTCGAGCTTCCGCCATAGCGGTTCTCGTGACTGGTCGAGCCATAGCTGTGGCTCGTGCTGCCGCCGGCACGGTTAGCGGATGCCCATCCGGCAGCCGAACCGCTCCACACGGCGAGCATGCCGGCAAGCATTGCGGCAGTGATGGTGAATATCGTCTTCATCGCAAGCTCCGATCAGGGTGTCTTCGGTTGCGGTTTCGCAGGCGCCGGCTTCGCCGGCGTCATCTTGACCAGCGGCTTCATTCCCGGCGGCAACGTGGTCGGGCTCTTGAAGGCGATGCGGGGGGCCGCCTGCGCCTTCTCCGACGTGAACGTGTCCGGCGTCGACTGCCCCGAATCGAGCTTCCAGTTCGAAAGCTCGAGCTCGTGGCGCAGTTGCTGCGGGTCGGCGGCAAAGACCGCACGGACGCGTCGTGGCAGTTTGTCGTCGGCGCCGATCCAGATCTGCAGGAACACGTCCTTGTTCGCCCACGCCAGCATGTCCGTCTTCGTGCCTGCCACCACGCTGGACGGACCAATGTAGAACGCGAGAATCGCGCCGTCGGTCAGTGCGGCATACGGATCGTCGACGAGAAGATCGACGAACGGAAAGTAAAGGGCGGCCGAGTTGTACGCGAACTTCAGCGCCTCCTCCACGGTCGGCGGCGCCGCGGACACGGCGACGAGGTTCTCCGCCGGCGCATACGCCATCATCGCCTTGCCGTCGTAATAGAACTCCGAGGCGGGGCCGTCGCCGGGCATCAGGATCTTGAGCTTGTCCGGCCGCTGCATCGTCACGTCGTAGCGCATCGTGTAGACGATCGGCGGGCCGAGCCTGCTTGGGTACTCGTAGCCGACGGTCGCCGTGAACGACATCGCCTTGGCCTTGGCGAGGCGGTCGCTCATCGTCTTCAGGAGGTCCATCGCCTTCGGCTCCAGCACCATCTTGAATGCCGGTTCCGCCGGTTTCTTTGCCTGCTTCGCGGATTTCGCCGGCGCCTTCGCCGCCGCAGCCGCGGCGGGTGCCGCGGACTGCGCACTCACCGTGACCGCGAACACCGATCCGATGACGAACGCCAGTGCCCGTCCCATCCAGCCAAACTCATTCATCGCGAACTCCATCCGCCCGGAATGGGCGCCGTGGAACATCAAGGGATCATTCCGCAATCGAACATCTTGTTGACGATCGGGCCCGAGACCTTGTTGAAGAACGCATTGCGCATCTGCGGATCGCTTTTCAGGAATCCGATGACGCGCTGTTCTTCCGGCGACTTCGGCTGGCCTTTCTGCTGCCACAGCTGCTCGCAGCTCGCCGTCTGGTACTTCTGGATGACCTTGTCGGCGACCTTGTCCATGATGGGGTATTGCGCATAGGCATAGCCTGCGACGACGGCCGCGGCTGCGGCGACCGGCAACCAGAAACGCTTGCTCATGAGGGATCTCCTTGGCTTGAATTGCGGCGCCGGATCGCGGAGGCGGGAGTTGCGACGAGCCAGCCCCGCTCCCTGCGAAGAGTACGCTACTCGCTCGTCTTGTTGTTGCGCTGCGCCGCCTGGAGCTTCTTGATATCGGCGGGCGACAGCTGCGGCCGGTCGATCGTCAGCGTGATCTTGTTGATCTTGCCGGTGAACGCGAACGGCACCTGGTAGTCCTTGTCGTCCACCGGCGTGCCGGTGTCGGACCCGACGTCGAGGTTCTCGTCCCACTGCAGGATCAACGGGATGCGTGTGCTCCATCTTCTGCGTCGGCGACCGCCTTGCCGTCGACCTTGAGCACGCCGGTGCCGCCTGCCCGATGCCGCTCATGTTGTTGAACGCGAGCGTCGCCGATGCCGAGGCCGTCGTACTTGAAGTCGAATTCGAGCATGTGCTTGCCGGCGGCCAGCGCGTCGGACGCTTCCCACTTGATCCGCTTCAGGTCGACCAGGTTCCAGGTGAACACCGGCTTGCCCTTGAGCAGGTAGAAGCCATAGCCGCCGAAGCGGCCGCCCTGCGTGATCAGCATGCCCTCGGCGCCGCCCTGCGGCACCTCGATGTCGGCCTTGAAGGTGTACGACGCGTTGAGCACGAAGGGCGCGTCGCCGTTGCGGCGTGCCGGTCAGCGGCGCCGTCCAGGTGAACACGTTGCGGCCGGCCGTGATGCTCGGGCGCGGCGTGACGAGCCGCGTCGCCGACGGTCGCATCGAGCGGCAGCACCTGGTACTTCTTCGCCTCCTGCCAGAACAGCTGCCTGCAGCTCCTTCACCTTCGCCGGGTTCTTGGCCGCGACGTCGTCGGACTGCGTCCAGTCGCTTGCGCAGGTCGTAGAGCTCCCACGGATACGTTGGCCGGATCCGAGTCGACGCCGCCGCTGATGTCCCACGGCGGGCGCATCACCTTGGTGCTCGCGATCCAGCCGTCGTGGTAGATCGCGTGGTCGCCCATCATCTCGAAGTACTGCGTCTTGTGCGTCGACGGCGCGTTGGCGTTCGCCTTGTCGAACGTGTACGCCATGCTGACGCCCTCGATCGGGCTCTGCTTGATGCCGTCGACCGATCGTCGGCTGCCGTGATGCCGGCGGCCTCGAGGATCGTCGGCACGATGTCGATCACGTGGTGGAACTGGTTGCGGATGCCGCCCTTGTCCGTGATGACGCGTCGGCCACGAGATCGCCATGCCCTGGCGGATGCCGCCGAAGTGCGACGCGATCTGCTTGGTCCACGTGAACGGCGTGTCGAACGCCCACGCCCATGGCACCGCCATGTGGTTGTACGTCTTGTCCGAGCCCCAGACGTCGTAGAAGTACTTGAGCTGGTCCTCGACCGGCACCTCGACGCCGTTGAACATCGCGACCTCGTTCGGCGTGCCGATCAGCGTGCCTTCGGCGCTGGTGCCGTTGTCGCCGTTGATGTAGATGATCAGCGTGTTGTCGAGCTTGCCCATGTCCTCGACCGCCTGGATCACGCGGCCGATCTCGTTGTCGGTGTACGGCGACGTAGGCGGCGAAGACGTCGACCTGGCGCATGAACATCTTCTTCTCGTCGGCCGTGAGCGCGTCCCACTCCTTCAGCAGGTCCTTCGGCCACGGCGTCAGCTTCGCGTTCTGCGGGATCACGCCGAGCTTCTTCTGGTTCTCGAAGATCTGCTCGCGCAGCTTGTTCCAGCCCTTGTCGAACAGGTGCATGTCGCTGATCTTCTTGATCCACTCCGGCGTCGGGTGATGCGGCGCGTGCGTGCCGCCCGGGCACGTAGTAGACGAAGAACGGCTGGTCGGGCGTCAGCGTGTTGATCTGGTTCATGTACGTCGATCGCCTCGTCGGCCATCGCGGTGATCAGGTTGCAGCTCGGATTGCCGACGAACGGGTAGATGTACGTGGTGTTGCGGGCGAGGTTGCCGGCTGCCACTGGTTGGTGTCGCCGCCCATGAAGCCGTAGAAGTACTCGAAGCCCATGCCGGTCGGCCACTGGTCGAACGGCCCGGTCGTGGCTCGCCTGGAACGACGGCGTGTTGTGGTTCTTGCCGAACCACGACGTGCGGTAGCCGTTGTCCTTGCAGGATCCTGCCGATCGTCGCCTTGTCCTTGGTGATGAAGCTGTCGTAGCCCGGGATAGCCCGTCGCCTGCTCGGAGATCACGCCGAAGCCGGCCGAGTGATGGTTGCGGCCGGTGATCAGCGCCGCGCGCGTCGGCGAGCACAGCGCCGTCGAATTGAAGATTCGTGTAGCGCAGGCCGTTGTTGGCGATCCGGTCGAGCGCCGGCGTCGGGATCACGCCGCCGAACGTGCTCGGGCACGCCGAAGCCGACGTCGTCGGTCATGATCAGCAGCACGTTCGGCGCGCCCTTGGGCGGCACGATGCGCGCCGGCCAATAGGGCTTCGACTGCAGCGCGTCGTGCGCTTGATCTTGCCGCCGAACTTCGGCGGCGGCGCCGGGAGCTGCTGCCCGTCGATCGTCGTCGTCGCGGCCGGGGAGCCGGGCGTGCCGGTAGACCTGCTGCGCCAGCGCGGTTGCGGGGAGCCCAAGAAAAACAACAGCGATCACCTGCAACGCCGCGACGCGATAACCACGCATTGACTTGTCCCTTCAGGATTTGTTGACGGGCCCATTCGGCGCCGCCGCGAGTATCGGCCTCCACGTTGTGCAGCGCAATACGCGGGGTTGATCTCGATCAATCATCGGTCATTTGCTTATGCGCTTTCTTGTTCTCGACGTCCGATGTCGCGACTTCGCACATCCGCGTCGGACGATGGCGATGCCGGTTTGTCGGAAGACGCCCGATTCTGGTGCCTACGCGAAACACTGTCCCCGTCGAGGTGTCCCTTTGATACGCGCCGGAGACCGGAGCACGACCGTGCTCGCGTCGATCCGGCGGCGAACAGCAATCAAGGAGGCAGCATGAAGATACGCAGCCTGATGGCGGCGTTGACGATCGCGGTCGGCACGCTTCGGAATCGCAACCGTCGCGAGCGCGGCCCGCGTGGTCGACGTGGAGATCGGTGTGGCGCCGCCGGCGCCCGCGGAGCGGACCATTGTGGTGAGCCCGCCTGAGCGCCAGGGATTCGTCTATGAGCCCGGTCACTACGGCTGGGACGGCCAGCGGTACGTCTGGGTCGAACAGCAATACATCCCCAATCGCGAAGGGCATCACTGGCGGCACTACACGCTGGAGCAGCACGGTGACCGGTGGCATTACCGCGCCGGACACTGGGACGACGACGACTGACGCGTAGCACGCGCGGCAGGATGGCTTGCGGCGGTCCCGCGTGGGACGCCGCAGGTCATGCTATAGCCAGCGGATCTTCCGGAACCAGAGGTAGAGGCCGACGTCGATGGCGAACATCAGCGCCATCGACAGGTGGTAGCCGTAGTGCCATTCCAGTTCCGGCATGTTCTTGAAATTCATTCCGTAAACGCCGGCAATCAGCGTCGGCACGGCGATCAATGCCGCCCAGCCGGCGAGCTTCTTCGTCACCTCGGTTTCGTTCAGGTTGATCATGCCGAGATTCACCTGGATGGCCGTCGCGAGCATTTCGCGGATCGCCTCGATCGACGCGTGGATCCGGGTCAGATGGTCGTAGACGTCGCGGAAATATTCCTGCAGTCCGGTGCACACCTGGGGCACCCGTCCGCCGTAGAGCTTGCCGATGACCTCGATGGTGGGATCCACCACGTGCTTCAGCACCATGAGCTGCTGCTTCAGCGCATAGAGTGCCTCGATGTTGGAGCGCGCCGAATTGCGGACGAAGATCTGTTCCTCGATCTTCTCGAGGTCGGATTCCAGGGAGTCGAGCACCGGAAAATACCGATCCACGATCGTGTCGGCGAGCGCGTAGAACACGTAGCCGGAGCCGTGGCTCAGTAGTTCCGGTTCGCGCTCGGTGCGCGCGCGGACCTCGGTAAATCCTTTCTCCGTGCGCAGCCGCACCGACAGGATGTAGTTCGTCCCCACGAAGATGGCAACCTCGCCGATCTTCAGCGGTTCGCCGCTGCCGGCGGGCGCCTGCTCGACCGTCTGCAGCACGGCGAACAGCGAGTCCTCGTATTCCTCGATCTTGGGGCGCTGATGCCCTTTGCGCGCATCCTCGACGGCAAGGGGATGCAGTCCGAATTCCTCCTTCATCTGGTCGAGTTCCGCCGGCCCGGGCTCGAACATCGCGACCCAGACGAAGCAGTCCGGCCGGGACACGTATTCGCTGATGTCCTCGACCGGAATGTCGCCGAGCTTGCGGCCGTTCTGGTACGCGACGCAGTTGACGAGCATGGCGGGTGCCGGAGTGGGGGCGCCACGATGATAGCGGCGTCGGCGTCGCCGCGCCACCTGAGGCTGTCGACGGATGGCCGCGTGCTATATTTGCCCGGCACGCGGCATGACGCGTCACGCGACAGCCTGCCGCCTCGCTGGCCGCTTTGCTCGGCTGCGACCTTGACCCGAACCGATCCACCCTTGCCCGATCCCGGCGCCTCGACGTCGCCGCCTCGCGCGCGGCGGCCCGCGCCGAGCGAATTCGCGATGCTGCTCACGCTCGCCGCCGTGCAGTTCACGCACATCGTCGATTTCATGATCATCATGCCGCTCGGTCCGCAGCTGATGCGGATCCTGGCGGTCGGGCCGCGCGAGTTCAGCCTGCTCGTCTCCGCCTACACGTTCGCCGCGGCGGCGAGCGGGTTCGTCGCCGCCTTCTGGATCGACCGCTTCGACCACAAGCGGGTGCTGCTCGCGCTCTACGGCGGGTTCATCGTGGCGACGGCGCTGTGCGGGCTCGCGCCCAATTACCCGCTGCTGCTCGCCGCGCGGATCGTCGCCGGCACCTTCGGTGGCGTCATCGGCGGCCTCGTGCTCGCGATCGTCGCCGACCTCGTCCCGTTTGCGCGCCGGGCCACGGCCACCGGCATCGTGGCCACGTCGTTTTCGCTCGCCGCGGTGGCCGGCGTGCCGGCCGGGCTCTGGATCGCCGCGCATTCGACGTGGCGGATGCCGTTCCTCGTGCTTGCCGCGGCGAGCGTCGTCGTCGCCATCGCGGCCTGCGAGAGTGCTTCCGCCGATCTCGGGGCATCTTGCGCACGCGGTGCGGCGGCGTCCGGTCGAGCAATTGCGCGCGATCTTCGGCGAGCCCAATCACCTGCGCACGTTCGCATTCACCGTCGTGCTGATGTTCGCGGGATTCACCGTGATTCCATTCATCGCGCCGTACAACGTCGCCAATGTCGGCCTCGCGGAGATCGACCTCCCCATCATGTATTTCGCCGGCGGACTGGCGATGCTCGTCACGTTGCCCATGATCGGCCGCCTCGCCGATCGCTACGGCAAGAAGCGCGTCGTTCGGCATCGTCGGCATCCTGTCGATCGTCCCGATCCTGATCACGACGCACCTGCCGCCCGTATCGCTTCCGATCGTGGTCGCGTGCGCCGTGCTGTTCTTCGTGTTGGTCAGCGGCCGCTTCGGGCCGGGGATGGCGCTGATCAGCGCAAGCGCCGAGCCGCGGCTGCGCGGCTCGTTCATGAGCTTCAACGCGTCGATCCAGCAGCTGGGGTCGGGGCTCGCCGCCCTGACCGCGGGCCTCGTCATCGGCCGGGCGCCCGACGGCACGCTGACTCACTATGGCGTCGTCGGCTGGATCGCGGCAGCCTGCACGCTGGTCGCGATCTGGCTCGCGCAGCGCATCCGGATCGTCGATGACGCGCCGCGCACCGCAGCGGCTTCCGGCGCGCGAGCGGCGAAAGCGGCCGACGTGGCCCCTCCCGGCGCGAACGGGTAACATCCGCTGACCTCTTGCGCCCAGCGGGAAGCGCCGGTGCCCGCGCACGGAAACGCATGATCATCCGCTCGCTGCTCGACACCGACCTCTACAAGTTCACGATGATGCAGGTCGTCCTGCATCATTTCCCGGGAGCGCAGGTCGAGTATCGGTTCAAGTGCCGCAGCGAGGGCGTCGATCTCACCCCTTATGTCGACGACATCCGGGACGAGGTGAAGGCGCTTTGCCGCCTGCGGTTTCGCAAGGACGAGCTCGATTACCTGCGTGGCTGGCGGTTCCTCAAGAGCGACTTCGTCGACCTCCTGGGCCTCTTCCAGCTGGACGAGCGGTTCATCTCGATCGAGCCGCTCCCCGGGTCCGACCGGGAGATCGACATCTCGATCCGCGGCCCGTGGCTCCATACGATCCTGTTCGAGGTGCCGGTCCTCGCGATCGTCAGCGAAGTCTATTTTCGCAACACGCGGCCCCGCGCGACGCTGGCCGAGGGCCGGCGGCGACTGGCGGCCAAGATCGAGCTCATCAACGGCGTCGCCGATCCCGAATTCCGGATTGCGGATTACGGAACCCGCCGCCGCTTCTCCCGGCGGTGGCAGGAAGAGGTGGTCAAAACGCTGAAGTCGGGGATCGGCGCGAAGTTCGTCGGCACGAGCAACGTCGAGCTCGCGATGCGGCACGGCTTCACGCCGCTCGGCACGATGGCGCACGAATATCTGCAGGCGTGCCAGGCCGTGGGTCCGCGCCTGCGCGACTCGCAGGTGTTCGCGTTCAACATGTGGGCGCGCGAGTACCGCGGCGACCTCGGGATCGCGCTGTCCGACGTTTGCGGGATGGACGCCTTCCTTCGCGATTTCGACCTCTTCTTCTGCAAGCTGTTCGACGGCGTGCGCCACGATTCCGGCGACCCTTTCGAGTGGGGCGAGAAGCTGATCGCGCATTACCAGAGGATGCGCATCGACCCGCGCTCGAAGACGATGGTGTTCTCCGACAGCCTGAACGTGCCGCTTGCCATCCGGCTGTTCGAGTATTTCCGCGGCCGCATGCACACGGCGTTCGGCATCGGGACGAACCTCACCAACGACATCGGATTCGACCCGATCCAGATCGTGATCAAGATGACGCGCTGCAACGGCCAGCCGGTCGCGAAGATCAGCGACGAGCCGTCGAAGATGATGGATTACGATCCGTCGTACGTCGCGTACCTGCGCGAGGTCTTCCAGGTGCCCGAGACGCCCGCCGCGCGCTGATCAGTTGAGGCCTGGCCGGGTCCGCATGGGCGGCTGCCGCGGACGCGCCGCCTGTTCCGCGCGCGCCTGCTCATAAAGCGGCAGGATCGCGGGGATCTGCGCCTCGATCGCCTCGATCCGTCCCGACCATGTCGGGTGCAGCGCGAGAAAGCCGGGCGCCGTCGCGCCGCCCTGCCGGGCGATCTTGCGCCACGCCTCCACGGCGGGCTCCGGGTTCACGCCGGACCGCGCCATGAATTCGAGGGTGACCGAATCGGCCTCGCGCTTCCGTGTCCTTGTCGAAGGGCTGGCTCGGCACGATCTTGCCGAGGATATCGGCGAGCTGAAGAATGCGCCGATTGGGGTCCGGCGTTTCGCGCATCGTGGCGAGCCGCGCCGCGGCCCGCGCGGCGTCGTCACCGGCGAGCGCGTGCGCGATCACGTGCGCCAGCACGACGGCGAGCTCGTCGGGCGTCAGCTTCGTGCGATCGACGAGCCCCGTGCTGAGCAGGATCTTGCCCCCTGGAAAGCAATAGGCGACGGGCTCTTCGCGGGTCTCGACGTGAACGCGCCCAGACCCAGCTCGCGGCCTCCGGCGCCATCGTGCTGGCGTACGCGATCAGCAGCGTCGACATCCGGCGGGCCGAGGCGAGCTGTTCCTTATTCGTGTCGAGCGCACGCCTTGCACGCGCGCGATCGAGCTCGCGCGCATAAGCGATCTCGCCGGCCTGATTCATTATCGCCGGATCGACGGCGGGCGGCTTCGCGTCCTGCGCGTCGCTGCTGGCGGCGAGCATCAGCACTATCGCGGCAAGCGCAGCCACGACGATCGGGAATCGAGCGGAGCGAGTCGAGGCGTCGATGTCCATGGGCGCTGACAGATTATGTGACACGGGCGGAAGAACCTATACCAAAATCCCGGCGAGCGGTCCGAGAGCTGCGCCATAAGACCCGCAGCGAGCCTCGAGATAGTACACAGGCGTACAGCGAGGGGCGAGCCGGCAGCCGAGCGCGACAAAGCTATCGGGCCGCGCAGCCTATTTTGGATAGGTTCTAGTGTAAAGTAGGGTGATGGCCGCTACTACTCCGGCCGCCAGAGACGCGGCCCCTTCCCCGTCGGCGTCCGCGCCGCAGGCGCAGGATCGCCGCCTGCGCCTCGAAGACATCCTGAAGCTGATGGTCGTCGATGGCCTGGTTCCGGCTGCCGACGCCGACGCGCTCGCGCGGTCGCGCTCGTCGCGCGGCGACCATCCGCTCGAATTCATCGCCAGCCAGAAGTGGAAGTCCGCGGCGCCGCCGCACCCGACGCTCACGCTGGAGTGGCTCGTCGAATGGCTCGCCGGCAAGCTCGGGGTCCCGTATCTGCACGTCGATCCGCTGAAGATCGACCTCACGGCGGTGACGGCGACGATGTCGAATGCGTACGCCGAACGCTACCGGATTCTGCCGGTCGAGGTGACGCGCAGCGCGCTGACCGTCGCCACCAGCGAGCCCTTCATGCGGAGCTGGGCCGACGAGCTCGAGAAGATCCTGAAGCTCGAGGTGAAGTTCGTCTTCGCCAATCCGGTCGACATCAGGCGCTTCCTCGGCGAGTTCTACACGCTCGCGCGGTCGATGAAGAAGGCGCAGGAGACCTCGAAGGGACAGGTTTCGCTCGCGCGGAGCTTCGAGCAGCTGGTCGAGCTCGGCCGCAAGGGCACGCTCGACGCCAACGACAGCCACGTCGTCCACATCGTCGACTGGCTCTGGCAATACGCGTTCGAGCAGCGCGCGTCCGACATCCACGTCGAGCCGCGCCGCGATGCCGGCATCGTCCGCTTCCGCATCGATGGCGTGCTCCACCAGGTCTACGCGATCCCCATTCCGGTGCTGATCGCGATGACGTCGCGGATCAAGCTGCTCGCGCGGATGGAGATCGTGGAAAAGCGCCGGCCGCAGGATGGGCGCATCAAGACCATCACTCCCGACGGCAACGAGGTCGAGCTGCGGATCTCGACGATGCCCACGGCGCACGGCGAAAAGATCGTGATGCGGATCTTCACGCCCGAAGTGCTGGTCCGCGATTTCACCGAGCTCGGCTTCACGGCGGACGACGACGCACGCTGGGCGCGCATGATCAAGGAGCCGAACGGCATCATCCTCGTCACCGGACCGACGGGTTCGGGCAAGACGACCACGCTCTACTCGTCGCTGAAGCAGCTCGCGGCGCCCGAGGTCAACGTCTGCACGGTCGAAGATCCGATCGAAATGATCGAGCCGGCGTTCAACCAGATGCAGGTGCAGCCTTCGCTGGGCGTGGATTTCGCGACGGGCGTGCGCACGCTGATGCGCCAGGATCCGGACATCATCATGGTCGGCGAAATCCGCGACCGCGACACGGCGGACATGGCGGTGCAGGCCGCGCTTACCGGCCACCTCGTGCTGTCGACGCTGCACACCAACGACGCGCCGACCGCCGTCACGCGGATGCTCGACCTCGGCATGCCCGCCTATCTGCTGAGCTCGACGCTGCTGGGCGTGATGGCGCAGCGGCTGGTGCGCACGCTGTGCCCGCACTGCAAGAAGCCGGGTGACCCGCCGGATGACGATACGTGGAAGTTGATGACCGCGCCGTGGCGCGCCGAGAAGCCGGTGCAGGTGATGGCGCCCGGCGGCTGCCTCGAATGCCGGATGACGGGCTTCCGTGGGCGGATCGGGCTCTACGAGATCATGCTGATGACGCCCGGACTGCGGCGCCTCGTCGTGGCCGATACCGATGACGTGCGGCTGCGCGAGCAGGCGTACAAGGACGGCATGAAACCGCTGCGCGTCTCCGGCGCGATGAAGGTCGCCGCCGGCGTCACGACCGCCGAAGAGGTACTGAAGGTCGCGCCTCTCGACTGACGCCCCTGCCTGCGGCGCCACGCGACGCGCCCTACTTCGAGTGGAGCGGCACCGCCGCGAGCTCGCGAAACCAGTCGAGAGCAAGGCGAAGCGGCCCCGGATCGACGTCGTGCGCGCCGGCGAAATACTCGAGGCGGACGTTCCGGAATCCCGCCGCCTTGAGCTCGGCCAGAACATCCTGATGCTCGGCCGGTGTGGCCACGCGGTCGTCCTTTCCGACCTGGAGGAACACCGGGATGCGTTTGAACGCGGGGTTCAAGACATCGTAGAGCGTCGCACCGGGGACCAGTGAGTTCTGGTTGATGCCGGCCTGATAGACGCCGATGACGGTTCGGCCTTCGCTCACGAACGCCGCCGTGAGCCAGCCCGAGATCTTGGAGCCGCCCGAAAACCCTCCGAACGCCAGCGGCGCCTTGGCGCCCCCCGGCCACTGGCGTTGCAGGACCGAAAGCGCCGCCGCGTTGAGCGCGAGACGGAGCGAGACGGTGTCCTGCTCGACGGTTGGCCGCTCGGCCGGATCGGCGGCGAGCACGATCCATCCGCTCGCGACGGCGGTCTCCGCGTAATCGCGAAGGAGGGCACGGCTCGAGTTGGAGCCGCGATCGGTCGTGGCGCTGACGACCAGCACCGGCCAACCCGGCGCCATGTCGAAATTCGCGGGCACGGCGATGGTGACGCGCGCATGGGTGATCGGCGAAAGCGTGCCGCGGCCCGCGATTTTCCGGAGGTCGGCGGGGAGCTCGACGTTGAACTCGTTGAGCGCTCCTGCGGTCAGGCCCGGCGCCGCGCTAGCGGTGCTTGCCCACCCCAGCGTCAGCAGCATCGCAAGGAGGCCCAGCAGGACGCGGCCAACCTGGACCTTGCTCATTGCAGTCTCCCAAGCTGGTCAGCGGCCCGGCGTTGTGACCAGGGCCGCAGACATGAATCGAGCGCCAATACGTCTAGGCTGCGAGCCCCATCTTGCGCAGGAACGCAGGCCACCTCGGATCGGCATGCAGCGGACGAAGCAACGGGCTGGGCTTCATCTCGCTCAAGCCGGGATCGCGCTGCAGGTAGGCGCGCTCCAGCCATTCGAAGGCGAGGTCGCTCTCGCCGCGCGCGGCGTACACCTGCGCGATGTTGTAAGCGGCGCCTTCGGGGTCCTTTGAACGGAGCTCGCGCAGCGCCGCGTCCGCGGCCGCCCCCCGCCCCGCGACGTGCTCGATGATCGACATCGCCCACAGACGTGCCCACTGCGCCGGCTCCTGCAGCCCTTCCGCATGGGCGTCGTCGCTTCTGCCTTGGGCGAGCAGGTTGAGTCCCAGGATTGCGCGCGCGGCGGTTCTCTGCGGGGAGAGCTCGAGCACTTTGCGATACGCCTGTTCTGCCTCGGCGAAGCGATCAGCCGCGTCGAGGGCCATGCCGAGGCTGTGGTAGGTCGCTGCACTCAGCGGATCTTGTTCGATCGCACGACGATACAGCCCGATCGCCTCGTCGGGTCGACCCAGGTTGGCAGCGAGCCAGCCGACCCGGCGAAGCACGAACGCATTGCCCGGGGCCAGGCGTAGCGCCTCCCCGTACGACGCCTCGGCACCGCGCCAGTCCCAGTCGTAGGTCATCTTGATCCAGCCTGCCTGCGCGTGTGCCTCGGCGAGCTCGGGTTTGAGCGCGACGGCGCGGGCTGCTGCTTCCCGTGCCTTTTCGAGCCCTTCCTTCGCCGGCGCCCAGCCTTGACCAACCTCGTTCGTGTGCGCGCCGCTCAGCTCCACCCACGCGAGCGCGAACTCGCGGATCCCGCTCCAGCGCCCGCGTCAGATATTCGATACCCCTGGTCGTGTCCCCGCGGGTGTGGCGACCGATGAAGTGCCGCGCCTGAAGATAGAGGCGGTGCGCCTCGGCGTCGGCGGTGCGACCTTTCACCGCCGCGGTGACTTGTGCCGATGCCTCCGTGGCTGCCTTCGCGTCCGCCGTCTCGCCCAGCAGCGTGGTGCGCAACTCCTTCACCACCGACTGCGCGATGTCGTCCTGCACCGCGAAGATGTCCTCCAGCGTGCGGTCGTAGCTCTCCGACCACAGGTGATAGCCGTCGGCCACTTTCACCAACTGCACCGAGATGCGCATCCGGTCGCCGGCCTTGCGCACGCTGCCCTCGAGCACGGTCGCGACGTTGAGCGCCCGGCCGACGTCGGCAACGGTTGCGCCCTTTCCCTTGAACGTGAATGCCGACGAGCGCGCCGCCACCCGCAGCCCGCGGATCTTGGTCAGCACGTTGAGCAATTCCTCCGCCAGGCCATCCGAGAAATATTCGTTCTCCTCGTCGCGGGTCAAGTTGAGGAAAGGCAGCACCGCGATCGACGGCGGCCCGTGGACTGCGGCGACCGGGGCTCGCGCTGTCGGCCCTCACTGCGCCCCCCGACAGCAGCCCTTGCACGCGCTCGGCAAAGGCTTTCGCCGTCGTCCCGCTCGGCAGGTGCGTCCACTGGACCTCGCGGAATTTCTCCGGCACGCGCGCGTTCGTGTCGAGAGTGGCGTCGATGACCACCGGCAGCAGGAACGCCTTGTCGTCGGCCATCAGGTGCGAGCGGTCGACGGCGAGCTTCCATTCCAGACGAAAGTAGCCCTCGTCGCGCGCCTGCGTGTTCGCCGAGATGATCGGAACGAACAGCGCGCACTCCTTGATCTTCCTGCGGATCGATGCGTCCCATGCGTCGCCGCCGCGAAGCTCGCTCTGGTCGAACCAGACGTCGAGGCCCGTTGCCCGCAGTGCGTCGCAGATGTGCCGGGCCGCTTCCGCGTCCTGCGACGCATAGCTCAGGAAGACAGCTTGGGGGGACGTGCTCACGGGGTTAAACGATACCTCGAAGGCGCTGCCAAACGCGAGAGATCAAGGCACCGCAGCCTACTATCCATGACGAAGCGCATGAGCAAACAAGAGCCTCGCCGAAGCGGGTCCGATGTTCGTGCGGAAACGATTACCGCTTGCGGTGCGAGAACCCGAGCCCGGCAAGACCGATGCCGAGTAGCGCAAGCGTCGCCGGCTCTGGCGCAAAAACGCCCGCCGCCTATTGGCCGCCATCGCCAAGAACGAAACATGCGAACACTACGCCTAGGGTGGGCTATCGTCTATTGCATCTGACCAGCGCAACGCGGCCCCACGAGGCGGGGGCAGTAATAGCAGCTGCGGGCGATTGGGACGTGGCCGGCCTGGCGATCCCACGCCGTCGCCGGGTACAAAGCCAACGCAGTTCAGCCGCCGGGTGGCTCGTAACGGCGGCGGCATCAGGCTCGCGAACTGGACGCCAAAGGGTTTCATCGGCCAGCTCTTCCAGGTAATCGGCGCGTACATCCCTCGGCCGGCGGGACTCGAGTCGGCTGCACTGTGGGGAACCGAGCCGCGCATCGTGACGCTTTTCGGGTCACATGCGGCCGACATCCGCTCCGCGCGCGGCAAGCACCTCAACTTCCGCTATCGCGCGCGACGGCGAAACAAACGAAACAACATGGGCCCGTCGATGAAATCGTCCTGCCGCGCGTACGCCCTAGACTCGCAAGGCAGCTCCGCCTTCGCGCCCGTTGCAGCCTTTCATGCCACGCCAACCTTCCGCCATGACGAATTTCGGCCGCCGATTCTGGGTGCTTGCGGCGCTTTCCCTCGGCCCCGCTGTCGCCACGTCGTTCGCGCGATTCGCCTATGCGCTGATCCTGCCAGCAATGCGCGCCGAGCTCGACCTTAGCTACTCGCAGGCAGGCTCGTTAAACACCGCCAACGCGCTCGGCTACCTCGTCGGAGCGCTGCTTTGTACGCGCTGTGTTCCGCGCCTGGGCAATCGGCGGCTGTTCTCGTTCGGACTGGTGGTGACCGTTCTGGCCCTCCTTGCCTCAGGCCTCGCCGAGGGCTTTGGCGAACAGATGGCCCTGCGCGCGGTCGCAGGTATGAGCTCCGCGATGGTCTATATCTCCGGCGCCGTTCTTGTAAGCAATCTCTATCCCGATCGGCCGGAGGTCTCGAAGAGCGCGATTGCCGTCTACTTCGGCGGAGCCGGAGTTGGGATCGTCATGTCGGGTGTGGGTATCCCATGGCTGCTCGCGACGCTCGGTGACGTCGCGTGGCGCAGCGCGTGGCTCGCGATCGGCGGCATTTCGATGGTCTTCGCGACTGCGAGCATCTGGGCGTCACGTCGAATCACGGAGCCGGCGGCGGGCGCCACGGCCAGGCCGTGGTCGATGAGCGCATTCCAGGGCGCGCTCGCGAGCTATTTCCTTTTCGGGCTGGGCTACATCGCCTACATGACGTTCGTGATCGCATGGATGGTCTCGCGCGGCGCCTCGGCCGTGAGCGTCGCGCTCACTTGGGGCACGCTCGGCGTGGCTACGATGCTTGCTCCGATCGTCTGGCGCGTGCCGCGCTCACGGTGGTCGGCCGCGAAGATGCTCGCCGCGGTGGGCGTAGTGATCAGCATCGGCGCAGCGATACCGCTCTACAGCACGGCGCTGCCCGCGATGATCCTTTCCGCGTTCTTCTTCGGGACGGCGATGTTCTCGGTCCCCACCAGCATCACCGATCTGATCAAGACATCGCTCCCGAAGATCGCATGGGGACCCGCGATGGCAGTGTTCACCGTCGTGTTCGCGATCGGCCAGTCGATCGGGCCCGTGCTCACCGGATGGATTGCCGACGCCGCGCACTCGCTCAACGCGAGCTTGGCGACGTCCGTCGTCATCCTGCTGGGAGCAAGCGTCGCAGCTGCATTCCAGCGGGAAAACACGATCGCACCGGTGTCTCCGATCAGCTCGAAGGTTGCAACTCGATGATGCGAATCGCCGTCGGATTCCATCCGTTGCGCGGGTTGTAGAGCTGCGGGCAGTTCGAGATGACGACGAGGACATCCTTGTCGGCACGAAGCGATGGTTTTGCCAGCGAATGATTATTGTTGAGTGCCTCGGATGGGCATCATCAAGGCCCGCTGAGAGGATCTCAACGACTACGTCGAAAGGAGTGCGACATGATCGGTGTACTCGTTACATTCCGCTATGGAGACAACTTCGATGAGCGAGCCGTGCGGAATATCGCCGAGACCGCGCGCGTAAGGTTCGAAGGAATGCCGGGGCTACGCTCAAAGGCTTTCACGCTCAATTCCGGGAAGCGTGAGGCCGCTAATTTCTACGTTTGGGATTCAGAGGAGGCCGCCAAAGCGTTCTTCACTGATGAGCTGCTCGAGCGGGTAGCCACTCTCTACGGTGCGCGCCCCAGCATCGAGTTCGTGCAGATTGCCGCACTCGTGGAAAATATTCCGGCCGTGACGTGGTCCAGGGATGACACCCAACCCGTCGATGCACCGGACCTGCTACAGCGAGCTTCGTCCGCTTTCGCGGGCCGGTGATCTAAGAAGGTACTTACCCCTGTTGGATGGCGTTGGCCACACCCCACTGCCAGTTACGAATTTCAGGCAAGTCCTGACCGAATTGGTTGATGTATTGCCTGTGCTCGATCAGCTTGTCCTTGAGTTGCCGCTTTAGGTAGATGCCCTTGTCGCCTGATTGCGGCAGGCGGTCGATGGTGTCCATCACGAGGTGGAAGCGGTCCAGATCGTTCAGCACCGTCATGTCGAACGGCGTAGTGATCGTGCCCTCTTCCTTGTAGCCGCGGACGTGGAAATTGTCGTGGTTGGTGCGGCGGTACGTCAGCCGGTGGATCAACCACGGATAGGCATGGAAGGCGAAGATGACCGGTTTGTCCTTGGTGAAGAGCTCGTCGAAATCCGTGTCGCTCAAGCCGTGCGGGTGTTCGGTTCGTGGCTGCAGTCGCATGAGGTCGACGACGTTGACCACACGGATTTTCAGGTCGGGCAGATGCTCGCGCATGATGGACACCGCGGCGAGCGTCTCGAGCGTGGGCACGTCGCCACAGCAGGCCATGACCACGTCGGGCGCATCCTCCTGATCGTTGCTGGCCCATGGCCAGATGCCGATGCCTTCGGTGCAATGCTTGATGGCGGCGTCCATGGTCAACCATTGCGGCGCCGGGTGCTTTCCCGCGATCACGACGTTGACGTAATGGCGGCTACGCAGGCAGTGATCGACGACTGACAGCAGGCAGTTTGCATCCGGCGGAAGGTAAACCCGCACGACTTCGGCCTTCTTATTCACGACGTGGTCGATGAAACCAGGATCCTGATGCGTGAAGCCGTTGTGATCCTGGCGCCACACATGCGAGGCCAACAGGTAGTTTAGCGAGGCGATCTTGCGCCGCCACGGCAGCTGCGACGTGACCTTTAGCCATTTGGCATGCTGGTTGAACATCGAATCGACGATGTGGATGAACGCCTCGTAGCAATTGAAGAGTCCATGCCTCCCGGTAAGCAGGTAGCCCTCCAGCCAACCCTCGCATTGGTGCTCGCTCAGCATTTCAACCACGCGTCCCGTGGAGGCGAGAAATTCGTCGTTCGGCAAGGTCGTGGCTTCCCACTGGCGCTGCGTCACTTCAAAGAGGGCTTCCAGGCCATTGGAGAGCGTTTCGTCAGGGCCAAAGACCCGGAAATTCCGCTGCTCATGGTTCAACTTTGTCACATCGCGCAGGAAGTGCCCGAGGACATGCGTGTCGCCGATGCCGCGCGCCCCCGGCGAGGGCACTTCGACCGCGTAGTCGCGGAAATCCGGGATGCGTAGATCACGGAGCAGAATGCCACCGTTGGCGTGCGGATTCGCGCCCATGCGTCGCTCGCCTTTGGGCGCTAGTTCGGCCAGTTCCGATTTCAGGCGACCTTGATCATCGAAGAGTTCCTCCGGGCGGTAACTTCGCAGCCAGTCTTCAAGTTGCTTGAGATGCTCCGGACGTGCTGTCGGTGATACGGCCAGAGGAACCTGGTGGGCCCGGAACGTGCCCTCGATCTGCAGGCCATCGACCATCTTCGGCCCGGTCCAGCCCTTAGGTGAGTTGAGGACGATCATCGGCCAGCGCGGCCGCGTGACATTGCCGTGGACGCGCGCGTCATGCTGGATTTGCCTGATTTGCTCCACCACCGTATCCAGCGTTGCGGCCATCGCCTCATGCATCGGCGCGGGCTCGTGACCCTCGACGAAATAGGGCGTCCAGCCGTAGCCGCGGAGGAGCTGATCCAATTCCTCGCGGGTGATGCGGGCGAGGAGGGTCGGGTTGGCAATCTTGTAACCGTTGAGATGCAGAATCGGCAGCACTGCGCCGTCGGTGGCGGGATCGAGAAACTTGTTGGAATGCCACGCCGTCGCCAGCGGTCCGGTTTCCGCCTCGCCATCGCCGACAACGCACGCGACGACGAGATCGGGATTGTCGAACACCGCGCCGAACGAATGGCTCAGTGAATAGCCCAACTCGCCGCCCTCGTGAATTGAGCCCGGACACTCCGGCGATGCGTGGCTGGGGATGCCCCCTGGAAAGGAGAACTGAAGAAACAGCTTGCGAAGCCCCGCCTCGTCCTGGCTGATGTCCGGATAGATTTCGCTGTACGTCCCCTCGAGATACGTGTTGCTCACGAGCGCCGGCCCACCGTGTCCGGGACCGGAGACATAGATCATGTCGAGATCGTATTTCCTGATGACGCGGTTCAGGTGGACGTAAATGAAGTTCTGCCCGGGCGTCGTGCCCCAGTGTCCCAGGAGCATGTGCTTCACGTCCGCGAGCGTCAGCGGGCGCTTCAGCAGCGGATTGTCGTAAAGGTAAATCTGGCCAACCGACAGGTAGTTCGCAGCGCGCCAGTAAGCATCCATCTGGTGAAGCAGTTTCTGTGTAGGCGTATCTGGGTTCATGCTCTAAGCTTTTCCACAAAGATCAAACTAATCCGGCATCCCATAGGCACCGGCCCATTTGCGCAACAGCGAGCGGCGAATGGGCGACAGGCGCGTTCGCGTATGGACATTGGCCGCTTGCATGCCGAACGACGGCTGCGCTGCGGAATCGACTGCAGGGGTGATTCGTACCGGTTCTCTGGCCGAGTTGCACGCCATCATGACGGGTGCCAACGAAGAACCCCAACATCGATACAGGCTTACTCGTGCCTCTATCGTCAAGGCTATGCACGAGTTCACCGCCCGTCCTCGTGACTCTACCGCAATCCGAAGAACTTGTTTTCGTAGGTAGCGGTCTGTGCGATTGCCAGCATTTTTCGTCCGGGGCGCGACGCACGTCGCTCCCCATTATCAAGAACCTTGGCCCAGGTGCTGGTTCTGGAAGTGCCTGAAGAACGGCGGCTCAGCCTACTGCACGGCTAGCAAGCGCGCGTACCCTGAGGAAGTGCGATAGCGCACAGACGGTATCTTGGATTTCGCGTATGTTGCTCAAATGAGCATCGATCCAGCAGGCGCACCGATCTGCATGTGCCATGCGGGGATTGGAGGCGCTTTCAAGCACCTACGCCCGTGACCTGTTTCTCAATTTTGAGCCCGTCCGTCTTAAGATCGTAATGCCCTGCGTGTTGATTCCGGTCGATGGTTCTGAGAATTCCATGCGCGCGGTGGACGAAGTCTGCCGGCAGCTCGCCTATGAGCAGCCGGTAACGGTGCATCTGCTGAACGTTCAGCCGCCGATCAATTCGCGGCTCGTCAATAACCATCTCAGTCAGGACCTGATCGACAAGTTCCAGCAGGAATTAGGCGAAACGGCCTTGGAACCCGCCCGCGCCCGGCTTCAGGAGACAGGCATCGCGTGCACGTCGCACGTCGCAGTCGGTGACGTGGCGCAGACGATCGCCCGCTACGTGCGCGACCTGTACTGCGACCAGGTCATTATGGGCACGCGTGGCCTCGGCTCCGGCGCCGTAGGGGCCTTCTCCGGCCTGCTGATGGGCTCGATCGCGACGAAGGTGCTGCACCTTGTCGATGTGCCGGTGACGTTCGTGAAGTGACGTCGTTCAGTTGCTCCGCGAGTGAAGTGCGCACGTTACCTGGCGATTTAAGTATTTGATATTACTAATACACTTGGCGGATGGGGTGGGATTCGAACCCACGAAGGACTTGCGCCCTTGCCGGATTTCAAGTCCGGTGCATTCGACCACTCTGCCACCCATCCTGATCCTCGCCGTCCTTGAACTCGGGCAGCTGCGGCCGCATATTAGCAATCCGAGAGGAGCGGGTGTCGCCGGCAGGGGGAACGGTGGCCGTTTCTGCTACTCTAACGCTCGTCCAAGGTCCCGTCGGGACCGCTGATGGAGAGATAACGATGGATTCCAAGTTTGAACCAGTGATGTCGGGCGGAACGCCGTCTGCACTGCCGCCGGCGTCGATTCCGATTCCGGCCGCCGTCGACTCGAGTCGCGTGCTGCGCAACACGTATTGGCTGCTGGCGCTGTCGCTGCTGCCGACGATTGCGGGCGCCTTTGCCGGCATGCAACTCAATTTCATCGCCTTCTTCAAGACGGCGCCGATCATGACGCCGCTGCTGATGCTGGCGGTGATGATGGGCTCGCTGTGGATTGTCACGCTGCTGCGCAACAGCGCATGGGGCGTCGCCGCGCTGTTCGGATTCACGTTCATCGCGGGGCTGATGCTGACGCCGATCCTGACGGTCGCCGCAGGTTTCCGCAACGGCGGGCAACTGGTCGCGCTCTCCGGCGGGCTGACGGCGTCGGTGTTCTTTGCCCTCGCGGCATACGCCACCGTATCGAAGCGCGATTTCAGCTTCCTCGGCAAGTTCCTGTTCGTCGGCGTCATCCTGCTGCTGGTCGCGATGGTCGCCAACCTGTTCTTCCAGGTGCCGGCGGCTTCGATCGCTTTGTCCGCTATCGCGGTGATGATCTTCTCGCTGTACCTGCTCTTCGACTTGAGCCGCATCGTGCGCGGGGGCGAGACGAACTACGTGATGGCGACGATGAACCTGTTCCTCGACCTCTTCAACATCTTCGTCAACCTGCTCAATATCCTGATGGCGTTCTCGGGCCAGCGCGATTAGCTGCGAGGAGCGCAAAGAGAAGGGGCGGCCGCGGCCGCCCCTTTTTTCATCGCGCTTCCGGCGAAATCACGCGAACAGGTTGAGCACGGCGTCGAGCCCGCAGAAGTCGATCGCATAGGTCGCCTGGGCGCGCACGAGCGGCTTCGCGTGATAGGCGATGGAGACATCGGCGGCGCGCAGCATCGGCACGTCGTTGGCGCCATCGCCGATGGCGACGGCGATCCGGCCGGCGGCCGCGCATCCGGCGCGCAGCGAGGAGAACCGCTCCGCCTTCACGTGCGCGTCGACAATCGATCCCGCGATGCGCCCGGTGAGCTTGCCGTCGTCGTCGACTTCGAGCGTGTTGGCGATCGTTTCGTCGATGCCGAGGCGCGCACGCAGCCGCTCCGTGAAGAAGGTGAAGCCGCCCGAGGCGAGCAGGATCTTCGCGCCGACCGCCTTGAACCCGTCGATCAGCCGCTGCGCGCCGGGCGAGAGTCGGAGCCGCTCGTCGTAGACGCGAAGCAGCGCTTCCTCCGGCAGCCCCGCGAGCAGCGCAACCCGCCGCTCGAGGCTGCCCCGGAAATCGATGTCGCCGCGCATCGCCGCGGCAGTAATGGCCGCGACCGCCGGCTTGATTCCGGCGAGGTCGGCGATCTCGTCGATACACTCGATCGTGATCAGCGTCGAGTCCATGTCCATCGCGACGACGCCGACGCGGTCGCGGATGAGGTCGGGCGGCACGAACGCGCAGTCGATGCGGGCCGTCGTGCAGAAGTCCGCCACGCCGGCGCGCGACTCGATCCGCGCCAGCCGGTAGGCCGGCGCGCTGCCGCCGCCAATCGTGCGCACCGCTTGCGACCCCGAGAGCGCCGCGATCTGCGTCAGCTCGGCGGCGCCGACGGCGGGCGCCTGAACGACGAGATCCATTGCGCCGACGTGGGGGCCCGTCGGGCGAGCGTCATCCGGCCCGTGGCTGCACGCGGCGCGCGCATTCCTTCGCCCGCTCGCGCGCGGCGTCGACATCGCCGGCGGTGGCGAGCGCAACGCCCATGCGCCGCTTCCTGTACGCCTCGGGCTTGCCGAAGAGCCGCAAGTCGGAGCAGGGAACGGCGAGCGCATGGGCGACGCCCTCGTAGCGTATTCCGCGCGCGTCGACGCCGCCGTAGATCACCGCGGACGCGCCCGGCGCGAGCTGGCGGACGTCGACCGGAAGCCCGAGGATCGCGCGCGCGTGGAGCTCGAACTCGTTTTGCGCCTGCGTGCACATCGTCACCATCCCCGTGTCGTGCGGCCGCGGGCTCACCTCGGAAAACCAGACGTCGTCGCCCTTGATGAAGAGCTCCACGCCGAAGATCCCGCGCCCGCCGAGCTCGCCCGTCACGCGCGCCGCGATGTCACGCGAGCGCGCAAGGGCGAGCGCCGACATCGGCTGCGGCTGCCACGATTCGACGTAGTCGCCGTTCACCTGCACGTGGCCGATCGGCGCGCAGAAATGCGTTTGCACGACGCCGTTTTCGTCCGCGGCGCGCACGGTGAGTAGCGTGATCTCGTAGTCGAAGTCGATGAAGCCTTCGACGATCACGCGGCTGCCGCGGACGCGTCCGGCGCTTTCCGCGTACTGCCACGCCGACGCCACCTCGGCCGCCGAGCGCACGAGCGATTGCCCCTTGCCCGACGACGACATCACCGGCTTCACGATGCACGGGTAGCCGATGCCCGCGGTCGTCTCGATCGCCGCGCGAAGCTCGGCCTCCGTGTCGGCAAAGCGGTACGGCGACGTCGGCAGGCCGAGATCCTCGGCCGCCAGCCGGCGAATGCCCTCGCGATTCATCGTGAGCTTGACCGCGCGCGCGGTGGGAATGACTTCCGCGATCCCTTCGCGCTCGATGTCGGCAAGCGCATCCGTGGCGATTGCCTCGATCTCCGGCACCACGAGCTGCGGCCGCTCCTGCTCGATCAGCCGCCGCAACGCGGCGCCATCGGTCATCGCGATGACATGGGCGCGATGCGCGACCTGATGACCGGGAGCGTTGGCGTAGCGGTCGACGGCGACGACTTCGACGCCGAGACGCTGCAGCGCGATGATGACCTCCTTGCCGAGCTCGCCGCTGCCGAGCAGCATCACTTTCGTGGACGACGGGGACAGGGGGGTGCCGATGTGCATGGATTGCCGCTCGCGACCTTCGGGCATCGTAGGATCTCCACTCGATTCGCCTCATTCTAGCAGCGAGCGGGCGCCGGATGTTGCGCTGCACACAAATACAGAGTGAGCTCGCTAAGTAGCTGATCCAACGAGATAATCAGCTATCGCCCGGCTCGCGGGCGGTGGCGGGACTTCAGCGGCGCGACTTGCCCTTCGCCGGGCGATCGCCGCGGGCGAGCGGCTCGCTGTACTTGGGGCGCGCCGGAGCAGGGGATGCCGCCGGTGCCGCTTCGTCGGCGAGCGTGAAGTCGATCTTCGTCGATTCGAGGTCGACCCGCGCGACGGTCACGCGGACGCGGCCGGCCAGCTGGAACACGCGGCCCGTGCGCTCGCCGATCATCGCGTGCCGGCCGGCGTCGAACTGGAAATAGTCGCGTCCGAGCTCGGTGACGTGGACGAGGCCGTCGATGTTGAGGTTGTCCAGCGTGACGAAAATGCCGAAGCTCGTGACGCCGCTGATCGTGCCGTCGAACGATTCGCCGACCTTGTCCTGCATGAAGTAGCACTTGAGCCAGTTCTCGACGTCGCGCGTTGCGTCATCGGCGCGCCGCTCGGTGAACGAGCAATGCTCGCCGAGCTCCGCCCACGATGCGCCGCCAGGCTTGTACTCGGCGCGCGCGAGCACCGCCTTGATCGCGCGATGCACGAGCAGATCGGGGTAGCGCCGGATGGGCGAGGTGAAGTGCGCATACGCCTCGTACGAAAGGCCGAAATGGCCGACGTTGTCCGGCCGGTAGCGCGCCTGCTGCAGCGAGCGCAGCAGCACCGTCTGCAGCAATGCATAGTCGGGGCGGTCCTTGATCTTCAGGAGCAGCTTCGCGTAGTCGGACGCGGTGGGGGCATCGCCGCCGGGCAGCGACAGCGCGCAGCTCGCGAGGAAATCGCGGAGCGCCGCGAGCTTCTCCGGCGTCGGCCCCTCGTGCACGCGATAGAGCGCCGGATGCTTGTGCAGCTCGAGGAACTGCGCGGTGCAGACATTCGCCGCCAGCATGCATTCCTCGATCAGCTTGTGCGCGTCGTTGCGCACGACCGGCACGACGCGGACGATCTTGCCGCGGACGTCGAACTCGAGCTGCATCTCGACGGTGTCGAAATCGATCGCGCCGCGGGCTTCGCGCGCCGCCTTGAGCGCATGGTAGAGCGCATAGAGATCGGTGAGATGCGGCAGCAGCGCCTTCGCCTCGCGCGGCGCCTTTTTCGGGTCCGAGAGCCAGTCCCAGACCTGCGTGTAGGTGAGACGCGCGCGCGAGTGCATCACGGCCGGATAGAACTTGTAGCCGGCGATCACGCCTTCGGGGCCGACGTCCATCTCGCAGACCATGCACAGGCGGTCGACCTGCGGCTTCAGCGAGCAAAGCTCGTTCGACAGCGCCTCGGGCAGCATCGGGATCACGCGGCGCGGGAAATAGACCGACGTCCCGCGCTCGCGGGCGTCGCGGTCGAGCGCGTCGCCGTCGCGAACATAGTGCGAGACGTCGGCGATCGCGACGAGCAGCCGGAAGCGCTTGCCCTTGCGCTCGCAATACACGGCGTCGTCGAAGTCCTTCGCCGTTTCGCCGTCGATGGTGACGAGCGGGAGCGACGTGATATCGACGCGCCCCTTGTGCTCCGCGGCGCGCACGTCCTTCGGCAGCTTGTCTGCCTGCTTTTGGGCCGCTGCCGAAAATTCGTGCGGCAGGTCGTGCTTGCGCAACGCGATTTCGATTTCCATCCCGGGGTCGGTGTAGCTGCCGAGCACCTCGACGACGCGCACGATGGCCTCGCGCTGCGGCGACGGCTGCTCGACGACCTCGACGACGACGACGTCGCCGGATTTGGCGTTGCCGCGCTCGCCCGGCGGCACCAGCAGGTCCTGGTTGATCCGGCGGTTCTCGGCGACGACGAACGCGATGCCGCGCTCTTCGTACAGGCGGCCGACGATCGTCTTGTTGGCGCGCTCGAGCACGTCGACGATCTCGCCTTCGGGCCGCCCGCGCCGGTCGGTGCCGATGCGCCGCGCCGTCGCTCGATCCCCATGCAGCAGCTTGTGCATTTCCTTGGGCGCGAGGAAAAGGTCGGCGCCGCCATCGTCGGGCACCAGGAATCCGAAACCGTCGGGATGTCCTTGCACCGTTCCCGTGACGAGGTCGAGCTTGGCGGCGACGCACAGCTCTCCCTTGCGGTTCGCCATCAGCTGCCCGTCGCGCTCCATCGCTTCGATGCGGCCCAGGAAAGCCTCGCGCGCGCGCCGGTCGACGCTCATCGCACGCATGAGGTCGGCAGCCGGCAACGGGACGCCCGCTTCCTTCAGCGCGTCGAGGATCGACACGCGCGACGGCAGCAGATCCGGATCGATGTCGCCTTCCCGGCGACGCGATTGCGGGGCGGCGATCCCGCGCGGCGCTCGCTGGCGATCGCTGGCGGGGCGGCGCGCAGACGTCGCCGGGACCGGCGAGGCGGGGGCTTTCCGTGCGCGCGGAGTCTTGGAATTGCGGGGTTTTTTTGACAAGGAAGAGGGTGAAAAGTAGAATTGCAGGTTGCGGTCGCCCAGGTGGCGGAATTGGTAGACGCACTAGGTTCAGGTCCTAGCGGTGGCGACACTGTGGGGGTTCGAGTCCCTTCCTGGGCACCATTTGCACATTCGATCGCGTTCCGAAGACAGGCGCCCGGCGCCTGTTTTTTTGGGAGCCGAGCGCGCACTGCGTTCGTCCCTCCCCGTGCCGGCGGCGATTCGTTGCCGGCAACTATACTCCGGATACTCGTTCGTTCTCGGAGCTACCGAGTCGCGGTGACCGCGCGGACCGCGTTCGCGAGAATTTCGTACACCGCGTAGTAGCTGCCCAGCAGGCCCGCGATGCTCGGCACATAATCGAGCCATCCGCCGGCCTCGTGCGCCGGCGTTCCCGTCGGCGCGGGAATACTCTCGATTCCTGCCGCAGCAAATTCGGCGATCGCGCGGCGCATGTCGAAATCGTGCGCCACGAGCACGACGCGACCGATCCCCTCTGCCCGCAGGATCGCCGCTGAGCGGACCGCGTTCTCGTGCGTGTTCCGGGAACGGTCCTCCGCCCAGCGCACGCGGACGCCGAACTCGCGCTCCAGCGATTGCCGCATCAGCGTGGCCTCGGCCTCGCCGCCGAGGACGGACCCTCCCGTCACGAGGACCGGCAGGTTGGTGAGCCGGGCGACGCGCGCGCCGTAGCGCACGCGCTCGAGCGTCAAGATGTCCGAGCGTGTCGCCGCCGTACTCGAGCGCGTCGCGGCGCGTGCCACCGCCCAGGATCACGATCGCCTGCGCGCTCTTGGCGCGCTCGAGATCGAGCAGCGGTGAACCGCCGACGCTTTGCCGCAACAGATCGGACACTGCGGGAACGCTGAGCAAGAGGAGCGACAGGACACCGGCGAAAGCAAGCAACCGGCCGACGCGGGGCGCGCGGCGGAGGAGGCCGAGTCCGAGTGCTGCGACGAGCAGCGATCCGGTCGGCGGCAGCACGAGCGCCTTGACAAGCGCCTTGAGCCAGAACGGATCGATCAAGGGCGAACCTTTTGCAGCAGATCGCGCAAATGATTGGCCGGGATCGCGTAAGTGATGCCGCTCGGCTGCGTGAGCGCGGTCTCCTTCGTGCCCTTGACGAACACCATGTTGACGATCCCGATGACCTCCGCCGACTCGGGATCGTAGACGGGGCTGCCGCTGTTGCCCGGATAGGCCGTCGCGTCGAGCTGGAACACGGGAAATGAACCGCTCGAGAGCCGGCGGATCACTTTCGGGTTGAGTTCGGCGGACCGCGCCTGCGGAATCGCGATCGGCGTGATCGCCGAGACCATACCCCGATGCGTGGCCGGGTAGGGACCGAGCGCGGCGCCGATGGGGAAGCCGGTGAACAGGATGGCCTGCCCTTCTTTGACGCCATCGGAATCGCGCAACCGCAATGCGAGGCAAAGCATCACCGCCGATGCGGAGCACGGCGAGATCGGAGCCGGGATCGATGGCCACCTGTTTCGCTTCGCGAAATCGGACCTTGTCATCCGTGCCGGGCACCAGAATGCCGAGGAGCTCGAGGCGGGACGGATCGAGCGCGCCAGGCAGCACATGCGCGTTGGTCGCAATCAACGTGCCGTCGCCGACCACGAATCCCGTGCCTCTGAACTGGAACGCGGGCGTACGCGTGCCCTCGTAAGTGCCGATAGCGACGATCGAGGCCTTGACTCGGCCGATGGCGGCGGTCGCGTCCTCGGCATTCGCGTGGAGCGCGATCGCGCACAGCGCGCCCCACGCAATCACGTGCAACCAATGCGATCGAGGCGGCGGCACGCTGGCGCATCGCCGCGGCTACCGTGATCCGGCACCTCCGACGCCGAGGATGGGCGAGGGCGCGACGATGCGGGGATCGAAGGCATGCCACTCGCTGCGGAAGAGCCGCAGCACGCGCTGCACGTAGTCGCGCGTTTCCGCGAAAGGCGGAACCCCTCGATACCGGTCGACCGCCTCCTCTCCCGCGTTGTACGCCGCCACGGCGAGCGCAACTTTTCCCTGGTAATACGCGAGCAGCCAGCGCAGGTACGCAAGGCCGCCGCGCAGATTGTCCTTGACGTCGTAGGGATTGCCGACGTTGAAGCGATTCGCCGTCTTCGGGATGAGCTGCATCAACCCGCGCGCGTCTTTCGGCGAGCGTGCCCTCGGCTCGAAGTTCGATTCGACGCTGATGATCGCGAGGGCGAGCCGCGGATCCAGCGCGTATCGCGGGGCGAGCAGCACCACCTGATCGGCGATCTTCTGTTTCCACGGCGGAAGCTCGGCGAAGGGATCGGGCTCGACATCGGCGACGAGCTCCGGTTCGCGCGGCGGGGGTTCCGGCGGTCGCATGCAATCGGGGAGCGCGCCGCGGTCGTCGCCGACGAAACGCAGCATCTTGCCGGCTTCGGCGTGACCGGCCGCCGCCGCGAGCGCGAACAGCGAAGCTGCGACCGCGTCGTCGTGCGCGACGCCGCGTCCGTTGGCATACATCCATCCGAGGCTGAATTGCGCCTCGGCATCTCCGTCGCGGGCGGCGGTGCAATAAAGCTCCGCCGCCTTGAGCGGGTCCCTGGGTACGCCTTCGCCGTGCTCGTACGCCAGCGCTTGCGCGACGAGCGCCGCCGGCGCATTCGGCGCGTCACCGTTTATTGCTGCTGCGGACGCATTCGCCGCGGCGCCGAGGCCCAGCGCGGCGATTGCAAGGCCCCGCGCGGCGCTCGTCGAGAGTCGTCCGCCAGGCGGGCGGTCAGTCGTCGCCGCGAACATTGGGCATTGCCGGCGCTCGCCGAATGGCGGGCGGGACCACCGAGCGAGCTTCGTACCATGGCATCGCGTCGCGCAGTCCCGACGGGACGTCGTGCGATGCCTCGTATCCGAGCAATCGGGATGCCTTGGAGATGTCGGCCTGCGAATGACGGACGTCGCCCGGACGGAAATCGTCGTGGATGGGCGCAACGTCGGGGAGCGCCGGGTGGCGCCCGGTGAGCAGCTCGCGCAGCGCGGCGTACAAGTCGTTGAGCGACATCCGGCCTCCGAGCGCGATGTTGTACACCTGATTCAGCGCTTCGGGTCGCGTGGTCGTCGCCGCCAGGACATTCGCCTGAACGACGTTGGCGACGGGACAGAAATCACGCGTTGTCTCGCCGTCGCCGTGGATCACGACCGGAACGCCGCGCAACATCGCATCGACCCAGCGCGGTATCACGGCCGCATAGGCGCCCTCCGGGTCCTGACGGGAGCCGAAGACATTGAAGTAGCGCAGGCCGACGGTCGTCGTCCCGTAACAGCGGTGGAAGACATCGGCGTAGAGCTCGTCGACGAGCTTCGTGACCGCGTAGGGCGACAGCGGGCGCCCGATCGTGTCTTCCACCTTGGGCAGCCCGGCATGATCGCCGTAGGTCGAGCTCGACGCTGCGTAAACGAAGCGTTTCACTCCGGCATCGCGCGCCGCCACGAGCATGTTGAGGAATCCCGTCGCGTTCGCGGCATGCGTGCGCAACGGGTCCTCCAGCGACCGCGGAACCGATCCGAGGGCTGCCTCGTGCAGGACGACGTCCACGCCGGTGCACGCGCGCTGACATGCGGCCAGGTCCACGACGTCGGCCTCGAGCCACGTATGCCGTCTCCACGCCTCGTGACCGACCGCGTCCCGGACAGCGTCGAGATTGTCGCGGTGGCCGGTGGCAAAGTTGTCGAGACTGACGACGTGCTGGCCGAGACGGAGCAACGTCTCGAGAAGATGCGATCCGATGAATCCTGCGCTGCCCGTGACGAGCCAGCGCAACGGCTGCCCGCGCAGCCGGGTGCACGCTGCCGCGTACGCGCCGGACTCGCGGTCGGCCTTCGGCATCAGAGCCTCCAGACCCGGATGCCCTGCGCGCGCAGTGCCGCCAGATCGGCCTGGCTCTTGACGTCGACGTAGAGGCCGTTCGGCTCCAGCTTCGCCGCGAGGTCGCCGATCGGACGTTGCGTCAACTCGCGGTGCGCGACCGCGGCTACCAGCGCGTGGGACCGGGGAAGATCTTCCCACGACGTCAGCTTGACGCCGTACTCATGCATCGCCTCCGCGGGGTCGGCGATCGGATCATGGACGTGGACGTTCGCGCCGAACGATTGCAGCTCGCGGATGACATCGATGACGCGCGAGTTGCGAAGGTCGGGGCAGTTTTCCTTGAACGTGAGGCCGAGCACCGTGACGTTCGCGCCTTTCACGGGGCAGCCGCCATGAATCAGCAGCTTCACCGTCTGATCGGCGATGTACTTTCCCATGCCGTCGTTGATCCGGCGGCCGGCGAGGATCACCTGCGGGTGATAGCCCAGCTTGTCCGCCTTGTGCGTCAGATAGTACGGATCCACGCCGATGCAGTGCCCGCCGACCAGCCCGGGCCGGAACGGCAGGAAGTTCCACTTGGTCCCCGCGGCCTGCAGCACCTCCATGGTGTCGATGCCGATCTTGTGGAAGATGAGCGAGAGCTCGTTCATCAGCGCGATGTTGAGGTCGCGCTGCGTGTTCTCGATGACCTTGGCCGCTTCGGCGACCTTGATGCTGCTTGCCCGGTGCACGCCGGCCGTGACGATGCTCCCGTAGACCGCGGCGACACGCTCGAGCGTTTCGGTCGAATCGCCCGACACGACCTTGGTGATGCGCGTGAGCGAGTGCTCGCGATCGCCGGGGTTGATGCGTTCAGGCGAGTACCCGACGAAGAAATCGCGCCGCCATTGCATGCCCGAGTGCTTTTCGATGACCGGGATGCAGATTTCCTCCGTGGCGCCCGGATAAACCGTCGACTCGAACACGACGGTCGCTCCGCGTTTCAGGTTGCGTCCGACCGATTCGCTGGCGCCGAGGAGCGGGCCGAAGTCCGGCTGATGCGCCTCATCGATGGGCGTCGGGACGGCGACGATGATGAAATCGGCACGGCTCGAGCTCCGTCGGGTCGTTGGTGACCGAAAGCCCCGTTGCCGCCCGCAGCTCCTCGGTGCTTACCTCGCGCGTCGGATCGACGTGCCGTCGATAGGCGTCGATCTTGGCGGTCGAAAGGTCGAATCCGACGGTCGGGAATTTCTTTCCGAATTCGACGGCCAGCGGAAGCCCGACGTAGCCGAGGCCGACCACGGCGATGGTGGTGTCGTTGTTCATTTCAACCACGCGCGGAAGGGTCAAAGGTCCTTGAGGAGCTTCTGCGCTTCGTCACGCGCTTCGGACGCCTGGTCGAGCTTGGCGAGCACCTCGAGCTCGGTCTTGGCGCCAGCCTTGTCGCCGGTCTTCAGCAACGCCTTCGCGAGATGGAGCCGGATGTCGTTCTGGCCCGGCGCGATTTTCACCCCCGTCTTCAGCAGTTCAATGCCTCGCGCGGCCTCGCCGTGCTGGACGAGAATCCAGCCCAGCGTGTCGAGGACCGAGGGATTGGAGGGCGCGAGAATGTAGACGCGCTCGGCATACTTTCGCGCCTGCGGGTCGTTCTGCTCGTTCAGCATCCACGCGAGGTTGTTCAGGAACACCGCATTGTTCGGCTCGACCTCAAGCGCGATCTGGTAGTGCCGAATGGAGAGCGGGTAGTCCTTCCGGGCCAGCGCCTGCTGCGCGATGTAGGCGTGCAGCGTGACCTCCTTCGGATGGTCCTTGAACCATTTGTCGGCCATTGCCGACGCCTCGGCCGGCTTGCCTGCATTCTGCAGCGCGTTGTAGCGACGAATGGCGAGCGGCGGCAAGGGTTGGCGCGCAAGCGCCTTGGCGAACGCGGCGGCGGCCTCCGGCCATTGCTTCTGCAGCACCGACGTATCGCCTTCGATCGCGTACCCGACTGCGCGATCGGGTTTTTCCTGCTGATATTTGCGTCCCTCCGCTATCGCGCTTTCGGGACGGCCCGCGGCCACATACGCTATGGCCATCGCGGTCCACGCTTCCTGGAGGTCGGGCTGGAGCGCAAGTGCCTGCCGAAGCGCGTCGATCGCGCCGTCGTAATTCTTGGAAGCGAGTGAGATCTCCGCGAGCTTTAGCAACGCAGTGGCATTCTGCGGTTGCACGCGAACGAGATGCTTGAACGTCTCCACTGCCTCGGGATTGGCGCCGGATGCCGCCTGTGTCGCACCGAGAGCACTGAGAATGGCCGGGTCGTCCGGCAGTGCGGCCTGGGCGGCTTGCGCTGCGGCGAGCGCCGCCTTCGTATCGCGTTTTTGAACCAGGAAGCTGATCAGGGCGAGCCGGGCTCGGGACGAGGTTGGATTCGCCGCGATCGCCCGGTCGATGAGCGCGGTGACTTCCGCCTGCGACCCACCCGTGGCGGCGAGAAGCTCCGCCTGCGCCAGCAACAGCGTCTCGCTGTTCGGATCCTTGGCGAGCATGTCCGCATACCGCTTGCGGGCCGCGTCGACATGACCCTCCGCGAGATCGAGGCGGGCGAGGTTGTACGCGGCATTGAAGAAGGCCGGGTCAATTTCGAGCGCCTTGCTGAAGCTCGCTCGCGCCGCCTTGGCGTCGCCCTTTGCGAGGTAGACCGTCCCCTTGAGGCTAAGGGGAAGAGGACTCTTCGGTTGCTTCTTTTCCAGGGTCGAGACGGCGGCGAGCGCCTTGTCGAATTCCTGCCGGCGGAGCAACGCGCTCACGAGCGCGAGGTCCGCAGCGGAGGACGATGCGTCGGCCCTGGAGATCGAGTCGAGGTCTCTCAGCGCCCGCTCCGTGTCGCCGGTCGCGAGCCTTGCCTGGGCGAGCTCCACCTTGCCGGCCACGTTGTTCTTGTCGAGCGCGTTCGCTTTTTCGAAATACTCGGTGGCTTTCGCCGGATCGTTGGAAGCGAGATACGCCTCCGCTGCCGTCCGCAACAGCAGCGCATTGTCCGACCCCCGTCTCAGTGCCGGCTCGAGCACTTCCAACGCCTGTGCCGGACGTCCGCTGCGCAGGTAGATGGACGCAAGCACCTGCCGTGCGCCGCGCTCGTCGGGAAGCCGGGCGATCACCTTTCGCATCGCGTCTTCGGCGGCGGCGTACGAGCCTGACTGGTAATTGATGATCCCGCCGAGATAAATGCTCGGCAGGTGATCCGGCGCGGCCTTGAGCACCTCCTGGATCGCTTCCTTGGCATGCGCCTGATCGCCGCGCGCCGAAGAGACGAGCGCGTCCGAATAGAGCGTGAGGATGTTGGTGGGGGCGAATTTCTTCATTCCCTCGAGCTGGGCTGCAGCGCGGTCGAGCTGGTTCGCCTGCACGAGGAGGGTGATCACCGCGGACCGCGGCCGGATGTCGTCGGGCGTCGCTTCGATTGCGCGCTCGAGCGTCAGAATGGCGTCGTCGCGCTTGCCCTGCGCGAGCTGGATTTCGGAGCGGAGCAGGATCGCCTCCATGTCGCGCGGCGTATCGACGAGCACATCGTCGATGAGCTTTTGCGCCTGCGGCAGGTCCTGATCCTGCACGGCAATTCGTGCGAGGACGATTCGCGCGCGAGCGTCCTTCGGATTCGCGGCCAGCGCGTCGTCGATCGCCGCGCGCGCGCTCTTCGGATTGCCCAGATTGAGATAGGCGATGCCGAGCGACGTGCCCAGATCGGCGCGCGCGGCGGGAGTGTCCAGCGTGCGGCTGCCGAGCTCCGAAACCACTTTCCGGAAGTCTCCCTGGCGCAGCAGCGCCCGCGCGAGCAGCGGATAGGCCTCGTCGGGAGCGTATTTGAGCTCGATCGCCTTGCGCGCTTCGGTCTCTGCGCCGACCGCGTCGCCGGTCTGATAAAGGGCGGTGGCCAGGAGGAAGCGTGCCTCGCCGCTGCTCGGGGATTTCACCAGCGCATTCTTGAGCTGGATGATCGCGGCGTTGTAATCCGATTTCTCCATGTACGATTTCGCCGACGTGACGTAGGAAGCCGTGTCGGCGCGGTCGCACGCGGCGAGTGCGCAGGCAAAGCAGACGGCAGCGGCGATTCTCGAGGGGGTGGGCAGGCGCATGGCGTTTTTTCCTGAATGGCGTCCGAAGCCGGGTGGAAGCTCGGGTCTACTTGAGTCCGAACCGGTGCATGAGGTCGTAGAGCGTGGGACGGCTGATGCCCAGCAGCTCGGCTGCCTTGCTCAGATTGCCGTTGACGCGTCCCAACACCTTCAACACGGCCGCCCGTTCGGCTTCGTCGCGGACCTGGCGCAGGTTGAGCGCGGCGGGCTCCGCGTTGGTCGGCGACAGCCCGAGATCCTGCGCGCGAGATCATCGCGCCTTCGCTCATGATCACCGCGCGCTTGATGACGTTCTCGAGCTCGCGCACGTTGCCCGGCCAAGGATGCGAATCGATGACTTCGATCGCATCGGGCAGAAGGCTCATCGAGCCGCGGCGTTGTTCGGCGGCAATCCGCCGGACGAACGCATGCGCGAGCAGCGTAGCGTCGCCCTTGCGCTCGCGCAGCGGCGGGATCTCGACCACGATCTCGGCGAGCCGATAGTAGAGGTCCTCGCGGAATTTTCCGGCCACGATCTGGTCCTTGAGGCTCTGGTGGGTGGCGCAGACGATCCGCACGTCCACCGGGATCTCCTGCCTGCCGCCGACGCGCTCGATCACCCGCTCCTGCAGGAACCGCAGCAGCTTCACCTGCAGCGCAAGCGGCAGGTCGCCGATTTCGTCGAGGAAGAGCGTGCCGCTGTCGGCGGTTTCGAACTTGCCGATCGTCTGCTTCGTCGCGCCGGTGTACGCGCCCTTCTCGTAGCCGAAGAGCTCGCTCTCCAGCAGCGTGTCCGGGATGGCGGCGCAATTGATCGCGACGAAGCGCCGGTCCTTGCGCGGCGACAGATCGTGCAGCGCGCGTGCAAGAAGCTCCTTGCCGGTTCCCGATTCGCCGAGAATCAGCACACTGACCGATGTCGGCGCCACTTTTTCGATCGTGCGGCAGACGCGCTGCACCGCGGGATCGCGCGTGATGATCCCGGTCATTGCCGGCGACTGCTGCGCGGTCTGCAGGCGTCGATTCTCCTCCTGCAGCTCGTGCACGCGGAAGGCCCGCTCGATCGTCCAGGCCAGGATCTCCGGCTCGAACGGCTTCGTGCAGAAGTCGTGCGCGCCGAGCGCGATCGCCTTGAGCGCGTTGGCGCCGTCGTTCTGGCCGGTGAGCACGATCACCTTCGTGTTCGGCGCGAGCGCATGGATCTCGTCGAGCAGCGCCAGCCCTACTGTCGGGTCGTCCGGCTGGGGAGGCAAGCCGAGATCCATCGTCACGACGGCCGGTTCGTGGCGGCGGAGCATCGCGATCGCGGACTCGCGGTCGCTGGCGACGATCGTTTCGTATCCGTCGAAGGCCCAGCACATCTGCTTTTGGAGCGCCGGATCGTCCTCGACGATGAGCAACGGCTTGTGTGCTTCGGTCATGCCTCGGCCTTCGCACCGGCTTGCGTCGCTCGACCTCCCTCAACGTGCCGCCGTTGGCCGCCGCGGCGTCGGCGAGCGGCAGCACGACACGAACCCGAGTGCCCACATCGGGCGTGCTGTCGATCGTGATCCGGCCGCCGAGACCCGTGACGTAGTGGGAGCTTTCGTAGACGCCGATACCCATTCCCGCCGCCTTCGTCGTCTCGAAAGGTTTGAAAAGCCGGTCGCGGATGAACTCCGGGCTCATTCCCGTGCCGGTGTCCGCGATCTCGATGACCGCCGTGCGACTCTCGCGGAACAGGCGCACCGACACCTCGCCGCGCTCCGCCGTCGCGTCCTGCGCATTCTGCACCAAGTGGCCGATGACGTGCTCGAGCCGCTCTTCATGGCCGAGCGTGCATGTCGCAGGCGTGAGATCGAGCCCGATCGCGGCGCGACCGCCCGATTTGGCGCTCGCGACTCTCCGCACGACGTTCTCGAGATCGACGGGGCGCGGTTTTTCGACAGGCGCGGTACCGGTCCGCAGCTGCAGCATCAGCTTGTTCATGTGCTCGACGACGTTCTGCACGGTGGCCAGCATGTCGCGCTGGAATTCGGGGTTGTTGCGGTGGCGCTCGGCGTTGCGCAGCATCAGCGAAAGCTGGGCCACCAGATTCTTGAGGTCGTGGACGACGAATGCCGACATCCGGTTGAAGGCGTCGAACTTGCGCGCCTCGAGCAGCGCCTCGGCGGCGCTGACGTGGCGGAGATAGCTCGCCGCCTGCCGGCTGGCCGTCTTGAGGAGGTCGCGCACCTCCCAATCGAGCTCGATCCGCGCCCGCGGCGTCGACAGGATGACGAAGCCGACGAGCTCGCCGGCGGACATGAGCGGAACGACAATCCAGGCGGACGGGATCGTCGCCACCCACGGCGGGAGCGTCAAGCCGGAATAACGTGTCGGCTCGGCGGCGCACTCGCCGAGGTCGATCACCCAGCTCGTGCGCTCGAGGAATCCCGCGAGCGACCCGTCCGAGGGCTCGACGGCATCGACGGCCGCCATGTTCCAGCGCGAGACCGGGCGGAAGCCCTTGTCATCGTCGTGACGAAGCCACAGCGCACCGCCCGGGCTCTCGACCAGGTCGGCGAGCGCCTGGATGACGGATTCCCGCAAGCCCTGCGGAGAGCTCTCCGTCGAGAGGGTGCGGGTGAAGCGGAGCCACACGTCGCGGTAGTCGTAGCGGAAGCTGAAGAAATGCTTGCTGACGAAGACCTTGAGCTTCGACCGGACGCTTCCCGACGACATCATCAGCACGGCCGCGAGCAGCGCCGCGAACGAAAGCTCGATCTGCAGCGCATGTCCCCAGTCGCCGCCGACGTAGCGGACGAAATATCCGGCACCGGCGACAGCGAGCAGGAAGATGCCCGACACCAGAAGCGCCGTCGACTGGAACACCGCTCCGCGGGACAAGTGCATCTCGATCGTCCACCCGGTGTTCCGCGCGGTCGCTACGGCGAGGAACGGGATGACCGATGCATTGGCGATCGCTCGCGCGACCCAGATGTCCTGGTCGAGAACACCAAACAGCATGGCGTCGGCGAAGAAGAAAAGGTCGAAGCCGAATACGCCCGCGAGACCGAGGCACAGCGGCTTGATCGCCCACCGCGCCTGTGGATGTGCGCGGCGTATCACCTGCTCGACGAGCGTCAATCCGGCGACGCCGAGCGCCAGCCGGACGCCGAATGTCGCGGTCCGCCTTTCGACGTCGAGGGCCGGTGAGAACGGCTCGCCGCCATTGAAAAAGAGAGAAGCGACGAGGCCGGCTGCGACGAGCGCGACCACCCACCGCGGAAGCGCTCGCCCATCCGTGACCTCCGCGGGGGTGCCGCGCGGGCCCTTCAGCAGCGTGGCGAGAAACGCGAACCAGATCCCGTAGCGGGCAGCATCGAACGCGATTGCAGCGGGCCACGCTACGGAGGACGGCCACCGGGCGACGGCAGCGCCGCTGACGGCCCACAGCGCGGTGGCGAGCGTGGCCGCCATCAGCAGCATCGCCCGCGTGCTGGGACGCCAGCCGAGCGCGAGCCGCAAGGCGAAGGCAATGTAGGCCACAGCCGCGAGCCCGTAACTCCAGACGGCGGCGGTGGCGAAGGCGCTCTCGGTCACGACGTAAGGGTCATGTGCGGGAAAAATACGAATCTAACCCGAGTCGCGCCGTGGGCCAATGGCCTCGGCACTCTCGGGGGACAGAGCGGCAAACGGTCCCGACTCCATGCGGGATGGAGCGGGCTCGTGAATCGGTTGCAGCTGACCGCCGCCACCGGGCGTGGATCACCACGCCGTCAGCGTGCGCCCTCCCCGAGGAGGACGACCCGCACGGTCTCGAGCAGGATGCGGAGGTCGAGAAAGACCGTGTGGTTCTTGACGTAGTACAAATCGTATTCGAGCTTCTTCACCGATTGCTCGATGTTGGCGCCGTAGCTGTATCTTACCTGTGCCCAGCCGGTGAGACCCGGCTTGACGCTGTGGCGGACGCCGTAGAACGGTATTTGCTCGGCAAGCATCGACACGAACACGGGTCGTTCGGGCCGGGGTCCGACGAGGCTCATCTCACCCTTGAGGACGTTGATGAGCTGCGGCAGCTCGTCGAGGCGCGCGAGACGCAGGACGCGTCCGACGCGCGTCACCCGGGTGTCGTTCACCGCTGCCCATTCCGCCCGCCCGCTCTGCTCGGCCCCCGTTGTCATGCTGCGAAACTTGAGCATCGTGAAAGGCTTGCCCCGAAGGCCGACGCGTTCCTGCCGATACAGCACCGGCGTGCCGGTTTCCAGCGCAATGAAGCAGCGCCACGATGACCATCAAGGGAAGCGCGAGAGCCAGCAGCACCGACGCGATGACGATGTCGAAGGTACGTTTGACGAGACTGCGCCCCCAGCCCTGGCGAAAGCCATTCCCGTAGATCAGCCAGCTGGGCTTGAGCGATGCCACCGAAACGCGCCCGTGAACCTGTTCGAAGAAGCGCGTGATCTCGGTGACCTGAACGCCATTCAGCCGGCATTCGAGCAGCGGTTCCAGGGGCAGGACGCCATCGCGCTGTTCGCGGACGGCGACGATGATTTCGCGGATTCGGAGCTGAGCGACCGTCTGCGCGAGTGAACCGCTCCTCGACACGATGCGGTGGGGCGAAACCGCCATCTCCGGCGACTTCTCGAGCTGGAAAAAGCCGGCGATCGTCACTCCGGGCGAATCGAGCGACGCAAGCGAGGCCTCGACGACTCGCGCATCCGCGCCCGTTCCCAGTATCAGGATCCGATGCGGGAGGAACGTCTTTGCGAGCCGCGGCACGACGACCTGACGGACGAAAAGCAGCGCGACGAAGGCGATCCCGATCGCAACGCCCAGCGTGTCCCAGAATCCGGGTCCGGATAGAAGATCGGCAATCAGGTAGGCGGGAGGCGCCCCCACCGCCGCGGCGAAGAAGATGCGCGCCATCTGCTCGCGAAAGGAAAGCTTGTTGTCGCGGCGATAGAGGCCGAAAGCGCCGTTGAGGCAAACCGTCGTGACGGCGAAGATGCACGCCGGCGCGAGCTCCGTCCACATGGGGATCGTCAAGTAGCCGCGAAAACGCAGCGCCACCAGAACCGCGACCGCTGCACACGAAGCGTCCGACATCAACTGCAGGAGCGTGATGCCCGGAATGTTTTTCCGCAGAATGTTCAGCATCCCTTCGTCCGCATTCGATCGTTGGCGCACAGCACAGGGTGGTCGGCGATCACCACCTCGTTCGCGAACGTACCGTTCGACGATGACGTTATCGTGAAAGACCCGGTTCGAACCGCTACGATTGCGTCACCGTCGATCTTCCATATGTAGGAAACATCCGCCATCTGATGTAAGACTGGGACTACAGGCGACAAACGTCGTGCGAGCCACTACTCGAAAATCGTGCGACAAAGGCCCATGCCGAATTGAAGCGCGCAGGCGAACTTTTAGCCACTGAATATTCACGAGCGTCGTCTCAAAGCCGACGAACGGTTGATTGCAGGCAAGCGATCAACTTGTGCAACACACGAGTCCCCAAAATGGGGCGCTCGACACTGCACCGCCGGGGCGAGATCGGTTCCAATGCGGGCGAGATTGCAACGCGCGCCGCAGATGCCAAAAATTCCCTGGACGACGGCAGGGGGATCGGACCTCAGCCCCAATCATTGATGTCGATCAAGGTCTCCGATCTCATGGGGTATCGACAAGCGCCGTCATTCCAATGGCATAATGACGAAATCGTAAATAATACCCACTAATCTGTAAAAGGCAAACCCGGCGAAAGCCGGGGACGCAAAGTCACCGGTCTGTAGG
>CAWESK010000004.1:0-145079 GCA_963811685.1 uncultured beta proteobacterium | reverse complement strand
TGACGCTCAATGCCAACGCAACCTGCGTGGCGACCGGTGCCGCGACCTGCGGCACGGTGACGGGCGCAACCGGCGGGACGAGCTTCGGCACCACCGGCGCGACGCTAGCCGCCGGCGCCGGCAACGCGCTGACCTTCACGGTCCCCGTCAGCTTCGCGGCGAGCCTCGCGACCGATCCGCTGGTCAATACGGTGACCGCGTCCGATCCGGCGGCGCCGGGTCCGGTCAGCGCGTCCGACAGCGACACGCGTGCGGCGGTCGCCGATGTCGGCATCGTCAAGACGGGACCGGCGACGCTGATCGCCGGCGGCGCGATCACCTACACGCTGACGCTGACCAACACGGGACCGAGCGCGGCGAATGGCGCGACGTTCAACGACAACGTGCCCGCCATCATCGGCGGCGTTGCAGCCGTCTGCGGCAGCGCCGCTGGCGGCGCCACGTGCGGCGCCGTGAGCGTGGTCGGCAACACGGTGAGCGGCGTCGTGCCACTGCTGCCGGTCGGCGGCAGCGTGGTCATCACCATCACCGGCAATGTCTCGGGGACCGCCGCCGGGTCCTTCACCAACATCGGCACGATCTCGCCGCCGATCGGCACGTCCGACCCGACGCCGAGCAATTCGTCGAGCTCGGTGACGACGACCGTCGGCGCGACGACGGCCACCCAGATCCCGGTGAACGCGCCGTGGGCGCTTGCGTTGCTGCTCGCCGCGATCGGTCTATTCGGGGCCCGGCACATGCGCTCTGCCGCGAGGGATCCCGCGACGCTGAGGCGGTTATCAACCCATTGACAAGGCAGGAAATTTAGCGCGAATATTCGCCTGGAATATGCCGGTTGCATGAGGGAACTCCTGCGACTGGAACCGGTCAATCAGGGTCGGAATTCCAAGAGCACGCGCCGATGGAGCGCGGGCCACCCCGGCGGCAGCGCCGCCGGCGATGAATGCTGATCGGGCTTCGCCCGCCGGCGCTGAAGGGAAATTTTGAGGTCTTGTCCAATTGTCGCGCCAGCCGTGCGCGCGTTCGCCTTCGCAACGGCAATCTTGTCGACCGGATTCGCGGCACCGTCGCGCGCCGACGTCTTCACTCGTGATTTCGGCCCCGGCTGCGCAACGATGTCGATCGCGGGACGCACGATCACGTGCGGCGACGGCACGACCATCGCGCTCCACAGCAGCGTCACGCCGGGCTGCGTCCAATTTTCGCTCGTCCCGCAAGGCACGGATTACACGCTTACGTGCGTCACGCCGAACCTCACGGGCCTGTGGTGGCGCGCCGACGAAAGTGGGCGCGGCACCTGGGTGTCGCACCAGGGCAACACGATATTCGCGATCGACTACGGGTACGATCCAAGCGGGCGTGGCCCGCTGGCGCACGCTGATCGCCATGAAGCGCGCCGAAGGAACCTACACCGGCGACGTCTACTCGACGATCGGTCCGTCCTTCCAGTCATCGACGTTCAATGCGACCAGCGTCACGCCGACCCTGCTCGGACTGGGGACGATCTCGCTCGCCGACACCGATCACGTCACGGTCGATTTCTCCGAGGCGGGCTCGACGCGCACGCTCGCAAGACAGCAGTTCGGCCCTCTGCCGACGTGCACCTTCGGCCAGGTCACCGACCTCACGACGCTGACGAACTACACGGATCTCTGGTGGAATCCCAACGAGTCCGGTTGGGGGATCAATCTTGCGCACCAGGGCGACACGATTTTCGCCGCCTGGTATACCTACGGTGCGGACGGCACGCCGATGTGGCTGGTGACGACCGCGGTGAAGACGGAGACGGGCACGTACGCAGGTGATCTCTATCGCACCGTGGGTCCTGCGGGACCTGGCGTGCAGGCGACGCCCGTCGGCGCGGCGACCTTCAGCTTCGCCAACGGCAACAACGGTACCTTCGCCTACTCGGTCCAGCTGGCGGGCATGTCCACCGCGGTCACGCAGACGAAGCCGATCACGCGGCAGATCTTCACGATGCCCGGCGTCGCCTGCCAATAGCCGGCCCCGGGATTTCCGCCGCCGTCGACACGCGGCAGACAAAGAAAAAGGCCGGGCATGTTGCCCGGCCTTTCTTGTCGGAACTCCCGCGAGAGGAGTTACGCCGACTGGATATTGCTCGCCTGCTTGCCCTTCGGGCCCTGGGTCACTTCGAAGCTGACCTTCTGGCCTTCCTTCAGGGTCTTGAATCCCGGCATGTTGATTGCCGAGAAATGCGCGAACAGATCTTCGCCGCCGCCATCCGGAGTAATGAAGCCGAAACCCTTGGCGTCGTTGAACCACTTGACTGTACCGGTTGCCATTTCTGTAATTCCTCAAGAAAAAGAAAAGATATCGGGACGGTGTCCCGGCCCATGTTTCGATCTCAAGGAAAAACGGCAACGGCTGCAACGCGGTCGCGTGAGCGTATCTGCTGCCTTGAAACTAAAACACGGGCGGGAGGATACATGGGATTCACGAGAAGCGCCAGTCCCCCCGGGAAGGCTTGGCCGGCAGGCTCGGCGGGGCGTCGGTCACCTCGTCCCGCGGATACCCCGGGTTCTTCAGCCGGCGCCTGCGAGCTCCGCGCGAACGAGGGCGGCTCCCGCCCCCAGCGCGGCGAGCTTCGCCCGCGCGGTTTCGCGTGCCAGCGGCACCATCCCGCAATTGGTGCAGGGATAGAGGCGGTTCGCCGGGACGTACTCCATGGCGGCGCGAATCGTCGCCGCGACATCCTCCGGCGTCTCCACCCGGTCGGTGGCGACGTCGATCGCGCCGACCAGCACGTCCTTGCCTTCGAGCAGTCCGAGGAGCTCGATCGGCACGTGCGAGTTCGCGCACTCGAGCGAGACCTGACGGATCGCCGATCGCGCGAGCAGCGGAAACGTCTGCTCGTACTGCCGCCATTCGGCGCCGAGCGTCTTCTTCCAGTCCGTGTTCGCCTTGATCCCGTACCCGTAGCAGATATGGACCGCGGTATCGCAGCCGAGACCGGCCGCCGCGCGCTCGAGAGTGGCGATGCCCCAATCGCGCACCTCGTCGAAATAGACGTTGAACGCGGGCTCGTCGAACTGGATCACGTCGACGCCGGCCGCCTCGATCGCGCGCGCCTCGTCGTTGAGGATTTCGGCGAACGCCCATGCGAGCTTTTCGCGGCTGCGGTAGTGCGCGTCGAACAGCGTGTCGACCATCGTCATCGGGCCGGGCAGCGTGAATTTCACCTTGGCGGTCGTTGCCGAGCGCAGGAAGGCGGCATCGTCGACGAACACCGGGTGCCGCCGCGCGACAGGGCCCGTCACGACGGGAACGTCGGCGTCATAGCGGTTCCTGATCCGCACGGTGCGCTTGTGCTGGAAATCGACGCCGTCGAGCGCCTCGATGAAGGTGGTGACGAAATGGCGGCGGGTCTGCTCGCCGTCGCTGACGATGTCGATGCCGGCGTCCTCCTGATCGCGCAACGCAAGGCGCACCGCGTCGCGCTTGCCCTCGGCGAGCGCATCGCCCTCGAGCAGCCAGGGCGCCCACAGCTCGCCCGGCTTCGCGAGCCAGCGCGGCTTGGGCAGGCTGCCGGCGATTGTCGTCTGCAACGGCGTTGTCATTGGGGACTCCGGAACCGGCCGACGCGGAACGGTTGCAGCGTGGGCGGGGCCGATTATAGCGGCGATGCGCCGTTTCGCCCCCAAGGCGGTCAGGCCGCTTGACCAATTTCGCCGCCGCACGTACCGTTCTCGCGCTTCCCCATCCGTCCCGCCGAAGTCGCTCCGCCATGCCTCGCGTCCTGTTCTCCGACAACGAATTCCCCGATCTCGATATCGAGCACACCGTGTTCAAGAGCGCGGGTGTAGAACTTGCGACGGCACAATGCAAGACCGAGGACGAGGTGATCGCCGCCGCGGGCGATTGCGCCGGCATGCTGCTCCAGTACGCGCCGATCACCGAGCGCGTCGTCGCGTCGTTGCCGAAGCTCGGCATCGTAAGCCGCATCGGCGCGGGCTTCGACACGATCGACACGGACGCCTGCGCGCGCCACGGCGTGTGGGTGGCCAATTCGCCGGACTACGGCGTGGGCGAGGTGGCGACGCATGCGCTCGCCCTCGCGCTTGCACTGATGCGCAATATCGTGGCGTACCACCGCGACATCCACGCCGGGAACTGGCACTACCTGTCGTCCGGGAAATTCCACCGCGCGAGCGACATGACGCTCGGCATCGTCGGCCTCGGCCGCATCGGCAAGCGGATGGCGCATATCTCGCGCAATGTGTTCCGGCGCGTGATCGCCTGCGATCCCTACATCATCGATGGCGACTTCCCGGCGTTCGTCGAGCGTGCGAGCCTCACCGATGTCTTCGCGCAGAGCGACGTCGTCTCACTGCACGTCCCGCTCAACGACTCGACGCGCGGCATGGTCGACGCCGCGGTGCTGGGCGTCATGAAACCCGGCGGCTATCTCGTCAACACGGCGCGGGGCGCCGTCGTCGACGTCGATGCGGCGCTGGCGGCGCTGGAGCGCGGCACGCTGGCCGGCCTCGGCCTCGACGTGCTGCCGGTCGAGCCGGTTCCGCCGGGATCGAAGCTCCTCGGTCACCCGCGGGTGATCCTGACGCCGCACGCGGCGTTCTTTTCGATCGAGGCCGAGCGTGAACTGCGGCGCAAGGCGGCGCAGAATATAGTCTCCTGGCTCCAGACCGGCCGGCCCGACTATGTCGTCGTCGCCGGCACCCGCAAGGCATAGCCGGAATCGAGGAACATGGCCCGCGTCACCATCCGCTCCGTGCAGAAGCACTTCGGGTCCACCCATGTGATCCGCGGCGTGGACATCGCGATTGCCGACGGCGAGTTCTGCGTGCTCGTGGGCCCGTCGGGATGCGGCAAGTCCACGCTGCTGCGGATGATTGCCGGGCTGGAGGAGATTTCGGAAGGCGAGATCGCGATCGGCGACACGGTGGTCAATCGCGTGCCGCCGAAGGAGCGCGACATCGCGATGGTCTTCCAGAACTATGCGCTCTATCCGCACATGACGGTGCGCGACAACATGTCGTTCGCCCTGATGCTGGCTAAGCAGCCGAAGGCCGAGGTCGAAGCGCGCGTGAAGAAGGCCGCCGACATCCTCGGGCTGACCGCCTATCTCGATCGCTACCCGCGACAGCTTTCCGGCGGCCAGCGGCAGCGCGTCGCGATGGGCCGCGCGATCGTCCGCGACCCGCAAGTGTTCCTGTTCGACGAGCCGCTGTCGAATCTCGACGCCAAGCTGCGCGTCCAGATGCGCACCGAGATCAAGGAGCTCCACCAGCGGCTGAAGACGACGTCGATCTACGTGACGCACGACCAAATCGAGGCGATGACGATGGCCGACAAGATCGTCGTGATGAAGGACGGAGTGGTCGAGCAGACGGGAGATCCGCTGACTCTCTATGACCGGCCCGCCAATACCTTCGTCGCCGGCTTCATCGGCTCGCCGGCGATGAACATGATCCCCGGCGTGGTCGGGAACGCCGGTAGCGTCGCGTTCGGCGAGTCGGTCGAGCTGCCGCTGCCGCGCGGCGCCCGCGTCGAAGCGGGCCGCGAAGTGCTCTACGGCGTGCGTCCCGAGCATTGCGCGCTCGCCGCGACTGGGCTGCCGGTCGAGGTTGTCGTCGTCGAGCCGACGGGCGCCGACACGCAGCTGTACTGCCGGTTCGACGGCCGGGACGTGACAGCGACGATCAAGGACCGCACCGACTGCCGCCCGGGCGACCGGATCAATCTCGCGCCCGATCTCGCGCGGGCGCATGTTTTCGACAAGGCGAGCGGACAACGGCTCGTCGCATGATGTTTCGGGCATAACAATCAACACGCCCATAACTGGAGGAGGCAGCAATGAGTGAAATCAAGCGTCGCAAATTCCTGCAATCGACGGCGGCCGTCGCGGCCGGCGCCGCGGTCGGCCCGTTTATCTGGGTGAAGGACGCGAATGCCCAGTGGAGCAATGCGCCCGAGAAGGGCGCGAAGCTGCGCGTCCTGCGCTGGAGCCGCTTCGTGCAAGGCGACATCGACCGCTACATGGTCAACGTCAAGGCATTCCAGGACAAATACGGCATCGAGGTGCGCGTCGACAGCGAAGGCTGGGAAGACGTGCGTCCGAAGGCGGCGGTGGCGGCCAATACCGGCGCAGGCCCGGACATCATCCTGGGCACCAACGACGATGCGAATCTCTATCCGGAGAAGTTGGTCGACGTCACTGACGTCTGCAATTATCTCGGCACCAAGCTGGGCGGCTGGTACCCGGTCTGCAGCCCCTATCTCAAACCCGACGGCAAGAAGTGGATCGGCGTTCCGCTCGGTGTCGCCGGCGTTTGCATGGTTTACCGAGAAAGCGCAGTCAAAGCCGCGGGATTCGACAGTTTCCCCAAAGACACCGACGGCTTCCTCAAGCTGTGCAAGGCGCTGAAGGAAAAGGGCACGCCCGCCGGAATGGCACTGGGGAATGCGACTGGCGATGGCAATACCTGGTGCCAATGGTTGGTCTGGGCTTTCGGCGGCAAGCTCGTCAACGAGAAGAGCCAGGTCGTGATCGACAGCCCCGAGACGCTGAAGGCCCTCGAGTACGCGAAGGAGCTCTACGGCACGTTCGTGCCGGGAACGCTGTCGTGGCTCGACCCGAACAACAACAAGGCGTTTCTCGACGGGCAGCTCTTCTGCACCAACAACGGCATCTCGATCTATTACGCGGCGAAGAACTCGACCGACCCGAAAGTCAAGGAAATGGCGGCGGACATCAACCACGCCAACATGCCGATCGGCCCCGTCGGTCACCCGACCGAGTTTCAGCTGTTCTTCAACCAGATGATCTTCAAGTACACGAAGTACCCGAAAGCGGCGAAGGAATTCATCCGCTTCATGATGGAGCCCGAGCAGCTGGACCCGTGGGTGCAGGCGTCGATCGGCTACGTGACGCCGGCACTGAGGTACTACGAGAAGAACCCGATCTGGACGTCAGACCCGAAGCACACGCCGTATCGCAATTCGATGGTGAACATGGTCCCGTCCGGTTACGCGGGCCAGATGGGCTACGCGTCGGCGGGCGCGCTTGCCGACTTCATCATCGTCAACATGGTGGCGGAAGCCGCATCGGGCAGCAAGACGCCAAAGGAAGCGGCCGAACGGGCGCAGAAGCGGGCGGAGCGCTACTACAAGGTATGACGTCGGCTTCGCCGGCGCCATACGTTGCACGAATTGCGAGCGTCGCCCGCGGCGACGCTCAATTCGTGCACGCGGATGAGCGTCGCCCCGGTTGCGACGCTCGATCCGCGCGCTGGCAGCTCTTTTTCGCCACCGTTCTGAACGAAACCATGGCCTTCGGATTGTTGAACCAATAGACAAAGTTGGCTACTCGGCAATCCGCAGCTCTCGCGAGCGCTCGACAACCGTACGATCGCTCGGGCCTCATCTTCATGCTGCCCGCAGGCGGCGCTGCTGCTGCTGTTCCTAACCTACCCGCTCGGGCCTCGGCACCTGGCTCGGGTTCACGGACGCGAAGATCGGGCGCGGCGGCGCATGGATCGGCCTCGAGAATTACGAGTTCCTCTGGGGCGACGACGTCACGCGACTCGCGCTCTTCAACACGATCTTCTACACGACTGTCGCGAGCGTCATTAAGTTCGGGCTCGGCCTGTGGCTCGCGCTGCTGCTCAACAAGCAGCTGCCGTTCAAGGCGCTTCTTTCGCGCCGTCGTGCTGCTGCCGTTCATCGTGCCCACAGCGCTGTCGGCGATCGCGTTCTGGTGGATCTACGATTCGCAATTCTCGATCATCAGCTGGACGCTGATGACGCCTCGGCCTCATCCATCGAGTACATCGACTTCCTGGGCGACCCGTGGCATGGCCCGGTTTTCGACGATCGCCGCCAACATCTGGCGCGGCGTTCCGTTCGTCGCGATCACACTGCTCGCCGGCCTGCAGACGATCTCGCCGTCGTACTACGAGGCGGCGAGCCTCGACGGCGCGTCCGACTGGCAGCAGTTCCGCTTCGTGACGCTGCCGCTGCTGACGCCGATCATCGCGGTCGTGATGACGTTCTCGGTGCTGTTCACGTTCACCGACTTCCAGCTGATCTACGTGCTCACGCGGGGCGGGCCGCTCAACGCGACGCACCTGATGGCGACGCTGTCGTTCCAGCGGGCGATTCCCGGCGGCAGCCTAGGCGAAGGCGCGGCGATCGCGACGGCGATGGTCCCGTTCCTGCTGGCGGCGATCATGGTCTGCTACTTTGGCCTGCAGCGCCGCGCATGGCAGCAAGGGGGGGCCGACGCGTGACAGACGCAGCGTCTGCAGCGCGCGACATCGTCGACTCGCAGGGATGAACTATCTCGTCTCGCTGCCGCGTCGCGTCGTCACCGTCTACATCGCCGCTCGGTGCATTCCTGGTCGTGCTGCTGTTCCCGTTCTACTGGATGGCTATCACGGCGTTCAAGCCGGACGAAGAACTGCTTTCGCGGGAGGGAAACCCGTTCTGGGTCAAGAATCCCACACTCGCGCACGTGAAGAAGCTGCTGTTCGACACGGCCTATCCGGACTGGCTGTGGAACACGATCCTCGTCACCGTGGTTGCGACCGCGATTTCGCATCTTCGCGAGCGTGCTCGCCGCCTACGCGATCGAGCGGCTACGCTTCCGCGGCTCGCGCTACGTCGGGATGAGCATCTTCCTGGCCTATCTCGTGCCGCCGTCGATCCTGTTCATTCCGCTGGCCGCGATCGTCTACAAGCTGCAGCTCTTCGACACGCGTCTGGCGCTGATCCTCACGTATCCGACGTTCCTCATTCCGTTCTGCACGTGGCTGCTGATGGGCTATTTCAAGTCGATCCCGCTGGAGCTCGAGGAATGCGCGCTGATCGACGGCGCGAGCCGGCTGCAGATCCTCGTGAAGATCATCCTGCCGCTTGCGGTACCCGGTCTCATCTCGGCCGGCATCTTCGCGTTCACGCTGTCGTGGAACGAATTCATCTACGCGCTGACCTTCATCTCGTCGTCCGAGGTGAAGACGGTGCCCGTGGCCGTGGTGACCGAGCTGGTCGAGGGCGACGTCTACCACTGGGGCTCGCTGATGGCGGGCGCGCTGCTCGGGTCGCTTGCCGGTCGCGATGCTCTACTCGTTCTTCGTCGAGTACTACGTGTCCGGGCTGACGGGAGCGGTCAAGGAATGAGTTGAATTCCACGGCCGCGATGCCAATTCGGTACAATGCCGATCGAGCCGCGATCCACGGAGTAACCCCATGAGCATCCAGGACACCATCCGCGACCAGGTCAAGTCGAACCGCGTCGTGCTGTACATGAAGGGCACGCCGCAGTTCCCGCAGTGCGGCTTCTCGGCGACCGTCGTCGAGATCCTGAAGAGGAGCGGCGTCACCGACTACGTCGCCGTCAACGTGCTCGAGAATCCGGAGATCCGCCAGGGCATCAAGGATTACGCGAGCTGGCCGACGATCCCGCAGCTCTACGTCGACGGTGAATTCGTCGGCGGCTGCGACATCCTCCGCGAGATGTACGAGGCGGGCGAGCTCCAGCAGGTATTCGCGAAGCAGTCCGCCTGACCGTGCGCCTCCCGACCTGCCTGACGCAGCATTCGCGATCGGCGACTAACCGACAGTGACGCCCTGCGCGGCGCGCGGGCCGCGCCGAGATGATGCTGGGCGAGTCGCAATTCGACCCCCGGGGTCATGCTCCGCAGCGGCCTTGCGTGCTCCCCGCGCGGCTCGTCGCCCGGTCTATTCTTGCGGCGCGGACGCTCTAAGTCACTGATTAGGGAAATAAAAGCTTCGCAAGTCCAAACGCGGACCGCGCTGCGTTCGCGATTTGGCACGCCCGTTGCTTAGGTTGATGTGGATAGATTGCGCCGCGGAAGGAGTATTCCCGGCTAACGGATTCATTTCAATTCTGGAGACGGGAATGAGAGTTGCGAAAATGAAGATTGCGCTCGCAGATGGCCGCAGCTGCGGGTGTCCTGGTAGCGGGTGCGGCGAGCGGTGCCGATAGCGTCAACGTCACGGTCCAGGCGACCGTCAACGGAGTTTGCAAGTTCAACTCCGGACAGACGCCGCTGGTCACGGTCGCGAATTCTGGCGCGAATATCGACCCGAGCATCGCGACCACCGCGACGGGGAGCGCGAATGTGCTGTATCGCTGCACGAGCGGCACGGCCCCGGCCTTTACGGTTCCGACGCCCGCGACGATTACGTGTACGACGTCCGGCACTTGTGGCTCCACGACGATGTCAACGACGATGACCTCGTCGAATACGGGGGCCGGCGCCGGATTTACGACCGACAAGACACTCACCGTCACCGGCACGATCCTCCAGGCTGGCTTTCAGAACGCGCAGGCAGGCACGTATTCGGGAGTCATCAGCGTCTCGGTGACACCGTAAGCCACGCCGCGCCGTGTCGGTGCAGCGTGGTTGCGTCGACGCGGCCCGCTCTGCACGCGTCGGCGGCAGTCGCTTCGCGCGCGCAGAATGCCGTCGCCGGCACCCGCGCACGAAGCAATGCACCATTTCCCGCAATCTGAAGCGACCCACGGCGACGCGCGACCGAAAGGCGCCGCGCGGTTGCCGGGTTCGGCTCTCGTGTTTGCGATCGTGCAGCTGATGTGCATCGCCGGTGCGGCGCAAGGTCAGACTTGCGGGTTCAACGGGGCAGGGGGCATCTCGTTTCCCGCTTTCGACCCGTCGATTGCGACGCCCCAGTCGGCCTTTACGATTCTCAGGGTGAAATGCACGCCGTCCGGATTCACTCCGACCTGGGTGTTCTCGGGCGCCAACGGGAGCGCCCCCTTCCGGATGAAGCACGCGGTGCAGAACAGCTACATTCCGTACAGCGTTTCAGTGGCGTTCATCAACAACACGGGCGTCAACCAGAACTGGCGCCTCACCGCCGACGTCCTGGGGACGGATTATGTCGACGCCTTCGTGGGCTCCTATTCGGACATCCTGACCGCTACGGTCCTGCCCTGAAATGCGGATTTCCGGACATCTCTTTGGATTGGTGTTGGCGCTGCTCTGTGCGTGGGCGCAGACCGCGGACGCATCGGAATTCGTGATCAATCCGTTGCGAGTCGCGCTCGATCGCAGCCGCAAGTCTGGTGAATTCGTCGTGCGCAACGAAGGCACGGAACCGTTGCGCATGCAGCTGCAGGCGATGAGCTGGCGCCAGGATGGTGACGGCAAGGATCAATACGAGCCCGATGACTCGTTGATGTTCTTTCCTCGCTCGATGGAGATTCCGCCAGGAGCGTCCCGCGTCGTGCGTGTCGGAGTCAAGGCCGCGCCTGTGACGCGCGAGGAGACTTACCGGCTCTTCGTGGAGGAATTGCCGTCGGCGACGCCGCCCGTACCCTCGGGTCCGGGTGCTTCGCTGCAAGTGCTGCTGCGGGTCGGCGTTGCCATTTTCGTGGCCCCCGCGAAAGTCGAGCAGAGCGGCTCCATCGAAACACTCGAACAGAAAGGCGGCGAGATCGCATGGACGATCGCCAACACGGGGAGTGTGCATTTCCGGGCCGACCGCGTGGAACTCATCGGCTCGACGCGCGACGGCACGCGTCTGTTTTCGCATCCGTTCGACGAGCGATACTTCCTTGCGGGCACGACGAAACGGCTCAAGTACGTCGTGCCGCCGGAGTCGTGCGCCCGCCTCGCGATCATTGAAGCGGTGGTCGTGGGGGAGAACCTGGACTTGAAGCGAAAAGTCGATGTCGATCCAGGTTCCTGCAGGTAACCCGCGACGGCTACTCGGTCTCGCCGCCATCCTCGTCGCGCTGGTGCCCAACCTCGTCGGTGTCGCCCGCGCGGCGGAAGAAATAATCGCCGCGTTGCCCGACGCCGCAGTGCGGAGCGAACCGGCTTCCCCACCGTTCGAGTTCCTGATCTCGCGCGTGATCGTCAATTCGACGATGAAGGGCGACATCGCGTTGGTCCGCGATGGCAAGGGCCACCTGCTGGTACCGGCGGCCGATTTCGCCGCCTGGAAGCTCGCGTATCCGCGCGGCGCTTCGGTTGTGCTCAAGGGCGAGACCTACGTGGACGTCTCGTCGCTGTCCGGGATCACTGCGAAATTCGATCCTGACACGGTAACGCTGGACCTTCAGGTGGAGGCGCGTGCGTTTCCGGGCACGACACTTGATCTCGCGCCGCGACGCCAACCGAACGTTATCTACCCCGCCGAAAACAGCATCTTCCTCAATTACGCCTTCAACGCGTCGGGGGACGAAGCGTTCGCGGAGCGCCGCTATCAGTTCACTACCGAACTCGCCGCCAGGTCCGGCAACTGGCTCTTCTACAACACGACCAACCAGCCTTGGGGCAATGGAGGGCCCGCCGATGGCTTCACGCGTCTGATGACGAATGCACAATACGACGATCGACCGAATCTTCGCCGCCTGACGCTCGGCGATTTCTTCACGCCATCGTTCGACCTGTCCGGCTCCGTCCCCCTGGGCGGTGTCAGCCTGACCAAGTATTACTCGATGGACCCCTACTTCATTCAGTATCCGACCGCGTCGTTTCGCACCGACGTCGCACTGCCCTCGACGGTTGTCGTTCGCGTCGGCGGCAACGTGATCGCGCAACGGGAAGTGCAGCCGGGCCCGCTGGACGTCTCGAACATCAACGGCGTCACGGGCGCCCAGAATGTCAGCGTGGTCGTTCGCGATGCGTTCGGGCGCGAGCAGCAATTGCAGCAGCCGTTCTTCTTCGCCACCAACGCGGGCCTCGCCGAAGGTCTCCACGAGTACAGCTACAACGTGGGTTTCTTGCGCAGGCAATACGGCATTACGAGCGACGACTACGGAGACCTCGCAGCCGCGGCGTTCCACCGTTACGCGTTCACCAATGAGCTGACCGTCGGCCTGCGCGGGCAGGCCACACGCGACCTCTACAACTTCGGTCCCTTCGGCACCTATCAGTTTCCGCGCCTCGGGCTGATCGCGGCGGGCGTTTCCGTCGGCGGCGGCAACGGACAAACGGGAGCCGCGGGATCGGCTGCCTACGCGTATACGGGCAATAATCTCAGCCTCAACCTGGGCATCCGTTACTTTTCGCGTGACTACGCTCAGCTCACCGATCTCGTTTCCGGATTCCGGACCCGCAGCGACCAGTATGGATCCGCTTCGGTGTTCGATCTGACACTGGGAACCCTGACGGCGGCCTACACGGCAACGGATCGCTACGAAGGCCCCACCACGCGTGTCTGGAACGTCGGGTACACGCGCTCGATGCTGGCGGGAAAGGGCCTCCTGTCCCTCAACTACACTCGGACCGTCGAGCCCTCGTCGAGCTCGGGCTGGCTGCTCTCGTTCCGCTATTACTTCGATTCGGAGACGTCGCTGGCGGCGTCCGTCGGAGGGACGCGCAACACGACGCTGCAAGCCGTATCGCTGGATCGGACTACACCCCAGGGAGAAGGCGTGGGCTACGCGTTCACCGCGGGACACCTCGGCGGAAACGGGACCGACGCCGGCTATGGTCAGGCCTTCGCACAGCTGAATGCGGAGCACATTTCGGTCAGCGCCAACTATTCGCGCACGGCGATCGGGGACGGGGGGCCTTCGTTCAGCCAGGTTTCCGTCGCGGGAAGCATCGGCGCGAGCGGCGGATCGGTATTTGCCGCGCGTCCCGTGCTCGACAGCTTCGCGCTCGTTCGAATTCCCGATCAGCCCGGGGTCCCCGTCTACGCGAATGGCTGGTATGCCGGCAAGACCGACGCGAGCGGCGAGGTGGTCGCCACCAATCTCGCCTCCTATTACGATAATTACATCCGCTTCGGTGCGGCCGATTTGCCGTTCGATTACGTGTTCGAGTCTTCCGAACGCGTGATTTCGCCGCCGACGCGCAGCGGAACGCTCGTCACCTTCGACGTCAAGAAGAATCACGCGATTGTCGGTGTGCTGGTCGAGGCGCGCGCAGACGGCCGGGTGCCGCTCGAGTTCCGCGATTTCCGGTTGCAGCGTGACGGGCGCGAGTTCCCCGGTTTCACTGCGCGCCGCGGCGAGTTCTACATGGAAGGTCTCGAGCCCGGCGCCTATCAATTGCGCGCGGAAGGGAAGCCCGCCTGCACCGCGCAGCTCATCGTGCCGCCGCTCGCGGGCGCGATGACCGACGTCGGGTCGGTGATGTGTGAAACGGCCGCACGTTGATTCGACGCACGCGGCGCTGACCAAAGGCGCGTCAGGTCCGCGCGCGATGAATCCGCCGCACTTCGGGCACGCGCTTGATCGCGCGCATTACATGGGCGAGCTGGCGCCGGTCGCGCACCTGCACGCTGAAGAACATCGCGATCAGCCCGGCACCGTCGGGCTTTTCCATCGAGACGTTGTCGATGTTCGCGCCGGCGTCCGCGATCGCGAGCGCGATGTCGGCGAGCAGGCCGCGGCGGTCGCTCACGAGCAGGCGCACGCCCGCGTCGAATTCGCCCTGGACATCCGCCGCCCATTCGACATCGATCAGCTGGTCGGGGTCGGGGCGCTGCTTCCGGAGCGTGATGCAGTCGCGGGTGTGCACGAGCAAGCCCTGGCTCTTGCGGAACTGTCCGACGACCGCGTCGCCCGGAATCGGCCGGCAGCAGCGCGCGTACTGGATGGCCACCCCCTCGACGCCGCGCAGCGTCAGCGCCACCGGCTTGTGGCCGATCCCCGCCGCTTGGGCCACGGTCTCGTCGCCCGTCTTTCCCGGCGCGCGCGTCAGCGCCTGCGCAACGACGAACGAGAGACGCTTCCCAAGCCCGATGTCCGCCATGAGATCGAGCTGGCTCTTCGCGCCGTACTCCTTCTGCAGCGCCTCCCACCGATCCCAGCTGATCGACTCGGGCGAGACCTTGAGTGTGGCCAGCGCCTGGGCCAGCAAGCGCTCGCCGAGCGCCGCCGATTCCTTCTGCTGCAGGCCCTTGAGAAAGTGGCGAATGCGCGAGCGTGCCTTGCCGGTGCCGACGAAGGACAGCCACGACGGATTGGGCCGCGCGGTCGGCGAGGTGAGGATCTCCACGTGGTCGCCGTTCTTGAGCTCGGTGCGCAGCGGCAACAGCTCGTAGTTGATGCGCGCGGCGACGCAGTGATGGCCGATGTCGGTGTGCACCGCGTACGCGAAATCGACGGCCGTGGCGCCGCGCGGCAACGCCATGATCTTGCCCTTGGGCGTGAACACGTAGACCTCCTCGGGAAAGAGGTCGCCTTTGATGTTCTCGAGAAATTCCTTCGAGTCGCGCGATTCGGACTGGATCTCGAGCAGGCTCTGCAGCCAGCGGTGCGTCTCGCGCTGGGCCTCGGCGAGATCGAGCGCGCCGCCTGACTTGTAGAGCCAGTGCGCCGCGACGCCGGCTTCCGCGATCCGGTGCATGTCGTTGGTGCGGATCTGCGCTTCCAGCGGCGTGCCGAAGGGACCGAACAGCGTCGTGTGCAGCGACTGGTAGCCGTTGGCTTTCGGGATCGCGATGTAGTCCTTGAACTTGCCCGGAATCGGCTTGTAGAGACCGTGCAGCACGCCGAGCGCCGCGTAGCAGACGGTCTTGTCGGGCACGAGCACGCGCACGCCGTAGATGTCGAACACCTGCGAGAACGTGTAGCGCTTTTCGCGCATCTTCTTGTAGACCGAATAGATCGTCTTCTCGCGGCCGGTGACGACCGCGGTGATGCCGGCCTTGACGTAGCCTTCGCGGATCACGTCGAGCAGCCGGTTCATCACCTCGCGCCGGTTGCCGCGTGCGGCCTTGATCGCGTTGGCGAGGATGCGGTAGCGCAGCGGATTGAGATGCTTGAACGCGAGATCCTGCAGCTCGAGATAGAGCGCGTTGAGGCCGAGCCGGTTCGCGATCGGCGCGTAGATGTCGAGCGTCTCGCGGGCGACGCGCTTGCGATGGATCGGCGCCATCGCGTCCAGCGTGCGCATGTTGTGCAGCCGGTCGGCGAGCTTGATCAGGATGACGCGGATGTCCTGCGCCATCGCCAGCAGCATCTTGCGAAAGCTCTCCGCCTGCGCGTCCTCGCGCGAGGTGAACTCGATCTGGTCGAGCTTCGAGACGCCGTCGACCATGTCGGCCACCGGCTTGCCGAACGACGTCTCGATCTCCGCCTTCGTGATCGCGGTGTCCTCCATCACATCGTGGAGGAGCGCCGCGGCGAGGCCTTGCGCGTCGAGGCGCCACTGCGAGAGGATGCTCGCCACCGCGAGCGGGTGCGTGATGTACGGCTCGCCGGACTTGCGGAACTGGCCGCGATGGGCCGAGTCGGAAAATACGAAAGCGCGCTCGACGAGCGCGATATCAGGCGGCGGCAGGTAATTGCCGAGGTGTCGGGTGAACTCCGCGATTTCCGACATGGACAGCCCTTCATCGCCGCTGGCCGACTCGGACCGGATTCCCGTCAGCTCTGCGCCTTCAGCAGCATTTCGATGCCGACCTTGCCGGCCGCGACTTCGCGCAGCGCGATCACGGTGGGCTTGTCGCGGTCCGGCTCGACGAGCGGCGCCGAGCCCGCGCTGATCTGGCGGGCGCGGTTGGTCGCCGCAAGCGTGAGCTCGAAGCGGTTGGGGATCTTGTCGAGACAGTCCTCGATCGTGATACGGGCCATGGCAACCTCGTGGATGTTCAGGGTTCGACCAGCCGCTGGATCAGGGCCGCGTGGCGCACGCCCTGCCGCGATGCTGTCAGGCGAGCCGCCCGGACGATCGCGGACAGATCGTCGACGGCCCTCGCAAAGTCCTGATTCATAATAACATAATTAAAGTCGCCGTAGTGGCGCATCTCTTCGCGAGCGGCCTCGAGCCTTCGCGCGATCACTTCGGGTGCGTCCTGGCCGCGTTTTTCGAGGCGCTCGCGCAGCGAAGCGAGCGACGGCGGCAGGATGAAGATCAGCACGGCATCGGGTATCAGCCTGCGCACCTGTGCCGCCCCCTGCCAGTCGATTTCGAGCAGGACGTCGTGGCCGTGCGCGATTTCCGCGCGGAGCCACGTGGCGGAGGTCGCGTACCAGTTGCCGTGGACGTGCGCGTGCTCGAGGAATTCGCCGCCGGCCTTGAGTTGCATGAACTTCGCCTCGTCGACGAAGTGATAGTGGACGCCGTCCTTTTCGCCGGGGCGTGGCGGGCGCGTCGTGTAGGAAACCGACAGGCGTATGCCGGGCTCGCGCTCGAGCAGCGCGTTGACGAGGCTCGTCTTGCCGCCTCCCGACGGCGCGGCGAGCACGAAGAGGCAGCCGGAGGCCGGGGGTGCGCGCGTTGCACTGGTGGCGGCGGTCCTCGCGTCGCCCCCGCCCGCGGCGGCCTCCGAACCACCCGCGTGAATCGTGAGACCGAGTCGTCGGCCGCTTGCGTCGACGCGCGTTCGCTCGCTCCCCCGTGCCTTCGGCCGGGACCCCGGCTCGCCGCTCGCGTCGCTCATGCGGCCTCCGCGCTTTTCGCGTGCGCGACACGCCGCGGCGTCGGCCGCGCGCAATCGCTCGCGGACGCGCCCTTCGGGCCTTGGCTTCGCCCCGCTCACTCATTCGACATTCTGCACCTGCTCGCGCATCTGCTCGATCAGCACCTTGAGCTCGAGCGACGCCTGCGACAGCGCGGCATCCACCGACTTCGAGCCCAGCGTGTTCGCCTCGCGATGCAGCTCCTGCATCAGGAAATCGAGGCGCTTGCCCGCGCTGCCGCCGGCGGCGAGGACGCGCCGCACTTCCGACACGTGCGCCGCGAGCCGCTGCACCTCCTCGGCCACGTCGATCTTGGTGGCGAAGAGCGCGAGCTCCTGCTTCAGCCGGTCGTCGTCCGCGTCGAGCCCCGCCTCCTTGAGCCGTCCGCCGAGCTTGTCGATGTAGGCTCTATGGAGCTCGGGGATCCGCGGCGCGACGCGCGCGACCTGCACTTCGATCGCCGCGCAGCGCTCTTCCAGCGCGACCGCGAGCTTGGCGCCTTCGCGCATTCGCGACGCCGCGAGCTCGGACAGTGCCTTGCCGAGGAGCTCCTGCACGAGCGAGGCGAGCGCCTCGGGCGCGAGCGTCGGCTCGGCGATCACGCCGGGCCAGCGCAGGATTTCGGCGACCGAGAGCGGCGCGGCGCCGGGGGCATGCCGCAATACGTCCGCTGCGGCCTTCGCGAGGTGCTGCACCCGCTCGGCGGATACCGCGAGCGAGGCGGCGCCGGGCGAGGTCCGATTGAGCGAAATACGGCATTCGACCTTGCCGCGCTTCAAATCCGCCGCAAGTCGGTCGCGCAACACCGATTCCAGGCCGCGGAGCTCGTCCGGCAGCCGGATCGAAAGATCGAGGTACCGATGGTTGACGCTGCGCAGGTCGACCGTGAGGGAGACGCCGGGCAGATCCGCGGCAACTGCCGCGAAGCCGGTCATGCTGAGGATCATGGACTGTTTTGCGCAGCTTTATGCACGTTTTCTGGCTATACTTCAGGCTCGGGAATGCCCAGAATGTATGCGTTATCCCCCGAGGGCGCAAGCCGGTACGGTTTCCCTGGCACATGAATTGCGAGCGTTTTTGTCGGATTCCCCTTACCATCCGCGCCCATGGCCGTCACCAACCAGGCTCTCACCGGGGGCTACCAGCTCCTCAACTACCGGATCGACCGGCAGATCAGCCGCGGCGGCTTTTCGATCGTCTATCGCGCCTTCGACGAGACCGGCGCGCCGGTCGCCATCAAGGAATACCTGCCGTCCTCGCTCGTGCTGCGCACCGAGGGCGACATCGTCCGCGCGAGCTCCGCCGAGAACCTGACGTCGTTTCGCTACGGGATGAAGTGCTTCTTCGAGGAGGGCCGGGCGCTCGCGAAGATCAACCATCCGAACGTCGTGCGCGTGCTCAATTTCTTCCGCGCGAACGAGACCGTGTACATGGTGATGCGCTACGAGCGGGGGCGCACGCTGCAGCAGCAGATCCAGATGCGCCAGGACCAGATGTCGGAGCGGCTCGTCCGCCACGTCTTCATGCACCTCTTGAATGGTCTTCGCGAAGTGCACACGCACAAGCTGCTGCACCTCGACATCAAGCCGGCGAACATCTATTTGCGCACCGACGGCAGCCCGGTGCTGCTCGACTTCGGGGCCGCCCGGCAGACGCTCACGACCAACCGCCCGAAGCTCGCGCCGATGTACACGCCCGGCTTCGCGGCGCCGGAGCAGTATCGCGATCCCGATCGGCTGGGCCCGTGGACCGACACCTACGGCGTCGGCGCCAGCATGTTCGCGTGCCTCGCGGCGTTCGCCCCGCAGGCTGCCGACGCGCGCGTCCAGGAGGACCATCTCGTCTCGGCGAAGAAGATCTGGTCCGGCCAGTATTCGGACAACGTGCTGGAGGTGATCGACTGGTGCCTGCGGCTCGATCCCCTCGAGCGCCCGCAGTCGGTGTTCGCGCTGCAAAAGGCCATCCGCGAAATTCCGCCGAAGAAGCGCAAGCTCACGTTTTTCGGCAGCCTGAAGCGGAAGCTGTTCAGCGAAATCGGCGCCTGACGCACGCCGTCCGGTAGGGTTTTTCGATGCGATTCACGATCTTCCAGGAATCGCGGAAGGGTTCGCGCAAGGTCAACCAGGACCGGATCGCGTACACCTACAGCCGCGACACGCTGCTGCTCGTCGTCGCCGACGGCATGGGCGGTCACGCGGGCGGCGAGATCGCCGCGCAGATCGCCGTGCGCCTTTTCATCGAGCGCTTCCAGCAGGAGGCCAAGCCGATCCTCAAGAATCCGCTCAAGTTCCTGCAGGACTCGATGCTCCGCGCCCATGCGGCGCTCGGCTCCTATGCGAACCAGTTCTCGATGCTCGAGACGCCGCGCACGACGTGCGTGGCCTGCATCGTCCAGGCGGGGCACGCCTACTGGGCGCACGTCGGCGATTCGCGCCTTTATCTCTACCGCCAGGGCGGGCTCATCGGCCAGACGAAGGATCATTCGAAGGTCCAGTATCTCGTCGATCAGGGGATCATCGGCGCGGCGGACGTTGCCGAGCACCCGGACCGCAACAAGATCTTCAGCTGCCTGGGCGGCCTCGTCGATCCGGTGATCGATCTCGGGAAGCGCACGCCGCTTCGCAACGGCGATGTTCTCGTCATGTGCACCGACGGCATGTGGAGCGTGATGACGAGGGAGGAGATGTCGACCTGGCTCACGTCGACGCCGATCCTCAAGTCCGCGCCGCAGATGATGCGCGAGGCGGAAAAGCGCGGCGGGCCCGACGGCGACAACCTGTCCGCGATCGTCGTGCGCTGGGGCCCGGAAACGCTCACCGACGAGCCATCGACCACCATCACCGAGACGCTTGGCCTCGGCGAATTCCAGACGCAGATCGACCGCACGCTGACCTTGACCGATCGCAAGGGCGCGCAGCGCGATCTTTCCGACGACGAGATCGAGCGCGCGATCGCCGAAATCCAGGCAACCATTCAACGTTACCGACGTTAGAACCCATCCCAAAATAGGCTGCACGGCCCGATGACTCTGTCGTACTCGGTTGGCAACTCGGTTTGCACTCAGTTTGCACCCCGTCTGCAAATGGGCCTCGCGCCTCGCCGTTCCTCAGGTACTATTTCGGGGTCGCTGCGGGCCCACTTGGCAATGGGGTCCTCGGCCCGTTCGCCGGGATCTTGAAATAGGTTCCCGCGCTCTTCGGATTCCAATGCGCCAGATCGTCCTCGACACCGAAACCACCGGCCTCGACCCGAAGCAGGGTCACCGGATCATCGAAATCGCGGGGATCGAGGTCGTCAACCGGCGCGCCACCGGCCGCACGATCCAGTTCCACGTCGACCCGGAGCGCGAGATCGACAGCGGGGCGAGCGAGGTGCACGGCAAGACGTGGGACGACCTCAAGGGCAAGCCGCGATTCCGCGACATCGCGGCGGAATTTCTCGATTTCGCGCGCGGCGCCGAGTGGATCATCCACAACGCGCCGTTCGACGTGGCATTCCTCGACGTGGAGTTCGCGTTCGCCGGACACGCGGCGTCGGCGTCGGTCTACGCGAAGCTGACGGACACGCTGGCGCTTGCCCGCGAGATGTTCCCCGGCAAGCGCAACAGCCTCGATGCGCTGTGCGAGCGCTTCGGCATCGACAACGCGCACCGCAGCCTGCACGGCGCGCTCCTCGACGCGGAGCTGCTGGCCGAGGTCTGGCTCGCGATGACGCGCGGCCAGGAGACGCTATCGATGGAGCTCGCGGTCGCGGCGCCGCGCGCCGAGGGCGGCGTCCCGGGTGTGCTGGCGATCGGCGCGGCGGCCCGGGCGGCACCGCTCGTCGTGATCGAGCCCACGGCCGACGAGGCGTCGGCGCACCGCGAATACCTGGCACTCCTCGACAAGGAGATCGGCGGCCGCTGCATCTGGCTCGCTGTCGAGAAGGCCGCGGAGGCGGTCCCGGACGCCGCTTGAGCGGCCCGCAACCGGCGCCGTACCGCCGGTGTCGTAACATGGCAGTCATCTGCCCCTGTCACGCTCATGGATCCGCTGCATACCCCGCTTCCGTCCCCGTCGTCCGGCCACGTCCTGCCCGAAGCCGGGCCGGGCGTGCCGATGCAATACGCCGAACCCGACGCCCCTCCGCTCAACCGCGAGCTTTCGCTCCTCGCCTTCAACCGGCGCGTGCTGGCGCTGGCGGCCGACGCCACTACGCCGCTCCTCGAACGGCTCCGCTTCCTCTGCATCGCGGGCAGCAATCTCGACGAATTCTTCGAGATCCGGATCGCCGGCATCAAGGAGCAGCTCCGCGCCAAGATTGCGCCGCTCGGGATGACGCTGCAGGAGGGCCGCGCGCTGCTGACCCAGGTCGGCATCGAAGCCCGGGCGCTGATCGACGCCCAGTATTCGCTGCTCAATCGCGACGTGCTGCCGGCGCTCGAGCGCGCCGGTGTCCGCCTCGTGCGGCGCACGGAATTCACGAAGGCCGAGAGAGTCTGGGCAGCGCAGTACTTCGAGCGCGAGGTGCGGCCGCTCCTGACGCCGATCGGCCTCGACCCGGCGCACCCCTTCCCGCAGGTCGTCAACAAGAGCCTCAATTTCGTGATCCAGCTCTCCGGCACCGACGCCTTCGGCCGCGACACGGCGATCGCGATCGTCAAGGCGCCGCGGGTGCTGCCGCGCATCATCCGGATGCCGATCGAGGTCGCCGGCGGCGACAACGCGTTCGTGATGCTGTCGTCGGTAATCCACGCCCACCTGCACGAGCTCTTCCCCGGCCGCGACGTCGTCGACTATGCGCAGTTTCGCGTCACCCGCGATGCCGACCTGTGGATCGACGAGGAGGAGGTGAAGAACCTGCGCCAGGCCCTGCAGGGCGAGCTGCCGCAGCGGCAGTTCGGCTCGGCGGTTCGCCTCGAGGTCGCCGCCGGCTGTCCCGAGCCGCTTGCGCAGTTCCTGCTGCAGCAGTTCGACCTCACGAGCGCCGATCTCTACCGCTGTGACGGTCCGGTCAACATCGCGCGCCTCTCGTCGCTCGCCGATCAGGTCGACATCGACGCGCTCAAGTACCCGCCGTTCATTCCCGGGCTTCCGGATCGCCTGCGCGAGCAGCCGGACATCCTGGCGGCGATCCGCCAGCACGACATCCTGCTCCACCATCCCTATCAGTCGTTCGAGCCGGTCGTCGAGTTCATCCGCAAGGCGGCCGACGATCCGGATGTGGTCGCCATCAAGCAGACGGTGTATCGGACGGGCGTCAACTCGGTGCTGATGGAAGCGCTGATCGAAGCAGCGCGGCGCGGCAAGGAAGTCACCGTCGTCGTCGAGCTGATGGCGCGCTTCGACGAGGAGGCGAACATCAACTGGGCGGAGCGACTCGAGCATGCGGGTGCGCAGGTCGTCTACGGCGTGTTCGGACTGAAGACGCACGCGAAGCTCGCGCTCCTCATCCGGCGCGAGGCGGACGCGCGCGGGCGCATGCGGCTTCGTCCCTACGCGCACCTGGGCACCGGCAACTACCACCCGCGGACCACGCGCCTTTACACGGACTTCGGCCTGCTCACCGCCGACCCCGCGATCTGCGCCGACGTCAACGACGTCTTCATGCACATCACGAGCCTCGCGAAAGCGGGGCGCATGCGGCATCTGCTCCTGGCGCCGTTCACGATGCATCGGCGCGTGATCGAGATGATCCGGCGGGAGACGAAGCACGCGCGCGCGGGCAAGCCTGCGCGGATCGTCGCCAAGATGAACGCGCTCCTCGAGGAAGGCGTGATCCGCGCGCTGTACGCGGCGTCGCAGGCGGGTGTGGAGATCGACCTCATCGTGCGCGGCGCGTGCGCGCTGCGGCCGGGCGTGGCGGGTCTGTCGGACAATATTCGGGTGCGCTCGATTCTCGGCCGGTTCCTCGAGCACCATCGCGTCTGGTTTTTCGCCAATGCCGGCACGCCAGACGTTTGGCTCGCGTCCGCCGACTGGATGGGGCGCAACCTCTTCCGGCGCATCGAGGTCGCGTTTCCGGTGCGCGACATGGTGCTCCGCAAGCGCGTGGTGGAAGAAGGGCTCTCCGCGTGCCTTGCGGACAATAGTGACGCGTGGGAGTTGAAGCCCGACGGCAGATGGGTGAAGCTCGCGCCGCGCGGCCGCGCGCAGCCCCGCTCGGCGCAGCAGACGCTGCTCGAGGCGATGCGCGAGCCGGAGGAGAGCGCCTGATGGACCTCGTCCTGTGGCGCCACGCCGAAGCCGAGCCCGGGGAGCCGGATCTCGGGCGGCGCCTCACCGCCAAGGGACTGAAGCAGGCGGAGCGGATAGGCGACTGGCTCGACCGCTTCCTGCCCGATACTGCGCGCATCCTCGTCTCGCCCGCCGATCGCGCCCAGCAGACGGCGCTCGCGCTCAAGCGCAAGTTCCGCACCGTCGACGAAATCGGGCCCGGGGCGACGGCGATCGCCGTGCTGGATGCCGCCGGATGGCCCGATTCGCGCGAGACGGTCGTCGTCGTCGGCCATCAGCCGACGCTGGGCGCCGTCGCGTCGTTCCTGCTCTCCGGCGAGGAAGCGTGGTGGGCGGTGAAGAAGGGCGCGGTCTGGTGGCTTTCGAACCGCGACAAGTCCGGCGCATCGTCGGTCGTGCTGCGCGTCGTCATCGGCCCTGATTTTGTTTAGCGGCTGTCGCCAGATCATACGATCGTCATCGGGTAACCCGCTGCCGTCCATTCGTCGCGCTCCCGGGCGAGCAGGTGCGCCGTGAGCGGGTGCGCCTTCAGCCAGCGCTTGGGCACGCTCACGCGGATGCGCGCGGCGGACTTGAACGCGACCTTCGGCGGCGCAATCGCGCGCCGCGCGTGGTGAAAGAGAACGGCGAGCCGCAGCGCGATCACGCGCGCGCGAAACCGCGGATCGTCGAGGCTGTGCCCCATTTTCGACAACCCGCCGCGGCAGCCCAGAACGAGCAGCGCGAGATCATGCTGCTCGCCCGCGGAAAAGCCCGGCATGTCGGCGTTCTGCAGGATGTACGCGCCGTGCTTGTGATACCCGGTGTGCGACACCGAAAAACCGGTCTCGTGCAGCAGCGCCGCCCACTCGAGCCGTTTGGAGGCTGCCGGATCGGCACCCGGAACGGCGCGCGCGTGCAGCGCAACGGCCATCGCGGCGACGCGCGCGGCGTGCGCGCGATCGATCCGGTAACGCACGGCGAACTGGTCGATCGTCGCGACCCGGACGTCGCGGCGCACCTGGCGCCCGAGGAGATCGTAGAGAACGCCGAGGCGCAGCGCGCCGCCGACCGGATTGATTCGCGGCACGTCGAGCTCGGCCAGCGCCGCCGCCATGATCGCGAGGCCCGCCGCGAGCACCGGCACGCGCTCGGGCTTGAGCGCGGCGAGGCGCAGCCGCTCGATGTGACCGCATCCCACCATCCGCTTCTTCAGCCGCGCAAGCCCGTCGGGCGTGATGCCGGCGGCGGAAAGACCGTTCTGCTCGAGGATTTCCGCCAGCGCCAGCGCCGTTCCCGATGACGCGAACGCGTTCTTCCAGTGCTCGCGGTGGAACGCGCCGGCAATCGTTTCGATCTCGGTGCGCGCCACGGTGTCGGCGGCGGCAAAGGCCTGCGCCGTAAGCCGGCCGTCGGGAAAGAAGCGCTGCGTCATGCCGACGCATCCGACCTGCAGCGACTCCAGGCGCTCGGGCTCCAGGCCGCGGCCGATGATGAACTCGGTCGATCCGCCGCCGATGTCGATGACGAGCCGCGGCTCGGTCGATGCCGGCAGCACATGGGCGACGCCGTTGTAGATGAGCCGCGCTTCCTCGTGTCCCGTGATGATGTCGATGGGGAATCCGAGGGAGCGCTCGGCACGCGGCAGGAACGTCCTGGCGTTGGTCGCCACGCGAAAGGTGTTGGTCGCCACCGCGCGCACCGCCGACGGGTGCAGTCCCTTGATGCGCTCGCCGAAACGCGCGAGGCACGCAAGCGCCGCGCGCCGCGCTTCCGGAGCGATGCGCCCGCGCTCGTCGATGCCCGCGCCGATGCGCAGGTTCTCGCGCCAGGTGTCGAGACGGAAGATCTGGTCGCCTTCGACGCGTCCCACCTCGAGGCGGAAGCTGTTCGAGCCCAGGTCGACGACGGCAAGCGTCTCGGGAGACGAATTGGAGTAAGGCATGGCAGGGGCAGCGTAGCAGAAACGATCAGCCTGCCGAAGCGTGCGGCAAGACGCGCCCGCATCGCGTTTCCTCGCGCCCGGCTTTCCTGCTACGCTCGAAGACAACCCCCGCTGCTCGCGTCCGCCATGCCCATCGACTATCTGCAGAAGATCCTCACCGCCAAGGTCTACGACGTCGCAATCGAGTCGCCGCTCGAGCTTGCGCCGACGTTGTCGCGGCGCCTTGGCAACCGCGTGCTCCTCAAACGCGAGGATCAGCAGCCGGTGTTTTCGTTCAAGCTCCGCGGTGCGTACAACAAGATGGCGCACCTGTCGGCGGCCGAGCGCGCGCGCGGCGTGATCGCGGCTTCCGCCGGCAATCACGCGCAGGGCGTGGCGCTCGCCGCGCAGAAGCTCGGCTGCAGGGCGACCATCGTGATGCCGGTGACGACCCCGCACATCAAGATCGCCGCGGTGGAGGCGCGCGGCGCCAAGGTGGTGCTCGTCGGCGATTCGTACAGCGACGCCTTTGCGCACGCGACGCTGCTGCAGAAGTCCTCGCGCGCGACGTTCGTCCATCCCTACGACGATCCCGACGTCATCGCCGGCCAGGGCACCATCGGGATGGAAATCCTGCGCCAGTGCGAGGGGCCGATCGACGCGATCTTCGTCGCGGTCGGCGGCGGCGGCTTGATCAGCGGCATCGCCGCGTACGTGAAGCGCGTGCGCCCGGAGATCCGCATCATCGGCGTGCAACCGGTCGATTCCGACGCGATGACGCGCTCGCTCGCCGCGGGTCGCCGGGTCACCCTCGCGCATGTCGGTCTCTTCGCCGACGGTGTTGCCGTGAAGCAGGTGGGCGCGGAAACGTTCCGCATCGCGCGCGAGCTCGTCGACGAGATGGTGCTCGTCGACACCGACGCCACGTGCGCCGCGCTGAAGGACGTGTTCGAGGACACGCGCTCGATCCTCGAGCCCGCCGGCGCGCTGTCGATCGCCGGCGTCAAGGCATGGGTCGAGCGGCATCGCACGAAGGACCGCACGTTCGTCGCGATCGCCTGCGGCGCCAACATGAATTTCGACCGGCTCCGCTTCGTCGCCGAGCGCGCCGAGCTGGGCGAAAGGCGCGAGGCGATCCTCGCGGTGACGATCCCCGAGCGGCCGGGCAGCTTCCGCGCGTTCTGCCGGCTCCTCGGCAAGCGCTCGGTCACCGAATTCAATTATCGCTACGCCGATCCGCGCGTCGCGCATCTCTTCGTCGGCATCGAGGTCTCCGGCCGCCATGAAACCGAGCGCCTGCTGTCCGATCTCAAGCGCCACCGGATCGACGCGTACGACCTCACCGACAACGAGATGGCAAAGCTCCATGTCCGGCACCTGGTCGGCGGCCACGCGCCGGCGGCCGAGCACGAGATCCTCTACCGTTTCGAATTTCCCGAACGGCCGGGGGCGCTGATGCAGTTCCTGAACAGCATGAGCCGCGGCTGGAACATCAGCCTTTTCCACTACCGCAACCACGGGGCGGATTACGGTCGCGTGCTGGTGGGGATGCAGGTGCCGCCGAAGGACAAGGCCGAGTTCCGGACGTTCCTGCGAGAGGCTGGGCTACGACCACGTCGACGAGACCGGGAACCCCGCCTACCAGATGTTTCTGGGCCGGTAAGGGCGCCGCTCCGGGCCCGTCCGCCGACCGAAACGGCGGGTCCGGACGGCAGGGAGATTTGCGCTTTTTGCGCCCCAATCCGACGCTCGCAGGCACCCGCTGCCGCCTAGCGGCACCGCCGACCCCCCCAAAATTGCTCCGGTGTTGCGGAAATGGCCCGATTGGGCCGCCAGCGCCGATTCAGGCAAGGTTTATGCTCTAGGCAGTTGGCATCCGGCGTGGCAAACTTGCCCCGGAGACGCAGCAGGTCTCATCGGGCGCCGGTGCGGATCGGGCGCACAGAAAGGGAGAACGGGTTGGCGGAGCAGAATACGCTGTCGGGTGTGAAGGTAATGGTGATCGACGATTCGAACACCATTCGCCGCAGCGCCGAGATATTCCTGCTGCAGGCGGGATGCACGGTGATCCTCGCCGAGGATGGCTTCGACGCGCTCGCGAAAATCGCCGACCACCAGCCCGACCTCATCTTCGTCGACATCATGATGCCGCGGCTCGACGGCTACCAGACCTGCGCGCTGATCAAGAAGAACGCGAAATTCCACGTCACGCCCGTGATCATGCTGTCGTCCAAGGACGGCCTGTTCGACCGTGCCCGCGGGCGGATGGTGGGCTCCGACCAGTACCTGACCAAGCCGTTCACCAAGGAAAGCCTCCTGAAGGCGGTGGCCGCGCACGTGAAGCGCGCCGCAGCGGCTTGATCGGGTGTCGGTACCGTCCACGCGCTGTGGGGCGGACCGGGGGTAGGCAGGAAAGAGGGCAGGAACCATGACCATCAAGAAAATCCTCATCGTCGACGATTCGCCGACCGAGCGGCACGTGCTGAACGACCTGCTGACGAAGGCCGGGTACGACGTCGTCGCGAGCGACAACGGCGAAGACGCGATCCAGAAGGCGAAGCAGATGCGGCCCGATCTCATCCTGATGGATGTCGTCATGCCGGGCCTCAACGGCTTCCAGGCGACCCGCGCCATCAGCCGCGACGCCGACACCCGCAGCATTCCGATCATCCTGTGCACGTCGAAGAGCCAGGAAACCGACAAGATCTGGGGGATGCGCCAGGGCGCCCGCGACTACGTCGTGAAGCCGGTCAACCGCGACGAACTGCTGCTGAAGATCGCCGCGCTGGGCTGATCGAACGAGACCCCGCGATGGCCCGCGCCGCCAAACTCGACCTCCGCTCGTTCCAGAAGGAACTGGCGTCGCGGCTTGCCACCAAGACGGCGGCGCAGGTCGAATCGTCGCGGCTGGGCCTCGCGTGCGGCGGCGCGCAGTGGCTGATCCGCCTCGCCGACGCGGGCGAGGTGATCACCGTGCCGCAAGTGGCGAGCGTGCCGCACACGCAGCCGTGGTTTCTCGGGATCTCCAACATCCGCGGCAACCTGTACAGCGTCATCGACTTCGGCGCCTTTCTCGGGCGCGAGGCAAGCCTGGCCGGCAGCGCGGGCCACGGCCGCCTCGTGGTGTTCGGGCCGCGGGCGGGCGAGCTCAAGGCAGGCATCGTCGTGCAGCGCGTCCTTGGTCTGCGCAACCTCGCGGAGCTCGCGCCCGCATCGCCGCCCGTCGACGTGCCGGAGTGGTACGGGCAGCGCTGGATGGATGCCGACGGCGGCGCCTGGCAGGAGATCGACCTCGCGCGACTCGCGCAGGATCCCGGGTTCCTGCGGGTGGGGCTCTAGCGTGATGAACATGAACGTACCGGCGCGCGGGACGCGTCGATCGGAGGGAGCATGGCAATTTCACTGAGAATGCCGAAGTTCGGCGCTGCAAAGGGGGCCCCAGACGGCGACCTCGACATGCCGACCACGCAGGTGCGCGCCGCGCAGCCCGGCTACGATCCGCTGGCTTCCGTATCGATCATGGAGCAGCTGCGTTCGGCGACGACGGAAATGCGCATGCCGAAGCGCATGCCGCTGATCGGGCACCTGCCGATCGTCCGCCAGTTCCAGGTGCTGGGGGCGCTGCTGGTGACGTTCCTCATTCTGGCCGCCTTCATGCTGTTTCTCGATGGCCGCCTCAACACTCAAGGGTCGGCGGCCGAGTCGACCGCGACCGAAATGCAGATGCTGTCGCAGCGTCTCGCGCGCGGCACCGCGCTCGCGTCCCAGGGCCAGGCAGCGGCGTTCCCCGGCCTCAAGGACGCCCGCGAGAAATTCAAGGCCGACCTCGATGCGCTGCAAAACGGCGGCACCGTGCGCGGCGTGTCCCTCGACACCCCTTCCGACGAAGGAGTCACCAAGACCCTGCAGGACATCAAGGGGCGATGGGATCGCGTCGACGTCAACGCGGGGCGCGTGCTCGAGAATCAGCAAAGCCTGACCACGCTGGCCAAGGGCCTCGACAACATCAACCAGGGCAACAACGCGATCCTCGAGCTCGCGCAGCAGGCATCGCAGCAAGTGGGTCAGGGCGGAGGCAGCCTGCGGGAGATCGAATACGCGAACCAGCTCGCGGTGCTGTCGCAGCGGATCGCCAAGAACGCCAACGCGCTCGCCTCGTCCGAGGAGATCGATCCCGAAGTCGCGTTCCTGCTCGGCAAGGACGCCGGGACGTTCCGCGACATCCTGAACGGTCTGCTCAAGGGCAGCGACTCGCTGCGTCTCACCGGCGTGCGCAACGAGGAAGCGCGGGCGACATTGACCGAGCTGCAGAAGCGCTTCGCGACCTACGACCAGGGCGTCGGCGCGATCCTGCAGAACATGAACCGGCTGGTCGCCGCCAAGCAGGCGGCGCGCGGCATCAACAGCGAGTCGGACGCGCTCCTCAACGACACGACGAAGCTCGCCGAGCAGTTCGAATCCGGCACCCGCACGCGCGGCGCATTGTGGGCGGCGATCGTGTTCGTCGTGCTGGCGCTCGTCTTCCTCGTGCTGCTCGGCAAGGTCTTCCTCGACGATGCGCGCGTCCGTGCGGTGGAAAGCGAAGGCGAGAACAAGCGCAACCAGGAGGCGATTCTCCGGCTGCTGAACGAGATGGGCAACCTCGCCGACGGCGACCTCACCGTGCAGGCTTCGGTGACCGAGGACGTCACCGGCGCGATCGCGGACTCGATCAACTTCACGATCGAGGAGCTCCGCACGCTGGTCAAGGGCATCAACTCGGCGACCGACCAGGTGGCGAAGGCAACGCAGGACGCGCAGGCGATCTCGAATCGCCTGTTCGAGGCCTCGCAGCGGCAGAACAAGGAAATCCAGCAGGCATCGTCGTCGGTGCTGCAGATGGCGCAGTCAATCAGCGAAGTGTCGCAGAGCGCCGTGCAGTCCGCCCGCGTCGCCCAGCAGTCGCTCGCCGCCGCGGAGAAGGGCGGCCAGGCGGTGCAGAACCAGATTTCCGGCATGAACGAAATCCGCACGCAGATCCAGGACACGTCGAAGCGGATCAAGCGCCTTGGCGAATCCTCGCTCGAGATCGGCGAGATCGTCGAGCTCATTTCCGACATTACCGAGCAGACGAACGTGCTCGCGTTGAATGCCGCGATCCAGGCCGCGTCCGCGGGCGAAGCGGGCCGTGGCTTCACTGTGGTGGCGGAGGAAGTGCAGCGCCTGGCCGAGCGCTCGGGCGAGGCGACGAAGCAGATCGAGGCGATCGTCAAGACGATTCAGGCCGACACACAGGATGCGGTGGCCGCCATGGAGAAGTCGACGGTGGGCGTGGTGGAGGGAACGAAGCTCTCCGACGCCGCGGGCCAGGCGCTGGAGGAGATCCGCAAGGTGTCGCGCGAGCTCGCCGAGCTTATCGGCAGCATTTCGGCGCAGACGCAGAAGCAGTCGGCGTCGGTGTCGGACGTGACGCGCGGCATGCAGGGCATATTGAAGATTACAGAAGAGACGACCGAAGGTACCAAGCAGACCAACGTGTCCATCGGCCAGCTGACGCGACTCGCGGCCGAGCTCCGCAGCTCCGTCGCGGGGTTCAAGGTCTGACGTTCTGACAGCAGAACCTGCCGGCGGGTGATCCGCGGGCGCGGTTCTTGCTCAACGTCCGGGTTATTGTCAACGCACCGGAATTGGACACAGCGAACGTGGCCACCGACACCGTATCCGAATTCGACCTGGGCCCGCTGTCCTGGGTGCAGGGCGAGATCGACCAGGCGCTTACGCGCGGCCTGGAGTCGCTCGCCGCGTTTCGCGCGACGGGCAAGGATCTGACGTCGCTCAAGCACGCGCGCACGCACATCCACCAGGCGGCAGGTGCGATCCAGATGGTCGGACTCGACGCGGTCGTCGCCTTCACCGACGAAATCGAGCGCCAGCTCGCGCGGCTGGAGGAAATTCCGACGCGAGATGCGCAGGCCGCCTGCGAGCCCATCGAACGCGGGTGCAAGAAGCTCAGGATCTTCCTGGACGAGCTCGTGAACGGCGCGGCGCCGGTCCCGCTCAAGCTCTTCCCCGAATACGAGACGATGCAGCGCGCGCGGGGGGTGAAGGCGGCGTCGCCGACGGATCTCTTCTATCCCGATCTCGGGCCGCGCGCGCCGAAGCTCGGCACGCCGCAGGTGATTCCGGCGGCGAAGCTGCCGTCCTACATGGTGAAGCAGCGGCGCCTCTATCAGCGCGGCCTGCTGTCGTGGCTTCGCGGCAGCGACGACGGCGAAGGCGCCAAGGCGATGCGCGATGCGGTGGCGGCGATCGAGGACGCAACGACGCAGCCCAACCTCCGCGCGTTCTGGTGGACCGTCGGTGCGCTGCTCGACGCCCTCGTCGAGCATGGCCTCGAATCGGGTTTCGGCGTGAAGCAGCTCGCGGCTCGCGTCGACCTGCAGATCCGCCGCGTCGTCGAAGGCTCGGCCAAGGTCGCCGACCGGCTGCGGCGCGAAGTCCTCTACTACGTCGCGATCAGCGCGCCCGTCGCGCCGTCGGTGCAGGCCGTGCAAAAGGGATTCCGGCTGTCGGGACTCATTCCCTCCGCCGAAGTGCTGAACGCGGATCTCGTGCGCATCCAGCCGCATCTGCGCGAGGCGCGCGATTCGCTTGCGACCGCGAAGGATGCGTGGCTCAAGTTCACGTCGGGGCGGGCGGAAAACCTGCCGAAGCTGAAGCAGACATTGGCGACGGTGCACAAGCATGTCGCCGAGGTCGGCAACGGCGCGCTGATGAAGCTGACGGCGGGACTGGTCGAGCGCCTCAACAAGATGCCGCAGACCGTTCCCGAGCCGCTTGCGATGGAATACGCGACCGGCATGCTGCTGGCCGAAAGCGCGCTCGAGAATTACGCGAGCCTCACGCCGGATTTCCCGAAGCAGGTCGAGACGATGCTCTCGCGCCTGGATTCCGCGCGCAGTCTGCGGCCGCTCGCGGGCGCGGCGGCGGCGCCGCTGCTGGACGAGATGTCGAAGCGGGCGCAGGAGCGCCTGCTGCTCGCGCAGGTGAGCCGCGAGATCCAGGCGAACCTCCGGCACATGGAACAGGTGCTGGACGCGTTCTTTCGCGACAGCACGAAGCGCGCGGAGCTCTCGACGCTCGGCAAGGACAGTCAGCAGATCCGCGGTGCGCTCAAGATCCTGGGACTGCCGGACGCGGAGCGGCTCCTCGGCCTGTGCCAGGAGCAGATCGACACGTATGCGAATCCGGAAACGAACGTGTCGAACGAAGACCTGGAGCTTCTCGCCGAATCGTTGTCCGGCCTGGGCTTCTACATCGAGGCCGTCGAGCAGCAGCGCCCCGAGCGCGAGCGGCTGATCGCCCCGCTGCTCGCGAAGCGCCTCGGGGAGGCACCGCAACCTGTCGGCGCCGACCAGGGCGACACCGTCGAAGCGGCCGTCGCCGAGTTGCGCAACGCGTTGCCCGCGCTGGTGGCGGAGGTGCGCCAGGCGCCTGCCGACGGCGCGGCGCGTGCCGAGCTCCGCGCGCGGCTCGAGGATCTTCGCAACGATGCGGAGCTCATCGGCGACACCGATCTCACCGCGCAAGCGGCCGCGGCGATCACCGAATTCGATGCCGGCGGCACCGCGGCGCTTGCGGCCACCGTCACTGCGATCGCCGCCGCCGGAGGCGCGGCGCCCGCGCCCGCGATTTCCGAGGAGACGCAGCGGCTGCTCGCGACCGATGCGCAGGGGCTCGACGCCGAACTGCTCGATATCTACCTCACCGAGGCGCACGAGGTGCTCGACACCGTCGCCGAGCAACGCGGTGTCCTCGCGGACAATCATGGCGACCGGGAAGCGCTGCGCACCACGCGCCGGCAATTCCATACGCTGAAGGGCAGCGGCCGCATGGTCGGGCTGACCGATCTCGGCGAAATCGCCTTCGAAGTCGAGAAGATCCTGAACCGGCTGCTCGAGGACGAGCGCGTCGTGACTCCGGCCGTGCTGTCGATGATCGAGGTAGCGGAGCAGGGCTTCCGCGCGTGGGTTGCCGAGCTGTCCGCCTCCGGTCGCGTCGTCGCGGACCCCGCGGCGCTGCATGCCGCGATCGCGGCGGTGGAGGCGGAGCTGCCTCCCGGTCGCGAGTCCGTGCTGACGCCCACCCCGCCCGCGCCGCCGCCGGAGTTGCACGTCGTGCCGAGCATGCCTGCCGCGCACGCGGACGCGCAGCCCGCACCTCTTTCCGTGGCGGAACTCGAACTCGCACCGGAACCTGCCGACCGGAACCTCCCGGAACGCCGGAACCGGATCCGTGGAATCGTTCCCCTCACTTTCGCTGCCGCTGATCGAGTTGCCCGAAGTCGGCGCGGCGCCGGACGTCGAGGCATTCGCCGCAATGCCCGAACCGCCCGCATCGCCGCAAGCGATCGCCGGGATCGTTGCGCCGGCTTCGACGGACGAAATCAAGATCGATGACGTTGCAGCCGACGCGATGGGTGCCGGAGAGCTCGACGCCGGCGACGCCGAGCCCGACGAAGTCGCCGTCGGCGATGTCACGCTTTCGGCCGTGCTGTTCGGCATTCTCGTCGAGGAGGCGCTCCAGCACCTGACGACGCTGACGAACGAGCTCGAAGTGCTGCAATTCGACACGAGACAACGCCCGTCGGCGTCGATGGTGCGCGCAAGCCACACGTTGTGCGGCATCCATCGGACTGGCGGCTTTCCGCTGATCGCCGCCACCGCCAAGGCGCTCGAGCAGACGCTGCTCGCGCTGCAGCAGCGCGAGCCGCCGCTGCCGGGTGCCGCGATGCCGGTGCTCGCGCGTGCGGTGGAGGGACTGCGCGCGTTCGTCGGCCGCGTTCGCGATCGCGCCGGCTTTAGCGCGGCAGACAGCCGCGAAGCGGAGGACATTCGGCGCGAGCTGGAAGGATTGCGCCAGGAGACGGACCAGGAACCGGTCGTCGCCGATGCCGAATCGCAGGCCGAAGACGAGGCCGCGCGCGACGAGCACGACGAGGCGCGCGCCCGAGGTCCGGTCGTCGTTCCGCCGCTTGCCCCCGAACATCCGATACCTCCCGCGCCGACGCCGGCGGGGACCTCCGCGCCGCCTGCCGTCGACGTCCATGCGGCGCCACCGACGGCGCGGCCGGTCCACGTCATCCCCGCGCCCGCGGCAGTGACCGAGGTGAGCCTTCCGGAGCCCGCCGCGGACACGCTGGCGGATATCCGCGATGAAGTGGATCAGGACGTGCTGCCGATCTTCCTCGAGGAAGCCGCGGAGCTGTTTCCGCAGGCGGGCGAGCAGCTTCGCGCGTGGCGGCGCAGGCCTTCCGATCCCGAGGGCTCGAGCCAATTGCGCCGGACGCTGCACACTTTCAAGGGCAGTGCGCGGATGGCGGGCGCCATGCGCCTCGGCGAGCTCACGCACGTAATGGAGTCGCGACTCGATGTCGGCGGCGCGGCCGCGCCGGCGACGCCCGCGCTGTTCGATGCGCTCGACGACGACCTCGATCGGATCGCTTTCGTGCTCGAGGCATTGCGCGAGGGCAAGACCAATGTCGCGCTGCCGTGGGCGGTTGCCTCCGCCCCGCCGGCGCCGCGCGTCGAAGAAGTCGCCGTGCCCGCGCCTGCCCCCGAGGCGCCGCGGGCGGTGGAAGCGGCATTGCCTCCGAAGGTGCCGGTGGTCACGCCGGTGGCTCCGGCCGCGCCTGCCGCAGCGGACATCGCGCCCGTCTCCGAAGCGGAGTCGGGCCAGCGCGCGCAGCTGCGCGTTCGCGCCGACATGATCGACCGGCTCGTCAACGAGGCGGGCGAAGTGGCGATCGCGCGCGCCCGCGTCGAGGGCGAATTGCGCTCGCTGAAGTCGAACCTGCTCGAGCTGACAGGGAGCGTGATCCGACTGCGCTCGCAGGTGCGCGAGATCGAGATCCAGGGCGAGTCGCAGATCCAGTCGCGGATGAGCCTCGCGGGCGAGAGTGCCGAGGGCTTCGATCCGCTCGAATTCGACCGCTACACGCGATTCCAGGAGCTCACGCGCTCGCTCGCAGAGGGCGTGAACGACGTCTCGACGGTCCAGCAGTCGCTGCTGAAGAACCTCGACGATGCCGACGCCGCGCTGGTCGCGCAGGCGCGGCTTTCGCGCGACGTGCAGCAGCAGCTCTTCTCGATCCGCACGGTGCCGTTCGGCAGCGTGTCCGAGCGCCTGTACCGGATCCTGCGCGCAACGGCGAAGGAGCTCGACAAGCGCGCCAATCTCGAAATCCGCGGCGGGCAGACCGAACTTGACCGCTCGGTGCTCGAAAAACTCGTGGGTCCGCTCGAGCACCTGCTGCGCAACGCGCTCGACCACGGCATCGAATCGCGCGCCGTGCGCGCCGCTGCCGGCAAGCCGGAAACCGGTGAAATCGCGCTGACGGTGCGGCAGGTCGGCAATGAAATCGCGATCGAGCTGGTCGACGACGGCGGCGGGATCAACTTCGATCAGATTCGCGCGCGCGGCGTCGCGCAAGGGCGCATCAACGCCGACGCGACGCCGACCGAGGCGCAACTGATTGAATTGATCTTCCTCCCCGGATTCACGACCGCCGCCAAGGTCACGCAGCTGTCCGGCCGCGGGATCGGCATGGACGTGGTGCGCGCGGAAATCGCCGCGCTCGGCGGTCGCGTCGAAGTGACGACGGTGCCGGGCCGCGGGACGACGTTCCTGCTCTATCTGCCGCTCACGCTGGCGGTCGCGCAGGCGGTGCTCGTGCGCGCCGGCGGCAGGCTGTGGGCGCTCCCCTCGCCGATGGTCGAGCAGGTGCAGCAGATCAAGGCCGAAGCGCTCGTCAACCTGTATGTCGAGCACAAGGTCGAGTGGCAGGGCAGGGACTATCCGTTCCATTACCTGCCCCGCCTCCTCGGCGACCCGCACCACAATCCGGAGACGCAGCGGTACAACCCGGTGCTGCTGCTCCGCGCGGGACAGAACGTCGCCGCCATCCATGTCGACGAAATGATCGGCAACCAGGAAGTGGTGGTGAAGAACATCGGCCCGCAGCTCGCGCGCGTGTCCGGCATCGCCGGCGCGACGGTGCTCGGCAGCGGCGAGATCGTGCTCATCATCAATCCCGTGCAGCTCGCGCAGCGCCCGGACGTGCCGGTCTACGACCCGAACGAGGAACGGATGGCGCCGATGCTGCCCAAGATGGCGGCCCAGGCGCCGGCGGCAGCGACAGCGCCGGGAACGCCGCTCGTGATGATCGTCGACGACTCGCTCACCGTGCGCAAGATCACGAGCCGGACGTTGACGCGCGCCGGCTTCGACGTGATCACCGCCAAGGACGGCATCGACGCGCTCGAGCTTCTCAACGACCGCACGCCCGACGTGATCCTGCTCGACATCGAGATGCCGCGGATGGACGGCTTCGAGTTCACGAAGACGATCAAGAACGAGCCCAGGAATGCGCATATCCCGATCATCATGATCACGTCGCGCACCGCGGAAAAGCATCGCAACCGCGCGAAGGAGCTCGGCGTCGACCTTTACCTCGGCAAGCCGTACCAGGAAGACGAGCTCATCCGGAACCTGCGCGAGATGCTGGCGCTGGCGCTGTAGCCTGCGCGACTCCGCTCCGGCGCGCCTACTTCGACTGCACGTAGATGGCGAGCGCCTGCATTTCCTCCGGCGTGAGATCCTTGACGATGCCGTGCATCACCGGAGCCTTGCGCACCAGCGATTGAATGTAGTCGAGCTGGCTCACGACGTACTTCGCGTGCTGCCCGGCAAGACGCGGGAACGCGGCGATTCCTTCCGCGTTGGCACCGTGGCAAGTCGCGCACGCGGGAATGCCGCGGCCGGGCACTCCCTTGTCGAACAATTCCCGGCCCCTGGCGACCTGAGCCGGATCGCCGGGCCGCCCGGGTGCGGGCGCCTGCATCGAGTAGTACAGCGCGACGCTCTTGATCATCGCGTCGTCCAGGTTGTAGGCGATTCCCCACATGAAATCGTGGGCGATCTTTTCCTCGCGGGTCTTCGCGCGGAATGCCTCGAGCTGCGATTCGAGATAACCGGCGCGCTGTGCGGCCAGGATCGGAAACTCGGGGGACGTGCTGATCCCGCGCGGGCCGTGGCAGGTCGAGCACAGGTTGATGGCTTTTTCCTCTCCGGGGGTCCGTGGCTCGGCGCCGGGCGCGGTTCCCTGCGCGGCTGCGATCGCTCCGGCCCCCGTCAGGATCATGCCGAGTACCACTGCAGTGATCGTCCTCATCGCTCCACTCCTATCGGGATTTCTTCCGCCGAAGCTCAGAAGGCCACCCATACGTTCAGGAACAGCGTGTTGTTGTCGTTTGCATTGCGGCCGTTGCCGTCGTAGTTGTTCTTCGCGCCGTCGAACTTGTTGTACCCGGTGTATTGCAGCATCAGGCGCACGTTCTGGATCGGCAGATAGTCGAGCTCGAGGATGTAGCCGTTGCTGTTGGGGGTCCGGGCGTTGCCGTCGGCATCGGTTCCGTAGAGACCGGCGTCGGCGCTGCCTGTCGTCGAGAAGTAAGCCAGCGTTCCGCCATATTTGCGATCGAAGTAGTACGTGCCCTTGAGCTTGAACGTCTTGAGCGTGTCGGTCGGGTTGTCCGGCGTCGGGCCGGCTCCGATGCCCGCGCCCGTCTCCTGCACGGCGGCGTAGCTTGCGTTGTACGACTGCCTCTCGTTGATGTAGGTGGCCTGCGCGGTGAACGTGTGCGGATCGGTGATGTATTGATACTGCGCATCGACGGCGACATCGCGGTAGCGGTCCGTGGCGGTCGACGTGTCGAGGTTGCTGGGATAACGGTTCACGATCATCCCGTAGGTGCCGATCATCGCGGAGTGGGCGCCCCAGTCGTGGCTGAGTGCCACGCGCCAATAGGGGTTGTTCCAGTTCTGGATCGCGGCGACTCCGCCGTCGGTGTGCGTGTCCTGCCCGGAACGCAGGAACGCAAACCCGTTGTTCGCGGTATGGTAGAAGGACACCTCGCCGTAGACCATCTTCTGCCACCACCCGTAGACGCCCACACCGGCCACCTGCTGCGCCAGTCCGCCGTCGATCTGGGTGGCGGCGGCAGGCGTCGACGCGAGCGGTGACGAGGTATAGGGAAATCCGAATGCCGGCGTGCTGTTCCACGGATCCTGAACGGTCGGGTTGTTGTTCAGCGTCATTCCGTAGATCAATTCAGGGATTTCCGCACCGGCAGGGTTGTACCGGCCGACGGCCCGCAGAGTCGGTGTTGTCGATCCCGCTGTGGCCCACCAGATCACCCGCGGCGTTGGTGGCGAGGTTGTCGTACGTCCACTGGACGAAACCGCCGATGTAGTCGTTGACCTTGCTTGCGAGAAATACGCTGGCGCCCGCGAACACCAGGTCGTTGTTGCGCGGGTTGACCGAAACAGTGTCGCCCGTGTCGGGATCGGTGGTGTGGTTGTTCTTCGTATTCGTGATCGAAGCCTGCGCCATCACCGCGAGCGGAACGAAGTTGAGGCCCTCCGACGTGATCGGCGCCTTGCCGATCGTGTAGCCCGTTAGCTTGAAGTAACGGCCGTACGGAGTGAGCTCGGGGAAGCTCACGTGGCAGGCGATGCATTCCTGCCCTGTCTGGCGCGCGAACGACGGCACGGCGTTCGCCGGGCCGGCGATGGCCGCCCAAAGCAGCAACGCAAGCGCGGCACTGCTGCTCCCGAATCCTGCTTTCGCGCGACCTTGCATGAAGGCTCCCGTTTATTCGCTTCGCCACCGCGCCATTCACCTCCAACTCGCAACGGGCAGCGACACGGCACGAGTCTAGAACCAGGTTCCGCAACGTGTGTGATGTGGATCAAAGTCGTGCGACGTTGCGTCGGCGCGCAAACGAGTTGCGTTCGACGATGCCGCGCGATCTTCGACAATTCAACGTGCGTTTGTAAGCTCTTTGTCAGGAATGTAAGCTCGCAAGGAACGCGCGCGCCGCTCGTTGCGAATCGAAAGACGAGCATCGCGCGTGACATCGGCGCGCATTGCATGCGACTCATTTCGTTTACGGGCGCGTGCGAAGCGATTCGAGCGTGCATTTCAGGATCGGCGGGGGGGCAAATCCGTCCCCGGTATAATTCGCCGGAACGACACGAGGGGGAGGTACGCTGCATGGCGAACTACGCCACCGGAAACATCCGCACCGTTGCGCTCGTCGGGCAGGGCGGCGCAGGCAAGACCACGCTGGCCGAAGCGCTGCTCCTAAAGACCGGGATGATCAAGGAAGCGGGCGCCGTCGAGCGCGGGACGACGGTCGCCGACTTCGATCCGCTCGAGAAATCCTGGCAACATTCGCTGCGCGCGTCGATCCTGCACGTCGACACGCAGGACACGCGGATCCACCTGATCGACACCCCGGGCTTCCCGGATTTCATCGGTCAGGCGATCGGCGCGCTCGACGCGGTGGAGACGGCCGCCGTCGTCGTCAGCGCGCAATCCGGCATCGAAATGATCGCGTCCCGGATGATGGACTGGGCGGGCAAGCGCCGGCTGTGCCGCCTTGTCATCGTCAACAAGATCGACGCCGAGAACGTCGACGTGCCGAAGGTCCTCGCCGCGATCCAGGCGGCGTTCGGCAGGGAGTGCCTGCCGATCAACCTGCCGGCCGGCGGCGGCAAGAAGGTCGTCGACTGCTTCTTCAATCCCGACGGCGAATCCGATTTCTCTTCGGTGGCCGACGCGCATCGCGCACTGGTCGACCAGGTCGTGGAGGTCGACGAGGAGCTGATGTCGCTCTACCTCGAGCAGGGCGAGATCTCGGCGGACCAGCTGCACGCGCCGTTCGAGAAGGCGCTGCGCGAAGGGCACCTCGTGCCGGTGTGCTTCGTCTCCGCCAAGACCGGGGCGGGGGTGGCCGAGCTCCTCGACGTGCTCGTGAAGCTGGCGCCGAATCCTGCCGAGGGCAATCCGCCGCTCTTCTTCAAGGGCGAAGGCGACGCGGCGCAGGAGTTCCGCTCGGAACCCGACGCCAAGAAGCACGTTCTCGCGCACGTGTTCAAGGTCGTCGTCGACCCGTTCGTCGGCAAGCTCGGCGTCTTCCGCGTCCACCAGGGCACGATCACCCGCGACACGCAGCTATTCATCGGCGACGGCCGCAAGCCGTTCAAGGTCGGCCACCTGTTCCTGCTGCAGGGCGGCAAGAGCGTGGAGATGGAGCGTGCCGTTCCGGGCGACATTGCTGCAGTGGCCAAGGTCGACGAGATCGAATTCGACTGCGTGCTGCACGATTCGCACGACGAGGACCACATCCACATGCGCCCGCTCGAGTTCCCGGTGCCGATGCACGGCGTCGCGATCACGCCGAAGAAGCGCGGCGACGAGCAGCGGATTTCCGACGTGCTGCACCGGATGATCGCCGAGGATCCGACGATCGTCGTCGAGCACGACGCCACGACCAACGAGACCGTATTGCGCGCGCTGGGCGACCTGCACCTGCGATCGATCCTCGAGCGGATGTCGTCGCAGTTCAAGCTCGAGATCGACACCCGGCCGCCGCGGATTCCTTACCGCGAGACGATCACGGCGAATGCCGAGGGCTTCCACCGGCACAAGAAGCAAACCGGCGGCGCCGGCCAGTTCGGCGAAGTCTCGCTGCGCATCGAGCCGCGACAGCGCGGCGCCGGCTTCGAGTTCGTCGATGCGACCAAGGGCGGCGTGATTCCGCATCAGTTCATGCCGGCCGTGCAGAAGGGCGTCGAGCAGGTGCTTTCCACCGGCGCGGTCGCCGGCTTTCCGCTGCAGGACGTGCGCGTCGTCGTCCACGACGGCAAGCACCACCCCGTCGACTCGAAGGAAGTGGCGTTCGTCTCTGCGGGCAAGAAGGCATTTCTCGACGCCATCGAGAAGGCGCGCCCGATCGTGCTGGAGCCGATCGTCAGCGTCGAGATCATCTGTCCCGAGGGCAACACCGGCGACATCGCGGGCGACCTGTCGTCGCGACGCGGCCAGGTGACCGGAACCATCGGATTGCAGCCCGGCGTGATCGCGATCAACGGCCTCGCTCCGCTGGTCGAGCTCGAGGGCTACTCGGCGCGGTTGAAGTCGGTGACCGGCGGCCATGGCTCGTGGTCGATGCAGCTGTCGCATTACGAGCCGGCGCCGCCGACGCTGCAACAGCATCTGGCGACCGAATTCCGGAAGGCGCGCAAGCACGAGGAAGATTGAAGTCACCCCGCGCCGGCGGCCGCCGCGCGCGAATCCGGGCGCCATTGGAAACTCTCGCCCGGCCAGCGCCAGTCGATGAGCGGGACGAGGGGCGACGCCACGAAGAGCGCCCACAGGAGGCCATTCGTCTTGAACAGTCCGAACTGCCAGACGAACGCGAGAGCGGCGACGAAGATCGCGTAGCCGACGCGCGCCGATCGCCGATTGGGGATCGTCATCGGGTCCGAGATCATGAAGAATGCGAACAGCAGCAGCCCGCCGTTCGCGAACTGATGCGCGAAGATCGTCCACGGCTGACCGAGCCAGACGACGCGCGCGGCGACGAGTGCGAGCCACGTCGCGAGAAACACCCACGAAATGTCCCACCGCCGCGCGCGCTGCGTGACGAGGCCGCCCAGCGCGACGAACCATCCGGCGAGCGCCAGGTCGTTGCCCCATTGTCCCGGCGACACCCACGTCCCCGGCAGCACCGCGAGCGCGGCGATCACGCCGAGATTCGCCGGATTGAAGATATGCTTGCCGTGAGCGCGCAGCACGAACTTCGACGATATCGCGACCGCCGCGGCGAGCGGATGGACCCACAGGGTGTCGGAGCGCAGCAGCAGCGAAACGCCGAAGGCGGTGATGAGCGCCGAAAGCACGCCCTTGTGTGCAAGACCGAGCGCGTCGAGCCACAGCCGCTGCGTCAACAGGCCGGCGGCGAACGCGAGCGCCATCTGCCGCGGGTCGAGCGCGAAATCGCGGACGAGCACGCCGACCGTGAGCAGAATCGCCTGGAACGCGATCTGGTAGAGGCGCGCGTCGCGCGGGATCCGCACGGCAATCATTTCCAGAGCGCCTCCCACCACCGACTCTTCGGCTGCGGCGCGAGCGCCATCTTCGCGCGGATCGCGTTGACGTCCCATCCGGTGAGCGAGGCCAGCGTGGACGCTTCGCGCTCCTGCCGGCGCGTGACTTCCTCGAAATACGCGGGGGCCGCGCTGCAGGCTGCCGCGTCGCCGCGCCATGGCTGCCGCAGGACGTAGCGCGCCTGGAAATTCTGCCGGTCGGCGGTTTCCTGGAACACGAGATCTTCGGGCAGCGAATCGCGCGTGTAGCGCAAATGGAGACGCGTCAGCATTACCGGCTGGCTGGCACCGCGCGCGGCGCCTTGCGGGCCCAGCCAGAACACGCCCGCCTGCCTGAGCTCATCGGGCGTCAGCGGATCCGCGGCGCACGGATCGCACCAGCCCATGTCCCAGAAGTACTCGGTGAAGATCGCGCGGTAATCCTCGCGCGCCGCCTGGGCATCGAAAAGCGCTTTGTACGTGGGCCCGAATTCGTTGCGGACGAAGGTGGGCAGATCCATGTCCGACGGCAGCTTCACGGTCCGGTAGTTCGTCGTCTCGACGCGTCCCTGCGGCGTCAGCACGTAGAGGACGAGATCCTGCGGGCCGTTGGCGTTCAGCATGCCGAGGCGCACCGGCAGCATGAACTTCGGAGACTCGAACGCGAATTGCAGCGGCCGCAGATAGGCAACGCCGGTCTTTGCCTGCTCCTTGAGGTTCACCTTCGCGACGAAGAATTTCATGTTCTGGCGGACGTAGGGCTTGAGCGCCGCGCTCGCGCCCTTGGGGATCCGATAGCCATTGTCGCGGAGCCACGTCTCGAGCCCGTCGGATTGCTTGGCCGACAGCATCACGATGTCGTATTCGCCGACGGTGTACGCCGCCTCGACCGTGACGCCGAGCGCCTTGTCTCGGCGCAATTCCTCTTTCGCCACCGATGCCGGCAGCGGCGCGTTGACGGCGCCCAGCGCGCGCGCGGCCTTCACCGCACAGGGATCGGGATCGTAGTACTCGGCGAGGCGGGGCGCGCTGTACGCATCGATGCGCTCGAAGAGCGTGCGCTCGCCGATGTGGATCTGGTCGCGCTCCAGCACCTGCGGGACGGGAACCACCAGCGCGAATTCGGTCAGCGCGCCGCGATAGTCGTTGGCCATGCTGATGACGGTCTTGCCCTCGCGGCGCACGAGGATCACCTTCGATGCCTCGTTGAAGAGGCCGGCGTCGGCCTTGCCGACATAAAAGCCGCAGAACGCGGCGGCCGGAGAAGTGCCAACGACCAGCGCGGCGAGAACAAGAACGACGAACAGCCACGCGGCGGCGCGGGCGGCAAATGGCGACATGCGGACCTCCGGTTGGGGGCGATGTCGCTGTCAACGCGGGGATCCGGCGTTCGGGGTTAAGTCCTCTGGTGCCGCCGCGTCAATGTGCCGGCTTGGGAGGCGCAATGCCGACATGCGTCTCGTCGAACACGCGATCCACGTCGGGCACCGCCTTCACGAAATCGACGAGCGCGCGGCGCTGCGCCGGCGAGCGCACGCAGCCCGTCAGCGTGACGAAGCGCCGGGTCGTCGTCACCGCGACGGACGTGCCGGCGAAGCGTTTGTCCGCTGCGATCGCCGCGCTCACCCGCGCGTTCACCTCGGGATCGCGCCGGTAGGCGCCACCCGGTTCGCACCGCCCTTCGAGCGCGCAGTAGGTTCCGCGCTCGGCGCGCTCGTGGGCGATGATTCGCATCTGCGTCGGGCGTGACGAGCGTCGGTGCGCCCGCCGGGCATCCCTTGAAGGCGCTCGTCGCCTGCGCGAACGGGTCGATCTGGATGCGATCGGAGTCGGCGGCGGCGGTTTGCGCCGCAGCAGCGATCGCGCCGCCTGCGATCGCCCCGAGGAGTCGATGGCGCAGCGATTGCGTCATGGGACCCCCCGGATCCTCGGAAAGCGCAGCTCGGCGGCCGCGATCTCGTGCCGCCACAGAAGGGTCCCCGCGGAATCGCGGGCCTCGAACGCGATCCTGCGGCCATTGCCGGGGCCGGTGATGCGAATGAGGCCGAACTGGCGCTTGACCGCGAGTGTGTCGGGAACGACGTCGGGATTCGCGCTGTCCGCTTTGTCCAGACGTTCGGGTGGCCGCGAGGTGAGCGGGCTCGACGTGAACTCGTAGAGCGGATACGCGCCGGGCCGCGCGATGCGAAGCAGCTCGCCGAAATGGCGGTCCCCCGATACGAAAATGACCCCTTCGATACGCGCCTCGAGGAGCCACGCGGCAAACGCGGCGCGCTCGGTTGCGAAGTGCTGCCAGCCTTCGAAGCGCCCTTCGCGGTTCCAGAACTGGCTGCCGCCGGCGATGATCTTGATCGCCGAGCGCGGCGCGGAAACGAGCGCCTGCTTCAGCCATTCGAGCTGGCGCGCGCCGAACATGGTCTTGTCCGCGCCGTCGGGCCAGCGATCGGGCGAGCGGTAGTAGCGATCGTCGAGCAGGAAGAACAGCACGTCGCCGTAATGCGCGAAGCCGAACGCGCCGGCAACCTCGGGCAGGCCGAAGCTCGGATTCGGCCAGTAGCGCTGGAAGAGCTTCAGCGTCTCGCCCTTCAGCACATACGACGCATCCGAATCATTGGGGCCGTAGTCATGATCGTCCCAGATCGCAAGGTGCGAGGTCGCGGTGAGGAGCTTCTGCAGCGGCGCAAAGCCGCGCTGACGGCGATACCGCGCGGCCATTGCCGACGGATCGTAGAGGTCTTGCTGCTGCAGATACAGGTTGTCGCCGAGCCACACCATGACGTCCGGGTTGGACGCCGCGATCGCATCGAAAATTCCGAAGCCGCCCCCGTAATCTCCGCCTGGCCACTGCGGATCGGGGTCGGCGAGAAAAAAACAGGAGCCGATCGCGATCGTGAGCTCGCGTGCCGAAGCGGCTCGCGGCCACCACGGCTGCGCGCGCAAAATTCCACTGCGGTGGTCCGCGCCTGCCTCGACGCGATACTCGGCGGTTGCCCCCGGCTTCAACCCGGTCAGCCGCGCGACGACCGCGTAATCCGTGGCGGCGGTTGCCTTGAGCTCGACTCGTCGCTCCGCGGCGTCTCCGTCGGGCCGCCACGCGACGACGATCGTCGCCTCGGCGTCGGCCTGGATCCACAGCGTCGCGCTGGTGAGCTCCGCCGGGCCGTTCATCAGGACGAGGCCGGCCGCCGCCGGCAGCGCGGTGGCGGCAAGGGCGACAAGCGCCAGCGCAAGGCGGGCGCACGCGAGGCACGAGCGGCGCAAGCGGCGCGAGCGGGATATGGCGGTGGGCGCGATGGCGATGGAACCACGGCTCGACGGGGCGCCAATTGTGCGGCGGGGGGGCGCAGATTACAATTCGACCCATGGCCGGTCCCGCCGCCAACTTCACGCACCACTTCCTGATCGCCATGCCGGCGATGGCCGATCCCAATTTCGCGAACACGCTGACGTTCGTCTGCGAGCACAACAAGGACGGCGCGCTGGGGATCGTCGTCAACAAGCCGACCGACATGATGCTGGCGACGCTGTTCGAGCAGATCGACGTTCCGCTCGCCAATGCCGACGTCGGCAACAAGCCCGTGCATTTCGGCGGCCCGGTCCAGATCGACCGGGGCTTCGTGCTGCACCGGCCGCTCGGCAACTGGCAGTCCACACTTGCGATCAGCGACGACATCGGGCTCACGACGTCGAAGGACGTGCTGGAAGCCGTCGCGCGCGGCGAGGGTCCGGCGGGCGTCCTCGTATCGCTGGGCTACGCCGGCTGGTCGGCCGGGCAGCTCGAGCAGGAGATCGCGCAGAACGCGTGGCTCACCGTCGAAGCCGACGCCGATGTCCTGTTCGACACGCCGGTGGAGGCACGGCTGCCCGCGGCGATGCGCCTCCTTGGCATCGACTTCTCGCGACTGTCCGATTCGGTCGGGCACGCGTGACGCTTGGGTCCGCAGACAATCGCGGACGAGGGCACGGTGCTCGCGTTCGATTTCGGGACGCGCAAGATCGGCGTCGCGGTCGGCAATACGCTCGTGCGGGTCGCGCATCCGTTGACGACGATCAGGAGCGAGGCGAGGGCGTCCCGCTTCGATGCGATCGCGGCTCTGATCGGCGAGTGGCGGCCGCAGGCGCTCGTCGTCGGGCGGCCCGTGCACGCCGACGGCACGCCCCACGCCGTGACCGCGCAATCCGACGGCTTTGCGCGATCGCTCGCGGGACGCTTCGGATTGCCGGTGCTGCGCGTCGACGAGCGCTTCACCACCGAGGTCGCCGATGCGGCACTGCGCGAGGCCGGCGTGCGGGGCGTGGCGCGCGCGGCAGCCCGCGACGCCATGGCGGCGCAGCTCATCCTGCAGGCGTGGTTCGACGACAACAAGAGCGACGCGACCCGTGACCCTCCCTGACGCCGAGCAGACGCTCGCCGCGCTCGTCGACAAGATGCGCGGCGCGGCGGCGTTCGATGCGCGGTTCGTCGGCATCTATTCGGGCGGCGCGTGGCTCGCCGACCGTCTCGCCCAGGCGATCCCGGGTGACCACCCGGTCGGCTACATCGACGTCTCGTACTATCGCGACGACTTCAACCGGACCGGCCTCAAGCCGGCGGTGCGAACGAGCGAGATTCCGTTCGCCGTCGAGGGTGCCCGGATCGTGCTCGTCGACGACGTTCTCTTCACCGGCCGCAGCGTGCGCGCGGCGATCAACGAGCTCTTCGATTACGGGCGTCCGGCGGCGATCGAGCTCGCGGTTCTCATCGACCGCGGCGGCCGCGAGCTGCCGATCGAGGCGACGTGGGCAGGCGCGCGCGTCGCGGTCGCGCGCGACGTGTCGGTCGTGCTGTCGCGCGGCGACGACGGTCGCCTCGCGCTTTCCACCGAACGCGCGCCAAAGGCCGGCGATGCGTGACCCGCAGCTCGCTGCCGACGGCACCCTCGCGCATCTGCTGACGCTCGAGGGCTTGCCGGCGGAGATCATCGTTCGCATCCTCGACGCCGCCGTGCCGTTCGCGTCGATCTCCGAGCGCGACGTCAAGAAGGTGCCGCTGCTGCGCGGACGCTCGGTCTTCAACCTGTTCTTCGAGAACTCGACCCGCACGCGCACGACGTTCGAGATCGCGGCCAAGCGCCTGTCCGCCGACGTGATCAATCTCAACATCGGCGTTTCGTCGACCAGCAAGGGCGAGACGCTGCTCGACACCGTGGACAACCTGGTCGCGATGAACGCCGACATGTTCGTCGTCCGGCACTCGCAGTCGGGCGCCCCCCATCTCATTGCCGCGCACCTGAACCGCACCGGTCGCGGCCACGTGCGCGTGATCAACGCCGGCGACGGCCGCCACGCGCACCCGACGCAGGGCCTGCTCGATCTTTTCACCATACGTCATTACAAGCAGGACTTCCGCAAGCTGACGGTGGCGATCGTCGGCGACGTGCTGCATTCGCGCGTCGCGCGCTCGCTGATCCACGGCCTCACCACGCTCGGCACGCCCGAGGTGCGCGCGATCGGACCGAAGACGCTGCTCCCGACCGCCGTGCAGTCGATGGGCGTGCAGGTCCACCACGACATGCGCACGGGACTGGCCGGCTGCGACGTCATCGTGATGCTGCGGCTGCAGAGCGAGCGGATGAAGGGCGCGTTGCTGCCCTCGGCCGGCGAGTACTTCAAGCATTACGGGCTCACGCAGGACAAGCTCGCCGTGGCCAAGCCCGACGCGATCGTCATGCATCCGGGGCCGATGAACCGCGGCGTCGAGATCGATTCGCCGGTCGCCGACGGCGAGCGGTCGGTGATCCTGCCGCAGGTGACGTTCGGGATCGCGGTGCGGATGGCAGTGATGAGCATGCTGGCGGGCGCATGAACGCGCGGGAACCGACGTGAAGATCGAGATCACGAACGGCCGCGTGATCGACCCCAGGCACGGCATCGATCGCGTGGCTTCGCTGTTCGTCGCTGCCGGCAAGGTGGCGGCGATCGGCGCGGCGCCGTCCGGGTGGGCTGCCAATCGCACGCTCGACGCGAAGGGTCTCGTCGTCGCTCCTGGATTGATCGACCTGTCGGCGCGCCTGCGCGAGCCCGGCTTCGAGTACAAGGCCACGCTCGAGTCCGAGATGAACGCGGCGGTCGCGGGGGGGATCACGTGCCTCGCGTGCCCGCCCGACACCGATCCGCCGCTCGACGAGCCGGGCCTCGTCGAGATGCTGAAGCACCGCGCGCGCTCGCTCAACCAGGCGCACGTCCATCCGGTCGGCGCGCTCACCGTCGGCCTCCACGGCGCGGAGCTGACCGAAATGGGCGAGCTCGCGGAGGCCGGCTGCATCGCGTTCTCGCAGGCCGACGCGCCGCTGGTCGACACGCAGGTGCTGCTGCGGGCGCTGCAGTACGCGGCGACGTTTGGATACCGCGTGTGGCTGCGGCCGCAGGACGCGCATCTCGCGCGGATCGGCGTTGCGCACGATGGCGAAGTGGCGACACGGCTCGGCCTCGCGGCAATTCCATCGTCGGCCGAGACGATCGCGCTGGCGACGATCTTCGCGCTCGTCCGCGAAACCGGCGCCCGGGTGCACCTCGCGCGCTTGTCGACCGCCGACGGCGTCGCGATGGTGCGCGCCGCGAAAAAGGACAAGCTCCCGGTCACCTGCGACGTCGCCGTCCATCACCTGCATCTTTGCGATGTCGACATCGGCTGGTTCGACGCGCAATGCCGCCTCGTGCCGCCGCTGCGCGGAACGCGCGACCGCGCTGCGCTGCGCGCGGGGCTCGCCGACGGCACGATCGACGCCGTGTGCTCCGACCACACGCCGGTCGACGAAGACGCGAAGCAGCTGCCTTTCGCCGAGGCGGAGCCGGGCGCCACCGGCCTCGAACTTCTGCTGCCGCTGGCGCTCAAATGGGCGAGCGCCGACAAGATCGCGCTGCCGGCGGCGCTCGCGCGCATCACGACGCACCCGGCCGCGGTGCTCGGCATCGATGCCGGCCATCTTGCGGTCGGGGGCGCGGCGGATGTCTGTGTCTTCGACCCGGATGCGTTCTGGACGGTGCAGCCTGCGCGGCTTGTCAGCCAGGGCAAGAACACGCCATTCGTCGGCCTCGAGGTTCCCGGGCGCGTCGTGGCGACGCTGGTCGGCGGGCAGGTGGTCTACGAGGGCTGAACCATCTCGGGCCGGCGGCTCCGGAATGCCGCGCAGTCATGGCTGTTTGCGGCGGACGACCCCAACCCGCGCCGCACAGGCGCAAACCTCCAGGAGAATGCAGTGAGCCTCGATCTCGAGCCGGATATCAAGGGCATGCTGCCCGAGAAGCAATTCGACCGCCGCGACTTCATGTGGTCGGCGCTGGGCGCCAGCGCCGCGCTGGCACTCGCCAATTCCGCGTCGGGGCAACAGGTCATCACCGACAGCGTGGGCGTCGACGCCGCCGACGTGACGATCCCGGCCAAGGATGCAAAGCTTCGCGGGTATCGCGCGATGCCGGACAAGGACGGACCGTTCCCGGTCGTCCTGGTCGCCGCCGAGGTGTTCGGCCTCAACCCGTACATGAAGGACGTTTGCCGCCGCCTCGCGAAGGCCGGGTATTACGCGATCGTGCCCGACCTCTACACGCGCACCGCCGATCTCACCAAGGTCACCAGCATGGCTGAGATCATCCCGGTCGTGAACGCCAAGCGCGACACCGAGCTCGTCTCGGACTACGACGCGACGGTCGAGTTCGCCCGCGGGAGCGGCAAGGCCGACGTGGCGCGGATGGGGATCACCGGCTTCTGCCGCGGCGGGCGCACCACGCTCGTCTACGCCGCCGCCAATCCGAAGCTCAAGGCGGCCGTCGCCTGGTACGGAGCGCCCGGCGGGCAGCCGAGCGAGGCCATGCCGCGCACGCCGATGGACCGCGTGGCGGAGATCAAGGTGCCGGTGCTGGGCCTCTACGGCGCCAAGGACGCGGGCATTCCGGTCGATCAGGTCGAGAAGTTCTTCGCCGCGCTGAAGGCGGCCGGGACCCCCTCGGAATACGTCATCTATCCGGACGCCGGGCATGGGTTCCACGCCGACTTCCGCCCCGACAACTACCGGAAGGCGGATGCCGAGGACGGCTGGAAGCGCATGCTCGCGTGGTTCAGGAAGTACGGCGCGGCGTAGCGCGGCGCAAGTCCGGACGGGCGGCTTCGCGGCCGCCCGTCGCTTTTTCGGAAGGTGCTGGTGCGCTGTTAAGATCGCGCACTCGTCCTCCAACTCGCACCGATGCCGCCTCCGAACGCGCCTTCCGCGCCGCCCCCGCCTGGGCCAGCCAACCTGGTCGCCGTTTCACACCAGGTGACGGCAGCCGAACGCGCTTCGCGCACCGGTCATGCAGGGGCGGTCGTGTGGCTCACAGGCCTGCCGGGCTCGGGCAAGTCGACGCTCGCAATGGCGCTCGAGCGGAGGCTGTTCGATCTCGGCTGGCAGGCCTACACGCTCGACGGCGACAATGTGCGCCGCGGCCTCAACGCCGATCTCGGTTTCTCGCAGGAGGACCGGCAGGAGAACATCCGGCGCATCGGCGAGGTGGCGGCGCTGTTCGCGGACGCGGGGACGATCTGCATCACCGCTTTCATCTCGCCGTACCGCGAGGACCGCGCACGCGCGCGTGCCGCCGCCGGTCAGCGGCGCTTTTTCGAAGTGCACGTGAACTCAGGACCTCGCGACGTGCGAGCGCCGCGATCCGAAGGGGCATTACCGGAAGGCGCGCGCCGGCCTGCTGAAGGATTTCACGGGCGTCGACGCGCCGTACGAGGTGCCGGAGCATCCCGACATCACGGTCGACACCGAGTCGCAGGATATCGACGCCAGCGTCTCGCAGCTGCTCGCGTTCGTAGTCGCGCGCTGCGGCGTCTAGTCCGCGTCGCTACACGCGGGTCGAGAAATCGAGGACTGCTCTGTCTGGGGGGCGTCGGCGTCGCCCCGGGCCAAAATGGGATCGCCGGCGCGAGGGCGTCAGCTACCGGGCATACCGCCGCCCGCGTTGGGCCTCATCATGTCCTTGATGGCATTCGTGTCGCTGGACGACTTGAGGCCCGCGGCATTGCGGTCGTTCCTCGGAATGCGGCTGCCCGTGACGGTCACCTTTTCGTCGTCGTCGGCCGTGGCGGTTTTCGTCGTGTTGTTCGTAGCACAACCGGCTACGAGCACCGCACCAAGCGCGGCAAGAAGGACATATTGCTTCATGATCATTGATCCCCGGAGGTCGGGCCGCCAGTGGCAGCGAACCGGCAGTCTAACGGAGACCACGCCGGTGGGCTAGCCCTGAGCCGATGTCAGAAGCCGGACATCGTGGCTGCAGGTGACTTGACCGAAACAGCAGTCTGGCCGAGGCAACAGTCCTAGGATTTTCGCGGGACCCTGCCGAGCACGTGGAACTCGTCGTTCGGACGCATGGCGATCAGATTGGCCATCCGGTTGGACAGCGCGAAGAACGCCGCGATCGCGCCGATGTCCCAGATGTCCTCGTCGGAAAAGCCGTGCGCGCGCAGCGCGGTGAAGTCCTCGTCGACGATCTCGGCGCTCTTCTGCGCGACCTTGAGCGCAAACGCAAGCATCGCTTTCTGGCGCGGCGTGATGTCGGCCTTCCGGTAGTTCACCGCGACCTGGTCGGCGACGAGCGGATTCTTGGCGTAGACGCGGAGGATCGCGCCATGCGCAACGATGCAGTAGAGGCAGTCGTTGGCTCCCGATGTGGCGACGACGATCATCTCGCGCTCGGCCTTGGATAGCCCGCCCTCCTTCAGCATCAGCGCATCGTGATACGCGAAGAACGCCCGGAACTCGTCTGGACGATGCGCCAGCGTCAGAAAAACGTTGGGAATGAACCCGGCCTTCTCCTGGACCTCGAGCATTCGCGCGCGGATGTCCTCCGGCAGGTCTTCGAGCTTGGGGACCGGGTAACGACTGATGACGGGCACATTCATGATGGAGTTCACCCACGGATGGATCGGCGCGGAGGCATGGTGACCCAAGTGAAGCGCAATCGCAAATCGCGACGGTCTTGCTTGACCATTCCCGGGACAACAGGGTAGCGTCGCCCGGTGACGATGCGACCTCTCCTCGACGCGTGCCGCCTCTTTGCCGCAGCGGTGACGTTGGCTTGCAGCGTTGCGTACGCTGCGTCCGTCGCTCCGGTGGGTGGCGAGCACGGCATGGTCGTCACCGCGCATCGGCTCGCCACGAAAGTCGGTGTCGATGTCCTCAAGCGAGGCGGCAACGCCGTCGATGCGGCGGTCGCCGTCGGCTATGCGTTGGCGGTCGTCTACCCCGGCGCCGGCAACCTGGGCGGCGGCGGCTTCATGACCATTCAGTTCGCCGACGGGCGCAAGACCTTTCTCGACTTTCGCGAGAAGGCGCCGCTCGCGGCTGCACGGGACATGTATCTCGACCGCTCCGGCAACGTCATCAAGGGTGCCAGCACGAGGGGACATCTCGCGGCCGGCGTGCCTGGCAGCGTCGCCGGGCTCGAATATGCGCGCGAGAAGTACGGCACCCGACAGCGAGGGACGCTGATGGCGCCGTCGATCGGCTATGCCGAGCGCGGCTTCGTTCTCGACGAGGGCGACGCTGCGCTGCTCGCAGTGGCCAGCAACGATTTTCGCGCCGATGCGGCGAGCGCGGCGATCTTCCTCAACCATGGCGAACCGTACAAGGCGGGTGACCGGCTGGTCCAGAAGGATCTGGCACGGACGTTGCGGCAGATCGCCGGGCGCGGTCCCGATGCGTTCTATCGCGGGTCGATCGCCGATGCAATTGCAGCCGCGAGCGCGGCGGGCAACGGCATCATCACCAAGGCGGACCTCGAGCAATACGCCGTGCGGGAGCTCGCGCCGATCGAATGCGACTATCGCGGCTATCACGTCGTTTCCGCTCCGCCGCCGAGCGCGGGCGGCGTCATCGTCTGCGAAATTCTCAACATCCTCGAGGGCTATCCGCTGCAGGGGCTCGGTTATCGGTCCGCGCCGGCCGTCCACTATCAAATCGAAGCCATGCGCCATGCGTATGTCGATCGCAACAGTTATCTCGGCGATCCGGATTTCGTGCGCAACCCGGTCGCGCATCTGCTCGACAAGGGCTATGCAGAAAAGATTCGCGCCGCGATCGATCCGGTGAAGGCGGGAATCTCACGCGAGCTCGGTCCGGGCATCGAGCCGCATGAAGGCAACAACACGACGCACTATTCGATCGTCGATCGGGAGGGCAACGCGGTTGCGGTCACCTACACATTGAACGAATGGTTCGGTGCCCGGGTCACCGCGGCAAAGACGGGCATCCTGCTCAACGACGAAATGGACGACTTCACGGTAAAGCTCGGCGCGCCGAATCTCTACGGACTGGTCCAGGGGGAGGCGAACGCGATCGCCCCGGGCAAGCGGCCGCTGAGCTCGATGAGTCCGACCATCGTTTCACGCGACGGCAAGCCGGTGCTGGTGATAGGGTCGCCGGGAGGGAGCCGGATCATCACGGTCGTCGTGCACTGCATCCTGAACGTGATCGACTACGGGATGAACATTCAGGAGGCCATCGACGCACCGCGCTTCCACCAGCAGTGGCTGCCGGACACGACGAGCGTCGAGAGCTTGGCGATCAGCCCCGACACCCGAAGAATTCTGGTCGACATGGGTCACAAGTTCGTCAACTCTGGCCCGATGGGCAACGCGGCGGGCATCCTTGTCGGCGCGCCGTTGCTCGGCGGCGAACCGGTCGGCAGCGACCGTTTCTACGGTGCTGTCGACCGGCATCGCGCCGCCGGGGCTCGCACTGGGTTACTGAGGAACCGTCAGCCACGTCACTTTCGGGACAATCGATGCGCACACGAATTACGGTATTGGGAGCAGGTTTCGGCGGTCTCGAGTTCTGCACGATCGTTTCCGACGCTCTGGGGGCCGAGGTGGACGTCACGTTGATCGACGACGCCGGCGCGTTCGTGTTCGGTTACTCCAAGCTCGACGTGATGTTCGGCGGCGCGCTGCCGGACGCCGTGCGTCTGCCGTACCGGAACTTCGTCAAGCCGGGCGTTCGCCTGCGGGAGGAAACGGTTACGGCGATCGACCCGGTCACGCGCCGGGTAACGACCAACGAAGGAGCTTACGATTGCGACTACCTCGTCGTCGCCCTGGGCGTCGGCTATGACGTTGCCGCAACGCCCGGGCTGGCGGAAGGAGGTCACGAGTTCTATTCGATGGAGGGCGCCGACCGCGTGCGGCAGGCATTGCCCGGCTTTACCAAGGGCAAGGCCATCGTCGGCGTAGCCGCCGCGCCGTACAAGTGTCCGCCGGCGCCCAGCGAATGCGCGCTCCTGCTCCACGACTACCTCGCAACGCGAGGCGTTCGCGGCGATTGCGAGATCACGATGGTGTTGCCGCTATCGAGCCCGGTGCCTCCGTCGCCCGAGACCTCGAAGGCGTTGATATCCGCATTCGCCGAACGCGATATCACGTTCATGCCGAACCGGTCCGTGGTTTCCCTCGACCCCGGTCGTCGCGTGGCCGTGCTCGACGACGGGAAAGAGCTCGCCTACGACCTCTACCTCGGCGTTCCGAAGCATCGTCCACCCGCGGTCGTGGAGGCCTGCGGCCTTTCCGAAAACGGCTGGATCCCCGTCAACCCGCGGACGCTGGAAACGAAATTTCCCAATGTGTTCGCGATCGGCGACATTGCAAACACGGGGACGCCGAAGGCCGGCGTATTCGCCGAGGGCGCCGCGAAAGCGGTCGCTCTCGTCGCTGGTGGCGAAAATTCGCGGACAGGGCGACGGCGCGCTCTACAGTGGCGCGGGATCGTGTTACATCGAATTCGGCGGCGGGCGAATCGGCCGCGTCGATGTCGACTTTTTCTCCGGACCCAAGCCGACCGGCAAATATCACGAGCCTGCGGTGGCGCTGCGGGCGGACAAGGAACGCTTCGGCGCGAGCCGGCGCGCGCGCTGGTTCGGACTTTGACCGGGCGAGTGCGCTTACCCGTCTCGAGGCGGGAGCTGCGGAATAGGGGCTACGGCTTCGGCGGGACGTATCCGGACGGCATTTCGGCGCCGCCGCCGAAGAAATGCTGCTCCATCTGCTCGGCGAGCCATTTCCGCGCGCGCGCGTCGGCGAGCGACAGCCGGTTTTCGTTCACCAGCATCGTCTGGTGCTTGAGCCATGCCTGCCACGCTTCCTTCGAGACGTTTTCGTAGATGCGCTTTCCGAGCGGCCCGGGATAGGGCGGCAGATCGAGACCTTCGGCTTCGTGGCCGAGCTTCACGCAATTGACCATCCGGGGCATCCGTTTCTCCTAGAGCTTCTTTCGGTAGACCTGCGATTTCCGCTGGTAGTTGTAGAGCGCCTGCTTCTGCTTCGGCAGATCGGCGATCGTCGCCGTGTGGAATCCGCGTTCGATGAACCACTGCGACGTGCGCGTCGTCAGCACGAAAAGCTGGGTCAGCTTGAGCTTGCGCGCACGCATCTCGATCTCGTGCATCAGCGCCTCTCCATAGCCCTCGCGCCGGAAATCGGGATGCACGGCGAGCGCGGCGAGCTCGCCCACCTTTTCTTCCGGAAACGCATAGAGCGCCGCGCAGCCGATGATCGCGTTGTCGTGCTCGGCGACGACGAAACGCTCGATCTCGGTCTCCAGCCGCTCGCGCGAGCGGCGGACGAGGATGCCCTGTTCCTCGAGCGGCTCGATGATGGCGAGGATGCCGCCGACGTCGTCGATCGTCGCGTTGCGGAGGTTGGCGAGCGGGGCCGCAGCGACCATCGTGCCCACGCCGTCGCGGGTGAACATCTCGAGCAGCAGCGCGCCGTCGAGATGACGGCTGATGAGATGCGTGCGCTTGACCCCGTTGTCGCAGGCGCGGATCGCGCACGGCAGGTAATGCTGGACGTCGGCGGCGAGCTTTCCCCGCCCCGCGGCGAGCAGCGCCTCGGCATCGCGGGTCGAAAGCTCGGTGAGGAGCTGCCGGCGGCCGCTGCGCACGCCTTCGGTCTCCATCAGGAAGACGAGCTTGTGCGCGTCGAGGCGGACGGCGACCTGGGTCGCGACTTCTTCCAGCGCCAGGTTGAAGATCTCGCCGGTGGGCGAATAGCCGAGCGGCGATATGAGCACGATGTCGCCGTCGTCGAGGCGCTGCTGGATCGCATCCGTGTCCACGCGTCGCACTTCGCCGGTCAGCAGCATGTCCACCCCGTCGACGACGCCCATCGGCTTCGCGGTGATGAAATTGCCCGACGAGACGCGAATGCGCGCACCGGCCATCGGCGAATTCGCGATGCCGAGCGACAGGAGCGCCTCGATGCGGCTGCGCACCTGGCCATCGGCCTCGAGCACGCAATCCATCGTCTCTGCGTCGGTGATCCGCAGGCCGAAGGCGTAGCGGCTCTCGATGCCCTGCTGCTCGAGGATCGCCTCGATCTGCGGGCGCGAGCCGTGGACGACGACGATGTGCACGCCGAGGCTGTGCAGCAGATTGAGGTCGTGAATGATGCCGATGAACGTGTCGTCGGCGACCACCTCGCCGCCGAAGGCGATCACGAACGTCTTGCCGCGAAATGCGTGGATGTAGGGCGCGGCGAGCCGGATCCACTGGACGAACGCGCGCGTGGTCGCGGAATGCGCGGCCGGCGCGGCGTTGGTCGGGGACGGCATCTTCGGGGGAAGGGAAAGTCCTGCGGCCGGATTATAGCGCTGCGCCGTATAATTCCCGGTCGACTTCGAGGCTCCGTCCCGCGTTCCCCGGGATGTCCGCAATCTCGGGCCGGCGCCGATTCATGACCTCGCCCCTCCTCGCGAACCTCAACCCGGAGCAGCTTGCCGCCGTCACGCTGCCGCACGCGTCGGCGCTGATTCTCGCCGGCGCCGGAAGCGGCAAGACGCGCGTGCTGACGACGCGCATCGCCTGGCTGCTCGCCACCGGGCAGGCCTCGCCGCTGTCCATCCTGGCGGTGACGTTCACCAACAAGGCGGCGAAGGAGATGCTGACGCGGCTCTCCGCAATGACGCCGATGCACACGCGCGGAATGTGGATCGGCACGTTCCACGGCCTGTGCAACCGGATGCTGCGCGCGCACTACCGTGACGCGAACCTGCCGCAGCTCTTCCAGATCATGGACACGCAGGATCAGCTCGCCCTGATCAAGCGGCTCGGCAAGGCGCACGGCATCGACGACGAGCGCTTCCCGCCGCGCCAGCTGCAGGCTTTCGTGTCCGACGCGAAGGAAAAGGGCCTGCGCCCCAACCAGGTCGAAGCCGGCGACGAATTCACGCGCCGCCTCGTCGAGCACTACGCGCTGTACGAGGCGATGTGCCAGCGAGAGGGCGTGGTCGACTTCGCCGAGCTCCTGTTGCGAAGCTACGAGCTGCTGGCGGGCAACGACGGCATTCGCGAGCATTACCGGCGCCGCTTCTCGCACCTGCTGGTGGACGAGTTCCAGGACACCAACGTGCTGCAGTACAAGTGGCTGCGCCTTCTCGCGGGACCGCATGCGGCGGTCTTCGCCGTCGGCGACGACGACCAGTCGATCTATGCGTTCCGCGGCGCCAATGTCGCCAACATGCAGCACTTCGAGCGCGACTTCGGGTCGGCCGAAGTACCGGTGACGCTGATCAAGCTCGAGCAGAACTACCGCTCGCACGGCCACATCCTCGACCTCGCCAACGCGCTCATCAAGAACAACGCAACGCGGCTCGGCAAGAACCTGTGGACGAACGAAGGGAAGGGCGACCCCGTGCGCGGGATGGCGGCGCCGTCGGACCATGACGAGGCCGCATTCATCGTCGACATCTCCAAGGGTCTCGCAGACGAAGGTCTCGCGCTGTCGGAAGTCGCCATCCTGTACCGGTCGAACGCCCAGTCGCGCGTGCTGGAGCACGCGCTGTTCAATGCCGCGCTTCCGTACCGCGTGTATGGCGGGATGCGATTCTTCGAGCGCGCGGAAGTCAAGCATGCGCTGGCGTACCTGCGCCTCATCGCGGTGCCCGATGACGACGGCGCATTCCTCCGGATCGTCAATTTTCCGCCGCGCGGCATCGGTGCGCGCACACTCGAATCGCTGCAGGATGCAGCGCGTGCGGCCGGAACGAGCCTGTGGCAGGCGGCGTGCGAAGGGGCGATCGGCGGCAAGGCGGGCAGCAGCCTCGCCGGCTTCCTCAGGTTGATCGAATCGCTGCGCGCCGTGACCGTCGGCTTGCCGCTGCCGGAAGCCGTCGCGCACGTGAACGAGGGTTCCGGCCTCGTAGCGCATTACCGGGCCGAAAAGGACGGGCAGGACCGCCTCGAAAATCTCGAGGAGCTCGTCAACGCGGCGGACGGCTTCCTGCGCGAGGCGGACCTCGCGGTCGACGCACCGATCGCCGCCGCCGGCGATGCCGACGCCGCGCAGCAGGGCGCCGTCGATCCGCTCACCGCGTTCCTCGCCCACGCCGCGCTGGAAGCGGGAGAGACCCAGGCCGCCGAGGGCCGCCCTGCGTTGCAGCTCATGACCGTGCACGCCGCCAAGGGGCTCGAGTTCCACACGGTGTTCGTCACCGGGCTCGAGGAAGGTCTCTTTCCGCACGAGAACAGCCTGAACGAGTTCGACGGCATCGAGGAGGAGCGGCGCCTCATGTACGTGGCGATCACGCGTGCGCGCCGAAGGCTCTACCTCACGCACGCGCAAAGCCGAATGCTGCACGGACAGGTCCGCTACAACATTCCATCGCGATTCATCGATGAAGTGCCGCGCGACCAGATTGCCTGGCTGTCGCCGCCGCGACGGCGCTCGCGCGAGGCGATAGATGTCGACACCTCCGAATGGGGCGCCCGCGAGCGCGCCGCACCCGCATGGGCCACCGCACTCGGTCGGCAGAGAAGCGTCGCGCGGCGACGCGCCAGGTCCGGCCTGGCGCATCGGGCAAAGCGTGCGCCACGCCAAATTCGGACTTGGGGTGATCATCGATGCCGAGGGCCGCGGCGCCGATTCCCGCGTGCAGGTCAATTTCCGCGATGGCGGCGTCAAATGGCTGGCGCTCGAGTACGCGCGGCTCGAGGCGGCCTGAAGTCCGGCGACCGCGCAAACCGGTCTTCAGTTCTCTGCCCGGTGGAACGCGCGCAACCCGACGTCCATCAGCCACCACTTCCATTTCGGCACCGCGTGGAAAGGCAGCAGACCGGGTCCCTCGGCAGGGACCGGCCAGCCCTTCGTCATCGCGAACGCGATCGTCGTCGGGGTGCCGTCGACCGGCGCGGCGCATGACCAGTTGTCGCGATCGATGACCTTGCAATCAGGATACTTGCCCGACGGAGCCTTGGAGCCGCGGACCCAGTAGACGACCTCGTTGCGCGACTGGCTCGCGCGAAAGGCGTAACGCTTGCCGGGAACGAGCGCTCCGCTGCACGTGTCGCCATTCCACGTGCCGCGCTCGCAATCGGCGGTGTAGATCGTGCGCTCTCCCTGCATCGTGATCCGGTCGCTGCCCCAAAGCAGCGCGACGATGAACACGATGACCGCCAAAAGCGAAAGCGACTTGATCAGCGGCGCGCCGCGCCCCTTGCCGTCCTCGTGCATCCTCCTCCTCTCGGGCTGTGCCCGGCCGCGGGCGTCGACGGGTGCCCGGATCCCGCTCTTGTGGCGGTGCGGCCGGTACGACGCAACGGCAATGGTAGAGAGAAGCCGCGGGTTGCGCCAGTCCGGTACGGGCAGGGTCAGTCGTGTCCCTCGCCTGCGGGCGCATCGGGCGGTGCCGCGGATTCGTCGGGATGGAAGAGATCGCGATAGCTCACGTAATCGGAAATATGCAGGGTCGCGACCAGTAATGCGAGATAGGGAAGCAGCGCGACGAGCACGACCGTCTTCGCGAGCTCGAGCGGCATCATCACGGCGATGATCTTGGCGACGAAAGCGGGCAGCGCACCGCCGTAAAGGAAAATGAGCAGCGCATAGACCGCGATGGGACGCGCGTTGGCCATCGCGGCGCGCAGGCTTGTCGCCAGCGCCCGGCCGCCGCCGCAGTCCTGGAAGACCACGAGCGCCGGGGCGAACCACAGTGCAAGCAGTATCGGCAACGCGCAGAGTGCGCCGAAGAGCATGGCGATCTCCACGTCGCCGTCGGCGAGGAGGGCCTCGTCGATCTCCGCTTTGCCGGACATCGTCGCGACGAGTTTGCCGCCGTCGATGAGCGATGTCGCGAAGATCGCGACGGTCATTCCGACGACGAACACGAGGCCGAGCAGCAGCAGCGCGCGCAGATTCGCGCGAAAGCCGGCGAACAGATGCCGGATCGCCGGCGCCTCGCCGCGTTCCTGCGACCAGGCTGCCGCGAGGAAGCCCACGGCGAAGACCGGTTTCAAGAGCGGCGCGACGAAGGCGCCGACATAGGGGACGAGGTCGATCGCCAGAATGAGGAAGTAGTACGTCAGCAGGAGCAGCAGCCACCGCACGCGGTAGGCCCACAGCATCGCGAACGCCTGGCGCAGCCACAGGACACCGTGCGCTGCATTGCGGCGCGCAAACGGAATCGCGACGGGGCCGGGCTCGCTCACGAGACGGCGGAAATGCGTGGCGCGGGGGGCGACCGATCGGGCAGTCTTTGCGGCTCCGCGACGCGCGAGCGCAGCACGCGCTCGAAATGCCCCGGGTCGTGCGCATGGACGAGCTCGCCCGGGCGCGGCAGGTGAAGATCATAGAGGCGCGACAACCAGAAGCGCAGCGCAGCGGCGCGCAGCAGCGCGGGCCACTGCGCCCGCTCGTCGTCGGTCATCGGGCGTTCGTCGTCGTAGGCGCCGACGAGCGCCGCGACGAGGTCGGGAACGAGCGCGCCAGCGCGGGGACCGTCGCTTTCGATGCACCAGTCATTGACGGTGATCGCGAGATCGTAGGCGAGGAAGTCCGTCGCAGCGAAGCCGAAATCGATGATGCCGGAAACGGTGTTGCCGACGAAGAGCACGTTGTCGCAAAAAAGATCGCCGTGAATCGCCCCGCGCGGCAGCTTGACCTTGCCGAATCCCGTCTGGAACTTGAGTTCCGCCGCGAGGAGCGCGTTGCGCCCGGAGTCGAGAAAAGGACGCACCGCGCGCGCCGCCTGCCGCCACCATCCCGGGCCCCTGCGGTTCGACAGGCGCGCGCGATACGTCGCGGAGGCAACGTGAAGGCGGCCGAGAGCGGCGCCGACGGCGGCGCAATGCGCGACATCGGGCGTGGTGATCGGAACGCCGTCGACGCGCGTCACGATCCCGGCGGGCTTGCCATTGAGGAGACTGAACAGCGCGCCTGTCCGGTCCGGCACGGGAGCGGGGCATTCGACGCCGGCGCGCGCCAGATGCGCCATCAGGTTGAGGTAGAACGGCAACTCGGTGGCCGGGAGCCGTTCGTAGAGGGTGAGCACGAAGCGGCCCTTCGCCGTGGTGACGAAGTAGTTCGTGTTCTCGATGCCGGCGGCGATCGGCGCGAAGTCGGTCACGCCACCCAACGAATATCGGGTGAGCCAGCCTTCGAGTTCTTCCGGGGAAACGAGGGTATAGACCGACATCGGGCTCGCGGCGCGCGCTGCGCGCGGCAAAGAAGGTGCCGGTGGACTTCTAGATCACCACGTGAACAGCACCCACATCGGCACCTTCAATGCCGTGTCGAGGCTGTCGCGCCGGATGTAGGTATGGCCGCCGCCGTCGGGGACAAGGTAATACGGGCGTCCGTGACGCGGCGTGACCTTGATCCAGACGAGATTTCCGTTGACGCGCGCCTCCTCGACCGTTTCACGGTCCTTCTGAATGACCGTGATCTGCGGCGCGGCGTCGGGCTCGTCCGCGTTGGACGGGGGTGGAATTTCCGGCAGCGGCTGCAGCCCCGGTGGCGAATAGGTTTCAGTCTGGGCCGCGCGGGCGCTGCCGACGGCGAACAGCAACGTCAAGGCAGCGGCAATGGCGAGAGAATGGCGGTGAACATTCATGCGCGGACTTTCGTAGCGCTCATTCTAGCAGAGCCTCCTGCATTCGACATTTCGCCGCGCCTTCGGGTTCAGCTTTGTTGCGCATCGCGCGTAGGAGCAACACCGTCCTGGAGGTTCAGCATCTTCTCACGCTCTTCAAAACCGCGCCTCCATCAGAGGTTCAGCATTTTCTCCCGTTCCTCGCGCGTCGGACGGAAGCCGCGGTTTTCGTAGAAGCTGAAAATGGCCTCGACGATTTCCGCCGGCTCGTCGATGATCTGCATCAGCTCGACGTCCTTCTCCGCGATCATGTGCTCGCCAACGAGCGTGTTGCCGATCCAGTCGACGAGGCCCTGCCAGAACGCGCGTCCGACGAGGATGATCGGAATCTTGCGGCTCTTCCCGGTCTGCACGAGCGTCAGGCATTCGGACAGCTCGTCGAGCGTGCCGAATCCGCCCGGGAGCACCACGTAGGCGGACGCCCAGCGGACGAACATCATCTTGCGCGCGAAGAAATAGCGAAAATCGAAGCTGACATCCTGGAACGCATTGCCGCCTTTCTCCTCCGGCAGCAGGATGTTGAGGCCGATCGCCGGCGACTTGCCGGCGAATGCGCCGCGATTGGCGGCTTCCATGAGTCCCGGTCCGCCGCCGGAGATGACGGAGAATCCGGCATCCGACAGGAGCCGCGCGATCCGTTCCGCCTTCTCGTAATACGGGTGTCCTTCCTTCATTCGCGCGCTGCCGAACATCGACACGGCCGGACGCAGTCCGCGCAAGCGTTCGGTCGCCGCGGCGAACTCTGCCATAATCCCCAGCACCCGCCAGGCCTCCTGCCCGTTGGTCGTGTACATCGCCTGCGGATCGATAAGCTCCGGGATCTTGCTGGTCTGTGCCATGCCTCGACTCGTTCTGGTGGATGGTTCGTCGTACCTGTATCGCGCATTCCACGCGCTGCCTGACCTGCGGACGTCGCGCGGCGAGCCGACGGGCGCGCTGCGCGGCGTCGTCTCGATGTTACGCCGGATTGCCATAGACGAGAAACCCGACTACTTCGCCGTCGTCTTCGACGCGCCGGGCAGGACTTTCCGCGACGACTGGTATCCCGAGTACAAGGCGAACCGCCAGCCGATGCCCGACGACCTCGTGCACCAGATCGAGCCGCTGCACGCGCTCGTGCGCGCGCATGGCTGGCCGTTGCTGATGATCGAGGGTGTCGAAGCCGACGATGTGATCGGCACGCTCGCCGCGCGGCCTCGGCATCGGGCGTCGATACGGTCGTGTCGACGTCCGACAAGGACCTCGCGCAGCTCGTGCGCCCGGGCGTGATGCTCGTCAACACGATGAGCAACGAAAAGCTGGACGAGCCGGGAGTGATGAGCAAGTTCGGCGTGCGCGCCGACCAGGTGCTCGACTTCCTGACGCTCACCGGCGACACCGTCGACAACGTGCCGGGCGTGCCCAAGGTCGGTCCCAAGACGGCGGCGAAGTGGCTGAACCAGTATGGAAGCCTGGCTGAGATCATCGCGCATGCCGACGAGATCCCCGGCGCGGTCGGCGACAACCTCCGCGCGACGCTCGCGTGGCTGCCGACGGGAAGAAAGCTCCTCACGGTCAAGACCGATTGCGCGTTGCCCGTCGCGCTTGCCGATCTGGTGCTGGGCGCGCCGGTGCGCGACGAGCTCAAGTCGCTCTACGAACGCTTCGAATTCAAGAGCTGGCTGCGCGACGTCGACGGCAGCACCGCAGCCGCCGACGCGGGCGCGACGATCGCCGATCGGGCATCGCGCCAGAACACGCGCCGCTTCGACAATCGCGGGATCAGCGGAGGCGGAGCGTCCCCTCAATGCGCCGCCGCGCGTCGCGCGCCATTACGAGACCGTGCTCGACATGGCGACATTCGAGCGCTGGATGGCGGCGATACAGGCTGCCGATCTCGTCTGCTTCGACACCGAGACCACGAGCCTCGATCCGCTGACCGCGAAGATCGTCGGGCTCTCGTTTGCGCTCGAGCCCGGACACGCGTGCTATGTGCCTCTGGCGCATCGATACGCCGGCGCGCCCGATCAGCTGCCGTTCGATGCCGTGCTCGCGCGACTCGCGCCGTGGCTCGCCGATCCGGCGAAAAAGAAGCTCGGCCAGAACCTCAAATACGACCAGCATGTGCTCGCCAATCACGGATTGGCTCTCGCCGGCATTGCCCATGACACGCTGCTCGAGTCCTACGTGCTCGAGGCGCACCGCCCGCACGACATGGACAACCTCGCGTGGCGCCATCTCGGCGTGAAGACCCTCACCTACGCCGAGATCGCGGGCAAGGGCGCGAAGCAGATCGGATTCGACCAGGTCGCGCTGGAGGAAGCGACCGCATACTCGGCCGAGGATGCCGACATCACGCTGCAGCTCCACCGGCACCTTTATCCACAGATCGCCGCCGATCCGAAGCTCGACCACGTCTACGCGGCGATCGAGATTCCGGTGCGCGAAGTCCTCTTCCGGATGGAGCGGGAAGGGGTGATGATCGACGCCGCGCTGCTCAATGCGCAAAGCCGCGAATTGGGCGACAAGGCGATGGCGCTCGAGCAGCAGGCGTACGCGCTCGCCGGGCAGCCGTTCAATCTGGGCTCGCCGCGGCAGCTGGGCGAGATCCTGTTCCAGAAAATGCAGCTGCCGACGCTGCGCAAGACGGCGACCGGCCAGCCGTCGACGGACGAGGACGTGCTCACCGAGCTCGCCGCCAACTATCCGCTGCCGAAAGTGCTGCTCGAGCATCGCGCGCTGACGAAGCTCAAGTCGACCTATACCGACAAGCTGCCGTCGATGGTGAATCCGCGCACGGGGCGCGTGCACACGACGTTCAGCCAGGCAACCGCGGTGACGGGGCGCCTCGCGTCGAGCGATCCGAATCTGCAGAACATACCGGTGCGCACGGCCGAGGGGCGTCGGATCCGCGAGGCGTTCGTCGCGCCGCCGGGGCATCTTGTCGTGTCCGCCGACTATTCGCAGATCGAGCTGCGGATCATGGCGCATCTTTCGGGCGACGCCGCCCTCGTGAGCGCGTTCCGCGGTGGTGCCGACATTCATCGGGCGACCGCGGCGGAGATCTTCGCCGTTGCCCTGCCCGAAGTCACGGCGGAACAGCGTCGCTACATCAAGGCGGTGAATTTCGGGCTCATCTACGGCATGGGCGCGTTCGGTCTAGCGCAGCAGCTCGGCATCGAGCGTGCCGCGGCGCAGCTCTTCATCGACAAGTATTTCCAGCGCTATCCCGGGGTCGCCGAATACATGCAGGCCACGCGCGAGTTCGCGCGCGAGCATGGCTACGTCGAGACGGTCTTCGGCCGGCGGCTTTGGCTGCCGGACATCAAGGCCGCGGGCGGACCCCGCCGCGCGGGGGCGGAGCGCGCGGCGATCAATGCGCCGATGCAGGGAACGGCGGCCGATCTCGTGAAGCTCGCAATGATCGAAGTGCAGGCGTGGCTCGACCGCGAGCGTCTTGCGACGAAGCTCGTGCTGCAGGTCCATGACGAGCTCGTGCTCGAAGTGCCGGAGAGCGAGCTCGCGCGCGTGACGGCCGAGCTGCCGCAGCGGATGACCGCCGTCGCGGAGCTATCGGTGCCGCTGGTCGTCGACGTGGGCGCCGGGCCGAACTGGGAAAAAGCGCACTGATTCGTGCAGTCCGCCCTACGCCGGCACGCCGAAGATTTCCTTGTAGCTCGTATAGACCGTCACCATGCCGACGGGTATCAGCACGATGAATCCGAGCCCGAGCGGGATGCTCGCGAGGATCGCGAAGACGATCCCCAGCAACCCGTAGATCAGGAACGGCGGCATGTTGCGCAGGCACGCGCGAAAGCTCGTCTTCATCGCCGCGAACGGCTCGTCGCCGCGCAGGACGACGAGCGCCGGCGCGAACCAGAAGGCCATCAGCACCGGAACGGCAAACAGCAATCCCACGAGGACGACGACAAGTGCGGTAAGTCCCATCGTCGAGAGCATCGTCAGGCCCATCTGCATCGGATCGCCCGAAACCATCGCGGCGATGAAGCCGCTGCCGAGCGTGGCGAGCGCGATGACGAGCGTGATGCAGCCCACGACGAACCAGCCCGCGAGGTTGAGCAGAGCGACAATGAGGAGGGGGCCCAGCTTTTCCGTGAAGCCCGCGAACAGATGCTGTATGGACAGCTTGTCGCCGCGGTCCTGCGCCCGGCAACCGAGGATGATGCCGCCGCCGAATACCGGATGCAGCATCGACACCGCGAGCTGTCCGAGAAACGGGATGAACGAAAGCACCATCATGATGACGATGTACACGATGGTGATGGCGATCCAGATGAGCGGCTCGGCGGCGAAGAGCCGCCAGGCGCTTTGCCACCAGCCGCTGCCGTGACCCGCGGGTACCGCCCACCCGTCGGGGGGCGGCGATGCTGTGCCCGGAGTCGGAGCGGTCGAAGGGAACGAAGCGGCGACCGGTGGTTCCATCATCGGCAGTCTAAAGCAATTCGCGCGTGACGGTTCTCCGTGCGCGTCGCCGATCCGCGTTCCGCGTCGGCGCGACCGCGGTCCGGTCAAATCAGCCGGCCGTTTCCTTCGGAATCCATTCGCGCAGGCGGCGACCGAGCTCGGGCGGAGAATCCGTCCGCAGATGGACGGCGTGATGACGCGTTTCCTGCACCAGGACGTAGCCGAACGAGGCCAGCAGATGCGCCATCGCCGGGCTGTCGCGACCGAAGCGATGCACGCGCACGATGTAGGCGCGCTTGCCGGGGGGTGTGGCGAGGAGCGCGGCCAGCATCGCGCGCCCGTGTCCGTGGCCGCGCCATTCCGAATCGACGCCGGTCAGCCAAAGCTCGAAGCCGAAGTCGATCGCCTTGAAGAGTCCGAACCCGATGGGCTTGTTGGCGGCGCCGCCGACTTCCGGAAGGTAGACGTATCCGGGAACCGCCACCGTCGTCAAATCGCCGGTGCGCGGGTCTTCCTCGACGAAGTAGCCGGTGTTGAGCGCCTGGCGCAGGTTCGAGAAAAAGAGCGCCGCCTCGCGCGAGTCCGTCGCGAGCTCGCGGTCGAAGCTGCCGCGCGACGCCCCGTCGCGGATCAGCGAGCGGAGGATCGAAAGATGGCCGACGTGGGCAGGCTGGAGCATGGGCATTTCACCGACATGGTACGCGGAATTTCAATCCTAGCTCCGCGGGCGCGCTTCAGGCGGGTTGTCTTACGAACGGTTGCCGCCTTGCGGCGAACGGTCGCAACCGCTGTGGCGCACAACACCGCTACCCCCCGCCGAGGGGCGCGTTGGCGATCCGGGTCGCGAGATCCTGGGGCGCCTTCGAACTGACAAGCCAATGCACCGCCGGTGTCGTCCGGCACAACGCGAACCCGGAAGCCTGAAACAGACGCATGGCGACATCGAGGGAGCGTGCTTTTTCGGTTGCAGCGGATGAGCCACGTCATTTGTCCCGCCGGCGTCGCCAGGAGTTCCGCGAGCATCGCGCGTCCGTGGCCATGGCCGCGCAAGTCCGCGGAAATGCCGGTGAGCCACAGCTCGAAGCCGACGTCGCCCAGGGCCTTGAATAGACCGAAACCCACGGGAGGCAGCCCCTTCTGCGTCGCGTAGACATAACCCGCGACATGGACCTCGCGCGTGAGATTCCCGTTGGCGTCCGGGACGCGCAGGTACCCGGAGCGCAACGCCTCCCCCAGATTTGCGTAAAAGAGCGATGCGGAAGGCGAATTGCCCGCGAGCTCCGGATCGAAACTGCCGTCGGCGGCGCCCTCGGCCAATACCCGGCGGATGAAATCCATTTCCGCCGGCGTCGCTGCATGCAACATCCGTCGTCCTTCGCGTCAGTGCCGTGTCCATTAGCTTAGCGTTCCTCGGCCGTCGCGGGTGCGGGCTCACAAGGCAGTTGCGCGGACCCGTCGGGGGCAGCCCCCTGCAGCGGGCCGAAAGTCGCCTCAAGGGCTTGATTTTGATGTTGCCGGCTGCTATTGTTAGCACTCGCTGAAGTTGAGTGCTAACAAAGGACGCAGTTCTTGCGCCTTCGCACCGGCAGCCCGACCCGAACATCCGGGTTGGAATTGCAAGCGCTTGATTTAAATCGACTATCAATTAGGAGTGAGTGCTCACCATGAAGATTCGTCCTTTGCACGATCGCGTGATCGTTAAGCGGCTCGAGGAAGAACGCAAATCGGCCGGCGGAATCGTGATTCCGGATACGGCCGCGGAAAAGCCTTCGATGGGCGAAGTCGTCCATGCCGGGCCCGGCAAGACCGACGACAGCGGCAAGCTCGTCCCGATGGGCGTGAAGGCGGGCGACAAGGTGCTCTTCGGCAAGTACTCGGGACAGGAATTCAAGCTCGAAGGTCAGGACCTGCTCCACATGCGCGAAGACGACATCATCGGCATCGTCGCCTGACCGTTCCCCCCAACACACAAGCAATCCAGGAGAACTCCCCATGGCAGCAAAAGACGTACGTTTCGGCGAGAGCGGACGCAACCGCATGATGGTCGGCGTCAATGTGCTCGCGAACGCGGTTAAGGTGACTCTCGGTCCCAAGGGCCGCAATGTGGTGCTGGAGCGCAGCTTCGGCGCGCCGACGATCACCAAGGACGGCGTGTCGGTGGCGAAGGAAATCGAGCTCAAGGACAAGTTCGAGAACATGGGCGCGCAGATGGTGAAGGAAGTCGCGTCCAAGACTTCGGATGTCGCCGGTGACGGCACCACGACGGCGACCGTGCTCGCGCAGTCGATCTGCAACGAAGGCTTCAAGTACGTCGCCGCGGGCATGAACCCGATGGACCTGAAGCGCGGCATCGACAAGGCGGTGATCGCCGTCGTCGAGGAGCTGAAGAAGATCAGCAAGCCGTGCACGACGAGCAAGGAAATCGCGCAGGTCGGCGCCATCTCGGCGAACGCCGATGAAGCCATCGGCAAGACGATTGCCGAGGCGATGGACAAGGTCGGCAAGGAAGGCGTCATCACGGTCGAGGACGGCAAGGGGCTCGAGAACGAGCTCGATCTCGTCGAAGGCATGCAATTCGACCGCGGCTACATCTCGCCGTACTTCATCAACAACCCGGACAAGCAGGTCTCGCTGCTCGAAGACCCGTACATCCTGCTGCACGACAAGAAGATCAGCAACATCCGCGATCTGCTGCCGCTGCTCGAGCAGGTGGCGAAGGCCGGCCGGCCGCTCCTCATCATCGCCGAGGACGTCGACGGCGAAGCGCTCGCCACCCTCGTCGTCAACAACATCCGCGGCATCCTGAAGACCACCGCCGTCAAGGCGCCGGGCTTCGGCGACCGTCGCAAGGCAATGCTCGAAGACATCGCGATCCTCACCGGCGGCACCGTCATCGCCGAAGAGCTCGGCTTGAAGCTCGAGAACGCGACGCTCAAGGATCTCGGGCACGCGAAGAAGATCGAAGTGGGCAAGGAAGACACGACGATCATCGATGGCGGCGGCGAAAAGGCCGCGATCGAGGCGCGCGTGAAGAACATCCGCAAGCAGGTCGAGGATGCGACGAGCGACTACGACAAGGAAAAGCTGCAGGAGCGCGTGGCGAAGCTCGCCGGCGGCGTCGCGGTGATCAAGGTCGGTGCCGCGACCGAAGTCGAGATGAAGGAAAAGAAGGCGCGCGTCGAGGACGCGCTCCACGCAACCCGCGCTGCGGTCGAGGAAGGCATCGTCGCCGGTGGCGGCGTCGCGTATCTTCGCGCCCGCGCGAACCTGAAGGGCCTGAAGGGCACCAACCACGACCAGGACGCCGGCATCAAGATCGTGCTGCGCGCGCTGGAAGAGCCGCTGCGTCAGATCGTCGCCAATGCCGGCGACGAGCAGTCGGTCGTCCTCAACAAGGTCGTCGACGGCAAAGGCAATTTCGGCTACAACGCCGCGACCGGCGAGTACGGCGACCTGGTCGAGATGGGTGTGTTGGACCCGACCAAGGTTGCCCGCTTTGCGCTGCAGAACGCGGCCTCGGTTGCCAGCCTCATCCTGACGACCGACGCGATGGTCGCCGAGCACCCGAAGGACGACAAGCCGATGGGTGGCGGCGGCGGGATGGGCGGCATGGGCGGCATGGGCGACATGGACATGTAACCAGCCGTTTTCGGCTCGGTAACGTTTCCATCGGCCGGACAGAGCAAACGCCCCGCTTCGGCGGGGCTTTTGCTTTTCCGCTGGGCAAATGCTTTAGACTAGCGTAAAAAGGCGCGCGACCGGCGGCACGTACGAGCCTTGTCCCCGGTCATTCGGCGTCTAGAACGCAAGCCCATGACCTCCGGAATCCTCTTCGCCCTCGCCATCGGTGCGCTCGTCATCGCCGTCGCCGTCGGGCTGCTGCGCCGGAAGGTCTCTTCCGGCGGCGCGAAGGCCACCGGCGAGTCGCCCAACACCGTGGCGCAGTGGACCGAGGGCGAGACCACGCGGCTCCTGTCGTCGGCCGAGCTTCCCGGGCTCTACCTGCTGCGTCCGCGTTTCCTCAGCAAGGCGGAGAACGTCGTCTACCTGCTGTTGAAGGCGGCTTTTCCGCGGCACGAAGTCTTCGCGCGCATCCGCCTTGCCGATGTGCTGCAGGTGAAGATCGGGCCCCAGGGCATGGAGCGGCTGCGCGCTTTCCGGAAGATCGCGAACCAGCATGTCGGCTTCGTCGTGTGCGACCGCGACATGACGATCCTCGCGATCGTCGACTCGAAGGAACCGGACACGGTGGTCAACCCGCGCGACCAGAAGCTCGAGATCATCAAGCAGCGTTGCCTGCAGGCGGCGCAGGTCAAGTACATCTGCGTGTATCCGCCGCAGCTGCCGCGCTATCGCGAGCTGCGCGAGCAGATATTGGGCCCCGCCGGCGACCTCATCTAGTCGTGCGGGCGTAAAGCTGCTGCGCGAGCCGATTGCTGCGTTGTGTCCTCGCTCGGCGCTCGCTGTACGTCTTATGTACTATCTCGCGCCTCGCTGCGGGCCGCCTTGCACTCGGCCCGCTCGCGACGCTTTCCGCTCCGCACGACTCTCGCCGGCGCCGCTGCGGGTACAGCACGCCAACTCGGTCGGACTGCGGCAATCCTTGAGGAGACTGTGTCATGACCATTCGCTCCACCCCGCCGTTTCGCGCCGACCACGTCGGCAGCTTCCTGCGTCCTCCGGAGCTTCTCGCCGCCCGCGACCGGTTCGCCAAGGGCGAGATCACGCGCGCCGCGCTGCGCGCGGTGGAGGATGACGCGATCCGCGACATCGTTCGGTTCCAGGAAGACGCCGGGCTCACCGGGATCACCGACGGCGAATTCCGCCGCACCTACTTTCACATCGATTTCCTCGAGCAGCTCGCAGGGCGTCGAAACGAAGGGCGGCATCGCGGTCAGCTTCCACACCGCCCAGGGCAATGTCGAGTTCGCGCCGCCGGTGATGAAAGTGACGGGCCCGGTCCGCCACGTGAAGCCGATCCAGGTCGCCGATTTCGAGTTCCTCAAGTCGGTGACGAAGCGCACGCCGAAGGTGACGATTCCGTCGCCGACGATGCTGCACTTCCGCGGCGGCCGCGAGGCGATCAGCCGCGACGCCTATCCCGATCTCGAGGCGTTCTACGCCGATGTCGCCGCCGCGTACCGCGCCGAGATCAACGCGCTTGCCGCCGCGGGCTGCCGCTACCTGCAGCTCGACGACACGAACCTCGCCTATCTGTGCGACGCGAAGATGCGCGAGGGCGCGCGGCAGCGCGGCGACGATCCCGACGAGCTGCCCCGCCGCTACGCGCGCCTCATCAACGCGGCGATCGCCGATCGCCCCGCGGGGATGGCGGTCTGCATCCACCTCTGCCGCGGCAATTTCAAGAGCGCCTGGGTCGCCGAAGGCGGCTACGAGCCCGTCGCGCAGGTGTTGTTCAACGACCTCGAGGTCGACGGGTACTTCCTCGAGTACGACGACGCGCGCTCCGGCGATTTCGCGCCGCTGCGCCACGTGCCGAAAGGGAAGATCGTCGTGCTGGGGCTCGTGACGACGAAGCTCGGGGAGCTCGAGACCAAGGATTACCTGAAGCGCAAGATCGACGAGGCGGCCACGCTCGTGCCGCTCGAGCAGCTGTGCCTGTCGCCGCAGTGCGGATTCTCGAGCACCGTGCACGGCAACGCGATCGCCCGCGATGCGCAGGCGGCGAAGCTCAAGCTTGTCGTCGACACCGCCCGCGAGGTTTGGGGCGCGTAAGCCGCACGCCGGTCAAGCGAGCGGCAGCCCGACGTAGTTCTCCGCGAGCGACGCCGCCGCCGCCGGCGATGACACGGTGTAATCGAGCTGCGAGCGCTGCAGCCGCTGCTGGAAGCCGTCGTCGCCGGGAAAGCGGTGGAGCATCGAGGTCATCCACCACGAGAAATGCTCGGCGCGCCAGACGCGCGCGAGGCACGTCTGCGAGTACGCGGCCAGCGCATCGCGATGACCCGTTTTGAAGAACGCCGCAAGTGCGCGCGACAGCACGTGCACGTCGGCGATCGCGAGATTCATTCCCTTGGCGCCGGTCGGCGGGACGATGTGCGCGGCGTCGCCCGCCAGGTAGAGCCGGCCATGCTGCATCTTTTCGCAGACGTAGCTCCGCATCGGCGTGATCCCCTTCTCGAGCACCGGGCCCTCGTTCAGCTTCCAGCCGTCGTCGATCTCGAGCCGCGTGTGGAGCTCCTGCCAGATGCGTTCGTCCGGCCAGTTCGCGATGTCCTCGTCCGGCGACACCTGCAGGTAGAGCCGCGTGATCTGTGGCGAGCGCATCGCATAGAGTGCGAATCCGCGCTCGTGGTAGGCATAGATCAACTCGTCACGCGACGGCGCCGCCTTGGCGAGGATGCCGAGCCACGCGAACGGATAGCTGCGCTCGAAGACCGTTCTTTCGAAATCGGGGATCGACGGACGGCAGATGCCGTGGAAGCCGTCGCAGCCCGCGATGACGTCGCAGGCGAGCTCGACGGGCGTGCCGTCCCTGCGCCAGCGGATGCGCGGCGCGCTCGAATCGACATCGGCTACGGCGACATCGGTCACGTCGAATTCGATGGCGCCGCCGGCATCGAGGCGCGCGCGGATCAAATCCTTGACGACCTCCTGCTGGCCGTAGACGGTGATCGAGCGGCCGCCGGTCAGCGAGGGAAAGTCGATCCGGTGCCCGCGTCCGCCAAAACGCAGCTCGATTCCGTGGTGCTGGAGGCCTTCGCGGACAAGACGGCCGCCGACGCCCGCGCGCTTCAGGAGCTCGACCGGACCGTGCTCCAGCACGCCGGCGCGGACGCGGTGCTCGACATAGTCGCGACTGCGTGCCTCGACGACGACCGATTCGATCCCCTCGAGATGCAACAGATGCGAGAGCAGGAGTCCCGCCGGCCCGGCGCCGACGATGCCGACCTGGGTGCGCGCGGCCATGCGGTCGCTAAACCCGCTCGATGATCATCGCAATGCCCTGACCTACGCCGATGCACATCGTGCAGAGCGCGTAGCGCCCGCCGGACCGGCGAAGCTCGTACATCGCGGTCGTCACGAGCCGTGCGCCGCTCGCGCCCAGCGGATGCCCGAGCGCAATGGCCCCGCCGTTGGGGTTGACGCGCGGGTCGTCGTCGGCGAGACCGTGGTCGCGGGTGACGGCCAGCGCCTGGGCGGCAAACGCTTCGTTCAACTCGATCACCGCCATGTCGGCAAGCGTCAGCCGCGCGAGTGCCAGCACCTTGCGCATCGCGGGCGCAGGGCCGAACCCCATGATGCGCGGCGCAACGCCCGCGACTGCCGCGGCAACGATGCGTGCACGTGGAGTGAGGCCGTGGCGTTTCGCGGCCTCCTCGGAGGCGACCAGCGTCGCGCACGCCCCGTCGTTCACTCCGGACGCATTTCCGGCGGTGACGGTGCCGTCCGCGCGCACGATGGGCTTCAGCTTGGCCAGCGCCTCCAGCGTCGTCTCGCGCGGATGCTCGTCGCGCGATACGACCGCGGGATCGCCTTTCTTGACGGGCACGCTCACCGCGACGATTTCCTCGGCAAGCCGGCCGGCGGCGATCGCCGCGAGCGCCTTCTGCTGGCTCCGCAGCGCGAACGCATCCTGGTCCGCGCGCGCGACGTGGAATTCGGAGGCGACGTTCTCGGCGGTCTCGGGCATCGAATCGATGCCGTACTTCGCCTTGGTGAGCGGATTCACGAAGCGCCAGCCGATGGTCGTGTCCTCGATCTTCGCCGCGCGCGAGAACGCGCTGTCGGACTTCGCGAGCACGAACGGCGCGCGCGACATGCTCTCCACGCCCCCGGCGATGACGAGCGACTGCTCGCCGGAGCGGATCGCTCGCGCCGCGATCGCGATCGCGTCCATGCTCGAGCCGCACAGCCGGTTCACCGTCGTTCCCGGAACGTCGACCGGCAGGCCGGCCAGCAGGACCGCCATCCGGCCGACGTTGCGGTTGTCCTCGCCTGCCTGGTTCGCGCAACCGTAGATGACATCGTCGGCGAGCTTCCAGTCGACGCCGGGATTGCGGTCCATCAGCGCGCGAATCGGAATCGCCGCCAGGTCGTCGGTGCGTACCGTGGCGAGCGCTCCGCCGTAACGGCCGATCGGTGTGCGGATGGCGTCGCAGAGAAAGGCGTTGGGCATGGATTGTTCCGTCAGCGCGCGGTTGCGGTTGTGATTTCGTCGTGCAGCGGGACGCCGCTCAGGCGTTCGAGCTCGGCGAAAGGCATACCGTCGACGATGTCGACGACGACGAGGCCGCTGCGCGTGACATCGACGACGGCCAGGTCCGTGTAGATGCGACTGACGCAGGCGATGCCCGTAATCGGACAGGTGCAGCGCGGCACGATCTTGCTTGCACCGGCCTTGGTGAGGTGCTCCATCATGACGAACACGCTCTTCGCGCCGATCGCGAGGTCCATCGCGCCGCCGACGGCGGGAATCGCGTCGGGCTCGCCCGTGTGCCAATTCGCGAGGTCGCCCGTCACCGAGACCTGATAGGCGCCCAGCACGCAGATGTCGATGTGGCCACCGCGGATCATCGCGAACGAGTCGGCGTGATTGAAATAGCTGCCGCCGGGTCGCAGCGTCACGGGGCGCTTGCTCGCGTTGACGAGGTCGGGATCCTCTGCGTCCGGCGCCGGCGCGGGACCCATGCCGAGCACGCCGTTCTCGCTGTGCAGCACGATCTCGCGATCCTTCGGCAGATGATTGGCGACGAGCGTGGGGAGCCCTATGCCGAGGTTCACGTACGCACCTTCCGGGATGTCCCGCGCGACGCGCGCGGCCATCTGCTCTGGCGTGTAGCGGCTCACGATCGACTCACGCGGCGGCAGCGCCACGGTTGTCGGCGACCGCCACCAGGCGATGCACGAAGATTCCCGGCGTCGCGATGCACTCGGGATCGAGCGCGCCGAGCGGTACGATCGCGCGCACCTCGGCGATCGTGCAGCGCGCTGCCGTGGCCATGACGGGTCCGAAGTTGCGCGCGGTCTTGCGATAGACGAGATTGCCCCAGCGGTCGCCGCGGTCCGCGCGGATCAGCGCATAGTCGGCGTGGATGGGGTACTCGAGCACGTGTGCGCGACCCGCGATCACGCGCGTCTCCTTGCCTTCCGCGAGCTCTGTCCCGTAGGCGGTCGGCGTGAAGAAAGCGCCGATGCCGGCCCCCGCGGCGCGAATGCGCTCGGCGAGATTGCCCTGCGGCACGAGCTCGAGCTCGATTTCACCCGCGCGGTACTGCGCGTCGAAATGATGCGAATCGACCTGCCGCGGAAACGAGCAGATGATCTTCTTCACCCGCCGCGCCTTGATGAGCGCCGCAAGCCCGGCGTCGCCGTTGCCGGCATTGTTATTCACGATGGTGAGGGCGCGGGCGCCTTGCACGATCAGCGCGTCGATGAGATGGGAGGGCATGCCCGCCGCGCCGAATCCGCCGAGCATGATCGTCGCGCCGTCGGGGATGTCGGCGACGGCGGCCGCCCCGCTCCGAACGGTCTTGTCGATCATGGACCGCGGATGCTGCGCCGGCGAAGGGTCATTTGAGGAACGTGAAATAGCCCCAGATGATGATGATCGCGCCGATCACGGACAGTACCCAGCCCGCAGGGTGGAAATTGCCGTCGGGTGACTTGAAGAGGATGCCGCCCAGAAGGCCGCCGAGGAAGGAGCCGGCAATGCCGAGGATCGTCGTCAGGATGAACCCCATGGGCACGACACCCGGGTAGAACCAGCGCGCGAGCACACCGACGACAAACCCCACGATGATCGTTCCGATGATGCTCATGATGCCCATGACGAATCCTCCACGATGGCGTCCCGACGCAAGCGCGCAGCTTGCCGGCGCGGTAAGCTTGCCGCGCAAACGATCGTAGCACAGCCCACCCGTAAGGATGGGACGGCTCCCCGCGACCGATACCAGGAGGCGTCCATGGAATCTTTCTTCACCACGCGTTCCTTTGCGGCATTGGCCGCTGCGATTCTCGGCGCGGCGCCGGCCGCCGCCGCCGTCCCTGCCTGCAAGGCGGAAAGCGGTCGCCTGACGACCCCGCTGGTCGAGCTCTATACCTCCGAGGGTTGCGACAGCTGTCCGCCCGCGGATCGCTGGCTGTCGTCGAAGTTCGCCGCGGGCGGCGCAAACGACGGCGCCGTTGCCGTCGCCTTTCACGTCGACTACTGGGACCGGCTGGGCTGGAAGGATCGCTTCGCTGCTCCCGCGTGGACGAAGCGGCAGTACGACTCGGCGCGCGCCGCGCGGTCCGATCTCGTCTATACGCCGCAAGTGCTGGTGCAGGGGCGCGACCTTCGTGACTGGCACACCGAAAAGTCGAGCGCGGCTGCGATCGCCGCGGCGGGGCGCATGCCGGCACGGGCCGAGATCGCGCTGGAGGTCACCCCGCGGCCCGGCGCCGTGGCGGTGAATGCGACGGCGCGCGTGCCGGGCGAGGCCCAGCGCAAGGGCGCCACGCTGTTCATCGCGTTGACCGACGACGGCCTCGCCTCCGACGTCAAGGCCGGCGAGAACAAGGGCAAGCGCCTCGTGCATGACCACGTGGTGCGCGACCTTCGCGGGGACCTCCGCACTGGCGCGAGCGGCGAGGCCGCGGGCACCGTGGTCCTGCCGCTGCCGGCGGAGGCCGGCAAGGCGTCGACGATCGTTGCCTTCGTGCAGAACGTGGAGACCGGCGACGTATTGCAGGCGCTCGCGGTGCCGCTGACGCCGGCCTGCCTGCCCGCTCGCTGACGGGACGCTGACGATACAATTTCTTACGCTGCAATTGCGGCGCGGAGTCCGCAGTTCCGCGCGGTTGCGTGTACACTCGCCCACCGCCGCGGGCGCCTGATGCGCTGCGGCGACTTCCGCCGGAGCCGTCATGATCAAATCCACGCGTCAATGGATGCGCCACCTCGGCCCCGGCCTCATCACCGGAGCCGCGGACGACGATCCGAGCGGAATCGCCACGTATTCGCAGGCGGGCGCGCAGTTCGGCTACCAGCTGGGCTGGACGATGGTGCTGACGTATCCGCTGATGGTGGGCGTGCAGATGGTGAGTGCGCGGATGGGTCGCGTGACCGGGCACGGCCTCGCGTCGAACATCCGCAGCCACTTTCCGCGGCCCGTCCTCTATGCGATCGTTGCGATGCTGGTGATCGCCAACACGATCAACGTCGCCGCCGACATCGCCGCGATGGGCGACGCGCTGGCGCTCGTCGTCGGCGGCTCGAGACATCTCTACATCTTCCTGTTCGGCGCCGTCGGGCTGCTGCTTCAGGTGTTCCTGTCCTATCGGCGCTACGTCGGCTATCTCAAGTGGCTGACGCTCGCGCTGCTCGCTTACGTCGCCGTCGTCTTCACGATCTCGGTTCCCTGGCACGAGGCGCTGATCGGCCTCGTCTGGCCGCGACTCACGCTGGACGGGCAGGCGCTGACCGTCATCGTCGCCGTGTTCGGGACGACGATCAGCCCCTATCTCTTCTTCTGGCAGGCGGCGCAGGAAGTCGAGGAGGTGAACGCCGATCCCGCGGCGGCGCCGCTGAAGCAGTCGCCGGACACCGCGCGCAAGCAGCTGCGCCGGATCAAGATCGACACCTACATCGGAATGGGCTTCTCGAACCTCATCGCGCTGTTCATCATCGTCAGCGCCGCCGCGACGCTCCATGCGGCCGGAGTCGAAGACATTCAGACCTCCGCCCAGGCGGCCGAGGCACTGCGCCCGCTGGCCGGTGATGCCACCTTCCTGCTGTTCAGCCTCGGCATCATCGGCACGGGGATGCTGGCCGTGCCGGTGCTCGCCGGGTCCGCGGCGTACGCGGTCACCGAGGCGTTCGAGTGGAAGAGCGGCCTCGACCGCAAGCTTCTGGAAGCACGCGAGTTCTACGCGATCATCGCGCTGGCGACGCTCGGCGGCGTAGTCCTCGACTTCACGCCGATCGATCCCATCAAGGCGCTGTTCTGGAGTGCCGTGATCAACGGCGTGATCGCCGTGCCGATCATGATCGTGATGATGCTGCTCGCCGACGATCCCCACGTGATGGGGCCGTTCACCGTCACGCGGCGGCTGAAGGCGCTGGGCTGGCTTGCGACCTGGACCATGGCCGCGGCCGTGGTCGCGATGTTCGTGACCGGCATGTCCCGATGAACAGAGTGACAGAATGCGGCGTGCTACGGACGCGAACGCGGCCGCCGAGCGCGCCGCGCTCCATCAGAAGTCTTCAGCGCACGACCTGCGCGAGCTCGCCCGCCTTGTAACGCTGCGCGACCGACGCAAGGGGCTGCGGCTTGATCCTCGAGCCCATGCCCGCGCAGCCGAATTGCTCGTAGCGCGCCTTGCAGATCGCCTTCGCGGCCTCGCGCGCGGGCTTCAGGTAATCGCGCGGGTCGAAAGCGCTGCGGTTCGCCGCGAGGAACTTGCGCACCGCCGCGGTCATCGCGAGCCTGATGTCGGTGTCGATGTTGATCTTGCGCACGCCGTGCCGGATGCCCTCCTGGATTTCCTCCACCGGCACGCCATAGGTCTCCTTCATCTCGCCGCCGTTCTCGCGGATGATCGCGAGGAGCTCCTGCGGCACGGACGAGCTGCCGTGCATCACGAGATGCGTATTCGGAATGCGCGCATGGATCGCCTTGATGCGGTCGATGGCGAGGATGTCGCCCGTCGGCTTGCGCGTGAACTTGTAGGCGCCGTGCGAGGTGCCGATCGCGATCGCCAGCGCATCGAGCTGCGTATTGCGCACGAAGTCGGCAGCCTGGTCGGGATCGGTGAGGAGCATCTCCCGCGTCATCGTGCCTTCGGCGCCATGGCCATCCTCCTTGTCGCCCTTCATCGTCTCCAGCGAGCCGAGGCACCCCAGCTCGCCCTCGACGGTGACGCCGATAGCGTGGGCCATGCCGACGACCTTGCGCGTCACGTCGAGGTTGTAGTCGTAGCTCGCGATCGACTTGCCGTCCGCCATCAGCGATCCGTCCATCATCACGCTGGTGAAGCCGAGCTTCATCGCCGACGCGCAGACGTCCGGCGACTGGCCGTGATCCTGGTGCATGACGACGGGAATGTGCGGATGGCTCTCGACTGCGGCTTCGATCAGGTGGCGCAGGAACGCTTCGCCCGCATATTTGCGCGCGCCGGCGGACGCTTGCATGATCACCGGGCTGTCGGTCTCGGCCGCGGCCATCATGATGGCCTGCACCTGCTCGAGATTGTTGACGTTGAAGGCGGGCAGGCCGTACTCGTGATCGGCGGCGTGGTCCAGCAGCTGGCGCATCGAGACTAGGGGCAAGGCGGTCTCCTTCGGCAGGGGAATGAATTCGCGGCCGCCATTTTACCGCCCGACGAGACGGTGAAGATTCCGCCTCGAACGGCATGCTGCTGCAGGTCAAGATCGGTGTTCGCCGACCTTGACAATCTTCATCGTATTGGTGCCGCCGGACTTGCCCATCGGTTCGCCGATCGTCAGCACGACGAGGTCGCCGCGCTGCGCGAGACCCTTCTCCAGCAGCAGGTCTTCGACCGCGCGGAGCACCTGATCGCGATCCACGCTCTGTTCGAGGTAGAGCGAGCTCACGTTGCGATAGAGCGCCATCTTGCGCTGCGTCGCGACCTTCGGCGTCAGCGCGAAGATCGGGCAGCCGCAATCGTGGCGCGACATCCACAGCGCCGTCGATCCGGAGTCGGTGAGCGACGCGATCGCCTTGACCTTGAGGTGGAACGCCGTGAACAACGTCGCCATCGCGATCGACTGGTCGATCCGCGTGAACGTCCGGTCGAGGAAGTCGCGGTCGAGCTCGACCGGCGTCGATTTCTCGGCTTCGACGCAGATCTGCGCCATCGTCTCGACGGTCTCGACCGGGTACTTGCCGGACGCCGTTTCCGCCGACAGCATCACGGCGTCGGTGCCATCGAGCACGGCGTTGGCGACGTCCGAGACCTCCGCGCGCGTCGGCACCGGATGCTGGATCATCGATTCCATCATCTGCGTCGCGGTGATCGTGAGCTTGTTGCGCTCGCGCGCCATGCGGATCATCCGTTTCTGCAGGCCGGGCACCGCCGCATTGCCGACTTCGACAGCGAGGTCGCCGCGCGCGACCATGATGCCGTCGGAGGCGTCGATGATCTCCGCCAGCGCGACAATCGCCTCCGCGCGCTCGATCTTCGCGATCACCTGCGCCTGGCCGCCTGCGGCGAGCAGCAGCTGGCGCGCCATGTACATGTCTTCCTTGCTCTTCGGAAAGGACACCGCGAGATAGTCGGCCTTCATCTCGACCGCCGCCTTCACGTCGTCCATGTCCTTGGCCGTCAACGCAGGCGCGGTGAGCCCGCCGCCCAGCCGGTTGATCCCCTTGTTGTTCGACAGCGTGCCGCCCAGCACCACGCGCGTGACGATGCGCGGCCCGTCGACGGCCTCGACGACCAGCCGGATCAGGCCATCGTTGAGCAGCAGGATCGCGCCCGGCGCGACGTCGCGCGGAAGCTCCTTGTAATCGAGGCCGACCTGGGTGGCGTCTCCGATCTTCAATTCGGCATCGAGGTCGAAGCGCTGCCCCGGCTCGAGCTCCACCTTGCCGTCGGCGAACTTGCCGACGCGGATCTTCGGCCCCTGCAGGTCCGCCATGATCGCGACCTCGCGGCCGAGCGTGTGCGCCACGTCGCGGACCTGCTGCGCGCGCGCCACGTGATCCGCGGCCTTGCCGTGGGAGAAATTCATCCGCACGACGTCGACGCCCGCCGCGATGAGGCGCGTCAGCGTCGCGGGCTCGCTGCAGGCGGGGCCGAGCGTGGCGACGATCTTGGTGGCGCGGGGCATGGGTTCCTGAATGGGCGCAACGAGCATCGAAAGGCGTCGATGGTATGCCATTTCGCGGCGCGACGAAATGCCGCGGCGCCGGCGACGCGTATAGAATGCGCACGGGCCCGGGCCATCCGCGGCATCTACACGAAGGAGACACTCCGATGCTGATCGCGCTTTCGCGCGCCGGGACGGCGCGCATCGCGGCATCCGCCCTCACCGTCGCGCTGCTGCTCGTTTCCGCGGCCGTGCGCGCGTATGACGGACCGGTCGAGAAGAAGGTGTTCGCGTTGCCTTCGTACACGACGGTAGGCGGCAAGACGCTGAAGAACGTCCGTGTCGGCTACGAGACCTACGGCAAGCTCAACGCCGCCGGCGACAACGCCATTTTCGTCCCCCATTTCTTCACCGCCACATCGCATGCCGCGGGCAGGTATGCGCCGACCGATGCGGCGCCCGGCTACTGGGACCCGATCATCGGCGCGGGCCGGCCGCTCGACACCGACAAGTACTTCGTGATCAGCGCCGACGCGCTGGTGAACCTCAACACGAAAGACCCGAACGTGACGACGACCGGGCCGTCGACGATCAACCCCGAGACGGGCAAGCCGTGGGGCATGGCGTTCCCGGTCGTCACCTACCGCGACACCGTGCGCGTGCACAAGGCCCTGGTGGAGAGCCTCGGCGTGAAGAAGCTGCAGGCGGTCGTGGGCGCGTCGGGCGGGTCCATCCAGGCGATGGAGTGGGCCGCGGCATATCCGGATTTCGTCGAGCGCGTCGTGCACGTCATCGGTCCGGGGTTCGACATTTCCCCTTACGTCATCGAGATGATCGATGTATGGATGACGCCGATCCGCCTCGATCCGAAATGGAACCAGGGCGACTACTACGGTCGCGACGAGCCGCTCGACGGCGTTGCGAACGCGCTCAAGATCATCACCATCACGACGCGCGCCCCGGGCTGGGCCGAGAAGACCTTCGGCTACAAGCCCGCCGACGCGGCCAAGGAGCCCGCCGCGGCGATGGGCAATCTGTTCGCGATCGAGGACACGCTGATGAAGACCGGGCTCGCGCGCGCGAAAACGGCGGATGCGAACTCAATGCTCTACACGTCGAAGGCGAACCAGCTTTATCGGCTGACCGACGACGAGGTCAAGGGCATGAAAGCCAGGATTCTCTTCGTGCCGGCGGCCTCCGACACGATTTTCCCGCCCGAGCTGTCGCGTCGCGCCGCCGAGCGCTACCGCGCCCAGGGCGGCACCGCGGAGGTCGTCGTGATCGAGGGCGACGGCGGCCACCTCGAAGGCGTGTTCAACGTGGCGAAGCAGGGCGAGGCGATCCGCGCGTTTCTCGCGAAGTAGATTCACGACCCCGAGCAACGGCAGACCGGCAGGCCGTCAGAAGTCCTGCACGACCACGCCCTGCAGCGCGCCGGCCGGTCCCATGACGTAGATCGTGTAGACGCCGCCCGCGGTGAGACTCACTGCCGGCAACGTGAGCACGGGCGTCGTCGTCCCCGCGGGGTCGAAATCGAACTGATACGACGTGCCGTCGGCAATGGCGGCGAGCAACGCGTAGGACGACGCGGAATTCTGCAGCAGCCCCGCGGCTGCCAGCGTGCCGTTCGCGTAGACATCGAGCGACGGCAGGTCCGGCGAGACGTTCACGAAGCGGACCTGCGCGTTCGCCGCCAGCGTCGTCACGTTCGTGTCGGTCAATACGAGCGCGCCGAGGGAGCCGGCGTTGCCGTAGAGGGCGATCGACGTATCGGTCGCCGGGGTGAGCGTGGGTGTCGTGGTGAGCAGCGTGGCGCCGGGCGTCGCGGCGGCCTCGACGGTGATCGTGCGCGGCCCGGCGCCGACCACCTGGTAATTCGAGACGCTGGTGTAGGGAATGTTGGCGACCGTGAGCGTGCCGTCGAGGAACAGATTGAGCGGCGACGGGACCGACGAGGCGTTCACCGCCTTGATCTGCGCGAGCCGGTTCTCGAGAAATGTCGCCGCCCCGCCCGTCGTGAGGAAGGCGACGTTGACGAGTCGCGCGCTGCCGCGGCTGTAGGCGACTACCGTCTGTGCGGAGCCGTCGGCGACGGTGGGTGCCGGCGCGTCGAAGATCACTTCCTTCGTTCCGGTGCGGGTGAGCCGCAGTTGATAGCTGCCGAGCGGAACGATCACGAACGCGCTGTTGGCCCCATAGACCATGCCCGTCACGATGGGTGTGGCCGCGCCGAGATCGGCACCGGGCGCCGTCAGGTAGAGGTCGATGGCGCCGGCGGTCGGCGACGTGTTGGCGAGGCTGAGGGCGAAGTTTCCGGTGGGAACATTCACCAGCACCGTGTCCGAGAGCAGCAGTCCGGTCACGTTCGACGGCGCACCGAACACGACGAAGGTGTAGGCCGAGACGTTGGCGAGCGTGCTGGTTGCCGTGTAGGCGGGCGTCGCGGCGCCGGCGAGATTCACGTTGAACGTGTAGGTGCCCGCGGGAATCCCCTGGTACGGAGTGATCGTCTGGAACGGCGAGCCGGACATGAACGCGGTGCCGCCGGCCGTCACCGTCACCGACGTCGACCCCGTCAGGAGATTGGCGACGCGCAGCGTGGTGCCCGTGCCGTTGCCGCTGGGATTGAGCCCGCAGCCCGCGAGGGCGAACGCGGCAAGGCAGGCGGATACGAAGAGAGCACGGGCGAGACGCATGGAGTTCTCCGGAAATTCGCGCACAGACGGTATTTCAGCGGTCCAGGGTCAAGACGCCGGCGAGCGTCGGACCCGAGCCGATCAGATACACGGTGTAGACGTGGCCGCCCGCGAGGAAGAGGCCCGGCACGCTCAACACGACGTTGGTCGTTCCCGCGGTGTTGAAATCGATCTGGTAAGCGGTGCCGGCCGTGACCGCATCGACGAGCGAATAGCCGGACGCGGCGTTCGCGCCGAGGCCGGTCACGAGCTTGCCGAAATTGGCGTAGACGTCGACGGCCGCAAAATCGGGCGACAGATTGACCACGCGCAGCTCCGCGCGACCCGCGGCGACGAGCGGATTCGAATCCGTGAGCACCAGCGCGGACAGCGAGCCGGCGCCACCGGACAACGCGAGCGACGTGTCGGTGGCGGGCACGAAGTTGGGCGCGATCGACAGCAGCGTCGCGCCGGGAGTCGCCGACGATTCGACGGTGATCTGGCGCACACCCGAGGCCAGCGTTTGGTAGGGCGCTACACCCCCGAATGCGAGATTGGTCACCACGGGGGTTCCGTCAACCAGCACGTTGAGCGGCGCGGCGACGGCCGTCCCGTTCGCCACCTTGAACTGCGCCAGCAGGTTGTTCACGATCGCGCCGGTTGTGCTCGACGCGAGGATTTCCGCGTTGACGAGCTTGCTGCTGCCTCGGCCGTAGGCGACGACGGTCTGTCCCGTGCCGGGAGGGAGCGACACCATGGCGTCGTAGATCACGTCCTTGGTCCCCGCCGGTGTCATCCGGAGCTCGAGGTTGCCCCCGCTCGTGTTCACGAAAGCCGTGACGGTGGCGATGAGCGCGGCGGCGACGACCGGCGTGGCGGCGGTGAGGTCGGCGCCCGGCTGCGTCAGATACACGTCGACACTCGGATTGATCGTCGACATGTTGAGCACGCGAAACGCGACTTGGCTCCCCGCGGAGCCGAACGCATCCGCGATCAACACCGCGGATGCGGCGCCCGCCGTGCCGGTGGTCACGTACGTGTAGTCGTTGGCTGCCGGTCAGCCCGTAGGTCGTGTCGATCAGCGTCCCCGTATTGCCCGGCACGGTGACCTTGAACTCCACGTTGCCGGAACCGACGCCCGTGTATCCGCTCAAGGCCTCGAACGTCCCGCCCGACATGACCGTGGTCCCGCCGGCGTTGATGTTGACATTGGTCACGCCCGAGATCAGGTTGAGCGCGCGCACGTTGGCGCTGTTGCTGGACGATTTTCCGCAACCATGCAGAAAGAGCGTCAGGACACAGGCGGCGACGAGCGAAAGGCGTGGCGAGGACATGGGTTCTCCGTGGAGGTTCGCGGGCGCGATGCGGTCCGCTCAGCGGGCCTGCTGCTCGAGGATGGCGACGGCCGGCAGCGTCTTTCCCTCGAGGAATTCGAGGAACGCGCCACCTGCCGTCGAGATGTAGGAGATGCGGTCGGCGACGCCGAACTTATGGATCGCCGCGATCGTGTCGCCGCCGCCGGCGATCGAGAAGGCAGGGGATGCCGCGATGGCCTCGGCGATCGCCCGCGTGCCGGACGCGAACGCGTCGAATTCGAAGACGCCCACAGGGCCGTTCCAGACGATCGTGCCGGCCTTGGCGATGATCGCCTTCAGCGCCGCGACCGACGATGGTCCGATGTCGAGGATCATGTCGTCGTCCTCGATGTTCTCGATGGCTTTCAGCGTCGGTGCGGCGGTCGCCGCGAATTCCCTGGCGCACACGGCATCGACGGGAATGGGCACCTTGCCCGGGAACGCGTCGAGGATCGCCCGCGCCTCGGGAACGAGGTCCGCTTCGACGAGCGACTTGCCGATCCGGCCATGCGCCGCGAGGATGAACGTGTTCGCGATGCCGCCGCCGACGATCAGCGCGTCGACTTTGGCGGCGAGCGATTTCAGCACCGTGAGCTTCGTCGAGACCTTCGATCCCGCGACGATGGCGACGAGCGGCCGCGCCGGGTTGGCGAGCGCCTTGCCGAGCGCGTCGAGCTCCGCCGCCATCAGCGGGCCCGCGCAGGCGATCGGCGCGTACCGCGCGATGCCGTGCGTGGTGGCCTCGGCGCGATGCGCGGTTCCGAACGCGTCGTTGACATAGACGTCGCAGAGCGCGGCCATCCGCCGCGAAAGCGCCTCGTCGTCCTTCTTTTCACCGGAGTTGAACCGGCAGTTCTCGAGCAGCACGGCGCTGCCGGGAGCGAGCGTGTCGTGCCACTTGCCACCGTCGACCCAATCGCGGATCAGCGGAATCGGCAGCGCGAGCAACGCCGACAGCCGCTCTGCGATCGGCGCCAGCGAGTCTGCCGCGTTCCACACGCCTTCGGTGGGGCGGCCGAGATGCGACGTCACCATGACGGCAGCACCCCGCGCGATGCAGTCGCGGATGCCCGGCAGCGCCGCGCGGATGCGCGTGTCGTCGGTGATCGCGCCGTGATCGTCCTGCGGCACGTTGAAGTCGGCGCGGATGAACACGCGCTTGCCGTGCACGTCGACATCGCGGAGGCGCAGGAACGGCATCGCGATCAGATCTCGTAGTCGAGAGGCAGCATCGTGGCGGCATCGACGACGCGTGCCGTGCGGCCGCGCGAGGCGGCGCGCATCGCGACCAGTGCGTCGTTGATGCGACTCGCCGTCGTCTGGAAGAGAAACGGAAGAAAGGCGTGGACGATCGCGGCAACGCCGCCGAGCGCCATCCGCGTGCCGAAGCGCAGCGCGAAGCGCAGGTGCTGGCCGTAGGTCTCGCCGACCGAGGTGGGGTGGGCGGTGAACGGATTGGTCATCTTGAGGCACGCTCCATTAATGGGCGGCGCGACGCTTTAGCGGCGCGCCATCACGCGGATCATCTCCAGCACCTTGCACGCGTAACCCCACTCGTTGTCGTACCATGCGACGACCTTCACGAACGTGTCGTCGAGGGCGATGCCGGCGTCGGCGTCGAACACCGAGGTGCGCGACTCGCCGCGAAAATCGGTGGCAACGACTTTGTCCTCGGTATAGCCGAGCACGCCCTTCATCGGGCCCTCCGCCGCGGCCTTCATCGCCGCGCAGATTGCCTCGTAGGTGGCGGGCTTCGACAGCTCGACGGTCAGATCGATCACGGACACGTCGGAGGTCGGCACGCGGAACGACATGCCCGTCAGCTTCTTGTTGAGCTCCGGGATCACCTTGCCGACGGCCTTCGCGGCGCCGGTCGACGACGGGATGATGTTCTCGAGGATGCCGCGGCCGCCCCGCCAGTCCTTGTTCGACGGGCCGTCGACGGTCTTCTGCGTGGCTGTCGCGGCGTGCACGGTTGTCATGAGGCCGCGCTTGATGCCCCAGGTGTCATGCAGCACCTTGGCGACAGGCGCAAGGCAGTTCGTCGTGCACGACGCGTTGGAAATGATCTTTTCGCCGGCGTATTTCTTGTCGTTCACGCCGTAGACGAACATCGGCGTGTCGTCCTTCGACGGCGCCGACATGATGACCTTCGCAGCACCCGCGGCAAGGTGCTTTTCCGCGGTTTCCTTGGTCAGGAAGAGGCCGGTCGACTCGACCACGACGTCGACGCCGAGCTCGCCCCATTTGAGCTCCGCCGGGTCCTTCGCCGCCGTGAGGCGGATCTTCTTGCCGTTGACCACGAGCGTGCTGCCGTCGACTGCGAGTGTGCCCTTGAATCGCCCGTGCACGGAGTCGTAGTCGAGCATGTACGCGAGGTAGTCGGCCTCGAGCAGGTCGTTGATGCCGACAACCTCGATGTCCGGAAAATCGCGCACTGCCGCGCGCAGCACCATGCGGCCGATGCGCCCGAAGCCATTGATGCCTACTCTTATGGTCATGCCTTTTCTCCCGAATGCACTCTTGCCGCTGGTTCCTGAATGATTGTCTTCTGCCGGGACAAAGCTGCGGCGAGCGCGTCCAGATTGCGCCATCCATAGCCGGCCTCGACGAGATCCATCCCGTCCCATTGGAACGGCTGCTCGATCAGCAGTTCCGCGTCGAGACGCTCGTAGAACGCGCGCGCCCCCTTGTTTGCCGCGATCACCCACGTGATGAGACCGGTGGCGCCTTGCGCCCGTTCCGCGGCGACGACTGCGCCGACGAGCCGGCTTCCGATCCCCGCGCGCTGGCTGTCGCGACGCAGATAGATGGCGGTGAGCTCGGCATCGAGGCCGTGCTTGGGTTCCGCGAGCAGGTTGCCGGCCGCGAACCCGACGATGTCCCGCCCGTTGGCGGCGACGAAGACGGATGCCCTGCTCGACGTCGCGTTCAGCACGCGCGACCACAGCGCCTCGCTGTCGTCCACGCTCATCGCGGCGAGATACGCGTCCGGGATCATGCCCTTGTAGGTCGTGCGCCACGCGTCGACGCGAACCTGCGCAATGGCGCGGGCATCGTCCGGAACGGCGACGCGAATGACGAGGTCGCTCATTGAGTCGTCGGTTTTCCTCATGCGGCCGTCACCCGCTGCGCCGCCGCCACCACCGCGTCGACAGTGAACCCGAAGTGCTTGAACAGCACCCCCGCCGGCGCCGATTCGCCGAAGGTGTCGAGGCCGACCACCGCGCCGCGAGGATCGTCCGCCGCGCCGACGTAGGCGCGCCAGCCGGCGGTGACTCCAGCCTCGACGGCGACCCGCGCGATGCCAGGCGGCAGCACGCTCGCTCGATAGTTGTCGTCCTGGCGCTCGAAGACGCTGGTGGACGGCAGCGAAACGACCCGCGCGTCGATGCCGTCGTGCGCGAGCGCGGTGCGCGCGCCCATCGCCAGCGCGACCTCGGATCCGGTGGCGATGATGACGACGCGACGCGCAACGCCGAGGCCCCAGTCCGCCAGCACGTAGCCGCCGCGGCGGATGTCGGCGCATTGCGCCGCATCTCGCGCCTGGAACGGAACGCTCTGCCGCGTGAGGATGAGCGCCGTCGGGCCGCGCTCGCGCTCGATCGCCGCGACCCAGGCAGCGGCGGTTTCCGTCGTATCGCACGGCCGCCAGACGTCGAGGCCGGGGATGAGGCGCAGGCTCGCCGTGTGCTCGACGGCCTGATGCGTCGGGCCGTCCTCGCCCAAGCCAATTGAATCGTGCGTGTAGACGAAAATCGAGCGCAGCTTCATCAGCGCCGCCATCCGCACCGCGTTGCGCGCGTAGTCGGAGAACGTGAGGAACGTGCCGACGTACGGAATGACGCCGCCGTGCAGCGCGAGGCCGTTCGCGATCGCGCTCATCGCGAATTCGCGGACGCCGAAGTGCAGATAGTTGCCGGGCTGCTGGCGGCCGATCGGCTTGCTGCCGGACCAGTTGGTGAACACCGATCCCGTGAGATCGGCAGAGCCGCCGACGAGTTCCGGCAGCATCGGCGCGAGTGCCTCGAGCGTCGATTGCGATGCCTTGCGGGTCGCCACGTTTTCGCCCTTCGCGGCGGCGGCGGCGACGACGGCCGTCGGCGGTCTCGCCCCAGAGCAGGGGAAGCTCGCTGCCCATTCGGCGGCTGAATTCCGCTGCGCGCTCGGGGTACGCGGATCGATAAGCGGCGAACCGCTCCGACCATTGCTGTTCGAGCGCCGCGCCGCGTTCGCGGGCGCTCCATGCCGCACCCACAGCCTTCCGGAATCATGAACGGCGGATGCGTCCAGCCGAGGGTCGCGCGCGCTGCGGCAACTTCCCTTTCCCCGAGCGCCGCGCCGTGGACGTCGGCGGTCCCCGCCTTGTTCGGCGCGCCCTTGCCGATGATCGTGCGACAGCAGATGAGCTGCGGCCGGCGGTGTTGCGCGCCATCGGCTTTCGCCGCGACGATTGCCGCATCGACGGCGGCCACGTCATGGCCGTCGACGTCCCGCTGCACGTGCCAGCCGTACGCCGCGAATCGCTGCGGGGTGTCGTCGGTGAACCAGCCCTTCGTCTCGCCGTCGATCGAGATCCCGTTGTCGTCGTAGAGCACGATGAGCTTGCCGAGACCCCACGTTCCGGCGAGCGAGGCGGCCTCATGGGAAATGCCTTCCATCAGGCAGCCGTCGCCGACGAACGCGTACGTGTGGTGATCGACGACCGCATGACCCGGACGGTTGAATTCGCTCGCCAGCAACCATTCCGCGAGCGCCATTCCGACCGCGTTCGCGAGCCCCTGCCCGAGCGGGCCGGTCGTCGTCTCCACGCCTGGCGTGACCCCGTGCTCCGGGTGCCCGGGCGTCTTCGAATGAAGCTGACGAAAGCGCTTCAGCTCGTCGATCGGCAGATCGTAGCCGGTGAGATGCAGCAGGCCGTAGAGGAGCATCGAGCCGTGGCCGTTCGACAGCACGAAGCGGTCGCGATCGGGCCACGCCGGATGGGCCGGATGGTGACGCAAGTGGCCGCGCCAGAGCGCAAGCGCGATCTCGGCCATTCCCATCGGCATTCCGGGATGCCCTGATTTCGCGGTCTCGACCGCGTCCATCGCGAGCGCGCGCAGCGCGTTGGCGAGCTCGTGGTCGGGCACGGTGGCAGTGGTGGCGGTCATGGGAACGGTCGGCGACGTCGGGAAGGGTTGCGGAAGGCGCGCGAAAGGAAAAACCGGCTTGAACCCCGCGCGAAAACCCTAAATTCTATCGCGCCCGGCGGCCGTCTGTGCAATAATTGCAATCCGATCAAAGGTCGACAGATTTCGCAATGGCGCGAATGCCCTCAACCGGTCGCCGACCGGGGTGGGGCTTTTTCTTAACAGGGGGCGGCTGATGGACGGAATCCATCTGTTGGGCGAATGGTATGACTGCCCCGCCGACACGCCCGTCTTCACGCGCGCCGACGCGCTGCGCGCGCTTTGCCTCGAAGCCACGACCGCCGCGGGCCTGACCGTCGTCGGCGACGCGTTCCATCAATTTTCTCCCCAGGGCGTCACGGGAACGGTGCTGCTCGCGGAATCGCATCTCGCGATCCACACGTGGCCGGAGCACGGATTCGTCACCGTCGATGTCTACGTGTGCAATCTCGCGACCGACAACACCGCGAAGGCCGAACGGCTGTTCCGCGCGCTCGAGGCGGCGCTGAAGCCGCAGCGCACGCGCTTTCATTCGATCCATCGCGGCGGGACCGATGCCTGAGGAGAGGGGCAACCCGCCCGGCGACGGCGGCAAGGATCTCGCCCCCGGGCTCATGACCGAATACCTCACCGACGCGTGGGGATTCTTCATCCGCTCGACCCGCCAGTTCGAGAAGTTCCGCTCGCCGCACCAGGCGGTCGAGGTGCACGACACCGCGCATTTCGGCAAGCTGTTCCGTCTCGACGGCCATTTCATGACGTCCGAGATGGACGAGTTCTTCTATCACGAGAACCTCGTCCACATGGCGGCGTTGACGCATCCGAGTCCGGAGCGCGCGCTCATTGTCGGTGGCGGCGACGGCGGCTCGGCGGAGGAGCTCCTGAAGCATCCGTCGCTCAAGTCCGTCGTGCTCTGCGAGCTCGACCTCGCGGTGGTCGACATCGCGCGCAAATATCTGCAGACGGTGCACAAGGGCGCGCTCGACGATGGCCGGCTCACGCTGAAGATCGGCGATGGCTTCGACCATATCCGCGAAGTCGAGGAGCAGTACGATCTCATCGTTCTCGATCTCACCGATCCGGGCGGCCCTTCGGAGTCGCTGTACACGCCCGATTTCTACCGCGCGTGCGCGCTGCGGCTCAAACCCGTCGGCGCGATGACGCTGCACCTCGCAAGTCCCGTGGCGCATCCCGAGCGGATACGCTCCTGCCTTGCCAGCCTGCGCGCCGCGTTCCCGCTCGTCACGCCCTATCTCACGTCGATCCCGCTCTACGGCGGCCTGTGGATGATGGCGTGCGTATCGCAGACGCTGGACCCGAAGAGTCTGTCGGGGCGCGAAGTCGACCGGCGCATCGCGCAGCGCAGGCTTCCGGATCTCAAGTATTACAACGGCGACATGCACCGCGCCGCTCTTGCGCTGCCCAATTTCGTCCGCAGCCTCGTCAGCTGACCCCGGGCCACCGGCACCCCCTCGCCGCAGGCGTCCCCTCACGCCGGGCGCCACCTCGCCGGACACCTCTTGAAGCCGTTGCCCGGCGCCCCCACGTCGGGAATGATCGGGGCGCCTTGTGCGGCGGCCCGCGCCGTGGGTAATTGGACAATGAGCGGGACAACGAGAATGGCGACGAACGGCAGAACGATGACCTTTGGCACGGCAATGCCCGACGCCGACTACGTCATGATCGACGGCGTCATGTTCTTGACCGAATACCTGCGGGTTCCCGACCGCCACACGGTCGCGGACGACATCGTGCTCGAGGCACGCAACGGCGACACGGAAGTCACCCTTACGCGCGAGGACGTCGACGGCGCGCAGCATCTCGGCGAAGGCGTCTATCGACTGAAGTCGGGCGCGCAATTGCGCCTGCTGTCGTCCGCGACGATCCACTGACGACCGCTACGGCAGAACGATGTCGAAGTTGCCGGCGAGCGCGCCCGCTTCGTGGCCGAGCGCAGGGGCGAGCGCCATCGTCAGCTGCTCTCGCGTGCCCTTCGGCGACCAGGCGAGCACGGGATCGCGGTCGGCCGCATCACCCTCGATGTAGATCTGCGTCGTGAGCGCAGCGCCACCGGCCGTGCGCACCTTGAGATGCAGGTGCGCGACGCGCCCGCCATACGCGACCGGGCGGATCGTCTTGAACGCATAGCGGCCCTCGGCGTCTGTCGTCGCGGCGCCGTAGCCCTGGAAGCCGTCATCGCGCGGCGAGCCTTCGTCGCCGACATGGTGGTAGCGGCCGAACACATCGCATTGCCAGAGCTCGACGGTCGCCCCGGATGCGATATTCCATCGCGACTGACAACGCGCCCCGCGAGGTAGAGTCGCGTTCCCTGGGCCGGCGGGTGCCCGGCGATCTCGGTCAAATCGGTATCATGCTCGGCGGGGATCGTCCGCGGATAGAACGGTCCTTCGGTCTGCGCAGGCGTCGGGCGCAACGTCTTCTGCGCGCGCAGCGGCCACGCGGCGGTGCCGGCGAGGACGCAGCCCAGCACCGCGAGCGCGCGACGACGCATGGCGAAGGTGGAGGGAACGGACGGCGATCGCGGCATGCGGGTCTTTCGCGACGTTTCGAATCGATCGGCTATGATGCGCGGGCGATGCAAAATCGTACACGCAAATCGTCGGCGCGCGTGACGCTGGTGCTTCTGGGCGCCGCCGCCATCGCGGGCTGCGGCGACTCCGGTCAGTCGACGCCGGACCATCGCGACGTGTATGCATCGAAGGAAGACTGCCTCGCCGACTGGCGCGATCCGAAGGAATGCGACGAGGGTCCCGCGCAGGACGCGGGCGGCCGGCGGCGCAGCTACTGGTATGGCCCGTCGTATTCCACCGGCTCGTCGTGGGGCAGCGGTTATCACGCGGGCCCGCCGCGGCCCGGAAGTTCCGCCATCGGGACGCACAGCACGACGCGCGGCGGCTTCGGCGCGAGCGGTCACGCCCATGGTGCGGGCGCATCGTGATGGACCGCGAGATGCGCGCACCACGTTCCGACTGGGTCGCCCAATGCGAGAGCGTGGGCTTCACCTATCACTCGATGGACGGCACGTACTGGGACGAGTCGCGCTGCTACCGCTTCACCGCCGATGAGGTCGATACGCTCGAAGCGGCCACCGCGGAGCTCGCCGCACGCTGTCTCGACGCCGCAGAGCACATCGTCGCCAACGGACGCATGGGCGAGCTCGCGATTCCGCCGGCCTGGCGCGACCATGTCGCCGCATCCTGGCGCGCGCGCACGCCGTCGCTCATGGGCCGCTTCGACTTCGCGTTCGACGGCCGCGGGCCGCCCAAGCTCCTCGAATACAACGCCGACACGCCGACAGCATTGCTGGAAGCGTCGGTCGTGCAGTGGCATTGGCTGCAGCAGGCCGTCCTGCCCGGCGAGCCGCGCGCGGACCAGTTCAACTCGCTGCACGAGAAGCTGATCTCGAACTGGCGGGCGCTCGGCGTCACGTGGTCGGCGAACACGCCCGTGCATTTCACCTGCGCCGGCGACAGCGAGGAGGATTGCGGCAATCTCGATTATCTGCGCGATGTCGCGACGCAGGCAGGGGTGACGACCAGGTTCGTCGCCGTCGAGGACATCGGCTGGAATGCCGATGCCGGCGCCTTCGTCGATCTCGACGACGTCGAGATTTCCGTGCTCGCGAAACTCTATCCGTGGGAGTGGCTGGCGGCCGATGCCTTCGGCGCGCATCTGCTCGAAGCGCGGATACGCGTGCTCGAGCCCGCGTGGAAGATGCTGCTGTCGAACAAGGGGCTGCTGCCGATCCTGTGGGAGCTCTTTCCCGGGCACGCGAATCTGCTTCCGGCATCGTTCAACCCGGGCGTCATCGATGGCGACTGGGTCGAGAAGCCGCTGCTGTCGCGCGAAGGCGCCAACGTCGCGATCCACCACGGCGGCGCGACCATCGCCGCTCCCGGCGATTACGGCGCCGAGGGTCGTGTCTACCAGGCTTACGTGCCGATCCCGCGCTTCGGCGACGACTACGTCACCATCGGCTCGTGGGTCATCGGCGACGAGCCCGCCGGCATCGGGTTGCGCGAAGATGCAAGCGAGATCACGCGCAACACGAGCCGCTTCGTTCCGCATTATTTCGTCTGAGAGGATGCCGCCATGGACCTGACGCTCGGCCAATCGCTCGCCGCGCTGCCCGCATTCGCCGCGTATTTCGCGAGCGCGCTGGCGTTGCTTGCCGCTTCGTTGTGCCTGTACGCGTGGGCGACCCCGTACGACGAAATCAGGCTGATCCGGGAGGGCAACGTCGCGGCCGCGGTGTCGCTCGGCGGCTCGACCCTGGGTCTCGCGCTGCCGCTCGCAAGCGTGGTGGCGCACGCAGTCAGTTTGCCCGACATGGTGGCCTGGGCGGTCGTTGCGCTCCTCGCGCAGCTCGTCGTGTATTTCGTGGTCTCGCGCCTCGTTCCCCATTTCGCGGAATCCATTCGCCAGGGTCGCGTCGCGGGCAGCGCCACGCTGGCGTCGATCGCGGTGGCCGTGGGAATCCTGAACGCCGCGTGCATGACGTACTAGGCCGCGCCCGACCGCGCTAGAATGGAGATGCACCGGCGCTGCGCCGGGGCCCCCGGATCGAACGGGGGCGTCGCTTCGAGGAGATTCGGGATGGACACGACGCGCAGGGAATGGCTCAAGTCGGGCGGCGGCGTGACGCTCTTCACGCTGCTCGCCGCAGCCGGCTGGCTGAAGCCCGAGGACGCGCTGGCGCAAGCGTGGAACAAGTCGGCGTTCGAGGCCAAGACAGTGGACGAGGCGGAAAAGGCGCTGGGCATCGGCGCGCCGGCTCAGAGCAAGGACATCACGTTCGTGTCGACGCCGGACATCGCCGAGAATGGCGCAGTCGTGCCGATCGGCATCGTCAGCGCCATTCCGAAGACCGAAGCCATCGCGATCCTGATCGAGAAGAACCCGAGCACGCTGACCGCCAATTTCGACATTCCGGCGGGCACCGATCCCGCGATCTCGACGCGCGTGAAGATGGCGCAGACGTCGAACGTCTACGCGCTGGTGAAAGCCGACGGCAAGTACTACGTGGCATCGAAGGAAATCAAGGTCACGCTCGGCGGCTGCGGCGGTTGAGGAGAAGACGTCATGCCAGATCCGATGAAAATCCGCGCCACGCTGGTCGGTGATTCGACCGAAGTCAAGACGATCATCAGCCACGAAATGGAGACCGGGCAGCGCAAGGACGCGCAGGGCAAGATCGTCCCCGCGTGGTTCATTCAGACCGTAACGGCCACGTATGGCGGCAAGACAGTGCTGTCGGCGCAATGGGGACCGGCCGTCGCCAAGAATCCGTTTCTCGCCTTCAAGTTCAAGGGTGGCGCGAAGGGCGAGAAGGTGCAGATCACCTGGGTGGACAATCGTGGCGAGAAGCGGACCGACGAAGCGGTCATCGGCTGACCGCCGACGGCGCGGGCGCGAAACGGCGGATCGGGTGCGGATGTCCGTGCCGCTTATCGCGCTCTTCGCCGCTCTCACGTTGCTCCCCGCGTCCGTGCTGGCGCAGGGCAGCGCCGTCGACGAAATCGCGAAATACCGCGCGGCGCTGCAGGATGGCAATCCGGCCGAGCTGTGGGAGGCGCGCGGCGAGGGCTTGTGGAAATCCCCGCGCGGCCCGAAAAACGTCTCGCTCGAGCGCTGCGATCTTGGACTGGGGCCCGGCGTGGTCAAGGGCGCGTACGCGCAATTGCCCAAGTATTTTGCCGATGCCGATCGCGTGCAGGATCTGGAGACGCGCCTCGTCTTTTGCATGGTGACTTTGCAGGGCTTCACCGACGCCGAAGCGAAAAAGGGGCCGTTCGGCGGCCCCGACCGCAAGTCCGACCTCGAGGCGCTCGTTGCCTATGTGGCGGGGCAGTCGCGCGGGGTGAAGATGAACGTGTCCCAGGCCCACCCGCAGGAGCAGGAGGCCTACCGCCTGGGCGAGAAGATGTTCTATTACCGCGGAGGCACGCACGATTTCGCGTGCGCCACCTGCCACGGCGACGACGGCAAGCGGATCCGCCTGCAGGACCTGCCCAACCTCACGAGCACCGAAGGCGCGCGCAAGGCCTACACGACATGGCCGGCGTACCGCGTGTCGCAAGGCGAGCTCCGCACGTTCCAGTGGCGGCTCAACGACTGCTTCCGCCAGCAGCGTTTTCCCGAGCTCGTGTACGCATCCGACGCCTCGATCGCGCTGACGATGTTCCTCGCCCGCAACGCCAACGGCGCCGCCTTCGACGCGCCCGCGATCAAGCGCTGAAGAAGGGTTTCTCCATGTCGCGTCGTTCGCTTTTGCTGGTCGTCGTCGCCGTGCTCGCGCTGCCGCGGCTGCTGCAAGGCTGCGCGACCGCGCCCTCGGATGCCGAAGTGAGCGCGAAGGCCGCGGCGGTGCTGAAATCGTCGTTCAAGGATCAGGGTCAGGCGAAGCTCGATCGCCTCGATCAGGACGACACGCAGAAAGCGTGCAGTCTCCCCGCCGGGAAGACGGTGCCGAAGGACGTCGCGGCGCGCATCGAGCAGGAGAACCTGGCGACGATTCGCTGGCCCGCCGACGGCAAGTACGTCGGCGACTGGAAGAACGGCGAGAAGATCGCGCAGGAAGGCCGCGGGATGCAGTACTCGGACGATCCGAAGGCTGCCGCGGGCGCGAATTGCTATGCGTGCCATCAGCTCGCGCCGCAGGAGCTGTCGTTCGGCACGATCGGCCCGTCGCTCTACCAGTTCGGCAAGCGCCGCGGCTACAGCGACGAGACGCGCAAGTACGCCTACGGCAAGATATTCAACGCGGAAGCGTACAGTGCGTGCACGAACATGCCGCGGTTCGGACACAAGGGCATTCTCACCGAAGCGCAGATCAAGGACGTCGTCGCGCTGCTCGTCGATCCGGACTCGCCGGTCAACAAATAGCCCGTCCCGGCTCGGGCGACGCCGCGCGATGAACCGCCGCGAATTCCTCCACGCCGTCGCGGCGGCGGCCGCGGCCGGACTGCCCGTCGACAGCCGCGCGGCGCTCGACCTGTCGGCGGGCGCGTCCTTCTACGACGGCATCGAGCGTTTCGGCAATGTCAGCCTGCTGCACTACACCGATACCCATGCGCAACTCTTGCCGGTTCATTTCCGCGAGCCGAGCGTCAACCTCGGCATCGGCGCGGCGAACGGGCAGCCGCCTCACCTCGTCGGCGAATTCCTGCTGCGCCGCTTCGGCATTGCGCCCGGCACGCGAGATGCGCACGCGTTCACCTATCTCGATTTCGCGCAGGCAGCGCGCGCCTACGGCCGCCTCGGCGGCTTTGCGCATCTCGCGACGCTGGTGAAAAAGCTCAAGGCGTCGCGGCCGGGCGCGCTGCTGCTCGACGGCGGCGACGCCTGGCAGGGGTCGGCCACGGCGCTGTGGACGAAAGGCCAGGACATGGTCGACGCGCAAAAGGCGCTGGGCGTCGACCTCACGACCGGCCACTGGGAATTCACGTTGGGCGCCGATCGCGTCAAGCAGATCATCGACAGGGACTTCGCGGGGAAGATCGAATTCATCGCGCAGAACGTGAGGACCGCCGACTTCGGCGACCCGGTATTCGCGCCGTATGCGCTGCGCACGGTCAACGGCATCCGCGTCGCGATCGTCGGCCAGGCGTTTCCGTACACACCGATCGCCCATCCGCGCGACTTCGTCCCCGACTGGACGTTCGGCATCCGCGAGGACGACATGCAGAAGGCCGTCGACGATGCGCGCGCGAAGGGCGCGCAGGCCGTCGTGCTGCTGTCGCACAACGGCATGGACGTCGACCTGAAGCTCGCCTCGCGGGTGACGGGGATCGACGCGATCCTGGGCGGGCACACGCACGACGGCGTGCCGCAGCCGACGATAGTCGCGAACCGCGGCGGCAGGACGCTCGTCACCAATGCCGGCAGCAACGGCAAGTTCCTCGCGGTGCTCGATCTCGACGTCAAAGGCGGCAAGGTGGCCGATTTCCGCTATCGGCTGCTGCCGGTGTTCAGCGAGCTGCTCCCGGCCGATCCCGAGATGAGTGCGTTGATAACGAAGTCACGCGCTGCCGTATGTCGCGCAACTCGGCGAGAGGCTGGCGACAACGGAGGGGCTGCTCTATCGCCGCGGCAATTTCAACGGGACGGTGGACCAGCTGATCCTCGATGGGCTGATGGCGGAAAAGAACGCGGAGATCGCCTTTTCGCCGGGCTTTCGCTGGGGCACGTCGCTGCTGCCCGGCGAGGCCATCACGCTCGAGCATCTGATGGATCAGACGGCGATCACCTACCCCCACGTCACGGTGAACGAGCTGACCGGCGAGACGATCAAGACGATCCTCGAGGATGTCGCCGACAACCTCTTCAATCCCGATCCGTACTACCAGCAAGGCGGCGACATGGTTCGCGTCGGCGGCCTCGGGTACACGATCGATCCGGGAGCGGCGATGGGCCGCCGCATCACGCGGATGACGCTGCGCGGCAAGCCGCTCGACGCGGCGCGGACGTACAAGGTCGCGGGCTGGGCACCGGTGTCCGCGGAGGCGCGCGCCGCCGGCGGCGAGCCGATCTGGGACGTGATGACTCGTTACCTGCGCGCGAAAAAATCGATTCCGCCGCTCGCGCTCAACCTGCCGACGATGGAGGGCGTGACCGGGAATCCGGGGTTCGGCTGACGCGAGTCAGGCTTCGTGCGGCAATTGCGCGCGCAGGTGTCGCGTGATGGCTACCAGGCGCTCGACTGTGCACTCGCGCGTAATAGTTTGTGGCGATGCAAACACGCGGCGCACCGATGCCCAGTTACCCACATCGCGGGTGCCCGAGAGCTTCTCCGCGTACTTGGCGTCTAGCATCCCGGCATAACGCTGAAACTCCGGCCCGAAGTCTCCGCCCGACGCGTGAACGAGCGCGATCTCGGCCGTCGTTCCCACGCGAAAACCTGCGAGATGCGCGGCGAACGTGAAATCGATGTCGTAACAATGAAAGCCGTCGAACGTCGCCTCGTCGAACGGCACACGCTCAACGACTTCGCGTTTCGCCGCAAAGAACACGCCGTCTAGCGCCTGCAATCCCGTCGTCACCGGGCCGTCGACGCCATAGACCGCGACCTCGCAGCCATTTCCGTCAACAGCGGGATGCGCGATCCAGCCGTGCAAATGCGGGTGCCCGGCCGCGGGCCAGAAGGCCCATACCAGTTTCGACGTCCCGATCACGCCGACGACGTCGAGGGCATCGGCGGCCCGCCGAAGAGAGCCGGCAAAGTCGGCGGAAGCGATCTCGATGTCGTCGTGGCTGAAGATCAGGAGTCCACCCCGCGCCTGCCGTAGGCCGCGGTTGTAACCGTCGGCCAGCGAACGCGCGTCGTGGATTCCGATGATCTCATGGGGCGTACCCGCCAGCAGCGCGCGATAGTTGGACGTCACCTCAGAAAACTTGCGGTCGTCGATGCTGCAGATGACGACCGAAATTGCCGGAAGTTGCATGGCAGTCCAGTCGCCGGGGGCGCGCGCCGGTCAGGCGACCTGCACGCGCGCGAACTTGCGCTTGCCTGCCTGCACGACGACGGTTCTGCCGGTGGCGATGATCACATTTTGCGCGACAACATCGCCGTCGACGTTGAGGTCGCTGAAGACGATTCCGCCCCTTGCGCTCAACGTCCCCGTGGTCGAGGGAATGGCCGGCAACCCCGGCATGGCCGCGTCCCCTAGCGCGGTTGCGGCGGCAGCCCGAGAAGCGTGAGCTGGTCGGGCCGCGGTGGCTGCTTGAACGCGAAGGCGACGAGCTCGAAGGTCGCCGGAACGGTGCCCAGCACGACCACCGGAAATCCCGCCTCGCGCAATCTCCGGTACAGCGAGGTTGGCGTGAAACCCGTTTTGTGGGCGTAGAAATCGCGGCCCGACCGCTCGATCTCGACCGACCACCCGTAGAGCATGTCGTGCGCGGTGATCGGACCGGCAGGGGACGTGTACACGACGTCGTCGATGTCGGTCCCGGAGGCGACGACATGCGCCATCAGCGCCTTGATGTCGGGCACCCGGATCTCTGCGAAGCCATCCTCCACCAGCACGTGGCGGAAGCCTCGCAGCACGCGGGCGCCGTCGTGCGCGAAGTAGTGCTCGAGATTGTGCGAGCAGAACACCGCATCGAACTGGCGCGCGGGCAGCGCGCCGAGCTCACGCGCGTCGGCCACGACGTCAGGCTTGCCGCGCGGATCGATGTCGAGCAGAAGATGCTCCCAGCCCGCGTAATGCGGCGGGATCGGGACATCCTTGCTATTGCCGCCGACGTTGAGGACGCGCATCGCAGGCCACCGCCGCGCAGCCGGTCACACCACGTTGACGCGCGCGAACTTGCGCTTGCCCGCCTGCACGACGACCGTGCGGCCGGCGGCGATCACGAGGCCCTTGTCCGCGACGACGTCGCCGTCGACCTTGATCCCGCGCTGGGCGATGAGGCGGAGCGCCTCCGAGGTCGATTCGACGATCCCCGCCTGCTTCGCGAGCTGCGCGATCGGCAGTCCGGCGCCGGCGGTGTGCAGCGTCACCTCGGGCATGTCCTCGGGCAGTGCGCCCTGGCGAAAGCGGGCTTCGAATTCGGCGAGCGCATGCTCAGCCGCCGCCTGCGAGTGGAAGCGCGCGACGATCTCCTGCGCCAGCGCGACCTTCGCGTCGCGGGGGTTGCGCCCGCTTGCGCATTCGGTCTTCAGCTTCGCGATATCGGCCTGCGAGCGGAAGGACAATAGCTCGTAGTAGCGCCACATGAGGTCGTCGGAAATCGACATCAGCTTGCCGAACATGTCGTTGGGCGCATCCGTGATGCCGACGTAGTTGTCGAGCGACTTCGACATCTTGTTGACGCCGTCCAGGCCCTCGAGCAGCGGCAGCGTCAGGATGCACTGCGGCTCCTGCCCGTAATGGCGCTGCAGCTCGCGGCCCACGAGCAGGTTGAATTTCTGGTCGGTGCCCCCGAGCTCGACGTCCGCCTGCAGGGCGACCGAGTCGTAGCCCTGCGCAAGGGGATAGAGGAACTCGTGGATCGCGATCGGCTGGCCGCTCTGGTAGCGCTTGGCGAAGTCGTCGCGCTCGAGCATCCGCGCGACCGTGTACTTCCCGGCGAGCTTGATCATCCCGTCGGCGCCGAGCGGCGACAGCCACTTCGAATTGAAGGCGACTTCGGTCTTCTCCCGATCGAGGATCAGGAACACCTGGTCGGTATAGGTCTTCGCGTTGATCGCGATTTCCTCCGCCGAGAGCGCGGGACGCGTCACGTTGCGCCCCGTCGGGTCGCCGATCAGGCCCGTGAAATCGCCGATCAGGAAGATGATGTGGTGGCCGAGATCCTGCAGCTGGCGGAGCTTGTTGAACTGAACGGTGTGACCGATGTGGAGGTCGGGTCGCGTCGGGTCGAATCCCTCCTTGATCCGCAGCGGCTTGCCGCGCTTCAGCTTTTCGGCGAGCTCGCTTTCCACGATGAGCTCGTCGGCGCCGCGCTTGAACACGGCAAGGTGGTGGTCGAGGTCGAAGGCCATTGCGGGGGGCGTGAGAGGCGGTCGCGCGGGCGGCGGGGAGACCTGCGGTAGAATCCGGGCTTTGCCCGTAATTCATCCGATCGATGAACGCGCACGAAGGACGGATTCTAGCGCAAAGCGCGCGCGGTCTTGCGGCATGGCTCGCGCCGCGGCAGTGGCTCGCGGTCGCGGTGCTGACACTGTGCGGCGTCGCCGCGTTCGCGTTCGCCCCCGGCACGACGCTGCCGGCGCCGCCGTCGACGACGACCATCCGCGCGTTGCCGTTGCCGGAGCTCTCGCCGCTCGAGGTCGGCGCTGCGCCGCGCTATCGTCGCGAAGGAAGGATCCAGCGCGGCGACACGATCGGCAGCGTGCTCGCGCGCCTTGACGTCGACGATCCCGCCGCGCTCGCATTTCTCACCCACGACCCGACGGCGCGCCCGCTCTATCAGCTGCGCCCGGGCCGCTCGCTGCGGGTCGAGACCGACGCCGACGGCACGCTGTTCGAGCTTCGCTTCGTGACGGGGAATGGCGACCTGCTGACGATCGCGCGCGCCGGCGACAAGCTGTCGGCGACCGCGGTCGCGGCGCCGGTCGATGTGCGGTGGAGCATGGCGGCCGGCGAGATCCGCTCGTCGCTCTTTGCCGCGGCCGACGCGGCCGGCCTCCCCGATGCCGTGACGCTGCAACTCGCCGACGTGTTCGCTGCGGACATCGACTTCTTCAAGGACCTGCAGCGCGGCGATCGCTTCGCGGTCGTCTACGAAACGCGCTACATCGACGGCGAGGCCGCGGGCGCCGGGCGGATCGTCGCCGCCGAATTCGACAATCGCGGCAAGACGCACCAGGCTTTCCTGTTTCGCGACGTCGACGGCAGCGAGGGCTATTACGGAGCGGATGGCACGGCGCTGCGCCGCGCGTTCCTGCGCTCGCCGATGGAATTCTCGCGCATCACATCGGGATTCTCGAACGCTCGGTTTCATCCGATCCTGCAGACGTGGCGCGCGCATCGCGGCGTCGATTACGCGGCGCCGATGGGCACGCCGGTGCGCGCGACCGGCAACGGCACGGTCGCTTTCGCCGGGCAGCAGGGCGGCTACGGCAACGTGGTCATCCTGCAGCATTCGGGCGCCTTCTCGACCGTCTACGCGCACCTGTCGCGCTTCGCGCCACGCTTGCGCACAGGCGCGCGTGTGACGCAAGGCGATGTCATCGCCTACGTGGGGCAGACCGGCTGGGCAACGGGGCCGCATCTGCATTACGAGTTTCGTGTCGCCGGTGTGCAACGCGATCCATTGACGCTGGCGGCGTTGCCGGGCGGCGAGCCGCTTCCGGCGGCGCGCCGGGGCGCCTTCGCCACCCGCATCGAGCCCGCGACCGCGCAACTCGCGTTGGCGCGCCGCTTCGCCGGCGCCTCGTTCGCGACCGTCGAGTAGCCGTCGGTCGGTCGAGCGCCTCGCCACTTCGCCGATGCGCCGCGAACTCTACGCGGGCGTGATGTCCGGGACGAGCCTCGACGGCGTCGATGCCGTGCTCGCGGATTTCACGCCGGGGGTGGCGACCTGCTCGCTGCTCGCGGCCACGCACATCGCCTTTCCGACGGCGCTGCGGCGCGAGCTTCTTCTCCTGCAATCGGCGGCGGACGACGAGATCGTGCGCGCGAGCCGCGCCGCCAACGCGCTCGCCGATCTCTACGTTCATGCGCTGCGCAGCGTGTGCCTCGCCGCGAACGTCGCCGCGCATGACGTCGTCGCCGCCGGCGTCCACGGTCAGACGGTGCGGCACCGCCCGCACGAAGGCTGGACGCTGCAGCTCAACAATCCGGCGCGCGTCGCCGAGCATGCGTACATGACCGTGGTGGCGGACTTCCGCACGCGCGACATCGCCGCCGGAGGCCAGGGCGCGCCGCTGGTCCCGGCATTCCACGCCGCGCTGTTCGGCGCTGGCGCACACCGCGCCATCGTGAACATCGGCGGCATCGCGAACGTCACGGACCTGCCGCCGATCGGCGGCGTGCGCGGTTTCGACACGGGGCCGGGCAATGTCTTCATGGATCTGTGGCACGCGCGGCATCGCGGCGAGCCCTTCGATCGTGACGGAGCCTGGGCACGCACCGGGTCCGTCGACGCGTCCCTTTTGTCGCAACTGCTGGCCGAACCCTACTTCGCGCTGCCGCCGCCCAAGAGCACGGGGCGCGACCTCTTCGATGCCAGCTGGCTCGACGCGATCCTCGCGGGGCGCACGACGACGGCGGCCGACGTGCAGGCGACGCTCGTCGCGCTGACCGCGGCGACGATTGCCGACGCCATCGTGGCGCACTGCGCCGATGCCACCGAAGTGCTCGTGTGCGGCGGCGGGGCGCGCAACGCGGCGATCATGGACGAGCTGGCGCGTCGGCTGCGTCCACGCACCGTCGAGTCCACCGCGGCGCATGGCGTACCCGTCGACCAGGTCGAGGCGCTCGCGTTCGCGTGGCTCGCGCGCGAAACGCTCTCGGGCCGCGCGGGAAACCTGCCCGCGGTGACCGGCGCCCGCGGGCCGCGCGTGCTCGGCGCGATCTATCCGCGCTAGCGGGGACGACGAGGAGCAAGGAAGCTACTCCACGGCATACATCGCGCCGTCCGCGCTGCCGAAATACACGACGCCGTCGACGACGAGCGGCGAGGAAAAGATCGAGCCGATCGCGAATTGCCGCTCCGCGCCGATCATCGGGGCTTCGCGCCAGGTGGACGGGAAGAGCAGCGGCGAGTTGAACTTGCGCTCTGCTGTCAGTGTCCACCCGCTGTTCCGTTTCGACGTTTCGGTTTCGTATGCCCACAGCAAGGTCCCGCTGTCGAGGTCGCGCGCCTCGAGCGTCCCGTTGAGGATGCCGACATAGACGACGTTCCCCGCCACCGACGGCGAGGAGAAGAGGAAGGCCTTCGCCTGTTGCTCGACGATCGGCTTGCCGGTGTCCGCGTCGAGCACGTGATACAGGCTCGAGTCCGACGTGCCGAAGATGACCTTGCCGCCGCTGACGGCGGGCGAGCTCACGACCCAGCTTCCCGCGTTGTTGAAGCGCCATTTCTCCTTTCCGGTCGTCGCATCGAGCGCGTAGAGATTCGAATCGCGGCAGCCCGTGTACACGGTGCCGCGCACGACCGCGGGCGACGACTGGAAACCGACCTGGTTGTGGATGAGCGGATCCTCGCCGCCGTGAAAACGCCATTTCTCCGCGCCGGTCGCGGCGTCGACCGCGTAGAAATAGCTGTCCCAGCTGCCGAAATAGAGGACGCCGTCGGCGAACGCCGGCGACGCGTGAACGACGTCGCCCGTCTGGAATTTCCATTTCAGATCCCCCGGAGGCGGCATCGAGGGCGTAGACATTCCCGTCGCCGCTGCCGAAGTAGACGGTTCCGCGCGCGACGACCGGGCTCGAAAGAAAGACGTCGAAGGTGTCGGCGATGGTCTGGTTCTTCGGCTGAAACCCGTGCAGTCCCTTGGCCTCGAATCGCCGCTCGCCCCCGGTCGCGAATTTCCAACGCGTGGCGCCCGTGCGCGCGTCGAGCGCGTGGAGCTTGCCGTCGTAACTCGTCGACGTAGAGCATCTCGCCGGCAACGGCGGGCGTGGAGGGCACCGGGCCGCCGGTCTTGTGCTTCCAGAGTTGACGACCGTCTCCCGCATCCACCGCGTAGACGTTGCCGTCGTCGCCGCCGAAGTAGATGACATGGTTCTGGTAAACGGGCGACGACACGATCCGGTCGCCGGTCGGGAATTTCCACTTGACGCGATGGAACGCGCGCGGCCCCTCGCCAGCGTAAGCGCCGGCGTGCGCAGCGTCACCGCGGAACATCGATTGCGCGTGCGCCGCGCCAGCGAAGATGAAACCGGTGGTCGCCAGCAGGAGGAGGGCAGTCTTCATGACCCGCTCCTTGTCGTGCGGCGCAGGACGAGCGGCAGCTCGAGCGGTCCCATTTCGAAAGTGCCCTTGATCTCGCTGCCGCCCTTGACGACGCGCCCCTCGAATGCGACCTGAGTCGACGCCGATTCGATCCGGACAAAATCGCCGTCCTGGACCACGAGATTGACGGGCAGATCGGTCGTCCGCTTGCCGACGATGATGAATTTGGCGGTCGCGCCGGCATCGGCGTGATTCTCGAGCGTGATCGTGACGTTGCGCGGGTAACCCCCGAGCTCGAATTCGCCGCTCCATCCGGAGGCGAGCTCGCGCGCGACGGGCGTGCTGCGCAAGGGGGTCTCGACCTGCGCCGGCCCGACTCTGCGGAGCGCGAATGGCGCCACGTTGCCGGCCTGCCGCATTTCGCCGGCGATCGCATCGGCGGAAGAGAGGTGTCCCTTGAAATTCGCCGGCGCATCGGGCGGGCTGCCGAGCGCGTTCGCGATGTCGAAGGCGATGTCGCTGCCGCTGACGGCGATGTTCGTCAGCGGGGCGCCCTTGATGCCGACGCCGGTGAGGATGATCGATCCGCTCCACGCGCCGGCGTTGTCCTGCGCGAGATCCACGACGAGCGGCAGCTCCCGGCCGGGAATCTGCGCGGAACCCTCCCAACGGCCGGCGGGAGGCTGCGACGCGGCTCCGGCAACGGCCGGCAGACACAGCAGAAGCATGACCATCATCCGTCGCATCGATTCCTCCCCAAGTGGCGCCGTTCGCGGGCAACGAGCAAGGAATCGTACGAAAGGTCGGGGCGGCCGCCATGCCCAGGCGACGGACCGCGGTACACGCCGACAAGATGCCCGCACGCGCGACAGTGCGGCCCAATCTCGGCGACGGTTGACCAACGCCACCGCGCGCACAATACTCGGCTCTCCGTCGCCGACCACGCGTCCCTCGACCTCCCGGCCCATGCAGCGCAGATTGACCGCCATCCTCTCGGCCGATGTCGCCGAGTTCAGCAGCCTGATGGAGGCCGATGAGGCCGGCACGCTCGAACGCCTCAAGGACAATCGAAGGCGGATCTTCGATCCTTCGGTCGCGGCCCACGGCGGGCGTCTCGTCAAGCTCATCGGCGACGGCGCGCTCGTCGAATTCGGAAGCGTCATCGCCGCCGTCAATTGCGGGCTCGCGATCCAGCAGGCGGACGGAGCACGGCGATCCGCGGCACGCCGACGCGAAGCCTCTTCGCTACCGCATCGGCATCAACCTGGGCGATGTCATCATCGAGGGCGACGACATCTACGGCGAAGGGGTCAACGTCGCCGCGCGGCTGCAGGCGATGGCGCCGGTGGGCGGCATCGCCGTGTCGGCCACCGTTCGCGATCACGTGGCCGGGAAGGTCGCGTGCGCGTTCGAGGACCTGGGCGAGCACACGGTCAAGAACATCGTGCGTCCGGTGCACGTCTTCGTGCTGCGTCCAGCCGACGACACGCCGGAAGCCGTCGACAACGCGCGAACGCAGGGTCGCGTGACCATCTGCGTCCTCCCGTTCGCCAACATGAGCGGCGACCCGGAGCAGGAATACTTCTCCGACGGCATCAGCGAGGACATCATCACCGACTTGAGCAAGGTGTCCGCGCTCTGGGTCGCCGCGCGCAACACCGCGTTCACGTTCAAGGGCAAGCACGTCGACGTGGCGCAGGTGGCGCGGCAGCTCAAGGTCGGCCACGTGCTGGAGGGCAGCGTCCGCAAGGCCGGAGGACGCGTGCGCATCACCGCGCAGCTGATCGACGGCGGGACGGGCGGCCACGTCTGGGCCGAGCGCTACGACCGCGATCTCAACGACATCTTCGCGCTGCAGGACGAGATCTCGGAAGCCATCGTCACCGCCCTCAAGCTCAAGCTCCTGCCCGAGGAGAAGAAGGCCATCGAGCAGCGGGGGACAAGCAGCGCAGAAGCCTACAAGCACTATCTGATGGCGCGCCAATACTGGGTTACCGGCAACGTCGGCGACGCCCGCCGCAGCGAATCGGTCATCCGGTTGTGCCGCCGCGCGACCGAGATCGATCCCGGGTACGCGCTGCCCTGGGCGCTGATGGCGCACGCACAGGGCAGCCTGCGGTTCCATCACGGAATGGCGGGCGACGGCGGGCTCGCGGCCGCCGAACGCGCGATTGCGCTCGACGACAATCTTGCCGAGGCGCATGCCGCGCGGGCGCGCGTCCTGCTGGACGATTCGCGCCGCGACGAGGCGCTGCGTGAAATCGAGACCGCGCTGCGCCTGGACCGGGATTCCGGCACGGTCAACGGCACGGCCGCGACCTGGTATTACACGGCGCGCCGCTTCGGTGAGGCCATTCCCCATTACGAAAAGGCGGCCGCGGCGATGGAGAGCGAATACTCCTATGCCAGCATGCTCATCAGCTGCTACAAGGCCATCGGTGACAAGGATGGCGAGTTGCGCGCGGCACGGCGCGCGCTCGAGCGCGTCGAGAAGGTCGTCGCCCAGGACCCGGCCAACGGATCGGCGATGAGCCACGGCGTGGCCGCTCTCGCCGCGCTGGGCGAATCGGAGCGCGCCAAGGAATGGGCGGAACGTGCGCTGCTGCTCGATCCGGACAACACGAACATGAGATACAACTTCGCGTGCATGTACATCCTCGATCTGCACGACCACGAGGCCGCGCTCGATATCCTCGAATCGGTGCTCGTGAAGGTACGGATCGAAGCCCTGCGGTGGATAAGGACCGACCCCGATCTCGACGCGATCCGCGACCATCCGCGCTTCAAGGCGATGCTGGCGGCGGCCGAGGCGCGGCTCGCCCACGCCTGAAGCAAAACGGGGCCACGCGGGCCCCGTTTGGTCGAATCAGTGCGAAACCGTCAGGCCGAGAAACTCGAGCCGCAGCCGCAGGTCGTCGTCGCGTTCGGGTTCTTGATGACGAACTGCGCGCCTTCCAGGCCTTCCTGATAGTCGATTTCGGCGCCGACCAGGTACTGGTAGCTCATCGGATCGATGAGCAGCGTGACGCCGTTCTTCACCATCGCGGTGTCGTCATCGTTGACGACCTCGTCGAAGGTGAAGCCGTACTGGAAGCCGGAGCAGCCGCCGCCGGTCACGAAGACGCGGAGTTTGAGCTCGGCGTTGCCTTCCTCTTCGATCAGCGACTTCACTTTTTCCGCGGCGCTGTCCGTGAAGACGAGCGGGGCGGGCATCTCGGTCATGTCGTTCATTGCTGCTCCTTGGGTACTGCCTCGTTCCATTATCGGATTCCCCCCTCGCCGCCGCAACCCTGCCGCCGATAGGGTCGGTCAGGGCTGCGGCCGGGGCACACACCCCCGGTCCCGGGTTATTCCGACGCAACTCGCTTCAATTCGACCACCGAAGCCGATCCGGGTTCGGCATGGTTCAAGCGGCCCTCGATCACCGCGCCGACATGCATCTCGAGCGTCTTGTACGTCACATCGCCCGTAACCCGCGAGTGGACCTGCAGCTCGAGGTAATCGTCGGCGGCGACCGGCCCGACGACAGTTCCGTTGACCACGATGTGCGACACGCGAATCTCGCCTTCGACCCTCGCGTGCTCGCTGATGACGAGCGTGCCGGGCTCGCCGTCCGCCGAAACCACGTTGCCGTGCACGACACCGTCGATGCGCAGGCCGCCCTTGAAATTGACGTTCCCCTCGACGATGGTTCCCGCCCCGATCAGGCTGTCGATCCGCTTTTGCGGCGGCGTGTGCTTCTTGCGCTCGAACATGGGGTCCTCCTCACGGGATGGCAAGCGTCCGGGTGGCCTTGGGATTCGACTGGCCCGCCTCGAAGGCGCGTGCCGTCACCGACTTGACCTGGGCGCCCGGGGGGACCGGAATCGTCCCTTCAAGCCGCTGATAATACTTGAATTTGAGCTTCAGCGCCGGCGCCAGGTCCGGCCGCTCGTCCGGCAGCGTCACGACGACGGGACGCGCCGCGACGCCGCCCGTCGGCGCGGGCTGCACCGTCGCCTGCAGCGCGAGCGACCCCTCGAACTCGTCGCGCGGCGTCCCGCCGCGGACCACGAGGACGCTGTAATGCCAGGCATCGTCGCGCTCGGGCTCGACGGTGAGCCGCTGGATCGCGAGCCCGACCTGCTTGTTCGTGTCGGAAACGAGCTTCTGCAGGAACGAGAGCTCCTCCTTGAGCTGCGAATTCTCGCCCGTGAGCTCCAGCGTCTGCTTCGACAGCGTCGCCTGCGCGCCGGCGGTCATCGCAAGCTCGCTCTCGAGCTGCGAATTGCGGGCGCGCAGTGTCGTGAGCTCCGTGCGCATCTTTTCGTTGTCGGCCTCGAGGGCGACCACCTTGGCCGCAATCTCCTTGCGGTTGAAGCCGCCGAAGATCTGTCCGAAGTCGAAGCCCCACCACCACATCCCTCCGACGATCGCGAGGAGCGCCACGACCACCACCACGCGCCAGGGCCACGGCAGATGCGAGCGCACCGCCATGCGCGGGGCATCGATGCGGAAGTGCCGAAAGAACTGACGCGCGCGGCGCCACGAGACGGGGATCGCCACGTCTACGGAAGGACCGGCGCCGCGGTCAGCCCGGTGGTCTCGGGCAGCCCGAACATCAGGTTCATGTTCTGGATCGCCTGTCCGGCGGCGCCTTTGACGAGGTTGTCCTGCACGGCGAGGATCACCGCGATGTCGCCGCCCTCCGGCCGGTGCACGGCGATCCGGCAAACGTTGGCCGCGCGTGTCGAGCGGGTGTCGGGCTCGCTGCGCGGCGGCATCACGTCGACGAACGGCTCGCCGGCGTAGCGCTTTTCGAACATCGCCTGCAGGTCGACGTCCGCCTTGACGAGCCGGACGTAGAGGGTCGCCTGCATCCCGCGGATCATCGGCACGAGGTGCGGGATGAAGACGAGCGACACGGAGCCCCGCGCGGCCTTGCCGAGCTCCTGGACGATCTCGGGGTGGTGGCGATGGCCGTTGACCCCGTACGCCTTGAAGTTGTCGGAGGCCTCCGAGAAGATGAGCCCCATCTCCGCCTTGCGGCCGGCGCCCGAAACGCCTGACTTGCAGTCCGCGATCAGGTGCTCGGTGTCGACGACGCCGGCCTCCAGCAGCGGCCACAAGCCGAGCTGCACGACGGTCGGATAGCAGCCGGGGTTCCCGACGATGCGCGCGCGCCGCACGGCGTCGCGGTTGAGCTCGGTCAATCCGTAGGCTGCCTCGGCGAGAAGCTCGGGGCACGCATGCGGAATCCGGTACCACTGTTCGAAGGCGGCGGCGTCCTTGAGCCGGAAATCCGCAGCGAGATCGATGATTTTCGTCCCGCCGGCGACGAGCTCGCGCGCCTGGCTCATCGCGACACCGTGCGGCGTGGCGAAGAACACGACGTCGCAGGCCTTGAGATCGGTTTCGGCCGGGTCCGAGAATACGAGCGAATTCATTTTGGTCGCCGGGCCGCGCAGACTCTGGAACATCGCCGCGACTTTCGTCCCTGCATCCTTGCGCGACGTGATCGCGCGCACGTCGGCCTCGGGGTGCGAGGCGAGCAGGCGCAGGAGCTCCACGCCGGTGTACCCGGTGCCGCCGACGATGCCGATCTTGATCATGGAAGTCTCGTTCGCGGGGTGGTTGATTTTACCGGCACCCCCGAGCTTATGACGCCGGCATGGACGCAGGGGTTCCCCTCGGTCATCTTCAGAATGCAAAGGCCGCCTCGCGGGCGGCCCTGGCGAGCGAAAAGCGCTGCGTCAGCGCTTCGAGAACTGCTTGCGCTTGCGCGCCTTGTGCAGGCCGACCTTCTTGCGCTCGACCTCGCGCGCGTCGCGCGTGACGAGCCCGGCCTTCGACAGCGTGGGCTTCAGTTCCGCATCGTAGTCGATCAGCGCGCGCGTGATGCCGTGGCGCACCGCGCCGGCCTGGCCGGATTCGCCGCCGCCTTCGACGTTGATCATGATGTCGAACGTGGCTTCGTGGTTGGTGAGCTTCAGCGGCTGGCGGATCACCATGCGTCCCGTGTCGCGCGAGAAGAACACGTCGGCGGGCTTTTCGTTGACGACGATGTTGCCGGTGCCCTTCTTCAGGAACACGCGCGCGACCGCGCTCTTGCGGCGGCCGGTGCCGTAGTAGTAGTTGCCGATCATGGGGTTCTAGATGTCCAGGGTTTTGGGTTGCTGGGCCGAATGCGGATGCGCGTCGCCGGCATAGCACTTGAGCTTCTTCAGCATCTTGTAGCCGAGCGGGCCCTTGGGCAGCATGCCCTTGACGGCCTTCTCGAGCGCGCGGCCCGGGAACCGTGCCTGCATCTTCGAGAAGTTGGTCGTGCGGATGCCGCCGGGATAGCCGCTGTGCCGGTGATAGAGCTTGTCGTCGGCCTTGTTGCCGGTGACGCGGATCTTCTCGACATTGGTCACGACGATGAAATCGCCGGTGTCGACGTGCGGAGTGAAGATCGGCTTGTGCTTGCCGCGCAGGCGAAGCGCAATCTGGCTCGCGAGGCGGCCCAGCACCTTGTCGGTGCCGTCCACCACGAACCAATCCCGCTGGACTTCATGGGGCTTGGCGGAATAGGTTTTCATCGGTTTTTCCCGTCTTGGGAGTTTTCAGCAAAGTCTTGGATGATAATCGTTTTTGGCCATTCCGGTCAAGGTCGAACGACGCCTGGCAGGGCTCGCGCCGCTGTGCGGGCGGCGGCCGCCGATATAAAATAACGCCATGAAAACAAAGATAAAATGGATCGACGGCGTCAGCTTCGTTGGCGAGTCCGGGAGCGGCCACGCCGTCGTCATCGATGGTGCCCCGGAACATGGCGGCCGCAACATCGGAGTGCGTCCGGTCGAGCTCGTGCTGATGGGCGCTGCCGCGTGCTCGGCGTTCGACGTCGTCCACATCCTGAAAAAAGCCCGGCAGCCGATCGCCGATTGCACGGTCGAAGCCGAAGCGGAGCGCGCGCCGACCGACCCGAAGGTGTTCACGAAGATCCATCTCAAGTTCGCCCTCAAGGGGCGCAGCCTCGACCGGCGACATGTCGAACGCGCGGTGAAGCTCTCGAAGGACAAGTACTGCTCGGCGACGATCATGCTCGCGAAAACCGCCGAGATCACCTACGAGATCGAGGTCGTCGAAGGCGATTGAGCGAGTCGCAAGGTCGACTAATTCGCCTTGGGTTCGGGCTCCTTGGGCGGCAAGATGACGCCACGGACGAGGACGTCGATGTCGACGGACTGGCGCTTGTCGGGTCCCTCGCTGAAGATCAGCGTCATCGGGACCGAGACGCCAGGCGCGAGATCGGCGGCGATGCCCAGAAGATCGAAGCGGCTGCCGTTGTAGGCGAAACGGGTCTCCTTTCCGCCAGGCAGCTTCCACTCCTTCACAACCTTCTCGTCGCTCGTGCCGTCGGGCTTCGGATCGACCTCAACGATGACGACCGATTTCGCCATCGGCGAAGTCGCGCCGACGAGCGTGAGCGGAATGTCGGTCGTGATGTCGACGTAGACGCCGGCGCTCGCCGTGCCGGCGCGCACCGGTCGCATCCATGCGTTCTTGATAATGATGTCGGCGGCGCTGGCGGGGGCGCAGAGCAGGAGCGCGATCGCCGCCGCAAAGGCGGCGCAAAAGGGGCGATGGGGAAGATTCATTTGGGATCCCGCAGCAAACGAATGAGACTCGACGTGTCGCGGCGCCCGCCACCGGCTGCCTGCAGGCGCGCGTAGAACTGGTCGACGAGGGCGGTGACGGGCAGCTGCGCGCCGTTCGCCCGCGCTTCGGCGATGCAGATGCTCAAGTCCTTGCGCATCCAGTCGACGGCGAAGCCGAAGTCGAACTGGTCGGCGACCATCGTCTTGCCGCGGTTGTCCATTTGCCAGGATTGCGCCGCGCCCTTGCCGATGACGTCCAGCACGGCGAGCGCGTCGAGACCGGCCTTCTCGGCGAACGCAATGCCTTCGGAGAGCGCCTGCGCCATCCCGGCGATGCAAATCTGGTTGACCATCTTGGTGAGCTGCCCGCTGCCGGGCCCGCCCAGCAACGTCACGGCGCGCGCGTAGCAGCCGAGCACTTCGCCGACCCGGGCGAACGCGGCCGCGTCGCCGCCGCACATGATCGTCAGCTTGCCGTTTTCGGCTCCCGCCTGACCGCCCGACACCGGCGCGTCGATGAAAGCGACGCCTTTGGCCGCGGCGGCGGCGTGGAGCTCGCGCGCGACCTGCGCCGAGGCGGTCGTATGGTCGACGAGCACGCTGCCGGCCCGCATCGAGGCGAGCGCGCCGTCGGCGCCGAGCGCGACCGCACGGACGTCGTCGTCGTTGCCGACGCACATCATCACGATGTCGGCGTCGGCGGCCGCGGCGGCGGGCGTCGGAGCGCTGCGGTTACCCTTTTTGTCGTTCCCATGCTGCGCGACCCACTTCGCCGCTTTTTCCGGCGTGCGGTTGTAGACGGTGACGCGATGGCCGGCGCGTGCGAGATGCCCCGCCATCGGATAACCCATTACGCCGAGCCCGAGAAAAGCGACGTTTGCGGAATCCATGCTCATTTCCTGTCTTGCGCATCGAGCGCCGTGCGCGCCGCCGCGATCGACGCGCGAACCTGCCGCGGAGCCGTGCCGCCCGCGTGATCGCGGCTCGCGACGGAGCCTTCGAGGGTCAGCACGCCGAAGACATCATCCGCGATCGAAGGCGCGAACGACTTGAGCTCGGCCAGCGGCAATTCCGCCAGGTCAGCGCGTTTCGCCTCGGCCTGCCGTACGGCGCGGGCGACCGCTTCGTGCGCGTCCCGGAACGGCATGCCCTGCCGCACGAGATAGTCGGCGAGGTCGGTCGCCGTCGCGAAGCCCTCGCGCGCAGCGGCGCGCATCCGTTCGCGGTCGACGTCGATGCCGGTCGCGACGAGATCCGCCATGATCGCGAGCGAGTCGGCAAGCGTGTCGACCATGTCGAACAGCGGCTCCTTGTCCTCCTGGTTGTCCTTGTTGTACGCGAGCGGCTGCCCCTTCATCAGCGTGATCAGCGCGACGAGGCCGCCGACGACGCGGCCCGTCTTGCCGCGCACGAGCTCGGGAACGTCCGGGTTCTTCTTCTGCGGCATGATCGAGCTGCCGGTGCAGAAGCGGTCGGCGAGGCGCACGAAGCCGAAACGCGGGTTCGTCCACAGCACGAGCTCTTCGGCGAAGCGCGACAGATGCAGCATGACCTGGGCTGCGGCGCCGGCGAATTCGATCGCGAAATCGCGGTCGGATACGGCGTCGAGCGAGTTCGGGCACAAACCTTCGAAACCGAGCTCTTTGGCGACCCGCTCGCGGTCGATCGGATAGCTCGTCCCGGCGAGCGCCGCCGCGCCGAGCGGCAGCCGGTTGACGCGCCGGCGGCAATCGGCGAGGCGCTCCATGTCGCGGGCGAGCATCGCGTCGTAGGCGAGCAAATGGTGTCCGAAAGTGACGGGCTGCGCGACCTGCAGGTGCGTGAAGCCCGGCATGATCGTGTCGGCGTGGCGCTCGGCGAGATCGAGGAAGGCGTGCCGCAGCCGTGCGAGGTCCCCGCCCAGGGCGTCGATGGCGCCGCGGAGCCAGAGCCGGAGGTCCGTCGCGACCTGGTCGTTGCGCGACCGCGCCGTATGCAGCCTTTTGCCGGCGTCGCCCGCCAGCGCCGTCAGCCGGTGCTCGATGTTGAGATGGACGTCCTCGAGATCGCGCGACCACGCGAATTCGCCGCGCTCGATCTCGCCTTCGATGGTCGCCATTCCGCCCTCGATCGCCGCGAGGTCGGGGGCCGAAAGAACGCCCACGGCCGCCAGCATCCGGGCGTGCGCGAGCGACCCGGCGATATCGACGGCCGCGAGCCGCCGGTCGAAGTCGACCGAGGCCGTAAAGCGCTTGACGCGCTCGGCGACCGGCTCGCTGAAGCGGCCCGACCAGCCGCCGGCGCTGGGAGGGGAAGGCTTGGGCGGGACCATGGCGGCGAGATTTCCGGAGCGCGGGGATCAAAAACAGACGGATGGCGCCTGCCAACACGGCCGGAAGGCGATGTTTCTTGCCTCGCCCGGCGGGCATGCCGACAATGGGCCGAATGGGCCGATCAGGCCCCGATTTGGGGACCCGCCGACCCCCGAAGCCGGCACGAAGCTTGCATCCGGCTTTCGTATATGCGGCCGATTATAAGACAAAACCCGAGTCCCCCCGAGCTGCCGGATTTCCGCAATCTGGGCACGGTGCTGCGCATCCTCGTCGCCGTCAACGGCGCCGCCATCGTCGCCGCCGTCATCCAGGCGCCGCGTCCGGAATTGTGGGCAGGACAGCTCCTCGACAATATTTCGGTGCTGGAACCCCAGCTCATCCTCCAGCTGGCGCTCCTCTATGCATTGCAACCCTGGCTCGCGCGGCAGCCGTACGCGACGGGCGCGTGGCTCGTCGCCGCCCTCACCGTCGCCTGCGGCATCGCCGTCAACGCGCTGATCGACGCGAGCCAGATCGTCCATGGGGGAGACCTGCTGCGCGCGCTGGTGCTGGGTCTGCTGCTGTGCGGCGCACTCCTTGCCTACTTCCGGCTGCGCGCCCGGGCGCTTTCCCCGGCCATCGCCGAGGCGCGGCTGCAGGCGCTGCAGGCGCGGATCCGCCCGCATTTCCTGTTCAACAGCATCACCGCCGTCCTGTCGCTCGTGCGCAACGATCCGCGCCAGGCGGAAGTCGCGCTCGAGGACCTGGCGGACCTCTTCCGCGTGCTGATGAAGGACAACCGCGAGCTGACGCCGCTCGCGAACGAGGTCGAGCTCTGCCGCCAGTACCTGGCGCTCGAGAAGCTGCGCCTCGGGGATCGCCTGCAGGTCGAATGGCACCTCAACAGCATGCCGGGCGATGCGCTGGTGCCGCCTCTCGTGCTGCAGCCGCTGCTCGAGAACGCCGTCTACCACGGCATCGAGCCCTCCAGCGAGCCCGGCGTCATCTCGATCAACATCTTCTTCAAGGGCGGGGACGTGCACGCGATCCTGCGCAATCCCTATCAGGCCAATGGCGGCCGCCACCACGGCGGCAACAAGATGGCGATCGCCAACGTGCGCGAGCGCCTGGCGCTGCACTTCGACGCGGAGGGCACGCTCGCCTCGAAAGTCGTCGGCAACGCGTACGAGGTCCATCTGCGGATGCCCTACCGGCAGTCGAGCTCGACGGCGACCGCGGATCCGAATCGCCGGCCCGCGGGCGCAGACGCCGCTCCGGGCACGCCACCCAAGTCCGACGGAGCGCCGCTGCGCTTCGTCGCCAACGGCAAGGTATCCCATGGTTGAGGCGCCGCTTCGCGTGATGATCGTCGACGACGAGGCGCCGGCGCGCCGCCGCCTCCGCGAGCTCCTCGACGATTGCACCGGCGCGCTCCCGCTCGCGATCGTCGGCGAAGCGGCGAACGGCCGCGAGGCGATGGAGATCCTCCACGCCGTGACGTCGGACCTCGTGCTCACCGACATCCACATGCCCGAGATGGACGGGCTGGAGCTCGCCCGGCACCTCCTCAAATTGCAGCAGCCGCCGGTCGTCATCTTCACCACCGCGTTTCACGAGCACGCGCTGCAGGCCTTCGACGTCAATGCCGTCGACTACCTGATGAAGCCGGTGCGGATGCAGCGGCTGCTGGCCGCGCTGCAGAAGGTGCCTCGGCTCAAGCCGTTGTCGGTCGCGAAGCTCGAGGAACTGCCCGCGTCGTCCCGGCGGTTCCTGTCGGTGACGGAGCGCTCGCGCGTCGTGCTGGTGCCCATCGACGAGATCATCTATCTCAAGGCCGAGCTCAAGTACATCACGATCCGCACCGCCCAGCGCGAATTCCTGCTGGAGGAGTCGCTGACCAAGCTCGAGGAGGAGTTCGGCCCGCGCTTCATCCGTGTCCACCGCAACTGCCTCGTCGCGCGCGAGGCGATCCGCGGCTTCGAGCGCTGCGTCGGCGACGAGGGCGACGCGCACTGGGAGGTCGTGCTGAACGGAGTCACGGAGACGCTCCCGGTCTCGCGCCGTCAGCAGTACGTGGTCCGCGAGATCGGCCGCGAAAACCAGTAGCGCCCCCGCGACGGCGCTGCCAGCCGGGTTACACTTCCGCGCGTCGTCATCCTCCGGAGTTCCCGGCGCACTTCATGGACAGCCCGCGCACGCTGATCTGCGGTTCGCTCGCCTACGACACCATCATGGTGTTCCCCGACCGTTTCGCGCGGCACATCCTGCCGGAGCAGGTGCATGTATTGTCGGTGTCGTTCCAGATCGGCGAGATGCGCCGTGAATGGGGCGGCTGCGCCGGCAACATCGCGTACAACCTGCAGGGCCTCGGCGGCGCGCCGGTCGTGATGGCGACCCTCGGCGACGACGGCGTCCCTTATCGCGACCGGATGACGAAGCTGCACATCGCCCAGGACGGCGTACGCACGGTCGGCGGCACGTTCACCGCGCAGGCGTTCATCATCAGCGACCTGGACGACAACCAGATCACCGCGTTTCATCCCGGGGCCATGAACTCGTCGCACGAGAACCGCGTCGGCGACGTCGAGAGGATCGCGCTTGGCATCGTTGCGCCGGACGGCCGCGACGGCATGCGCGCGCATGTCGAGCAGTTCGCCAACGCGAAGATCCCTTTCATCTTCGATCCCGGCCAGGGCTTGCCGCTGTTCTCGGGGCCCGAGCTCCTCGAGATGATCGACGCGGCGACGTTTCTCGCCGTCAACGACTACGAGGGGCGGCTGCTCGCCGAACGCACCGGCGTGCCTCTCGACGTTCTCGCCGGCCGCGTCGAAGCCGTTTTCGAGACGCTGGGCGGCGATGGCTCGCGCATCCGGGCGGGCGGTCGCGAGCTTGCGATACCCGCCGTTGCGCCGACGGCGGTCGTCGACCCGACGGGCTGCGGCGACGCCTATCGCGCCGGCCTCCTCTACGGCATCGCGCACGGGTTCGAATGGGAGAAGACCGGGCGGCTCGCGGCGCTCCTCGGCGCGCAGAAGATCGCCTGCCGCGGCGCCCAGAATCATCCGGTGACTCCCTCGGCGATCGGCGAGCTCTATCACCAAAGCTTCGGCGAATACCTCTGGTGAGGCATCGAGCCGCGCGACCGACTCCGATTGCATTGCGCATCGTGCGCTCCGCGCGACTGGGGCTGCATGTCGTCCAGGGCGTCGCGACGACGCTCGTCGTGTTTCCGTGGATCGGTCCGCCGCATCGCCGCGAGCTCATCCGGCGCTGGTCGATCGCGATGCTGCGGATCCTGCGCGTCGAGGCGCGGATCCACGGCGTTCCACCCGGCGGTCTCCCCGGCAATCTGCTGATCGTCGCCAATCACATCTCGTGGCTCGATATCTTCGTCATGAACACGCTGCAGCCCGCGCGCTTCGTCGCCAAGGCCGAGCTGCGCCGCTGGCCGGTGGTCGGGTGGCTGTCCACGAGTGTCGGCACGCTGTACGTCGAGCGGGCGCGGCGGCGGCACGCGCGCTCCGTCAACAGCGAGGCCGCCGCAGCGCTGTCGCGCGGCGACGTCGTCGCGATCTTTCCCGAAGGCACGACGACCGACGGCATGACGATCCTGCCGTTCAAGGGGTCGCTCTTGCAGCCGATCGTCGACGCCGGCGGCCACGTGCAGCCGATCGGCATCCGCTATCGTGACAGCGCGGGGTCGCCGAGCGTCGCACCGGCGTACGTCGGAGAGACGAGCTTCGCGACGTCGTTCTGGAACGTGACGGGCGAGCGTGCGCTGATCGCGGAGCTGCATCTCGTGCCCGCGCTGCCCGCGCGCTCGCGGCATCGGCGCGAGCTGGCACGCGAGGCGGAGGCCGCTATCCGAACGGTTTTGGCTGCAACGGAGCGCGACCCGGCACCTGATAAACCCGGTGATCGTCGAGCCTGAGCGCGGTCAGCGAGCCGCCCCACAGGCAGCCGGAGTCCAGCATCAGCACGTTGGGGTAGAGCTTGAGCTCGAGCGTCGACCAGTGACCGCAGACGATGGTGACGCCGGCGCTCGCACGCCCCTCGTGCTCGAACCAGGGCCGAAAGCCCGCCGGCGCCGTCTGCGGCCCGCGCTTTTCGTCGAGCTCCATGGTGCCGTCCGCCGTGCAGAAGCGCAGCCGCGCGAACGCATTGACGGCGACGCGGAGCCGGTCGAAGCCCTCGAGGTCATCGCGCCACGCGCGCGGCTCGTCGCCGTAGAGCGCGGCGAGAAACGCGTCGGCATGCGCGCCGGCGAGCATCGCCTCGACCTCGCGCGAGAGCATGAGGGCGGTCGCCGGCGTCCATTGCGGCAAGAGGCCCGCGTGCACGAGCAGCCGCTCGCCTTCGACGACGACGAGCGGACGGCGTCGCAGCCAGTCGAGCAATTCGTCGCGGTCGGGCGCTTCGAGAATCTGCTTCAGCGTGTCGCTGCCGATGCAGCTTCGCATGACCCGCGGCGACCGTCAGCAGATGAAAATCGTGGTTGCCGAGAACGGTGACCGCGGCATTGCCCAGCGCTTTCACTTCGCGCAGCGCGGCGAGCGAATCCGGTCCGCGGTTCACGATATCGCCGACGAGCCACAACCGATCCTCGCGCGCCGAAAAGCCGATCAAGTCGAGCAGCTGGCAGAACTCGGTGTGGCAGCCCTGGATGTCGCCGATCGCGTAGAAGCTCATGTCGGGCCTGTTAGAATCGCCGCGAATCTTAGCATTCGGCGCGTCGTCACCCTTCTCTCCCCCAGATGTCGTCAACGCTGAATCCGGCGCAGCGCGAGGCCGTGCGCTATCTCGACGGCCCGTTGCTGGTCCTGGCCGGCGCGGGGAGCGGCAAGACGCGCGTGATCGCCGCGAAGATCGGACATCTGATCGCGACCGGACACGATCCGAAGCGCATCGCGGCGATCACCTTCACGAATCGTGCCGCGCGTGAAATGCGCGAACGGGTCGGCGCGCTCCTCGCGGGACAGGGCCGGCGCGAGCTCACGGCGCATCTTGCGATTTCGACGTTTCATGCGCTGGGAGCGAAGATCCTTCGTGCCGATGCCGCGGCGGCGGGCCTCAATCCCGGGTTCTCGATTCTCGACCCCGACGACATCGAGCCGATCGTCGCCGAGCTCATCGGCACCACCGATCGCGCGCGGGCGCGCGCGGCGCAATGGGCGATCAGCCGGTGGAAGAACGCGCTGGTCGCGCCGGCTGCGGCCGGCAAGGCGGCGCGCACCGACGACGAGTCGGCGGCGGCGGGAGCGTTCCATCGCTACGACGAGATGCTGCGCGCGTATCAGGCGGTCGATTTCGACGACCTGATTGCATTGCCGATTGCTCTTCTCTCGTCCTGCGCCGCCGTCGCCGCGAAGTGGCGGGAACGCTGCGGACATCTGCTGATCGACGAGTACCAGGACACCAACCCTGCCCAGTACCGATTGCTGCGGCTCCTCGCCGGGGAGCGGGCGTCGTTCACCGCGGTCGGCGACGACGACCAGGCGATCTACGGCTGGCGCGGCGCTACCGTCGACAACCTCGCGCAGCTTTCGCGCGACTATCCGGCGCTGAAGGTGATCAAGCTCGAGCAGAACTACCGCTCGACGGTGCGCATCCTGCGCTCGGCCAACGCGCTCATCGCCAACAACCCGAAGCTCCACGAAAAGAAGCTGTGGAGCGAGCACGGCCATGGCGACGCGATTCGCGTGACGCCCGCCGCCGACGACGAAGCCGAGGCCGAGGGTGTCGTGCGCCGCCTGCTCGCGCACCGGTTCGAGCATCGCGGGAAATTCTCCGACTACGCGATCCTCTACCGCGGCAACCACCAGGCGAAGCTCTTCGAGCAGCAGCTGCGCGCGCAGAACGCGCCGTACGAAATTTCCGGGGGCCAATCGTATTTCGAGCGCACCGAGATCAAGGACCTCGTCGCCTACCTTCGCCTCGTCGCGAACGACGACGACGACCCGGCGTTCATCCGCGCGGTCACGACGCCGAAGCGCGGGATCGGCGCGACCACGCTCGACCGGCTGGGCGCCGCGGCGGCGGAGCGCGGGACGAGTCTCTTCGGTGCGGTGTTTGCCGATGAGACGACGGCGACGATCCCCGCGCGCCAGCGCGAGGTGCTCGACGCGTTCTGCACGCTGATCAGCAATTTTCGCTATCGGGCCGAGCGCGAGCCGGCCGGCCGGCTCCTCGACGAGCTGGTCGCGGCGATCGGTTACGAGGATTACCTCCTGGCGACGTGCGAGCGCAAGCAGGCCGTCGCGCGGTGGCAGAGCGTCCGCGACTTCCTCGACTGGCTGGCGAAGAAAGGAGAGCTCGACGGCAAGAACCTGCTCGAGCTCACGCAAACCATCGCGCTCATCACGATGCTCGAAGGGCAGGACGACCGCGAGCCGGACGCCGTCCGGCTGTCGACGCTGCACGCCGCGAAGGGGCTCGAGTTCCCGCACGTCTTTCTGGTCGGTGTCGAGGAAGGGCTCCTGCCGCATCGCGAAGCGATCGCCAACGGCAACGTCGACGAGGAACGCCGTCTCATGTATGTCGGCATCACGCGCGCGCAGCGCAGCCTGCACCTGTCGTTCTGCCGCCGCCGCAAGCGCGCGGGGGCGGCAATCGAGTGCCAGCCGTCGCGCTTTCTCGCCGAGCTTGCCCAGGACGATCTTCGCTGGGCCGGCGGACCGGTGTCGGCGGACGAGGCCGCACGCGAGAAAGCCGACGGCAGCGCGCGCCTGGCGAACCTGAAGGCGATGGTCACCCGCTGAGCGTCGTCGGCGCGCGGAGTAAGCTGATGGACGAGGGCGCCGCGGAGCGCCGTAGCTTGCGGAGAGCCGCCCATGAGCGATTCCTTCGACGCGATTGTCATCGGCACCGGACAGGCAGGTCCGGCGCTTGCCGTGCGGCTCGCGAAGGCGGGCCGCAGGACCGCGATCATCGAGCGCAAGCGCTTCGGCGGCACCTGCGTCAACAACGGCTGCATCCCGACCAAGGCACTGATCGCAAGCGCACGCGCCGCGCACGTCGCGCGGACCGCCGGCGCGTGGGGCGTCGTCGTGCCGCCCGGCGTAGCCGTCGACATGCGCGCGGTCAAGGCGCGCAAGGATGGCATCGTCCGCAAGTCGAACGAAGGTGTCACCCAATGGCTCCGGAAGACGCCCGGGCTCACCGTCATCGAGGCGCACGCCCGCTTCGAAGGCCCGCACACCGTTCGCGCCGGCGATGCATTGCTCGAAGCGCCGCAGATTTTCGTCAACGTCGGGGGCCGCGCGAGCGTGCCATCGCTCACCGGAATCGATGAGGTTGCGCATCTCGACAACGTCTCGATGATGGAGATCGATGCGCTCCCGGCGCATCTGCTGATCGTGGGCGGCAGCTATGTCGGGCTCGAGTTCGCGCAGATGTACCGGCGCTTCGGAAGCGAGGTGACCGTCGTCGAGATGGCCGAGCGGCTGATCGCGCGCGAGGACGCGGAGGTGTCGGCGGCGGTGAGGGAAATTCTCGAAGCCGAGGGAATCACGATCCGGCTCAACGCGAAGTGCGTCGCCGTCCGCCGCGACGGCGACCGCATCGCGATGCAGGTCGATTGCGAGCAGGAGCCGCGAGAGATCGTCGGCACCCACCTGCTGCTCGCGACCGGCCGCCGGCCGAACACCGACGACCTGGGTTGCGAACGCGCCGGCATCGCGCTCGACCAGCGCGGCTACATCGTCGTCGACGAGGAGCTGCGGACGAGCGTCGACGGGATCTGGGCGCTGGGCGACGTCAACGGGCGCGGCGCGTTCACGCACACTGCGTACAACGACTACGAGATCGTCGCCGCGAATCTGCTCGACGGCGAACGCCGCCGGGTGAGCGATCGCATTCCCGCCTACGCGCTCTTCACCGACCCCCCGCTCGGGCGCGCCGGCATGACGGAGCACGAAGCGCGCGCGAGCGGCAAGAATTTGCTGACCGCGACGATGCCGATGTCGCGCGTCGGGCGCGCGACCGAGCGCGGCGAGACGGCGGGCTTCATGAAGGTGGTGGTCGACGCCGAGACGAAGCGGATCCTCGGCGCGGCGCTGCTCGGCATCGAGGGCGACGAGGTGATCCATTCGCTGCTCTCGGTGATGTACGCGAACGCGCCCTACACGCTGATCGAGCGGGCGATGCTCATCCATCCGACGGTCACCGAGCTGATCCCGACGCTGCTCGGCCGTCTGCAGCCGGTCGCCGTGACGCGGGTTTGACAATCCGCGTCCATTGCGGATAATCGAGATGCGCCGATTTGAGCCACAGCTTGCGGGCGCATAAAAAATGCCGCTAAAGCGAGGCCCGAAACGCAACGGTCAGATGGATTTGGATTTTCGACCGGCGCGAGAAAGCCCGTTCAGCGGAGGTTGAACGGGCTTTTCGTTTCCGGGACAGACATGAGCACCTCACAGCAGCACCGCGGCTTCACCACCGCGATTCTTCATTCGGACCGCAATGCCGGCATCGAGCACGGCGCACTGCACAAGCCGCTGCACGTGTCGGTCGCCTATGGCTATCGCGACGCGCGCGAGCTCGCCGCCGTCTTCCAGGGAGGCGTGCAGGGCTACGCCTACGGCAGGCAGGGGAATCCGACGGCCGCCGCGCTCGAGGCGAAGGTGACCGCGATGGAAGACGGCGTGGCGAGCGTTTGCTTCTCCACGGGCATGGCGGCGATCGGCGCGATACTCGTTGCGCTCACCCAGGCCGGCGATCACATCGTCGCGAGCCAATACCTGTTCGGCAACACCGTCAGCATGCTCGGCACCCTGGCCTCGCACGGTGCCGACATCACCTACGTCGACGCTACCGACGCCGCCGCCGTCGAGCGCGCGCTCAAGCCGTCGACGCGGCTCGTCTTCGTCGAGACGATCGCCAATCCACGCACGCAAGTCGCCGACCTGGCGCGGATCGGTGCGCTGTGCGCCGCTCGCGGCATCCTGTTCGTCGTCGACAACACGATGACCTCGCCGGCGCTCTTTCGCCCGAAAGCGGTCGGCGCCGGACTCGTCGTCAACGCGCTGACCAAGTACATCGGCGGCCACGGCAACGCGCTCGGCGGCAGCGTCACCGACACGGGGCTCTTCGACTGGACACGCTTCCCCAACATCGCCGACAGCTACAAGGCGCAAAAGCCCGCGCTGTGGGGCATCCAGCAGATCCGCAAGAAAGGGCTGCGCGACTGGGGCGGGACGCTGTCGGCGGAGCAGGCGCATCACATTGCCGTCGGCGCCGAAACGCTGGCGTTGCGGATGGAACGGACGTGCGGGAATGCGCAGGCGCTGGCCGATACGCTGGCTGCGCACCCGAAGGTGCGCGCCGTCTACTACCCGGGACTTGCGGCGCATCCCCAGCATGCTCTGGCGAAGAGCCTCTTCGGCGCGTTCGGCGGGCTCCTGTCCTTCGAGCTCGCCGAGGGCGTCGACTGTTTCGAATTCCTCAACCGCCTGCGGCTCGTCGTGCTGTCGTCGAACCTCGGGGACAACCGGACGCTGGCCATTCCCGTCGCGCACACGATCTTCTGGGAAATGGGTGCGGAGCGCCGCGCGGCGATGGGGATCGCCGAGTCGCTGATCCGCGTTTCGTGCGGCATCGAGGACCGCGCGGACATCATTGCCGATTTCGTGCAGGCGCTCGAAGGCCGTTGAAGCCGTCCCGCGTGCGCGTAAACGCGCCGTATTCTTTGGACCGCGCGCAACGTCGAAGCGTTTTACAAACCCTTCTGCCTACGCGGAATACACGGAATTCAATCAGCTGATTCAGCGCAGGATTGGCAAACTCGCACGGTTATTGCTACATATTGTCGTTCACAAACCGTACTACCACGTTTGTGACTTTTCCGTGACAATCCCGGCCACCCTCTGCTCGACGTTGTGAGCGTAAACGCTGCATCGGAGCCAGCCACGCTGGTCTGATTATCGCGCTCGCAGGGATGGCATTACGGCGGCGACGCTGGGGACGGGTTCCACGGGATGAATCGACGGCCATGCTGTTCGGCCGGCGATCGTGACGCGAGCGATGAAGTGACCCCGGTCTCGCCGGGCCGTCATCCGGTCGTCTCGCTTTGCACCGCGCGCGCTTAGGCCTTTAGGGCCAAGGCGGCTCATCCATGAAGGAGGAACCATGAAGCAGCATCGCTCCCGCCGTTCCCGCAAACGGTCGTTCCTGTACGTCTCGATGGCGCTCGGCGCGTCCGCGCTGGCCGCGACCGCCTGGGCGGACGGGCTCGACCATGCCGACGCCCTGCACATGCGGTTGCTCGGCCACAACGACATGCAAAACCGTCCGATCTATCAGCCGACCGTGCACAAGTATCCGAGCCACACCGCCGCGATCGGCACCGCGGCGGCGGATGCCTACGCCAACAAGATCATCTTTTTCGCCGGTCTGCACGCCGCGACGGGAGGCGGCGGTTGCACGGGGTCGCTGCCCAATCCGCTCAACGGCGGCGCATGCGAAAAAGACGGCACGCTGATCGTCGATGCCACGAACCCGAGCAATCCCATGGTGATCAAGCACCTTCCGCCGGACAACCCTGCCAACAATTCGGGCCAGATGGTCCGCGTATGCGACGGCAAGAACGGCATCCTCGGGCAGGATGGTCACGTATACATGCTGCGCACCGACGGCTCCGGTGGCGGCAACGGCCAGCACGACGTCTATGACGTCACCGATCCGGTACACCCGGTCCTGCTGTCGCTGGCCGCGTCGGGCCTCACGTCGACGCACAAGAGCTGGTGGGAATGCGAGACGGGCATCGCCTGGCTCGTGGCCGCGGACGGCGCGAGGGCCGGACATCCGGGCGACGGGTGGAACACCAACCAGCACATGAAGCTGGTCGACCTCAGCGATCCGTCCAACCCGCGCCCGATCCGCGACATCGGCCTCGTCGGCCAGAATCCCGGCTCGTCGGTGACGCCGTTGTCGGGCGGCGTGCATGGACCCTACATCGCGATCGCGAATCCGGCGACGGGTGAGGCGATCAACCGCGCGTACATCCCGTACGGCACATCGTCGCAGGGCGTGTTGCAGATCGTCGACCGCAACAAGGTCCTTCCGCTCAACTATGTCACCACTGCCGGCCAGGCGGTCGGCGGATCATGGGTGCCTGCGACGGCCAACTCGGCGGTTGCACCGACCGACAAGGAAATGACGGACATCGTCATCGGGTCGATGCTGATGACGCCGACCGAAGGCGCGCACAGCGCGTGTCCGGTGTACAACACGCCGCTGAGCGGTTTTCAGGGATTCACGAGCTACACGACGCGCGATTACATCCAGCTCATCTCCGAGGAAACCGACAATCACTGCAACGGCGCGCCGCACTTCGGGTACCTGGTCGACGCGACGCGTGACACGACGGGCCAGGGCGCCGGCGGCATTTCCGGCGAGCAGCGGCCTATGGTCGTCTCGACGATGCAGGTGCCGGAGGACGAGGCGAAGCCGGACTACTGCACGCGCGGCACGCGCTTCGGCACGCACTCGTGCAACGAGTCGCTCGCAAGCGTTGCGTCGACGTTCTTCGCCCCCGACTTCGGCAAGCTCACGTACATCGCATACTTCGACGGCGGCGCCCGGGTGTTCGACATCCGCGATCCGTACCACCCGAAGGACGTCGCGCACTACGTGGCCGCCGTGCACCCGCTGCCGTACGGCGAGCAGCCGCCGAACACGGTGAACGGCGTGCTCGTGCATGACGTCTCGCACAACAATCTCGAGGAAGACAGCAACGGGCTGATCTACAGCGTCGACCGCGTCGGCTACGGAATGGACATCCTGATGCTGATGCCTCCGGCCGCGCTGATCCGCAATTCGCCGTGACCGAGCGACGCAACGTCGTGTGACGCGATGACAAGGGTCCGCCGCGAAAGCGCCGGGCCCTTTCTCGCGGTTACTTCATCGCGGCAATCGGCGCCGGCGCGCCGGCGTTTCGGTAGACGAAGCGCTCCATCGACACCGTGTACTCGCCGGAAGCCGGATTATTTCGAATGCACGAGACCGTCGGGTAGAACCCGGCGACCGGGACCGCTGCAGGCGACTTGATGGTGGTGCACGCATTCGGCTTGCTGAGAAGGTGCGCGCGCGTGACCATTTCCTCGTAAAAGATCACTTTCCCGTCGTAGACGCCGTAGATCCAGCTGCGCGCAAACGGCTGCCCGTTGAACTCGGGTCCCGAAAAGTCCACCAGGTGGTTTCCCATCGCCGGGACCACCGCATCCACATCACGGAAATCGACGTGCACGTAGTTGGGCGGCAGCGGTTTCTTCCCGATCTGGTACTGGTCGCAGCGAACGAACTCGGGCCCGCATGGACCCGCCTCGATCGCGAACACCTCCGCGATCGGCACCATTTCGAAATGCACGTCGAAATGGGGGACGTCGTAGATGCCGGGCGGGATGTGCCCGACGGGGTTCCAGTTGAGGAGCACCCATTTGAAAGGGATGTCCGCGCGCCGCGCGAAAGCGTCCGGCAGAGGAATGGCGTGCTCGAACGTATGCTGGCATTTCGCTGCGCTCCCTTCCCTGCCGCGCTCGGCGCAGTGATGATTGTCCGAGTCCGTCGGCAGCCCCTCCAGCGCGGTTGCCGAGAAGGCGACCCCGATGGCCGTCGGCATGCCCTGACTATCGAGCTCGCCATAGCTCGTTGCCGTACCCCGGCCCAGCGGGACTTGCCAGCCAAGGCTCCTGCTGGACGGCGCACCGGAATCCGTCGTAGCACAAGCCAGCGGAGCGAGCGCGGCGAACGCGAGCGCTGCCATCCGATTCATCATTGCGCCTCCCTTCTTTCGATTCGCGCGACCGGCAATCACCGTGCAGGTGCGGACACGTCGCGCGTGCGCCCGCCCTCGGCGTCGAATTCGAGGTAGCTGCCACGCTCGTACCAGTCGGCCAGCACGAAGCGCTCGCACTCGCGGCCGTCGACGACGAGATGATGGCGCGCGGGGCGATGCGTGTGGCCATGGATCATCCGCGCGACGTCGGCGGCGCGGAAGGCGGCGGCGACGGCAGTGTCCTCGACATCCATGATGCTCTCCGGCTTGCCCGATGCCGCTGACTGGCTGCGGCGGCGCAGCCAGTCAGCGATGCCGCGTCGCAATCCGTACGGAAGCGCGAGATAGCGCCGCTGCCAGTGCGGGTCGTACGTGTAGCGGCGCAGGCGCTGATAGCCGACGTCCGCCGTGCACAGCTCGTCGCCGTGCAGCAGCACGGTGGGTATTCCCGCGACATTGACCACGAGCGGAGCCGACAGCAGCATGGCTCCGGTGGCGCGAGCGAATTCGTCGCCAAGCAGAAAATCGCGATTGCCGGTGACGACGCCGACCGCGACGCCCGAATCGGTCACCGACTTGAGCGCGCCGGCGACCTCCGCCGGCAGCGGCTCGCGCAGCTGGTCATCGCCGATCCAGTCGTCGAACAGGTCGCCCAGCAGGTAAATGCCCGCCGCCTGGCGCGCGGGCCCCTTGCAGAAGGCGTGAAACGCGGCGACCAGCGCCGGACGCGCCGGCGACAGGTGCAGATCCGAAAGGAAGAGCGTCGGCCGCATTCCTATGCGGCGACTTCCTCGGCGCGGGTAATGACCACGTCACTCGTCGGAACGTTCTGATGAAACCCGCTGTTGCCGGTGGGCACCGCCTCGATCTTGTCGACGACGTCCTGCCCCGCGACGACCTTCCCGAACACACAGTAGCCCCAGCCCTGCGGGCTCGGCCCCTTGTAGTCGAGGAACGCGTTGTCGGCGACGTTGATGAAGAACTGGCTGGACGCCGAATGCGGCTCCGACGTGCGCGCCATCGCGACCGTGTACTTGAGGTTCTTGAGCCCGTTCCCCGCCTCGTTCGCGATCGTCGCGCGCGTCGGCTTCTGCTTCATGCCGGGCTCCATCCCGCCGCCCTGGATCATGAATCCGCCGATCACGCGATGGAAGATCGTGTTGTCGTAATGGCCGTCGCGGACGTATTGCAGGAAATTGGCGACGGTCGCCGGCGCGTTCTCGGCGTCGAGCTCGAGCTTGATGTCGCCGTGGGTGGTGTGCAGGATGACCATGGCGTTGCTACTTGGCGTCGACGACGTAGGCGCGGGTGACGATGACCGGCGTCGCCGGCACGTCGGCCGGATTCATTCCCGGCGGAACCGGTACGGAAGCCCCCTTCGGCGACGTCGCGATCTTGTTGACGACGTCCATTCCCGAGACGACCTTGCCGAACACGGTGTAGCCGATTCCGGCAGGATCGGGCGAGCGGAAGTTGAGCGCCTTGTTGTCGTTGACGTTGATGAAGAACTGCGCGGTGGCGGAGTTGGGATCGCGCGTGCGCGCCATCGCGATGGTGCCGGGGACGTTCAGCAGCCCCGCCTTGCTCGACATCTCGGCCTCGTTCACGACGGGCGGCTTGGTCGGCTTTTCCTTGAAGTCGGCAGTGAATCCGCCGCCCTGGATCATGAATCCGGCAATCACGCGATGGAACTGCGTGCCGTCGAAATGACCGGACTTCACATAGTCGAGGAAATTGGCGACCGTCTTCGGCGCGGCATCGGGATAGAGCTCGACGCGGATCTTGCCGGCGGTCGTGTCGAACTCGACTTGCGGGTTCGCCGCAAGCGCGGGACCGGCAAGCCCCACGGCGGTCGCGGCGGCGGCGAAAAGGAAGAAGCGGAAAAGACGATGGATCATGGCAAGGCTCCTGAGGGATGAAAGAGAAATCGGGCGATCAGGGTTTCGGGGTGACCGCGGTGGCGGTCGCAGGCTTCGGGGTAGGTGCAAGCAATTCGCGCGCGAGATTGAGCTTGGCGGCCGTCGCCTTGTTCGCGCGATCGAGCTTCGCGGCGGTCGCATATTCGGCGGCGCCAAGGCGAACGTAGATGTCGCCCAGGTTCTCGTGCGCAATCGCCCAGTCCGGCGCGGTTCTCACCGCGGACTCGAGCGCGATGCGGGCGCCTTCGTACTCGCCTTTTTGCGCGTACAGCACCGCCAGATTGTTGTACGGCTCCGGCAGCTCGGGATAGTCCGCGATCAATGCCGAGAACGTCGCGATCGCAGCCGCGTCTTGTCCCTCCTCGGTCTGCACGACGCCTTTCAGGAAGCGCGCCTGCGGCTCGCGCGGGCGCTGCGTCAGCAGCACGTCGAGCTTGGCCTGGGCATTCGCGAACTGTCGGTCCTTGACCATCGCGGAGGCCTCATGCAGGCCCTGCGCGTACTGCTTGCGCGCCTCTTCGGAAAGATCGCGCCCGTCCTGCGCAAGGGCGCGCGTGCCGGCGAGCACGGCGCAGGCGCAGAGCAGAATCAGGAAGGAGCGGGGCATCGGTTGCGGCGGGACGAGTCGCACGAAAGAGCGGCCATCCTGGCCGGGCGGGGACGCGCATTTTAGCAGGAACCGCCGGCGTTCCTTGCGAGGCGGGAGACCGTGGCGTCGATCAGCCGGCGCGCGATCGACACGCTGGGCGGCAGCTTCGGCACCGCGTCGAACGCGAACCAGCGCGCTTCGGCGATCTCGCTGTCGTCGGGGCGGAGCTCGCCGCCCGCGTACTCGGCGGTGAACGCGATCATCAGCGAGTGGGGGAACGCCCATGACTGGCTGGCGAAGTACTCCAGCCGGCCGACTTCGACGCCGACTTCCTCGCGCACCTCGCGGCGAATGCAATCCTCGATCGTTTCCCCGGGCTCGACGAATCCGGCGAGCGCGCTGAACATTGCCGGGGGGAAGCGGTGTGCGCGAGCGAGCAGCACTTCGGACCCGCGAGTGACGAGCACCATCATCGCCGGCGACACGCGCGGATAGGCGATCAGGCCGCAGGCCGGGCATTCCTTCGCCCGTTCGCCGGGCTTGTCGTGCGTCGCCGTGCCGCAGCGCCCGCAGAAGCGGTGCGTGAGATCCCAATCGACGATCTGGAACGCGCGCGCGGCCAGCGCCAGCAGCGCGTCCGGCAGCACGAAAAAGAGCGAGCGCAGGCCCGCGTAATGCCATCCCGGCGGCTCCTGTGCGTTGTCCGGCAAGCCGACGGCGACGCAGTCGGTACCGGCGAGCGCGCCGAGATAATGCGGCGTGCCGGCGAGGCCGAGCGTTGCGAGCTCGTCAAAGGCCGGGAGCCGAGGCGGCGCGTGGCCGCCGTCGGGCGCTGCGGAAACGAGCACCTTGTCGCCGCGAAACGCGAACGCGATCGCGTCGGCTCGCAACGCGGCCGGCAGGACGTGCGCGGGCGCGAACCCTTCGGGGGTGTGCATCGACGTGGAGAGGCTGAAATTTCGCGAAACGCGCGGGGCGCCGCGCGAGCCCGTCATCATAGGCGAAACCACCGGCACGCCCAAGCCGTCGGAGGGCAACGCGGCGCGGCTCGCACGGAAATCGGGCGTTCGATCGGCTATAATTTCCGATTCCCCGCAAGGATTGCCCGCCATGGAAGCCGAACGTGTCAACCAGATCGCCGCCTCGCTCGCGGACCTGAGGCAGCGCACGGCCGAGCTGCGGAGGTATCTTTGACTTCGATGTGAAGGCCGTGCGCCTCGAGGAAGTCACCCGCGAGCTCGAGGATCCGAAAATCTGGGACGATCCCAAGCGGGCGCAGGAACTCGGCAAGGAGCGCAAGACACTCGAAGGCGTCGTCGGCACGCTGACCACGCTGGACGCCGGATTGCGGGACAGCGGCGAGCTTTTCGAGCTGGCCCGCGCCGACGCGGACGACGCGACGCTGGAAGCCGTCGCCACCGACGTGGCGGCGATCGAAAAGAGCGCGGCCGACCTCGAGTTCCGCCGGATGTTTTCCGATCCGATGGATCCCGCCAACTGCTTCATCGACATCCAGGCGGGTTCCGGCGGCACCGAGGCGCAGGATTGGGCGGCGATGCTGTTGCGCATGTACCTCCGCTACTGCGAGCGCAAGGGTTACCGGACCGATCTGCTCGAGGAAACGCCGGGCGAAATCGCCGGCATCAAGAGCGCGTCGGTGAAGGTCGAGGGCGACTACGCGTACGGGTATCTGCGGAGCGAGGTGGGCGTGCACCGGCTGGTGCGCAAGAGCCCGTTCGATTCCAACGCCCGGCGGCACACGTCGTTTGCGAGCGTCTTCGTCTATCCCGAGGTCGACGATTCGATCGATGTCGAGATCAATCCGGCCGAGCTCCGCATCGACACGTTCCGCGCCTCGGGCGCCGGGGGCCAGCACATCAACAAGACCGATTCCGCGGTTCGCATCACGCATTTGCCGACCAACATCGTCGTCCAGTGCCAGAACGACCGCTCGCAGCACCGCAACCGTGCCGAAGCGATGGCGATGCTGAAATCGAAGCTCTACGAGCTCGAGCTTCGCAAGCGGCGCGAGGCGCAGCAGAAGCTCGAAGACTCGAAGACCGACATCGGCTGGGGGCACCAGATCAGGAGCTACGTGCTCGACCAGTCGCGGATCAAGGACCTGCGCACCAACTACGAGGTGGGCAACACGCAGGCCATTCTCGATGGCGATCTCGATGATTTCATCGCCGCGAGCCTGAAGCAGGGGGTGTAGCCGTGTCCGACAAGAACAATCCGGCGCCTGCCGCCGCGCCGCCGCAGGACGAGAACCAGATCATCGCCGAGCGCCGCGCGAAGCTCGCCGCGCTGCGCACGAGCGGCCAGGCGTATCCGAACGACTTCCGGCGCGATGCGCTCGCCGCGCATCTGCACGACAAGTTCGACGACAAGACCAACGAGGACCTCGAATCGTTGCATCAGACCGTCGCGGTCGCCGGCCGGATGATGCTGAAGCGCGTGATGGGCAAGGCCGCCTTCGCGACGTTGCAGGACATGAGCGGCCGCATCCAGCTCTACGTGACGCTCGACGCGCTCGGCGCCGAAGAGCTGGACGCGTTCAAGCACTGGGATCTCGGCGATCTCGTTGGCGCCACGGGGACGCTGTTCAAGACGAAGACGGGCGAGCTGTCGGTCAAGGTCACCGCGATCCGGCTGCTCGCGAAAGCGCTGCGCCCGCTGCCCGAGAAATTCCACGGCCTCACCGACCAGGAGCAGCGCTACCGGCAGCGCTACGTCGACCTCATCACCAATCCCGCCTCCCGCGATGTCTTCGTCAAGCGCTCGCAGATCGTGCAGGCGATGCGCGAATTCTTCGTCGCGCGCGGCTACCTCGAGGTCGAGACGCCGATGATGCACCCGATCCCCGGCGGCGCCGCCGCGCGCCCGTTCGTCACGCACCACAACGCGCTCGACATGAAGCTCTATCCTCCGCATCGCGCCGGAGCTCTACCTCAAGAAGCTCGTCGTCGGCGGAATGGAGAAGGTGTTCGAGGTCAACCGCAACTTCCGCAACGAAGGCTTCTCGACGCGGCACAACCCCGAATTCACGATGCTCGAGTTCTACGAGGCCTATCAGGACTATCACTACCTGATGGATCTCACCGAAGCGCTCGTCCGCGAGGTCGCGCAGAAGGTGGTCGGCACGACCTCGATTACCTATCAGGGCACGGCGATCGACCTCGGCAAGCCATTCGATCGGCTGACGATGGCGGAGGCGATCCACAAGTACAACCCGCACATCCGGCCCGGCCGATCTCGCGCGACCGGAATACCTCAGGGTCGCCCTCGACGCCGTTCGATGTCGAAGTGCTGCGGACCGACGGATTGGGAGTGCCTCAGCTCAAGCTGTTCGAGGCGACGACCGAGATGAAGCTCGTGCAGCCGACCTTCATCGTCGCGTATCCGGCCGACGTCTCGCCGCTCGCGCGCGCGAGCGACGCGAACGCCGCAGTCACCGACCGCTTCGAGCTCTTCATGACCGGCCGTGAATTCGCGAACGGATTCTCCGAGCTCAACGATCCGGAGGACCAGGCGGCGCGCTTCAGGAGCCAGGTCGAGGCGCGCGAGGCCGGCGACGAGGAGGCGATGTTCTTCGACGCCGACTATCTGCGCGCGATGGAATACGGGCTGCCGCCGACGGCGGGCGAGGGGATCGGCGTCGATCGCCTCGTCATGCTGCTGACCGACAGCCCATCGATTCGCGACGTGATTCTCTTCCCGCAGCTGAAGACCGAAGGCTGAACGGAGGCCGCGCATGGCGATGGATTTCCGCAGCGACACGGTGACGCGCCCCACGGCCGCGATGCGTGCGGCGATGGCCGCCGCGCCCGTCGGCGACGACGTGTTCGGCGACGATCCCAGCGTGAATGCGCTGCAGGAAGAGATCGCGGAGCTGCTCGGGTTCGAGGCCGCGCTGTTCGTGCCCTCAGGTACCCAGTCGAACCTGATCGGCGTGATGACGCACTGCGCGCGCGGCGACGAAGTGATCCTCGGGCAGGATGCGCATAACTACCGCTACGAGGCGGGCGGCGGCGCCGTGCTCGGCAGCATCCAGCCGCAGCCGCTCGACAACGCCGCCGACGGGACGATCCCTCTGGCTTCGATCGAGTCCGCGATCAAGCCGGACGATTCGCATTTCGCGAAGACGCGCCTGATCGCGCTCGAGGACACGATCGGCGGCAAGGTGCTGCCGGACGGATACGTCGCAGCAGGTCCGCGCGCTCGCCGACTCGTCGGCATCTCGCGCTGCATCTCGATGGCGCGCGCCTGTGGAACGCGGCGGTGAAGCGCGGCGTCGCGCCGAAGAAGATCGCCGAAGGCTTCGATTCCGTTTCCGTGTGCCTGTCGAAGGGGTTGGGCGCGCCGGTCGGCTCGGCGCTGTGCGGCACCCGCGATTACATTCAGCGCGCCCACCGCTGGCGCAAGATGCTGGGCGGCGGCATGCGGCAGGCAGGCATTCTTGCGGCGGCCGGGCGCTACGCCATCGCGCATCACATCGAGCGGCTCGCCGAGGATCACGAGAACGCGGCGGCGCTCGCCGCGGGCCTCGCCAGGCACCAGGCATTGACCGTATCGACGCCCCAGACCAACATGGTGTTCGTCGGCGCGGACGCCGGCATCGCCGACGCGTTTGCGAAGCATCTGGCGGAGCGGGGCGTCCAGATCACGGGGACGGCCAAGCAGCGCTGGGTGACGCACCTCGACGTCGCGCGCGCCGATGTAGAAGGCGCGCTCCGCATCGTCGACGCGTTTTTCGCCCGCGGGCACTGAGGACGCGAACGGAGAGCGGCGATGGCCGATCGCTACGCATCGTTCTCCGAGTTCTATCCGTTCTATCTTTCCGAGCACGCGAACCCGGCATGCCGGAGATTGCATTTCGCCGGCACGTCGCTGGTGCTGGGATGCATCGTCGCGGCGATCGTCACCGCGAATGCGTGGTGGCTGGCCGCCACGCCGGTCGCGGGCTACGGATTCGCGTGGATCGGCCACTTCTTCTTCGAGCACAACCGTCCGGCGACCTTCACGTACCCGCTCTACAGCCTGATCGGCGACTGGGTGATGTACCGCGACATGCTGACGGGCCGCGTCCGGTTTTAGAATAGAATGGACCGTGCGCGGCGGATGAAGCTGCCGCGCACACCTTGGATGTCCGACCAGACGATCGACCTCAAGCTCACCGGGATGACCTGCGCCGCGTGCGCGGCCCGGATCGAGAAGGTGCTGAATCGCGCCGACGGCGTTCGCGCGGCAGTCAACTTCGCCAGCGAAACCGCGCATGTCGAGTTCGATGGCGACCGCGCGTCGCCGCAGACGCTGATCGAGGCGGTGCGCCGGGCGGGTTATGACGCGGCGCCGGCAGTCGACCCGTTCCTGCAGCCTGAGCACGAGGCTGCCGTCGAGAGCCGGCGCTACCGGAAGGATCTGGCGACGTTCGTCGTCGCGGCGCTGCTGACGCTGCCGCTCGCCGCGCAGATGGCCGTCATGCTTGGCCGCCCGCATGATCTTGCGCTCCCTGTCTGGCTCCAATTCGCGTTGGCGACGCCGGTGCAGTTCTGGGCCGGCGCGCGCTTCTATCGCGGTGCGTGGAATGCATTGCGCGGCGGCGCCGCGAACATGGACGTGCTGGTCGCGCTGGGCACGAGCGCCGCGTATTTTTTCAGCGTCGCCGTGTGGCTCGTTCCGCTCGCCGACCAGCACGTGTATTTCGAAGCCGCAGCCGTCGTCATCACGCTGGTGCTGCTCGGCAAGCTGCTCGAGGGCCGGGCGAAGGCGAAAACCGCGACTGCAATCCGCCAGCTGCTCGCGCTGCGGCCGCCCACGGTGCTGCGCGAGCGCGACGGCGACGTGACGGAGATTCCGCTCGCGGACCTCGTCGTCGGTGACGTGTTCGTCGTGCGTGCGGGTGCGAGCGTGCCGGTCGATGGCCGCGTGCTGACCGGCGAATCCACGGTCAACGAGTCGATGCTGACCGGCGAGAGCAGGCCCGTCGCGAAAAGGCCGCGCGACAGCGTGCTCGCGGGAACCGTCAACGAATCCGGTCCGCTGCGCTGCGAGGCGACCGCCGTCGGTCAGGCGACGCTTCTCGCCGGCATCGTCCGCCAGGTGACGGCCGCGCAGGGATCGAAGGCGCCGGTTCAGCGTCTTGCCGACGCCGTGGCCGCGTGGTTCGTCCCGGCAGTGCTGGTCATCGCGGCGATCACGTTCGTCGGCAACGGCCTCGCGCTCGGCGACTGGGGCGCGGCGCTGATGCGCGCGACCGCCGTGCTGGTCATAGCATGCCCGTGCGCGCTGGGACTCGCGACACCGACCGCGCTGATGGTCGGCGTCGGACAGGGAGCGCGAAGCGGCATTCTCGTGCGCAACGCGGCGTCGCTCGAGCGGGCGGAGAAAATCGACGCGCTCGTCGTCGACAAGACCGGCACGCTGACGGCGGGGACGCCGGCCGTGGTGGCGGTCCATCCGCGGCCCGGATTCACGGCAGCGGACGTTCTGCGCTACGCGCTGGGGCTCGAGCAGGGCGCCACGCATCCGCTCGCGCGCGCCATCGCGGCGCACGCCGAATCCATCCGGCAAGCGCCGCTGCCGGTGACCGGGATTCGCGTTCAGCCGGGGCGCGGCGTCAGCGGCACCAGCGGCGCGCACGTGGTTCGCCTGGGCTCTCCCGCGTTCCTCGCCGAGTCGGGCGTCGCGCTCGACGAGGATCCTCTTGCGAGCGCGCCGCGTGAGGACGAGACCCTTGTCGGCGTTGCGTGCGACGCCTCACTCGTCGGTTGGATCGCGCTGACGGACGCCTTGCGGCCCGATGCGGCGAGCGCGGTGGCGGCGCTGACCGAAGCCGGCATCGCCGTGACCATGCTGACCGGCGACCATCCGGCGACTGCACGCGCGGTGGCGAACGCGACCGGCATCGGGCAGTGGCGGGCCGAGCAGCTGCCGCAGGACAAGCGTTCGTTCATTGCGACGCTGCAACGCGAAGGTCGCACTGTCGGGATGGTGGGCGACGGCGTCAACGATGCGCCCGCGCTTGCACAAGCCGACGTCTCGTTCGCGATGGGCGCGGGTGCCGGCACCGCGCTGTCCGCCGCCGATCTCACGCTGCTGCGCAACGATCTGTCCGGCATCGCGGCAGCAATCGATTTGTCGCGGGCAACGCTCCGCAAGATCCGGCAGAATCTGTTCTTTGCATTCATATACAACGTGCTCGGCATTCCGCTCGCGGCCTTCGGGCTGCTGACGCCGCCGCTCGCCGGCGCCGCGATGGCGGCGAGCTCGGTATCGGTGGTTACGAATGCGCTGCTGCTGAAGCGCTGGCGGCCGGCGAAAGTCGCCGCGCCGCCGCAAGCCGCCTCGCCGGCCCCCGCGGCAGCTGTCGCCGAGCTCCACCCCATCAAGGAAGACATTCGATGACTACACTGACCCGCGAATTCGCCGTCGATGGCATGCACTGCGCAGGTTGCGTCAAGAGCGTGACCAGCGCGGTCACGCGCGTGCCCGGCGTCAGCCGCGTCGACGTTTCGCTCGAAAACAAGTTGGCGAAGGTCGAGTTCGACGAAGCACTCGCATCCCCCGCCGCCATCGTCGTGGCGATCGAGGGCGCGGGTTTCGACGCCTACGTTCGCTGACGCATTTGCCTCGGCGTCATGTGAGAGGGCGCCGACACGCCTTCGGGCGTTGCGCTGATCGCTTGGTCGGCGTGGGATCCCGATACTGGGTGCTCCACCACTCGGGAGGGCGGGGTTCCCCATGCGTTCGACCGGACGATCGCTCCGGGCGCCGCTCCGCGCCCTGCTCACGCTTGCATTGACCGCCACCGGCGCAGGCGCGGCGACGCCCGATTACGCTCATCTGCCTGCGAATTGGACCGCGCTGGCGAACGACCCAGCGGTGACCCCTGCCGCGCCCGAGACGGCCGATACACCGTCGGAGGAGATCACTCCCAACAGGAACTACGTCCTCCCCGCGCTGGAGATCGTCGGATTCGACGCGTTGCTCAATTGGCACAACCGGACCTACGTCAGCGACGACTACAAAAGCACTCTCTCTTCGATCAGGCGGAACCTGCATAGCCGATGGGATGAGGATCGCGATCCGTTCACGACGAACCAGCTGGGGCATCCGTATCAAGGCTCGATGTACTTCGGATTCGCGCGTTCGGCGGGCCTCGGTTTCTGGGAATCGCTCGGTTACACGTTCGCGGGCAGCGCGCTGTGGGAGATCGCCGGCGAAAACACGCCGCCGTCGAAGAACGACCAGATCAACACCGGCATCGGCGGCGCTTTTCTTGGCGAAACGCTCTTTCGGATGGCGAGTCTCGTGCTCGAGCACGACAACGTCCCGCCCTTCTGGCGCGAGCTGGGCGCGGCGGTCATTTCGCCGGCGACAGGGTTCAATCGACTCGCGTTCGGCGATCGCTTCGATGCGGTGTTTCCAAGTCACGACCCGGCGTACTACAGCCGCCTGAACCTGGGGTACAGCCGCTCGACGCAGAACGAGGCCGGGCACCTCGGCCACCGCTCTGCAGCGCAACGAGGCGCTCGCCGACTATTCGCTCGATTACGGGCTACCGGGGAAGCCGGGCTACACATACACGCGACCATTCGACTATTTCACGTTCCAGGGGACCGCGTCGAGCGCCAACGCGTTCGAGAACCTGATGATCCGCGGCTTGCTCGTTGGACGCGATTACGACGTCGGACCCGATTATCGCGGCATCTACGGGGTCTATGGCACCTACGACTACATCGCGCCGCAGACTTTTCGCGTGTCGAGCACCGGCGCTGCGCTGGGAACGACGGGCCAGTGGTGGGCCTCGGAATCGATCGCGCTGCAGGGATCGGCGCTCTTCGGCGGCGGCTACGCGGCGGTGGGCGCGACCCACAGCACTTCCGACATCGACTACAACTATGGGATTGCTCCGGAGGCCCTGGTTTCCCTGCGCCTCATCTACGCCAACCGCGTTTCGATCGACGTGACGGGGCGCGAGTATTTCGTCAGCCACGTCGCCGCGGGAGCTCGCGGCGGACACGACAATATCGTCCGTCTCGATGCCGGACTCACTTACCGCGTTTACGGGCGGCATGGAATCACCTTCAAGTACCTCGGCAACCGTCGCGATTCCAACTATCCCGGTATCGGCGAAACCTTCCAATCGAGATCGACTCTCGGCATTTTCTATACGTTTCTCGGGCACGACGGTCTTGGCGCCGTCGATTGGCGTTGATGGATCTGCGGCGCGGCGGTTCGCCGATTTGCGCCGCGATCCCGCCGAGTGCCATAATTCCCGCGGCGGGGTGTAGCGCAGCCCGGTAGCGCGCTTGCTTTGGGAGCAAGATGTCGGAGGTTCAAATCCTCTCACCCCGACCAAATCAATCATGTGCAATGCGTGATTGGAACAGCCGAAATCGTAACCACATCGTCTAGACGACTGGCATCACGGATTCTCGACGCGCGCGCAGATTTCAAAGGTAGCGCAGTTGCATTTGTCCGCCGGACGTGGGCTTCGATTCGCCCCGCGACTTTGAAGGGACGGACTGACGACATCGAGACGCCATGAAGATCGCGACACTTGTTTTGACGCTCGGAATGCTTGTTGGCGGGCACGCCCAGGCCGACGACGTGCAGTCCCTGCTGCGGGCATACAACTGCCGCGTCTGTCACTCCGACCACGAGACCAGAACCGGCCCGGCCTTCGTCGACGTGGCGGCAAAGTATCGGGGCAACAAGAAAGCCGTTTCGATTCTCGTCGACGTGATCAGGAAGGGCGTGCACGGCGAGGGGCCGTGGCCGATGCCGCCTCTCCCCGAGGTATCGCCCGCCGATGCCAAGGATATCTCCGAGTACATCCTGTCGCTGAAACCGTACCCGGAGAAGCCCGCTGGCAAGAAGTGATCACGAGCTGAACGAGACCGTCCTATTTGTTCCGGTCCGCGCCTTGCGGCTCGCCTTTTTCGGCGTCCTTCGCATGGCCCTGCTTGGGTTCCTGCGCGGACCCCTTGCCTTGTGAGCCTTTGTCCTGGCCTTGCGGTTTTGGTGGCTGCTGCTCACGTTGCGCCGACTGCGGTTGTTGCTGCCTCTGTTGGGAAGGCGCAGGGGCGGCGGCAGGCCTCTGAACCTCTCCGCTGGCCTGTTGCGGCGGTTGACGGGTCGGGGCTGGCGAAGCGCGTTGTTGGACGGGCGGCGCGGCGGTGGCGGGCCTCTGAAGCTCTCCACCGGCCTGTTGCGGCGGTTGACGGGTCGGGGCTGGCGAAAGGCGTTGTTGGACGGACGGCGCGGCGGCGGGCATCTGAAGCTCTCCACCGGCCTGTTGCGGCGGTTGACGGGTCGGGGCTGGCGAAGCGCGTTGTTGGACGGGCGGCGGGGCTGCGGCGGGCCTCTGAAGCTCTCCACCGGCCTGTTGCGGCGGTTGATGTGTCGGCGCGGGCGCAGTGCGTGGTTGCGAAGGTGCGACCGCAGCCGGCGCACTTTGCGCCTGCTGTGCCTGATAGTGCTGTTGGACTACGGCCTCGCGCGGCTGGTAGCGGTAGTTCTGGCTTTGCAGCGCCTGCTGCTGTTGCACCTGCGGATAGCGGTTACCTGAATACTGCCGCTGATACACGGGCAGCGGGGCGGGCGCTGGGACGTTGTTGCGACTCCAGCGGTCCCATCCCTGATGACTCTGCTCCCACGAACTGCCCCAGTGCTCGCCCCAGCGCGGCGGCGCGTCCGAGGCCCAGCCGCGAAAGTAGGCGGGTTGATGCCGGTAATAGCGGACGGGGACACGCAGGACGAAGAGCGGCACGGACTCCGGGTACACGACCGCCCACGGTCCGTTGTACCAGGAGCTCGCATACCAGTTGTCTCCCTGGTACACCCAGTACATGCCATCGTAGAAGAAGTAATTCGCATTAACCTGCGGAGCGTAGTAAACGGGGTAGCCCGGCACCGCGACCAGCTGCGGATAAGCAGGGAAGTTGATTCCGATACTGACTCCCGGAAGACCGATGCCGACACTTACCTGGGCAGCGGCCGGCGCGATCGAGCCAAGCAGCATCCACAACACAATGAGTACGAAACGCATCTTCTTCTCCCTTCATTCTACATTGCTGTGTGATTCATCTTTGCAATGCGAGCAAAGAACCACGTCTTTCCAGAATAGCTCCGAGGATCGCGCTCGTCGGTGCGGTAGCGAACATATTTCACACGACGTAGCGCAGGATCGCGACGTAATGGGCGGCGCTACCGGCGATCACGAACAGATGCCAGACGCCGTGCGCGTGGACGACCCGAGTGTCGAGCGCGTAGAAGACGATGCCGACGGTGTAGAGCAGTCCGCCCGCCGCGACCCACGCGAATCCCTTCGGCCCCAACGCATTCCACAAGGGAACCAGCGCGACCAGCGCCGCCCAGCCCATGACGACGTAGATCACGACCGAGAGGATTCGCGCGCCGTTCCTCGTCCGGAACTCCTGCAGGCTACCAAGCACCGCAAGTCCGCCGACAACGCCCAAGAGCGACCAGCCCCACGCGCCGCGCAGCGTCACCAGGCAGAAAGGGGTGTAGCTGCCGGCAATGAGCAGATAGATGCTCTGGTGGTCCAGCTCGCGGAGGGTGTTCTTGGCGGGCTCCGCGCACGCTGTGGTAAAGCACGGAAAACGTGTAGAGCAGCACCAGCATCACGCCATAGATCGAAACGCCCGCTACTTTCCACGGATCGCTGGTCAATGCTGCAAGAACCACGAGGACGACCGCGCCCGAAAGCGCTGCAACGGCCGCGACGAGGTGCGTCAGCGCATTGAATTTCTCCCCGTAATACATGTCGCCGTGTGAGCTCCCGCCGATCGACCCGCGTCGCCTCCGACCACGGCAAAGAAATACCGGGGATGGCCTTGGGGGATCTTAGACAACGCTGGTGCAAGCGCCTATGATTCAAATCAGAAGTTCATCACCTCGAGACAGGACGAATCATGCCCACGCGTCGCACCACGATGAGAAGCCGCTCCGGAACCAAGCTCTACGCCGTCCGTGACGAAAGCGGCAAGTTCAAGGACATCCAGACTTACAAGCGCGCTCACAGCGCTGACATGCGCCACAAGTCGAAAGCCGAGAAAGAGGCCGCCCGGGGGCCCATCGAGAAAAAGGTCCGGAAAGCGGCGACCGCTGCAGTCAAGTCCGTCAAGGGTTCGGTGCGGGGCGCGGTTGCCGCGGTGGAGCGGGCGGCGAAACGCGCAGTAAAACGGGTCGCGAGCCCACCGCCCGAAGGAAAGAGAACGGTCAGAAAGAGCGCGAAAAAGTCGCCCCGCAAGGCGATGGCGAAGACTGCGACGAAGAAGACAGCCAGGAAGACCGTTCGTAAGCGCGCAGCAAAGAAAGCCTGAACAGCGCTTGCGCGTCGCGTGTCGGCCCGGCCTCAGGCGCCCCAGGCCGCGATCACCGCATCGAGGCCGTTTCGGTAGTCGGAAAACTTGGGCTTCCACCCCGGAACGCGTGGTGAGGGCGCGCCACGCGGCATTCCCAGTTCCGTTTGCTGCATGTGTTCCTTGCCGATGATCGCCCGGGCGAGGACCTCGGAGAATCGTGGAAGATGCAATGGCCGTGACCTGCCCACGCGGTGCGCGAAGGCATCCATGAAGTGCATGAACGAGACGGCGCGACCGTCGGTGGCGTAGAGCGTCTTGCCCGAGTTCCGTCCTCTGGCGGCGGCCAGCAGAGCCGAAGCCGCGTCGAACTGGTGGACGTGATACTGCCGCGCGTTGGACGGACCGGACCAGTACGGCCGGCCGAGACGAAAGGCGGTGCGATAGGCGCGCAGATCAGCGCTCTGCGGACCGTAGAGGTATCCGAGACGCACGACGCACGCGGGCACCGGGCCCGCTAGCGCCAGGGCTTCGCATTCGAGAATCGCGTCCACCGACGAGCGCAGCGGCTCCTCGAGCGGGGCCCCGCGGTCGATGGCGTTCACGAATGCGAAGCTCGCATGGACGAGCAGCGTGGCGCCCTCATCGTGGGCGGAGCGCAGCGCGCGGCGCGTCGCCGCCAGCGCCGTGCGGGGAAAACCCTTCCACGCATGCCCGTCGTGCAACAGCGTGTTCGCCTGTTGCCCGGCAACGTTCACGTGGACGGTCTCGGTTGCATTCGCCGGAAGGCGACGCGCGAGGATCCGACCGAGCTCGGAGCGCGCTCCCGTGATGGATATGCTCATGGATTGGGTTCAGCGAGTAAACGACCCATCGCAAGAGACCGAGTATGCCGCATCGCCGGGTTGCCGCTGCCCCTGCGGCGAGCGCGAGCCGCTAGAATGCACGAATGTCATCCATGCCAATCCGCGGGGCGCCTGCCAGTCAGTCGCAAGCACGATCGCATGCGCGCAAATACCTGTGGCTCGTGGGCCGGCTGTTCCCGCCCGGATTGGCCATCGACGCGGTGACCACCAGGGCAGGCTTTGAAGCGCCGCCTGACGAAGTGTGGCAACGGATGATGTTCTATGAAGAGGTGCCGCACCGTCCACCCCTGCTGCTGCGGATCTTCCTTCCGAGCCCGGTGAAAACGCAGGGAAACGGCAAGCAGGTGGGTGCGATCGTGGAATGCACGTATAGCCACGGCAGCCTGGTGAAGCGCATCACCGCGCTGGAGGCGCCCCGTCTCGTGCGTTTCGAAGTGCTCGAGCAGCACCTGGGCGTCGAGCGCTGTGTCACGACTGTCGAGGGCTCCTACGAGATCCGCGCCGAGGGTCGCGGCTCCGA
>CAWESK010000003.1:0-99909 GCA_963811685.1 uncultured beta proteobacterium | reverse complement strand
GGTTGCGCTCACCACGAACTACCGCGGCCACCTGCGGCCGCGCTGGTTGTGGCGGCCGTTCGAGCGACTGCTCGCGCACCAGCTGCATCGCCACATCCTGGGCGGCATGGGCGCGAATTCGTAGCTGGTTGGAATTTCGGTGGCGTGCCCAGCCACCGCATCGCGTGCGCCTTCTGCCCGGCATCAGCGGCCGAGCGCTGCCGCCGGCCGCACGTCGACGATCCCCCACAATAACGAACGGTCATCGGCCGCGCGATTGGAGGGCAGGGTGTCGCCGGGTTCGCCGAAGCTCCTCAGCACGGCCATCGCGCCGGGCGCGGCGGCGCGCGAAACCGCGCGGTAGAGCCGCTCGCGGTAGGCGTCGTCCGCGCCATCGAGAATATTGGAGAGCGCGAAACCATCGAAGCTCGCCGGTGACGCGAGCTCGAGAAACACGGCGGCGTCCGAATGCGCGAGCTTGATGGCCTTCGCCTCCTGTGGGACGGGCTCGCTCGAGAGCTCGCCCAGAAGAAGCGCACGCGCAAAAGGGTTGGTCGCGTTGGGATGGGTACCGAAGCAGCGCTCCATTCGTGCGCGGATCACCGAACCGAAGCGCGCGGGGAGCGATGCCAGCAATCGCGGGGCGTACGCCGCGCGCAGCGCGGTGACCGACATCAGCGTATCGATGGCCGCGCGAAAGCGCCGGGTATCGAGGTGCGTCTTCCAGAAGTGAAGCTGCGCTTCGGGTTCGCCGAGATCCAGAAAGGCACGCAGCGCGGATACGTTCCAGCCGGCGAGCGGCAGCAACGCGCGCCCCACGCGCATTACGTGCTCCGCGGTCCCACGCACCATCGGCGCTCCGGCGATGCGCCGCGCCGCATAGTCGAGCTGCGCGGGATTGATGTCGACGGCGACGACCTCGTTGTACGGCGCGAGGGCCATTGCCGTGCAGCCTGCGGAGGCGATGCAGAACACCCGTCCGCCGGGCTTGAACGCCGCGCGCTCGATCGCGGCATCCTCGTACATGCGACCGAAGAGCACGCGCGGCGGGCCACGGCCGGCATCGAGCCGCCCCGTTTCCCACGCGGTTGTGGGTGCGATGTCGTTCAAGCGGCGAGGCCGGCGTTGACCCAGCTCAGCACGAGGAAGGCGGAGTTCTTGAACACCATGCCGCCCGGATCGTGAATCAGGTGCCGGGACCAGAGAAGCCCGCTCGCGTTGAGCGTCACGAGCAGCACCGTCTGCGCGAGCGCGCACACACCCGGCGCCCAGCCACTCAGCACCCAGAGGCCAAGCACGAGCTCGACCCATCCCAGCGCCATCAGGAATAAGCGACCGAACTTTGCACCGTAGCGCGGAACCGCCAGGACCACGCGAAGCTCGTTCTCGCTCCGCCCGAGAATCTTGCACCACAGCCCCTCGTAGATCCAGACGCCCGCCACGGCAATGCGTACGAGCCATGCCGGTGGCATCAACAACAGGAGCGAATCCACGCGCTTCCGGCGTCGGATGATGGGCTCTGAACCGGGCGCTACGGCTTCTTGCTGCCGAAGACCAGGAGCAATCCGCCGATTACGATCGCGCCCACACCCGCCCAGATCGGGATGTTGACTGTTTCCTTGTCCTTAACCGAGATGTCGATCGGGCCGATCTTCATCTCGTGTGTCTCCTTGGTGTACGTGAAGCCGCCGTACGCCAGCGCCAGCACGCCCGCCGCGATCAACACGAACGCCACGACTTTTACGGTGCCCATCTTTTCATCTCCCAATCCGGAATCAATGCCGAAACACACATCTGCCCACAGTTAAATTCTCGCACGTCTGATAAGCAGTCGTCAGTACGGTGGCGAACGTTGACGCCCGTCAATAGGGGGAGCACCCGCAGGGCCTAGCATCAAACAGGTTTGCCGCACACGAGGGCGCGAATGGGAGCCGTTCCGCGACGTGCCAGGGGCGGCTCGGCAAGATACTTGCGGAGGATTGATCATGGAGATGATCGCGAAACGCCAGCACGAGGAAACAGACACGACGCACCGTCGTGAGTACACTGGGCCGCAGGAGGAGATGCTCATGAACAAACGCTGGCTCAAGAGCTATCCCGCCGGCATGCCCGCCGAGATCGACGCCGACCTGTACTTGTCCATCGCGGACATGTTCGAAAAGATTGCCGGCAAGTACGGCGACAGACCGTCCTATCACAATCTCGGTCATACGCTGAGCTTTGCCGAGCTGGAGAAGCTTTCGCGCGACTTTGCTGCGTTTCTGCAGGGACTGCCGGGCATGGCCAAGGGCGACCGTGTGGCCATCATGGCGCCGAACCTTCTGCAATACCCGGTAGCGTTGTTCGGCATCCTGCGCGCCGGCATGACGGTGGTGAACGTCAATCCGCTGTACACGCCGCGCGAGCTCGAGCACCAGCTGAAAGACTCGGGCGCCAAGGCCATCGTCATTCTCGAAAATTTTGCCCATACGCTGCAGGAAGTGCTTGCCAGGACGCCCGTCGAGCACGTGATCACCACCCGGGTGGGCGACCTGCTGCCGATACCGAAACGCTGGATCGTCAATCTGGTCATCAAGAGAGTGAAGAAGATGGTGCCCGCCTGGCGCATCGATCACGCCATCCCGTTCCGGGGGGCACTCGCGCGCGGCGCGGCGGCGCCGCTGAAGCCGGTTGGGGTGGCGCACGACGACATCGCGTTCCTGCAGTACACCGGCGGCACGACCGGCGTCGCGAAAGGCGCGATGCTTACCCACCGCAACATCCTTGCCAACCTCGAGCAAACGGGCGTGTGGGTCTCGGGCAGCTTCAAGGAGGGCGCCGAAATCGTCATTGCGCCTTTGCCGATGTACCACATCTTCTGCCTGACCTCGACGCTGTCGTTCATGAAATGGGGCAGCCTGATCGTGCTCATCACCAATCCGCGCGACATGCCGGGCTTCGTCAAGGAACTGAGTGCGTGGAAGTGGAGCGTCATGACCGGCGTCAATACGCTGTTCAACGGCCTCATGAATACGCCGGGATTCGATCAGCTCGAATTTTCCTCGCTGAAGGTGGTGGTGGGCGGCGGCGCGGCGGTGCAGAAAGCGGTGGCCGAGCGCTGGCAGAAATTGACCGGACATTGCATTACCGAAGCCTACGGGCTGACCGAATCCTCGCCCGGCGTATGCGCCAATCCGTTGGGGACACCCTGGAACGGCAGCATCGGCCTTCCCCTGCCTTCGACGGACATATCCATCCGCGACGACAGCTTCGACGAGCTGCCGGTCTGGAGCGGCGAGGGCGACATCGACAAGCACACCGGCGAGCTCTGTGTCCGGGGCCCGCAGGTGATGAAGGGCTACTGGAACCAAGCCGAGGAAACCGCCAAGGTATTGCAGGACGGCTGGCTGAAGACCGGCGACGTCGGTTATCTGAATGCCGAGGGCTACGTCACGATCACCGACCGGAAGAAGGACATGATCCTGGTCTCCGGCTTCAACGTCTATCCGAACGAAATCGAGAGCGTGGTGATGACGCATCCGGGTGTGCTCGAATGCGGCGCGGTGGGCGTTCCTGACGAAAAATCGGGCGAGGCGGTGAAAGTGGTGATCGTGAAAAAGGATCCGGGTCTGACGAAGGATTCGGTGCTCGTGCACTGCAAGACCCAGCTCACCGGATACAAGCTCCCGCGGCACGTGGAATTCCGCGACGCGCTGCCGAAGACGCCGATCGGAAAAGTCCTGCGCCGCGAGCTGCGCGACCCGCCGAAGCCATAGCGGGGAACACGGCTGCGAGAGCGGTGGCGGCTATTCGCCGCCGACCGCGTCTATCTCGGCGTGGTGTCGAACGACCGGCTCCGAGGGGGCGCAAAAGCACCACAGCGACATCGGCACACGAACACTACCCGCCGTGTCGGGCAGGGTCAAATGGAGGCCCTTCGGCGAGGTTGCGGCCCGTGGCCGAATCTTGCCGTAGGCGTTGCCCGACGAGAAAATGGGACCGAGGGAACGTGCGGGGCCGGTTGACTCGGGGGCAGAATGAACGACTGCTGTCGACATTTCTCTCACTCCTCACAGGATTATTCCATGCAGAAGATCACTCCGTTTCTCTGGTATGCGAAAGAAGCCGAAGAGGCCGCCGCGTTCTACGCCTCGATCTTCCCGGACTCGCGCGTGACCGGCGTCACCGCGTTGCCGACTGACTCGCCCAGTGGTCCGGCCGGTTCCGTCAAGGTCGTCGAATTCCTGCTTTGCGGGCAGCAATTCGTCGCGATGAGCGCCGGGCCGCTCGATCCGTTCAACCATGCGGTGTCGTTCGTCGTGAATTGCGAGAATCAGGCGGAAGTCGACCGCTACTGGAACGCGCTTCTCAAGGGAGGCTCGCCCGAGCAGTGCGGATGGCTCAAGGATCGCTACGGCGTTTCGTGGCAGATTGTTCCTACCATTCTTACGAAGATGATGGCCGATACGGATCGGGTGAAGGCGAAGCGGGCCGCCGACGCCATGATGAAGATGGTCAAGATCGATATCGCCGCGCTCGAGGCGGCTTACGCGGGCAAGGAGACGGCGACATCGAGCTGAAGATCTCCGTCGTCCCACTGACCGGTGCGCCGCCGGTCCTCGGCTGATGCGCAGCGACGGCACTTGTCAGACCACTTTGTTCTGATATCCTACCAGTTGCCCCTTGCATGGCGTGCCGCCGACGCGGTCCGTCGTAGCTGCCTGCATCGCGGCGGAAAACGCCCCGATGCCGACGACCTCCATCGAGAACCGCCCGCGCGACAGCCTGACCGCCCAGGTCCTGCGCGCCTTGTCGTCGAGCATCGAAAGCGGCGAGCTCACCCCGGGTGACCGGCTGCCGCCGGAACGCGTGCTGATGGAGAAATACCATGTCAGCCGCTCGGTCGTGCGCGAGGCGATTGCCAGCCTGCGCTCCTCCGGGCGCATCGACACGCAGCAGGGGCGCGGCGCATTCGTCCTCGCCCCGCCGTTCGCCTACCCGTATGTGGTCGACGCGTCCGATCTCGCGAAGATCGGCGACGTGCTGCAGATCATGGACCTGCGCATCGGCCTCGAGTCGGAGGCCGCGTCGCTCGCCGCGCAGCGGCATGCGCCGGCGGATCTGCGGCGGATCGGCACCGCGCTCGCCACGTTCGAAGCGGGGATCCGCGCGGCGCAGCCGGCGGTGAGCGCCGACATCGAATTCCATCTGGCGATCATCCGCGCTACGGGCAACGCGTACTTCATCGACCTCTTCGCTCAGCTCGGCCCGCTGATGATTCCGCGCGCGCGGGTCGACCTCTTCAAGAACGATCGGCAGGCGCGGGTGCGTTACCTCGCGCTGATCCAGCAGGAGCACGCGCAGATCTACCAGGCGATCGCCCGCCGCGACGCCGAGGCCGCGCGCGCCGCCGTGCGCCTGCACCTTACCAACAGCCGCGAGCGGCTGCGCACGGCACTCGAGCAGGGGCCGGGAGGACGCCGCAGGCGGGCTCCGGCGCGCGCCGCGCGTGGCGCTCCCGCGGCTAGATCGACGAATAGCAGTTCGCTGGAGGGCGTCCGACGGCAGCCCCGATTGCCGTCCGCAAAGGCCCCTTGAGAGGGCGTGTCGAGGAGGTTCCAAATGTTCGCGCAATCCAACGTGCTGAAGTGCATGTCGACGCTGGCGCCGCTCGCATTCGTGGCCGCGCTGCTGTCGGCCGGGCCCGCAATGGCCCAGACCAAGATGGTGATGAAAGCCTCCGACGTTCACCCGGAGGGCTATCCGACCGTCGTTGCCGTCGAGAACATGGGGAAGAAGCTCGAGAAGGCGACCAATGGGCGGCTCAGCATCCAGATGTACCCGTCGATGCAGCTCGGCGGTGAAAAGGAAGCGATCGAGCAGGCGCAGGTTGGGGCGATCCAGTTCGCGCGCGTCAGCGTGGGCGCGCTCGGTCCGGTCATCGACGATCTCAACGTGTTCAACATGCCCTATCTGTTCCGCGACACGAAGCATATGCAGAAGGTGATCGATGGCCCGATCGGGCAGGAGCTGATGGACAAGGTGACGAACAATCCGAAGGCGGGTCTCGTCGCGCTGTGCTTCATGGACGCCGGCGCGCGCAGCCTCTACGACACCAAGAAGCCGATCAAGAGCCTGGCCGACCTCAAGGGGATGAAGTTCCGCGTGATGGGCAACCCGATGTTCGTCGACATGATGAATTCGCTCGGCGGCAACGGCGTGTCGATGGGCTACGACCAGGTGTTCAATGCGCTGCAGACGGGCGTGGTCGACGGCGCCGAAAACAACCCGCCGAGCTTCGTGTTCGACAACCACTATCAGGTCGCCAAGTTCTACACGATCGACGAGCACCTGATCGTGCCCGAAATGGTCGTGTTCTCGAAGAAGACCTGGGATACGCTGTCGAAGGACGACCAGGCGCTGCTGGTCAAGTTCGGCCGCGAAATGCAGCAGGAAGAGCGCGTGCTGTGGGAAAAATACGAGAAGGAAGCGATGGACAAGGCGCGCGCGGCCGGCATCACGATCACCGAAATCTCCGACAAGAAAGCGTTCCAGGACGCCGTCAAGCCGGTCTGGGACAAGTACGGTCCCAAGTACGCGGACACGATCAAGCGCATCCAGGCCGTTCAATAGTTCCGGTGGCAGGCACGGCCGGGCGGCCGTTCCTGCCGTGATGCGATCGCGCGGGCCGGCTTGATATCGCGCCGCCGGCCCGCTATCGGGGAGAAGACGCGATGGCGAACAAGTTCCGCAAGGCCATGGACGCGCTGTACCTGGCTTGCGTCGTGATCGCGGGCTCGGCGCTGGTGCTGATCTCGGCGGTGATTCCGTGGGCGGTGTGGACGCGGTACGTCATCAACCGCGCGGCATCGTGGCCGGAGCCAACCGCGGTGCTTCTCACCATCGTCCTCACGTTCTTCGGCGCCGCCGCGTGCTACCGGCTCGGCCTGCACATGAACGTCACGCTGGCCGTGTCGAAGCTCCCGCAGCGGCGTGCGCCGCATCACCGATTTCCTGGTCGAAATGCTGATGGGGACGATGGCGCTCTTCATGGTGGTGAAGGGCACCGGCCTCGTCGAGGCGACGTGGTCGAACACGATCTCGGATTTTCCGTCGCTGTCGGTCGGCGTCACCTATCTCCCGATACCGATCGGCGGCGCGATCCTGTTCCTGTTCGTCATCGAGCGCGTGACGCTCGGCCAGCCGGTCGATCGCGTGGGCGATGCCCATTCGACCGCGGCGTTCGACTGACCCCGCCATGGACATCCTCGTTCTGCTCGGCTGTCTCTTCACGCTGTTCGCGCTGAGCGTGCCGATCGCCTATTCGCTTGGTCTCGCCGCAATCGCCGGCGCGCTGTGGATCGGCGTCCCGCTCGAAGCCGTGATGCTGAAGATCTCCGACGGCGTGAGCAAGGTCGCGATGCTGACGATCCCGTTCTTCGTTCTCGCCGGCGCGATCATGGCCGAGGGCGGCATGGCCAAGCGCCTCGTCGCCTTCGCGAACGTGCTGGTGGGCGTGGTGCGCATCCGCGGCGGCCTGTCGGCGGTGAACGTCATCGCCACGACGTTCCTGAGCGGCATTTCCGGCAGCTCGGTGGCCGACACGTCGGCGATCGGCTCGGTGATGATTCCGCAGATGGAAAAGGTCGGCTATCCGCGCGCGTTCTCGACCAACGTCACGATCAGCGCGTCCGTGCAGGCGATCCTGGTGCCGCCCAGCCACAACGCGGTGATCTATTCGCTCGCCACCGGCGGCCTCATCTCGATCACCAGCCTCTTCATGGCGGGTGTCGTCCCCGGGCTGCTTCTCGGCGCCGCGATCATCGGGCTCTGCATCTTCATCGCCTATCGCGACGGGCATCCGCGCGGCGAGTCGGTGCCGCTCGGCATCGCGGCGAGGGTCACGATCGATGCGCTGTGGGGCCTCATCACGATCTTCATCATCATCGGCGGCATCCTGACCGGAATATTCACGGCGATCGAGGCCGGTGCGATCGCCTGCCTGTGGGCGTTCTTCGTCACGATGTTCATCTACCGCGACTACCGCTGGCGCGACCTGCCCACGCTCGTGCACCGCACGCTGAAGACCGTGGCGATGGTGATGACGCTGATCGCCTGCGCGTCCGCGTTCGGCTACGTGATGGCGCTGATGCAGCTTCCGGCCAAGATCACCGCGTTCTTCCTCACGCTGTCCAGCAATCGCGAAGTGATCCTGATGCTGATCAATATCATGCTGCTGGTGCTCGGCTGCCTGATGGATCTCGCGCCGCTGCTCCTGATTTGCACGCCGATCCTGCTGCCGGTGGTCACGACGTTCGGCGTCGATCCGGTCCATTTCGGCATGATCATGCTGCTCAATCTCGGCATCGGGCTCCTGACGCCGCCGGTCGGCGCGACGCTGTTCGTCGGTTGCGCCGTCGGCAAGGTCTCGATGGAAGAGGTGATGCGCAACATCTGGCCGTTCTACGGCGTCATGTTCGCGGTGCTGATGCTCGTCACCTACGTTCCCGGCGATATCGCTCTGGCTGCCGCACCTGCTGGGACTCTGATCCGCGCGGCGAGGTAGGATAGGCGTCTTTTCGCCCTCACTGCGCGACCGATGAAGCATTGCGACACGGGCAGCATCGTCGGCTGGCTGGTCGACGGCGCCCGCTCGGCGGCGTTGCCGCAGGACGTGCTGCAGGAGCTTTGCGATCGGCTCGTCGCCTGCGGCATTCCGCTGTGGCGCGTCGCGGTCCTCGTGCGCACGCTGCACCCCGAGGTCACGGGCCGGCGCTTCATGTGGCGGCCGGATGCGGGCGTCACCGTGGGCGAGCTCGCCTACGAGCGCCTTCAGACGATGGAATTCGTCGCCAGCCCGGTCTCGGTCGTGTACGCGACCGGCGCCCCCATGCGGCGCCGCTTGACCGAGGCACGCGAGGCCGCCGGCTTCGAGGTGCTGGAAAGTCTTCGTGCCGAAGGCGCCACCGATTACCTGGCGTCGCCGTTGCCGTTCACCGACGGCACGATCCACGTCGCCACCTGGGCAACACGCCACCCGGACGGATTCACCGCCCTGCAGATCGCCGCGATCGAATCCGTCGTTGCACCGCTCGCGCGCGTCGCCGAGATCCGGGCGCAGCAGCGGACCACGCGAACGTTCCTCGACACGTACGTGGGCAGCCACGCCGGCGAGCGCATCCTGGCCGGCAAGATCCGTCGCGGCGATACCGAGGCGATTCGCGCCGCGATCTGGCTATCGGACATGCGCGGCTTCACCGCTGTCGCCGACCGGGTGTCGCCGCAGACGCTGATCTCGCTCCTGAACCGCTATTTCGACTGCCAGGTGCCCGCCATCATGGAGCGCGGCGGCGAGGTGCTCAAGTTCATGGGCGATGGCCTGCTCGCGATATTTCCGCTGCGCCCGGCGCGCGACGTCGGGCTCGTCTGCGGCGACGCGCTGGCTGCCGCGCAGGACGCGCGAGCCCGGATCGCCGCGCTCGCCGCCGAAACGGTTGCCGAGGGCACGACCGATTTGCGCTTCGGGCTCGCATTGCACGTGGGCGAGGTCCTGTACGGCAACATCGGGGGAGGCAACCGTCTCGACTTCACCTGCATCGGGCCCGCGGTCAATCTCGCGGCGCGGCTCGAAAAGCTCGCCGGCACCCTCGGGCGCGCGGTGACCGTCTCGAGCGAATTCGCGGCGCACTGCGAGGCTCCGCTCGTGCAGCTCGGCGAGTTCACGCTCGCCGGATTTCCGAACGCGGAGACCGTCTACGGACTCGCGGACGACACGCCGCGGGGCGCGGCCTGAAGCGCGGCGGGCTTGACATGCAAGTATTTACTTGCATAATATCGAGGTGAGGCACATCGACAAGGTGTTCAAGGCGCTGGCGGATCCCAGCCGCCGGCAGCTGCTCGATCGCCTCCACGCGCACAGCGGGCTCACGCTGACCGAGCTCTGCCGGCATTTGAAGATGACGAGGCAGGCGGTCGCGCAGCATCTCGGCGTGCTCGAAAGCGCGAATCTGGTCACGACAGTCTGGCGCGGGCGCGAGAAGCTGCACTACCTCAATCCCGTTCCGGTGCATGAGATCTACGAACGCTGGATCCGGAAATACGAGCGACCGCGCCTCGATGCGCTGCGTGACCTCAAAAGACGAGCAGAAGGAGACGCTGATGGGTAAGACGCAATTCGTGTACGTGACCTATATCGCGGCCACCCCGGAGCGCGTATTCGCGGCGCTGACCGACGCCGAGTTCACGCGGCAGTACTGGGAAGCGGAAAACGTGTCGGACTGGAACGTGGGCTCGGCGTGGGAGCACCGGCGAACCGACGCGTCGCGCACGGTCGCCATGGTGGGCAAGGTGCTCGAGAACGCGCCGCCGCGCCGCCTGGTGCTGACCTGGGCCGCGCCTGCCGACGCCGCGAATCCCGCCAAGCACAGCCGCGTCACGTTCGAGCTCGAGCCCGTCGCCGACATGGTGCGCCTGACGGTGACGCACGCGGAGCTCGAGCCGGACTCGGAAATGCTCCGCGGCATTTCCCATGGCTGGCCGCGCGTGCTGTCGAGCTTGAAGACGCTGCTCGAGACCGGACGGCCGCTGCCCACGTGGGCGGGACGCTGACGCAACGGAATCGTCGGCAAGGAGAGCGCCATGACCGAGCACAAGATCGTCGACGGCGCGCAGTGGCTGCAGGCGCGCCGGGAGCTGCTGCAGAAGGAAAAGGCATTCACGCGAGCGCGCGACGAGCTCTCCGCGGCGCGGCGCGCGCTGCCGTGGGAGCGCGTGGAAAAGGATTACGCGTTCGACACGCCAGGCGGCCGCAAGAGCCTCGCCGATCTCTTCGACGGCCGCGGGCAGCTCGTCGTCTATCACTTCATGCTGGGTCCGGACTGGGAGGAGGGCTGCAAGTCCTGCTCGTTCTGGGCCGACAACTTCAACGGGATCGACGTGCATCTCAAGCATCGCGACGTCACGTTTCTCGCGGTGTCGCGGGCGCCGCTCGCCAAGATCGAAGCCTACCGCCGCCGGATGGGCTGGACGTTCACCTGGGTCTCTTCGTTCGGCAGCGACTTCAATTTCGACTATCAGGTGTCGTTCCGGCCGGAGGCGCTCGCGGCCGGCGAGGCGTTCTACAACTACACGACGGTGAAGAACACGATGTCGGAGCTTGCCGGCATCAGCGTCTTCTTCCGTGACGATGCGGGCGCGGTGTTCCACACGTATTCATGCTACGCCCGCGGCCTCGACATGCTGAACGGCGCCTACCACTACCTCGATCTCACGCCCAAGGGCCGCGACGAGGCGGGCCTGCCGCACACCGCGGCGTGGCTGCGCCGGCACGATCAATACGAGGATTGATTCCGCATGGCCGTGGCGATGCGCGTGCGAGAATGGCGCGCTCGTCATGTCGCCTCCGTCGTTTGCCCAGCCGTCGGTGTTCGCGCATCGGCCCTTCGCCCTGTTCTGGGCGAGCCGCGTGCTGTCGACGACCGGATTCCAGATGCAGTCGGTCGCGGTCGGCTGGCTTGTCTACGAATTGACGGGCAGCGCGCTCGATCTCGGACTGGTCGGGCTGGCGCAGTTCGTGCCGATGCTGGCGCTGGCCTTGGTCACCGGCCACGTCGCCGACAATTTCGACCGGCGCCGGATTCTCGTCGCCTGCCAGACGGTCAAGCTGCTGACGGCGGCGGCGCTGGGGTTGGGAAGTCTCTACGGCGGGATGCCGCGAGAGGCGATCTTCGCCGTGATCTTCGTTTTCGGCGCCGCGCGTGCCTTCGAGATGCCGACGCTGCAGGCGCTCCTGCCCGGCGTCGTGCCCGAACCGATGCTGCCGCGCGCGGTCGCCGCTTCGGCGTCGGCCAATCAGACCGCAACGATCGCGGGTCCGGCGCTGGGCGGCCTCCTGTACGCGGCGAGCCCGATGCTCGCGTTCGCCACCTGCGGCATCCTGTACGTGCTTAGCGCGTTCGCGATCGTCCGTGTCCGCTCGCGCCTCAAGGCGGCGGACCGCGAGCCCGTGAGCCTCGACTCGCTGCTGGCGGGCATTCGCTACATCCATCGCAATCCGGTGATCATGGGGGCGATATCGCTCGATCTTTTCGCCGTGCTGCTGGGCGGCGCGACGGCGCTCTTGCCTATCTACGCGAAGGACATCCTGCACGTGGGGCCGACCGGGTTGGGCGTGCTGCGCGCGGCGCCCGGCGTTGGCGCGCTCGCGATGTCGCTCTATCTTGCGCGACACCCGCCGCGGCGTCGCGTCGGGCGGCAGATGTTTGCCGCGGTCGCCGCATTCGGCGTCGCGACGATCGCCTTTGGCCTGTCCGCGTCGTTTCCGCTGTCGCTCGTCGCGCTGGCGCTGCTCGGGGCCTCCGACATGGTGAGCGTGGTGATTCGCGCTTCGCTCGTGCAGTTGAAGACGCCGGATGCGATGCGCGGTCGCGTGAGTGCGGTCAACTCGGTGTTCATCGGCTCGTCGAACCAGCTCGGCGAATTCGAGTCGGGGCTCACCGCCGCGTGGTTCGGCACCGTGCCGTCGGTGGTCATCGGCGGCGTGGGCACGCTCGTCGTCGTGCTGCTGTGGATGCGCTTCTTTCCGGCGCTGGCGCGCGCGGACCGCCTCGCAACGGATGACCGAGCGGACGGGTGACCTCCAACGCGGGTCAGCGCATCGCCGAGAATAGCGGCGGGGAGAGCGGTCGTGCCTGCGGCCCGCTGGTGCGCTGGACGCCGGGCACGCGGCCGCGCTGGTTCACGCGGCGAATCTGCGCTTCGACCTCACCACTGTCCCAATCGACCTCGCCGCGCACGACCATCGCAATCCGCTGGTCGGGGCCGATGACGAAGCTCGTCGGAAACACGTTGACGTGCCAGGCGCTGCTCACCGTTCCGGTGACATCGCGCACGACAGGAAATGTGATCCCGAGGCGCTCGACGAACGGAGCGATCTGCACGGTGCTTTCCTTGAGGTTGACGGCAATCACCTCGACGCCTTCGGGCGCGAGCCTGTCGCGCAGCCGCTGCAGCGACGGCATCTCCGCGAGGCACGGTCCGCACCAGGTCGCCCAGAAATTGACGATGACGGTGCGGCCGCGGAACGACTGGAGCGTCAACTCGTCGCCCTCGAGCGTCTTCAGACGGAGGGACGGCGGAGGGCCTCCCGTCCACGTCTCGAGCGCTTCGGCACCGGCAGCGATCGTCGATGCGCCAACGACGCGGCCACGACGGCCGCGCCAGACCGCATCCAGCGCGCCATGCGCGTGGGATTCAGGATTTCCGTCCGACGGGCACCGCGAACACGCCGACCGCCTGCGCCCTGCCGCGAATGGAAACCGGGCCAAGAGGATCGACCGCGATCCGCGCGTCGATCCCGGCACGCGTCGCATCGTCGATCAGGATTGCGCATGCCGCGATCTTGGTGTGCTCCTCGAGGCGCGCGGCGACGTTCACCGTGTCGCCGATGCAGGTGTACGTCGCGCGCTCGTTGGTGCCGGTGTAACCGGCCACCATGTCGCCCGTGGCGATGCCGATCCCGATCCGGATCTGCGGCTTCGCTGCCGCGGCGCGCTCGCGGTTGAACATTTCCATCAGCTCGATCATTTCGAGCGCCGCGCGCACGGCGGCGCCGCAGTGATCGGGCAGCGGGAGCGGCGCGCCGAAGATCGCCATCAGTCCGTCGCCGGCGATCTGGCTGACGACACCGCCCTGGCCGCTGATCGCGTCGAACATGAGCGTGTAGTAGGTGTTGAGGAGATCGATCGTCTCCTCCGGCGGCTGCGATTCCGCGAGCGGCGTGAAGCTGCGGATATCGCAGAACATCACCGTCGCGCGCACGCGCTTGCCGCCGAGCGTGAAACCGGATTTCTGGAGATCCTGCGCAACCTCGGGCGTCGCAAAACGGCGCACGAGCTCCTTCTGCTGGTCGCGCAGACGCTTCTTTTCGAGGCTGGCGCCGATGCGCGCCTTCAGCATCACGGGGTTGACCGGCTTCGTGAGGTAATCCTCGGCGCCGAGCTCGATGCAGCGGACGATGTTGTCGATGCCTTCCAGCGACGACGTGACGATGACCGGAAGGTCGCGCAGCTGCAGGTCGCGCATCATCTGCTCCAGCACGGCGAAGCCATCCATCTCCGGCATCTCCATGTCCAGCAGCACCAGGTCGAAGCCGCCGCGGCGCAGCATCTCCAGCGCAACGCGGCCGTTCTCGGCCGAATCGACGCCGTGGCCCTGCAGCTCGAGGCTGCGGGTCAGGAGCAGGCGGTTGACCTTGTTGTCGTCGACGACAAGGAGCCGCGCGCCCGTGCGGCCGGGCTCACGCATTGCGCAGCTCCGACAGCGCCCGCGCCGCGCGCGCATATTCGTCCGCCAGATCGTCGAGCGGCTTGCCGTTCGCCTGTCGCACCGGGTCGAGGCCGCCCAGCTCCAGCGCCCTGGCCATTCCGCCCAGCGCCAACGCGCCGAAGGTCATGCTGTTGGATTTCAGCGAATGCGCGGCGCGGCGGAAGCGATCGGCGTCGTTCGCGGCGAGCGCGCCGCGAAGGTCGTCCAGCATCGCCGGCGCCTCGGCGAGGAACGTGTCGACGAGCTCGCGCACGAAATCGCTGCCGGCGGATTCGTTGAGCGCTTCGAAGGTCGCGCGGTCGATCGTCGGTCCGGTCATGTCATGTGCTTTCGCGTGCGCGCGCCAGGTTCAGCGCCTCGACGAGGCGCTCGACGCGGATCGGTTTGGTGAGGTAATCGTCCATGCCGGCGGCGAGGCATTCCTCGCGGTCGCCCTGCATCGCGTTCGCCGTCATCGCCACGATGCGCGGGCGATCGTCCGGCGTCCAGCGCCCGGTGATCCGGCGCGCGGCTTCGAGCCCGTCCATCTCGGGCATCTGCACGTCCATCAGCACCACGTCGTAGGTTTGACGCGCAACCGATTCGACGGCTTCGATGCCGTTGCTCGCAAGATCGGCGCGATAGCCCATCTGCTGCAGAAGGCGCAGCGCGAGCTTCTGGTTCACCACGTTGTCCTCGGCGAGCAGGATGCGCAGCGGATGGCGCGCCGCCATCCCGGGATCCATCGACGTCTTGGCCGGTGCCGCGCTCGGCTTGGGCGCTTCGTCATGCGCGAGCAGGCCGGCCAGCGTGTCGAAGAGCTGCGACTGGCGCAACGGCTTGGCGAGATAGCGCGCTGAAGAGGCCGTCGGTGTCGCCGGCCTCGCGCCGCCCGAGGGAGCTGAACAGGACGAGCGGCAGCGCCGACGTTTCGCGCGCGAATCTCGCGCGCGAGCGCGATGCCGTCCATCTCGGGCATGTGCATGTCGAGGATGGCAAGATCGAAGCTCTCGCCTTGCGCGATCCAGCGCAGCGCTTCTTCCGGCGACCCGGTGTCGCGCGGCACCATTCCCCACTTGGCCGCCTGCAGCGCCAGCACCTTGCGGTTGGTGGCGTTGTCGTCGACCACCAGCACGCGCTTGGCGGAAAGCGCCGGCTGCACGCCGATGAAGTCGCGGCGTTTGGGCTGGGGTGACGCCGCCAGAGGCGCGCGGATCGTGAAGTGGAACGACGAGCCTTTGCCCGGTCCCGCGCTCTCGACCCACATCGTGCCCCCCATCAGCTCGGAGAGCCGCTTGCTGATGGCGAGGCCCAGCCCCGTGCCCCCGTATTTGCGGGTGGTCGAGCTGTCCGCCTGCGAGAACGACTGAAAGAGCCGGCTCATGGCTTCGTCGGTGAGTCCGATGCCGGTGTCGCGGACGGTGAAGGTCAGCTCGAACATGCCGGCGGCCAGCGACTTGGCCGTTACGCTCACCACGACCTCACCCGCCTCGGTGAACTTCACTGCGTTCGCAAGGAGATTGAGCAGGATTTGCCGCAGTCGCGTCACGTCGCCTTCGATGGCAACGGGCACCTCGCCCTCGAACAGGTAGGCGATGTCGAGATGCTTCTCGGCGGCGCGCGTGCTGATGAGATCGAGCGCCGACTCCACGCATTCGCGCAGGTCGAACGGGTGCGCCTCGATGTCCATGCGACCCGCCTCGATCTTCGAGAAATCGAGGATGTCGTTGATGATGGTGAGAAGGGCGTCGCCCGAGTCGCGGATCGTCGCGGCGTAGTCGTGCTGCTCGGCGTCGAGCTGCGTGTCGAGCAGGAGCCCGCTCATGCCGATGACCGCGTTCATCGGCGTGCGGATCTCGTGGCTCATCGTGGCGAGGAACGAGCTCTTCGCCTCGTTCGCTGCCTCTGCCGCCGCCCGAGCCTGCTTCGTCTCGTTGAACATCCGGACGTTCTGGATGGCGATCACGGCCTGGTCGGCGAACGTCTTCACGAGGTTGATCTCGACGGGCGCGAACGGACGTACCTCGTTGCGCAGAAGCGAGATGACTCCGAGCGCCTCGCCCTCCCGCAGCAAGGGAACGTTCAATACGGTGCGAAAGCCGTAGCGCCGCTGCAGCTCGCGAATCGCGGGATAGTCCGAGTCGATGACTTTGACGACGTCTTCGACGTGAATCACTCGGCGCTCCAGCACGGCGCGGCCGCCAACCGACGCCTTCGTCAGCGGCAGCACCTCGACACTCGTCATGGCTTCGTAAGCCGACCCGTATGTCGTCATCGCGCGCAATTGTCCGTCGGCGACCAGCCAGATGCGACTTCCGTCCGCGTCGCAGAGAAGCCCCGCACGCTCCGCGACGGCGTCGAGCGTTGGCTGCACGTCGGTCGGCGACTCGCTGATCACGCGCAGGACTTCGGAGGTCGCCGTCTGCCGCTCGAGCGCCGCGTTGGTCTCGTTGAACAGTCGCGAGTTCTGGATCGCGATCACCGCCTGGTCGGCGAATGTACCGAGCAGCGCCACCTCCTTGTCGGTGAACGGGCGTGGCGGCTGGCGGAAGATGCAGATCGAGCCGATGCCGCGACCCTCCCATAACATCGGACTGTAGATCGCGGTGTAAGGTCCCACCGACTGCACCCACTTACGCGCACCCGCGTCCCACATGCTGGCCATGTCGGCCTGGGTCACCTGTACCGTCCGCCGCTCGCGGATTGCCCGTCCCGTGAATGTCGTTTCGAGCGGCATCGATCCGACCTCCCGGGACAGGGCGTCGAACGCGGATCCGCGCCACGCAGCCGTGCGCACGCGCGCCTCGTCTTCGACCAGCATGACGGCGAGCTGCTCGCTTGCGAACAGGCGCCGGCAGCTGTCGAGGATCTTGTCGAACACGGGCGCGGTGTCGGCGACCGAGCTGCTGATCACCTGCAGCACTTCGGCCGTGGCGGTCTGCTGTTCGAGCGCCTCCTTGGTCTCGTTGAACAATCGGACGTTCTCGATCGCGATGACCGCCTGGCTGGCGAACGTCTGCAGCAGATCGACTTCCTTGTCGGCGAAACGGCCGACCTCGGCGCGGGTGACCGTGATCACCCCGACGATTTGATCCTCGTGCCGCATCGGCACGCTGAGAATCGCTTCGGTAACCCGCCAGCTCGGCGATGCGACTTGACCTTGTACTGCGAGTCCTCGGCAAGTACATCGGCGATGTTGACGACCTTGCCGTCGCGAACGACTGTCGCAGCCGCCGAGCCGTCTCCCGGGCGCATCGGAAACGCCTGCCTCGCCGCCTCGAGGCCCTTCGCGTTGACGCCGTGTGCGCTCGCCACGTGGATCAGCTCGCCGTCGAAGCGAAGCACCCAACCGTATTCGGCGCTGGTGAGTCGCGCCGCACGCTCGGCGATCACGTCGAACACGGGCTGCACATCGGTCGGCGATTCGCTGATCACTTTCAGCACGTCGGCCGTCGCGGTCTGCCGCTCGAGTGCCTCCTTGGTCTCGTTGAACAGCCGCGCAGTTCTGGATCGCGATCACCGACTGGTCGGCGAAAGTTCTGAGCAGCACCAATTCCTTTTCGGTGAACGGTTTCGGCGGCTGTCGCAACACGGCGATCGAGCCGATGCCGCGGTCCTCCCACAACATCGGAGCCCATGCGATCGAGCAGTTGCCTGATTCGCTCGGCGACACCGCGAACGATGGGCACGGGCGGGGACATGCCGAGCACGTCCGGGATATGCATCGTGCGGCGGTCGCGGATAACGATCGCGGTCATCGTCTCGTCGAGCGGCTTCGGGAACGTCGCGGCGATGGTCTCCAATGCAGAGCCGCGCCACGCGCCGACATGGACCATGCCGTCGTCGCCGGCGAGAAAGATGCCGAGCTGCTCGGTGGCGAACAGCTGCTGGCAGCTGTCGAGGATCTTGTCGAATACGGGCGCGGTGTCGGCGACGGAGCTGCTGATCACCTGCAGCACCTCGGCGGTGGCGGTCTGCTGTTCCAGCGCTTCCTTTGTCTCGTTGAACAGCCGCGCGTTCTGGATCGCGATCACCGCCTGATCGGCGAACGTCCGCAGCAGCGCCATGTCCTTTTCCGAGAACTGGCCGACGTACGCCCGACCCACGAAAATCACCCCGATGCCGCGGCGCTCCCACACCATGGGGGCGAAGATCACGCTCCTGTAGCCCACGGCCCGACATGCGCGCCGCGTCGCCTCGGGCACGGCTTCGTCTTCAGTGTCGGGATAGTGCACGACGCTGCGCAACACGATGCACGCGCCCGATCCACTCGTCTCGTCGAGGGGCAGCGGAAAGACCTTCTCCAGCTCCGCCCTGTTGGGGCCGTGGTAGGCCCGAAGATGGATGAGGCCGTCGTCGCCGACCAGGCTTACGCCCGCGACATTGCCGGAGAAAAGACGTTCGCAGCTGTCGAGGATCGTCGCGAAGACCGGCGCGGTGTCGGCGATCGACCCGCTGATCGCCGCCAGCACGTCGGAGGCGGCGCGCTGCCGGTTCAGCGCCTCTTTCGTTTCGTTGAAAAGTCGCGTGTTCTCGATGGCGATCAGCGCCTGGTCGACAAAGGATCTCGCAAGTGCGATTTCCGCTTCACTGAAGGCGCCGGGCGTCTTGCGCACCAGCGCCAGCACGCCGATGCATTCGCCCTCGCGCAGCAGCGGCAGCAAGAGCGACGAACGGACCCCGTGCGACTCCTGAATGCGCCGCTCGTGCTCGGGAAGGTCGATGACGCTCCCAATCCGGCAGATGCAGTATGGACTTCGACAAAATTACCCGCGAGGGAAAATTGGCGTTGGGATCCACCTTCACGAGCGGATTCCGTCATCGCAATTGCGAGCGCCATCCTGGCGCACGCCCGCGACCGGCGAGAACGTATTGCCGTCGCACCGCATCACGACTACCGAGTCGCAGGAGAGGAGCCGCAGGGCCGTGCGGACAATGGCGTCGAATACCGGTTGGACATTGGTCGGCGAACTGCTGATCACGCGCAGGATGTCGGCCGTCGCGGTCTGGCGTCCGAGCGCCTCCTGCGTCTCGTTGAACAACTTCGCGTTCTGGATCGCGATTGCAGCCTGCTCGGCAAAAGTCTGCAGTAGCGCGACAAGCCGTTCGGGGAACACACCCGTCTCCGCGCGAGTCACGCCGATTGTGCCGATCACCTGTCCCTCGCGAAACATCGGCACGGCGAGACCGCTCTTGTAGCCGGCCGCTCGCGACGCATCCTTCAGTTCGTAGTCCGGGTCCTCGAAAACGTCGGGGATCTGGACCGGCGCGTGCTCGCGAATTGCTCGCGCGCTGACGGCGCCGCGTCCAAGCTTGATCGGGTAGGCAGCCTTCATCGCCTCCGTCGCCTCGTGCGTTGCGCCGTGGAAGGCGCGCAGGTGCACGAGCTCGCCATCGAAATGCGTGACTGTCCCGGTGAGGGCGCCGCAAAGGATCATCGCTCGCTCGGCGATCGCGTCGAACACCGGCTGCACGTCGGTCGGTGATTTGCTGATGACCTTCAGGACGTCGGCCGTCGCGGTTTGCTGCTCGAGAGCCTGCGTCAGCTCCGCGGTGCGCTCGTCGACCTTGCGCTCTAACCCTTGCGCCCACTGCGCATTGTCGAGCGCGACGGCGGCCTGCGCGGCCAGCATTGTCATCAGGTCGCGATCGGTGTCGCGGAAGCGGCCGTAAGCGCCGTCGATGTCTGCATACACATAACCCAGCAGGCGCTGCTGCGCGACCAGCGGGACGACGAGCGACGAGCGCTGGTCGAGCGGGTCTGCGCCTTCCGGCAAGTGGCGAAGGGTCGCAACGCGGGCGCGGCGCGCGTCTTCGATCCATGGCGTGACGGAATGCAGCAAAACGGAAGCGTCTTCGCCTACGGGCACGAGCGATCCGGCAACGCGCAGGCTGCCGGCGGATTCCAGAACGAGCAGCACGCGCTCGGCGCCGCTCAGCTCGGTGACTTCGTCGACCAGGAATTCGTGCAGTTCTTCGGCGCTGCGCAATTCGTTCAGCCGGACGCCGGTATCGACGAGTCGCTCGAACGGCGCGCTGAGCTCGGCGACTCCCGCGAGATGCGCGGCTCGTCTCTTTGCGGGCAATCGGCGTTTGCGCGCGTGTTCTATCCAGGCCTTTACGAGCGCCCGGTACGAGCCGCGCTTGTTGAGGTAGCTGCGGCGCAAGCCCTCGTCGCTCAGGCTCGCGATCCCGTCGAGCAGGAAGCCGTAGGCCCTTTCGAGCGCGCGGCCGGCGGCGACCCGTTCGCCGCTCGCAAGCAGCGCCCGGTGATGCCACCACCAGACATCGGCCGCCGACCCTCCGTTGCCGACGAAGCCGCGTTCGCGGGCAAGCTGCAGCTCGCTGGCCCGCCGCGACGCGGCGAGGGCGGCAGCGGCGTCTCCGAGGGCCAGATGATTTTCGCAAAGGTAGGTCAGGACGATGATCGGATAGCTCGTGTCCTCGGTTCGCTCGATCAGATGCAATGTCTCTTCGAGATACGGCAACGCGGCGCGCGGATTGCCGGCCAAAGTCTCCGTCCAGCCCCACATCATCGATGCCTGAAAACGCAATGTAGGATCCGCGACACCGGGAAGCATGGCCATCAGCTCGGCGCAATGGTCGCGCGCGTCGTCGACCTTGCCCATCAGCGACGCATTGGCGGCAAGGAACGTGAAACCATTGAACACTTGATCGACGTTATGGACTCGGCGACCGATGGCCATCGCCTGCAGAATCATCCGGTTGGACTGCCGGTACAGGCCGATGTCGTGGTAGGCAAGGGTCAGGTTGTTGAAGATCGTGGCCTGGCCCGACACGTTGCCGGCTGCCCGGAAGGCCGCCAGCGCCTGGTGAAGGCCGCGCAGCCGGACTGCGAGGTCAGGTTGCTCGCGATACCGAATGTTCAGCGCATTGCCTTCGCCATAGCGGTCGCCGGATTGGCGGGACAGGGCCAGCGCCTCGTCGGCCGCTCGCTCGCTTCGCACGGTGTGACCAAGGTTGCCCAATGCGGCGGCGGCGACCCACATCGCGCGGCCTCGGCGGACCGCATCGCCCTGCGATTCGAAGAGCTCTCCGGCGGCCTTGGCATTTCGCAATGCGGGCTCGCTCGCACGCGCGCGCATCTGCGCTTCGGCGACGCGCAGCAGGCTCGCGCCGACCAGCGTCGTGCGCCGACTGCGCTTTGCGGCCGCCAGCGCGCGCGCGGCGCAGTCGACCGCTGGCTGCCATGCGGCCGAACGGAGGTGCAGCAGGCTCTGGCAATTCAACGCCTGGGCAGCGAAGGCTGCAAGACCGGCTTGGTCGGCAATGCCGAGCATCGCGTCGACATCAGCGCGGGCGCGTTCGACCTCGCCTTGGGCGATCAGGCTTTCGACGCGCAACTCGAGCAACGCGAGACGAGCGGCGTCGTCACAGCGCCGCGCCAGTGCGGAGGTGGCTCGTTCGATCGCCTGCGCGTGCTGCCCCGCAAACGCGAGATCGCGCGCCGCTGCGATCGCTTCAGCGGCAACGCTCGACTTCACCTTTGCGCCGACGCGGCGTGGCGCGTGGGGGGCGGCAGGCTTGTTGTTCCGCGGCACGTCAACGCTCCTGGCGCGCCGCCACGTTGTAGAGCGCCGCGACCAGCTGGTCGACGCGGATCGGCTTGGTCAGGTAGTCGTCCATGCCTGCGGCGACGCACATCTCCCGGTCGCCCTGCATCGCATTGGCGGTCATCGCGATGATGCGCGGTCGCTCGCTCGGCTTCCAGCGCGACGTGATCTCGCGCGCCGCGTCGAGGCCATCCATCTCGGGCATCTGGACGTCCATCAGCACCGCATCGTAGACCTGCCGTTGCACCGATTCCACGGCCTCGAGGCCGTTCGACGCGAGGTCCGCGCGATAGCCCATCTGCTGCAGGAGGCGCAGCGCGAGCTTCTGGTTGACGACGTTGTCCTCGGCCAGCAGGATGCGCAGCGGATGGCGTGTCGCCATCGCCGGGTCGAGCCGCAGCGGCGCACGCTCGGCAGGCGCGGATTTCGGGGTGGCTTCTTGCGCCAGAATGCCGACCAGCGTGTCGAAGAGCTGCGACTGCCGGACCGGCTTCGCGAGATACGCGGCGAAGAGGGAGTCGTCCGCGCCGGCTTCGCGTCGCCCGAGCGAGCTGAACAGGACCAGCGGCAGCGCGGCGCTGCGCTCGCGTATCTGCCGCGCGAGAGCGACGCCGTCCATCTCCGGCATATGCATGTCGACGATCGCGAGATCGAATGTCTCGCCCGCATCCAGCCAGCGCAGGGCCTCCTTCGGCGATTCCGTCGCGCGCGACGCCATGCCCCACTTCGCGGTCTGCAGGTCGAGCACGCGGCGGTTGGTCGCGTTGTCATCGACGACGAGAACGCGCTTGCCGGCGAGCCCGGGCTGCACGCCGACGAATTCGCGCTGCCGTGCCGGAGGCAGCTCGCCGATCGGCGCGACGATGCTGACGTAGAACGTCGCTCCCTTGCCTTCACCGTCGCTCTTCGCCCACATTCGTCCGCCCATCAGCTCCGCGAGGCGCTTGCTGATCGCAAGACCCAAGCCGGTGCCGCCGTACTTGCGCGTGGTCGACGAATCCGCCTGCGAGAACGACTGGAACAGCCGGCTCATGCCTTCCGCCGACAAGCCGATTCCGGTATCGCGAACGGCGAACGTGAGCTCCGCCTTGCCGTCGGCATGCGCCTTCGACGTCACCGTGAGCACGACCTCGCCCTTTTCGGTGAATTTCACCGCATTGCCCAGCAGGTTCAGGATGATCTGGCGCAGCCTGGTCACGTCGCCGACGATGGCCGGCGGAACGCCGTTTTCGAGGAGGTAGGCGGTGTCGAGATGCTTTTCGACGGCGCGTGAGGAGACGAGGTCGAGCGCCGATTCGACGCACTCGCGCAGGTCGAACGGCTGCGCTTCGATATCCATCCGGCCGGCCTCGATCTTCGAGAAATCGAGAATGTCGTTGATGATCGTAAGCAGCGAATCGCCGGACTCGCGGATCGTCGAGACGTAGTCCTGCTGCTCTTCGTTGAGCGGCGTGTCGAGCAAGAGTCCGCTCATGCCGATCACCGCGTTCATCGGCGTGCGGATCTCGTGGCTCATCGTGGCGAGGAACGAGCTCTTCGCCTCGTTGGCAGCCTCGGCCTGCGCCCGCGCCTCGCGCGCCTCGTGGAACAGCCGCGCGTTCTCGATGGCGACGGTTGCCTGCAGCGAGAGTCCGGAGAGAAACTCGAGCTCGGTGTCGTTGAACGGAAGTCCCCCCGTTCGCCACACGGCCATCGCGCCCCGGACCGTCGTCCCCGCCACCAATGGCGCCACCATCAGCCGCTCGTTTTCCGACCGATCGGTGCCGGGGATCTGGATCGCGCGCGCGTCCGCCTGCGTATCGTTGATGTACTCGGCACGTCCGGCTTCGAGCAGGCTGCCGATGATGCCCGAGCCGGACACGACTTCGGTCGCCTTGATCGCGTCCGCGATTTCGCCGACGGCGACGATGGCGCGATGGGTCGTGCCGTCCGGCGTCGGGCAGGAAGATCGCGCTGTTGTCGGCGTGGAGGAGGTCCTTGGCATGACGGGCGATGCGGTCCATCACCGTCGCGAGGTCGAGCGTCGACGAGATATCGCGTCCGACTTCGGCAAGCGCCGCGGTCTCGCGCGACCGGCGCTGCGTCTCGTCGAAGAGGCGGGCGTTCTCGAGCGCGACACTCATAGTGGTGGCCAGCGTGGTCAGCAGGCGCACGTCAGAATCGGCAAACGCATCCTGTTCCCTGGAATACAGCGCGACGACGCCGCGCGCTTCGTCGCCGATCAGGATGGGCACTCCGACATAGCTCTGGCCGACATCCGTCGCGTTCGCGTCGCCGATCAGCCTGGCGCCGAGCTCGACTCCTCGTTTCATTATGTCGCGGCCGATCACCAGCGATTGCCGGTTCCTGATCACGTGCGCAGTGAATCCTCCCGCCATCTGCCTGGGCTCGACGGGAAAGCGCTCGCCGTGCTCCAGGTAATAAGGCGTCGTGACCACGTTGTCTCGGCGGTCATACAGCGCGATCGACATATCCTTGGTGTCGAAGATCTCCGCGACCTTGTCGCCGACGAGGTCGATGATCGCCTGGAAGTCGAGCTCCGCGGCCAGGCCCTGCTGGACGCTGTTGATGATCGCAAGCTCCGCGGCACGCTGCTCACTCTGCTTGAAAAGCCGCTGCGTCTCGTCGAAGAGGCGAGCGTTCTCGAGGGCCACGCTCATCGCGTTGGCCAGCGTCTGGAGCAGGCGCACATCGGAATCGCTGAACGCGTGCTCGCGCTCGATATCGGACAGACTGATAACTCCGCGGGCCTGTTCGCCTGCGACCATCGGCACAAGGACCGTCGATCTGACCAGCTGCGTCCCGGGCAGCGTGTACGAACCATACTTGGCCATCGCCTGCGTCATGTTTTCGTTGATGACGAGCGTCTCGCGCGTGCGCAGGACGTGCGCGGCAAAACCCGCGTCCCCTAGCGGCTCGGACTCGAGCGCGAAGCGTTTACCATTTTCGTATGTGTAGGCGTAATGGATCACGTCCGTTTCTGGATCGTAGACACGAATGCCCATGTCGCGGTCGTGGAAGATCTCCCGGATCTTGTCGCCCACCGCGTCGTAGATGCCCTGGATGTTGAGCTCGGCCGCGAGCGCCGCCTGCACGCTGTTGATGATCGCGAGCTCGGCGTTGCGCTGCTCGGTCTCCTTAAGCAGCCGCTGCGTCTCATCGAAGAGCCGCGCGTTCTCCAGTGCCACGCCCATGCTCGCGGCAACGGTGCTCAGTAACCGCACCTCGGGCTCGCCATAGGCGTGCTCGCGCTCGTGGCTCCACAGATTGACCATGCCGAGCACGCGGTCGCTGCCAATCATCGGGACGTAAATCGAGGAAAGACTCCTCTCGTGACCTGGAAGCACGTGTTTGCGATCCGTCTCCGCATTCCCGGTTGGGCCGCTTATGAGCGCCTGCCGCGTCTTCGCAACGACCGACCAAGGCCCGTCGGGCCTGGGAGGCGCCGGCGGGTGGTGCATCCGCTTGCCGCGTTCGTAGTAGTAGACGTAGTGAATCAGGTTCGTTTTGGCGTCCATCCACGTAATGCCAATGTCGCCGGTGTGGAACACTTCGCGCAATTTGTCGCCGACGAGGTCGATGACGGCCTGGAAGTCGAGTTCGGCCGCCATGCCTTCCTGGATGCTGTTGATCACGGCCAGTTCCGCTGCGCGCCGCTCGGTCTCCTTCAAGAGCCGCTGCGTTTCGTCGAACAGGCGCGCGCTCTGCAGCGCCATGCCCATCGCGGTGCAGACGGTGGTCAATAGACGCACTTCGTCGTCGCCGAAGGCATTCTCGCGTTCGAAGTTGTCGAGGTTCACCAGCGCGATAACGCGGCCGGCCGCGACGACGGGGGCACGCACGTCGGACTTCGGAAGGCTTGTCCCCGGATATGCCCGGGCTCCCTCGGGCATGGTGCCCTGCGCCACGGTCACGCGTTCCTCCACGACGCGCCTGTTTCTCTCGGTGGGGGGCATCTTCGTCGCCGGCACGTCGGTCAGCCGCTGTCCGCGCTCGTAGCTGTAGACCGGTGTGACCATACGGGACTCTTCGTCGAACCACGCGATGGCCACGTCGCCCGTGTCGAACACCTCGCGCAGCTTGTCGCCCACCAGATCGATGATCGCCATCAGATCGAGCTGCGCCACCAGCCCCTGCTGGATGCTGTTGATGACCGCCAACTCGGCGTTGCGCAGTTCGGTTTCCTTCAAGAGCCGCTGCGTCTCGTCGAAGAGGCGAGCGTTCTCGAGCGCTACGCTCATGCTGCTCGCCAGCGTCTCCAGCAGACGCAGATCCGATTCGCTGTAGGCATGCTCGCGATGCATGTCGGTCAGTACGAGCATCCCCCGCGCCTGCTCCCCCACGAGGAGCGGGACCATCAACTGCGTCTTCGGCGACGGCATGCCGTCCAGCAGCATGCGGGAGCCGTATCGGTCCGACTCCTGCTCCAGGTTCTCCTCGATCAGGAGCGTCTTGCGCGTGCGGATCACGTGGACTCCGAAGCCCTTGTCACCGAGCGGCTCGGATGGAATGCTGTACTTCCTGTCGTTGTAATACGAGTACGGGTAGTGCATCAGTTCTGTCTGCGGATCGTAGATGCGGATCGCCACGTAAGCCCCGTGGAAAACGTCGCGGAGCTTGTCTCCCACGAGACTCATAGACACCTTGCAGGCTCAGCTCGCCGGCCAGCGCTTTCTGCACGGTGTTGATGATCGCGAGCTCGGCGGCGCGCTGCTCGGTTTCCTTCAAAAGCCGCTGCGTCTCGTCGAAGAGCCGCGCGTTCTCGAACGCAACGCCCATGCTCGCGGTGACCGTCGTGAGCAGGCGAATTTCCGACTCGCCAAAGGCGTTCTCGCGCTCGTAGTTCTCGATGACGACGGAACCCAGAGCGCGGTCGCTGCCGAGGATCGGGACCGCGATTGACGATTGGCTTTGATCGGTACCAGGGGTCGTCTGAAACCCGAGCGCCGCATACTCCGCGCGGGTGTTGACGACCACCGGCTGGCGCGCATGGATCAGCCTCAATCCCCCCGGTGAAGGCGTCATCGGCGGCACATGGATACGCACGCCGTGTTCGTACTCGTACAGGAAGTGATTCAGGTTCGTCTTCGGATCGTACCAGCGGATGCCGATGTTGCCGGTCTTGAAAACCTCGCGCAACTTGTCGCCCACCAGATCGACGATGGCCTGGAAGTCGAGCTCGGCCGGCGATGCCTTCCTGAATGCTGTTGATCACCGCCAACTCGGCCGTGCGCTGCTCGGTTTCCTTCAGCAGCCGCTGCGTCTCGTCGAAGAGGCGGGCGTTCTCGAGCGCCACGCTCATGCTGTTGGCTAGCGTTTCCAGCAGGCGCACATCGGAGTCGCTGTAAGCGTGTTCGTGCTGCAGGTTGCCCAACTGAAGGAGCCCCCGCGCCTGGCCCGCGATCACCAACGGCACGATGACCATCGATCTCGCATGAGGCTGGCCCGGCATCAACAGTGTTGGAGCCGAACTCGGCCGCCACCTGATTGAAATTCTCGTTAATGACGAGCGTCTCGCGCGTCCGGATCACGTGAGGCCCGAATCCGACGTCGCCTAGCAGGTCGGATGGGATGTTGTGCCTCGCGCCGTTGTAGAAGGTGTAGGGGTAGTGCGCCAGGTCGGTCTGCGGGTCGTACATGCGGATCGCGACACTCGAATCCGGGAAGACCTCGCGGATCCGGTCGCCGACCGCGTCATACACGCCCTGAAGGCTCAGCTCGCCCGCCAGCGCCTGCTGGACCGCGTTGATGATGGCGAGCTCGGCGTTGCGTTGCGCGGTTTCCTTCAGCAGCCGCTGCGTCTCGTCGAAGAGGCGCGCGTTCTCGAGCGCCACACCCATGCTGGCGGCGACAGTCTGCAGCAGGCGAAGGTCGGCCTGGTCGAATGCGTATTCCTTCTCGTAGTCCTCCAGGATAATTCCGCCGAGCACCCGCTCACCGCCGATGATCGGAGTGAACACGCACGAACGGCTTTGATCGGTGCCCGGTATGACGCCGGAGCCCAGTGCCTCGAACTCGGCAAGGGTATTAATGATCAACGATTGGCGCTTCTCGGCACGCCTGGACGAACGGGCTATCCGGGCGTAGCGGGTGCGACTTCGGGTGGATGCGCACGCCGTGCTCAAATTCGTAAAGGTAATCGACGTAACCCGTCTCGTGGTTGCGCCATCGAATACCGATATTCTGCGTATCCAGCACCTCGCGCAGCTTGTCGCCGACGAGGTCGACGATGCCCTGGAAGTCGAGCGACCCGGCGATGCCTTGCTGGATGCTGTTGATGACCGCCAACTCCGCGTTGCGCTGCTCGGTCTCCTTCAACAGCCGCTGCGTCTCGTCGAAGAGGCGCGCGTTTTCGAGCGCGACACCCATGCTCGCGGCCACCGTCTCCAGCAGGCGCACTTCGTCTTTGCCGAACGCATTCTCGCGTTCGTAGTTCTCCAGCACGATGGCGCCCAGCACGCGGTCTCTGCCGATGAAGGGAACGGAAACGAGGGAAACGCTCTGATCGGTTCCCGGGCATGGTTTTAACGCCGGCCGCGGCCTGCTCGGCGAGGCTGTTGAAGACGCGGGTTGCGGGCGCCTTCATCATGCGGTCGGCCGGACCGCCCGGCGTGATCGGATTCGGCGGCGTGTACATGCGTACGCCATGCTCGAACTGGTACAGGTAGTGGACCTGATTGGTACTGTCGGTCGAACCAGCGGATGCCGATGTCGCCGGTATTGAACACCTCACGCAGCTTGTCCCCGACCAGATCGACGATGCCCTGGAAGTCGAGCGCGCCCGCCACGCCCTGCTGGATGCGTTGACGATCGCGATCTCAGCGGAGAGTTGCGCGATCCGTTCGCGACTTGCAGGCGCCTTCGATGCGCGCGCGGGCCCTTTAGCCGGATTGGGGCGAGGCTTGGTGACGGGTCTGGCGACCCGCTTCGCTACAGGCTTGGAAACCCGCTTCGCGGCAGGCTTGGCTGCCGGTTTGGCGGCGCGGCTTGGCTGCGGGTCGTGCGGCGACGCGTCTTCGTGGGCTTCCGCGAGGCAGGCATGCGCTGTTCGAATCCCGTGGTCCTAGGTCGGTGAGGAGATGCGTGCTCGCGCTGGGCGATTCTGTCGACGCTGCGCGCCGGCCGACGCCGGCCGCGCGCCGGAGGCGGGCCCTAGTATAAACAGGGGCCGGGCGCGGTCCAACGGCGGGGGTCCCGCGCGACGTCGGCGCGAGGCTCGCCTACCGCAACGCGACCCGGTTCGCCACGGCGGAGCCCGCGCGTGGCGAAGCGGCGGGACGGAAACTCAGGCCTTCTTGACCCAGGCCGAGCACCAGCCCTTCGCCATGACGAGCTTGCCGCCGAACGCGGCGCACGGGCCCGACGCGTCGCCGGCCTTGCCGCTGTAGAACTGGCAGTTGGAGCACACGTTCCCGGCGGCGTAGGTCGTGAATTTCTTCGCGTCGACCTTGGTCGCGTCCATCTTGTAGCCGAGCGCGACGGCGGAGGGATCGGATTCCTCGAGCTTTGCGGGCTGCGCGGAAGCGGCGCGGGCGCCGCCGAGGGCGAGCGCGACAGCGGGCACTGCGGTCAGAACAAACTGGCGACGGGTCGTCATGGGGCCTCCTGGATCAGCCGGGCGCGATTCGCGGACGGCAGAGCGGTGAATATTACAACGACCGGCATGGACCGGACTTGCCTGTTGGAGTGCCCCTAATTCGCCAGGTTCCGGGCGTGCTCGCGCCGCTCCGAGTCCGCACGCAACTCCGCGGCGGCCGCGGACTGCAGCGTCGACACGTCCAGGGCGTCGAGTGGCGCGTCGGCGGGCAGCGCGAGCCGTTGCCGAAGCGCCGCCAGCACGCGCTTGTTCGCGTAGGCGTGCGGGGACTGGGGATCGTCGCCCTGGTCCTCGGTGAACTTGCGCAGCACGCTCGCGCGCGTCTCGTCGGCGAGGGCGAGCTCGGTCAGCTTGGCGCGGTACTCGAGCTCCCATTGGGCAAGCCCCGGGAAGCGCGAGTAATCGGCGAAATGCTGCGTCTCGTGCCCGAGAAACGTAACCCTGAAGACCTCGCCGTCGAGGTTCGCATAGCGCGGGCGCACGGCGAAAAGCGCATCGCTCGTCGCCCAGCCGCCGGTCCCGCGCCGGTGGCAGGTCGCGAAGTCGCTCCAGCCCAGGCTCGAGAAGTCGTCGAGCAGCATCACCGTCGTCGTATGCGCTTCCTCGGGAAGCTGCACGCGAACTTCCCGCGTCTCCTGCTTCGACCACAGCATCAATTCGCGCAGCGGCCCTGTCATGCCCTGCAGCGAGTAGAGGCCGGACTGGCGGAGCCGGGTCGCGAGCTCCGGCTCGAGCGCATCCATCTCGGCAAGATCGTCGCGACCGAGCAGACGCTGCAACGTGGCGAGCAGAGCGGCCTCCGCCGTCGCGCGGTCGTCGCGTCGCAGCAGCGCGGCGCGCCAGTAGACCTGATAGGCGAGAAGCACGCGACGCGCGAAGGGATCGGATGGCTTGGCCGTGGGCGGACGCCAGCGGCTCCCGCCAAACCGCCGCTCCATGCAACGAGCGAAATTCCTTTTCCGGGCCCGTTGAAGTACGCTGCCGGAACAGCGCGAAGAAGACTGACGGCGCGCGCCGCATCGGCCTGCAGTCCCGCGCCGGTCGCATCGGCAACGGCCTGCATTGCGGCAGGCGACGAGCCCGGCGGCGCCGCGGCGGCGGCTTCGGCAACAGCGATCGTCAGCAACAGCAACTGTCTGGCAGACATCAAGCGCATACCCGTTGACTCGACCCGCGAAGCGCGCGGGCGATTCCAAGGTCCGCACTCTAGGCGGGGCGCTCCTTCGTTGTCTTGAACGGATTTGACGCTCGCCGCCACGCCGACGGCGCGTCGCCGGTCAGCGCGGAGATCGCGCGCGAGAGATGCGCCTGATCGGCGAAGCCGCTCGACAACGCCAGCGTCGCCAGGGGCTCGTCGCCTTCGGTCAATGCCGCGAACGCGCGGCGCGCGCGCACTTCCGCGCGATAACGCGCAGGCGTGAGGCCGAAGATCGCCCGGAAGCCGCGACTCGCCGTGGCGGGGGCGAGGCCCATCGACGCTGCCCAGCCTGTAATGCGGACGTCGGATTGCGCGCGCAACGCGGCGGCGAGCAGGTCGGGCCAGTCGTCGAGGAGGAGCGGCACCTCGGCGTCGGTGTCGAGCAGCGCCGATGCGGCGGCCGGATCGGCTTCGGCGACACGCGCGATCCGATCGGGGTCCGCGACCCGAACGCCCATCGGCGACGACCAATTCGCCGGCAGCGGAAGATTCAGCACGACGGCGCCGCGGCAACCGACGACATCGAGGTGACCGTCGAACGGCCGGTGGATCAGCGCATCGCCGGGACCGACGCGTCGTCGCCCTTCGTCGCCGGCTTCGACGTAGCTGCCGGCGAGGACGACGGCGACATAGCCGCGCGCATGGCGATGCCTGCGTTTCAGCACGCCTGGCGCGAGACGATCGCGTCCGAAGCGCGTATCGGCAAAGGAAATCCTGGCCATGACTTGCGATGGACTGCCGTCGATTCGTGCGGTTCCTGGGCCCGTCGATCGGCTCAGTGTAAATTAGCAGGCCGCCAATTTACACTGTCTCCACCGGCCCACCTACTTCATCACCGGAACACGCCATGAGCGAACCCACGCCCGCCCCACCGACCGAAGAAGCAAAGAAGAAGCTGCGCGAGAGAGTCGACGCGCTGCTCGCGACCGAGCCGCGCAAGAGCACCTCGTCGATCAAGCTCAACGGTCGCACGCTGAAATACAGCGCCGTCGCGGCATTCGTGCCGGTGACCGCGGGCGGGGTCGACGACAAGCGCGGCGAGCCGGAAGCGGCGGTGTTCACGACGTCGTACTTTCTCGACGACGCCGATCCCAAGACGCGCCCGGTCTGTTTCGCCTTCAACGGCGGACCGGGATCGGCGTCGATCTGGCTGCATCTCGGCGCGGTCGGTCCGAAGCACGTCGTCACGCGCGAGGACGGCACGATGCCGCCGCCGCCGTACACGGTCACCGACAACCCCGAGTCATGGTTCGAGCACTTCGATCTCGTCTTCGTCGACCCGCCGCACACCGGCTACTCGGTCACGGCCAGCGAGGAGGCACGCAAGAAGATGCTGAGCGTCGACGGCGATGTCGACGCGCTCGTCGAGTGCATCCGCGTCTGGCTCGTCCGCCATCGACGGTGGAGCTCGCCGCTCTATCTCGTCGGCGAGAGCTACGGGACGACGCGCGGCGCAGCGCTCGCCGACAAGCTGCAGGAGGCCGGGATCGCGCTGTCCGGCCTCATTCTCGTTTCGTGCGCGATGGACCTGCAGACGCTCATCTTCGCGCCGCGCAACGATCTGCCCTACGCGCTGTTTCTCCCGGGACTCGCATGCGTCGCGCAGTTCCACGGCAAGCTCAAGGGGGCGCCCGGGGAGTCGCCGGCGGCCGCGCGCGCGGCGGCGGAGGCGTTCGTCGCCGACGAGTATCTCGCCGCGCTGCATGCGGGGGCGACGGCTGTCCAAGGATGCCCGGCGCCGCGCCGTGAATCGCATCGCGCAGCTCACCGGCCTCGCTCCCGCGCTGGTCGACGAAAAGAACCTCCGCATCAGCGACCACACCTTCTTCTTCGAGCTCCTGCGCGACCAGGGCCTGATCGTCGGTCGCCTCGACGCGCGGGTGACCGGCCCGATGGCGGCGAGCCGCACGCGCGACTGGGAGTTCGATCCGGGGATCGAGGCGATCGTCGCGCCCTACACGATGGCCGCGCACGCCTACATGAGCGAGACGCTGGGAGTCGAGTCGACCGCGCGCTATGAAGTGCTGTCGATGGAAGCCCACAAGCAGTGGAACTGGAATCGCGGCGAGGAGAAGGGCAACAGCTTCGCCAGCACGAGCCCGGATCTTTCGCGCGCGCTGCGGCGCAATCCGCACCTGCGGGTGCTGGTGGCGAGCGGCCATTACGATCTCGGCACCCCCTACAGCGCGACGAACTGGTCGCTCGCGCAGCTCGATGCGCCGCCGGAGGTGCTGGCGCGCGTCGAGCATCATTACTTCGACGCCGGTCACATGATGTACACGCGCGAGGCGGACATGAAGAAGCTCAAGAAGGACCTCGCGGCGTGGCTGCGCGGCTGACGCTCGCGCACGGATTGCATCCAATCCCACGCCGCATCCGTATCGAATCCGATCCGCATTGATCGCCGCCGCTCGGAGGAATTGCCGTGAGCCTTGCCGAACTCGCCATCAGCTGGACCGAGCAGGGCCTCGTGCCCGATGCCGCGATCCGCGCCGGCATCCGCCGCCTCCTCCGCCACCGTCAGGACGAGGTCTGCGCCGGCGGCGCGGCGGCGATGGCGGAGCGCGCCGAAACGTTCGTCGCCGCGATGGACGCCGCGCCGGTCGCGCTCGTCCCGCATATGGCCAACGAGCAGCACTACGAAGTGCCGGCGGCGTTCTACGCGCTGGCGCTCGGGGCGCAGCGCAAGTACAGCTGCTGCCTGTGGCCGCAAGGCGTGACCACGCTCGACGACGCCGAATCCGCAGCCTTGCGCTTGACCTGCGAGCGCGCCGGCCTCGCCGACGGGATGACGATCCTGGAGCTCGGCTGCGGCTGGGGCTCGCTCACGCTGTGGATGGCGGCGCATTATCCCGCCTCGCGCGTCACCGCAGTCTCCAATTCGCGCTCGCAGCGCGATCATATCGTCGCCGAGGCCGCGCGCCGCGGCCTTCCGAACGTCACGGTGCTGACGGCGGACATGAACGAATTCGCGATCGGCGAGCGCTTCGACCGCGTGATATCGGTGGAAATGTTCGAGCACATGAGGAACTGGCGGAAGCTCTTCGCGCGCGTCGCCGGCTGGCTCGCGCCGGACGGCAAATTCTTCATGCACGTCTTCGCGCACCGGTCGGTGCCGTACGCCTACGAAGTCCGCGACGAGAGCGACTGGATGAGCCGCCATTTCTTCTCCGGCGGGATGATGCCGAGCGACGATTTGCCGCTGCGCTTCCAGGACGACCTCCGAGCGATCCGCCGCTGGCGCTGGGACGGCACGCATTACGAGAAGACGTCGAACGCCTGGCTCGCCAATCTGGACGCGCGGCGCGACGAAGCGTTGCGCGTGCTGGCGGACGTGTACGGCGCGGACGCTGCGACCCAGTGGCTGCAGCGCTGGCGCATCTTCTTCATGGCGTGCGCCGAGCTCTTCGCCTACGAGCATGGGCAGGCCTGGTGGGTGACCCACACGCTGTTCGAGCGGCGCGCCTAGGAGAAGCGCGATGACGATGCTCGTCAATTTTGTCTTGTTCCAGATCGGCTGGTTCGCCTGCGTGCTCGGCGCCGCGCACGGGATGCCGTGGCTCGGCGTCGCGGTCGCCACCGCCGTCGTCGCCTATCACTTGCTGCGCGCATCGCGCGCGCGCCCGGAGCTCGTGCTGATCCTCATCGCAGCGGCAATCGGCTTCGTCGTCGACAGCGCGCTCGTCACGATCGGGTGGATCGCCTATCCGAACGGCGCGCTGATCGCGGGAACGGCGCCGGTGTGGATCGTCGCGATGTGGGTCGTCTTCGCAACGACGCTCAACGTGAGCCTCGCATGGCTGAAGCGCAGCCTGCCGCTCGCGATTCTTTTCGGCGCCGTCGGAGGCCCGCTCGCGTACGCGGCGGGCGCGAAGCTCGGTGGGCTCGTGTTCCTGCAGCAGATGCCGGCGCTGATCGCGCTCGCGATCGGCTGGGCGGCGATCACGCCGCTGCTCTTGTGGATCGCAGACCGTCACGACGGGTACAAGATCGTCCCTGCCGTGACGATTGCACCGGGCGCCGGCCATGCTTGACTCGCGTGCGATCGAGCTGGCGCTCTTTGCGATGGCCGCACTCGCGGTGATCGGCTGGCTGATCAGCGTCGCCAGGCGCGACGTCAGCATCGTGGACAGCCTGTGGTCGCTGTTCTTCCTGCTGGCGGTCGTGACTTTCGAGTGGGCGAATCGCGCGAACGGTGCGCGCGCTCCGTTGCTGATCGGAATGGTGACGCTTTGGTCGCTGCGCCTGTCCGGGTACATCACGTGGCGCAACCACGGCCAGCCCGAAGACCGGCGCTACCAGGCGATCCGCGCGGCGCACGAGCCCGGTTTCGCCTGGAAGAGCTTTTTCATCGTCTTTGCGTTGCAGGCGGTGCTCGCGGCGATCGTCGCAGTGCCGCTCCTCGTCGGCATCGCCTCTCCCGCGCGGCTCAACATCGCCGACGGCATCGGTGTCGCCTTGTGGGCGTACGGCTTCGCGTTCGAGGCCATCGGCGACTACCAGCTCGCGCGCTTCAAGGGCGATCCCGCGAACCGCGGACGCGTGATGGATACGGGCTTATGGCGCTACACGCGGCACCCCAATTACTATGGCGAGGCGATGCTGTGGTGGGGCTACTACCTGGTCGCCGCGGCCGCAGGCGGCTGGTGGACGATCTTTTCGCCGCTGCTGATGATGTTCCTGCTGCTCAAGGTGTCCGGCGTAAGCCTGCTCGAAAAGGACATCGGCGAGCGACGCCCCGCGTATCGCGACTATATCGCGCGCACCAACGCATTCTTCCCGGGACCGCCGAGGCGCGTCGTCTGAAGACCGGCTTCGCCATCGGGTCCGCGTCCTGACCGGCGGCATTCCCCGTCGGTACGGCGCGCGCTGCCGTCGCGTTGATCCTCGCGTAATCCGGGTTCGGGATAGGATAATCGCGCGAACCAACCCGAAAAAGAGATCGCCATGGTGCTCATGGGTCACGCCGCGATTTTTCTCGCGACCGCCGTCGTCGTCGTGCCGCTCTTCCGCCGGCTCAAGCTGGGTGCCGTGCTGGGCTACCTCGCCGCCGGCGCGCTCATCGGTCCGTGGGGGCTCGGTCTCATCGGCGACGCGCAGGCGACGCTGAGCTTCGCGGAGCTCGGCGTCGTGCTGCTCTTGTTCCTGGTCGGGCTGGAGCTCGAGCCCTCGAGGTTGTGGGCACTGCGGCAACCCGTGTTCGGACTGGGCGGCGCGCAGGTGCTGGTGACCGGCCTCGTGTTGACGTTTATCGTGCATGCGCTCGATTTCTCCTGGCAGGCGGCCACCGTCATCGGCTTCGGGCTCGCGATGTCGTCGACGGCGATCGTGCTTGCGTGGCTGGGCGAGCGCGGCGAATTGTCGAGCCCGAGCGGACGCCGCGCGTTCGCGATCCTGCTGTTCCAGGATCTGGCGGTGATTCCGCTGATCGCCCTCTTGCCTCTGCTCGCCGCAGACAAGACCGGCGCGGAAAGCGGCTGGATGCTGGCGGCGAAGGGTGGTGCGGCGATCGTGCTCGTCATCGTCGTAAGCCGCGTGCTGATCCGCCCGGCGCTGAAGCTCATCGCACGCTTCGGCGGCCGCGAAGTATTCACCGCGGCTGCGCTGCTGGTCGTGATCGGCGCCGCGCTGCTGATGGAGGCAATCGGCCTCTCGATGTCGCTCGGCGCGTTCCTGGCGGGCGTGCTCCTCGCCGATTCCGAGTTCCGCCACGAGCTCGAAGCCGACGTCGAGCCGTTCAAGGGGCTGCTGATGGGCCTCTTTTTCATGGCCGTCGGGATGAGCGCCAATCTCGCGCTGTTCCGTGTGCATCCTCTCGCCGTGCTCGGCGTCGCGATCGGAATGATGGCGTTGAAGGCGCTGCTGCTGTACGGCATCATGCGCGTCGCCAAGGCGGGCGACGAGGACGCGCAGCGCGTGGCCGGGCTGCTCTCGCAAGGCGGCGAATTCGCGTTCGTGCTGTTCACCGCGGCGCAGGTCGGCGGCATCCTCGCGACCGAGACCTCGCAGTTCCTCGTGCTGGCCGTGACCATTTCGATGCTGCTGGCGCCGCTCACGTTCGTCGCCCATGAAAAAATGCTGGAGCGCTGGCTCGCGCGGCGGAAGGACCCCGAGTTCGACATGATCGACGGCACCGGCAACCCCGTGATCATCGCCGGTTACGGACGTTACGGGCAGATCGTCTCGCGGGTATTGCGGATGGCGGGCATTCCGTTCACGGCGATCGAGATCAATTACCAGCAGGTCGACTTCGTGCGCAAGTTCGGCAACAAGGTTTATTACGGCGACGCCTCGCGTCTCGAGCTTCTCGAATCCGCCCGCGCGCGCGACGCGAAGCTCTTCGTGCTCGCGATCGACGATGTCGAGGCGTCGATGAAGACGGCGGCGATCGTGCGCCAGCACTTCCCGGATTTGCCGATCCTCGCCCGCGCGCGCAATCGCGTCCATTACTACCGGCTGCGCGACCTCGACATCCTGGGCGGCGAGCGCGAGACGTTCCGCTCGAGCCTCGAGACGGCGCGCCAGGCGCTGGAAAAACTGGGCTTCGAATCCGCGCGCGCGGTGCGTGCGGTCGATCTCTTCCGCAAGCACGACCTCGCGCAGCTCGACGTCCAATACGCGGTGCGGCAGGACGAGGCGCAGCTCATTCAGACGGCTGCGCAGGCGGCGGCGCAACTGCAGGAGCTGTTCGAATCCGACGTCAAGGAAAGCGCGGAGCTCGCCGAGGCGCAGGAAGGCCTGCCCTGACACGCGACAGCCGACAAGTCACGCGAGGGAATGCGGTGCCCGCGCGAGCTGTTGGCAACTCCAGTTGACAACCTTCCTGCCGCCCATAGTCGAAAGCTCATGCCCCGCGTCTTCCTGTCGTTTTTTCTTCGCTTGCTCGCCGGTGGATGGCTCGCCGCGTCCGCAAGCACAAGCGTTGCCGCGGAATGGGCGGTCGACGCCGATCACGTGTCGGTCTACTTCGCGGGCAGCCATTTCGACATTTCCTACGTGCACGGCCGCTTCGCGAAAATCACTGCGACCGTCCAATTCGATCCCGACGCGAAGACGGGCCAGGCGGTCGTCACCGTCGATGCGGACTCGATCGACACCGGCAACCGGACGCTCGACGGCATCCTGCGCTCGCCGCAATTCCTCGACAGCGCGGCGAATCCGGAGATCCGGTACCTGAGCAGCCAATTCGTGTTCGACGGCGACCGGCTCGTCGCCGTCGACGGCACGTTGTGGCTGCACGGCGTGCAGCGAGCGCTGCGCCTCGACGCCGAGCGTTTCACGTGCAAGGACGTTGCGGCCGGCATCGTCCGGCAGCATCGCTGCGGCGGCGCCTTTCACGCTGTCTTGAAGCGCTCCGAGTTCGGCATGACGCGGTTTCTCCCCGACGTCGGCGACGAAATCAAGCTCGATATCGGCATCGAGGCCACGCGGCGCTGACCATCGCGCCCGGTGGGGCGAGGTTGGGGTGCGTCCCACCGCCATCGCATTGCCCCTGTTCTCCGCATACGCTACAGTTCCGTGCCGATCGACGGGATTGCGCAGGCCGCCATTCCGACGCTCCGGCGGCGACAAATGAACGACACTCCCCGCGACATTCCGCAGGTCGAAACCGCCGCCTGGGGCAGCGATTCGATCGCGGAGCTGCTGCGCAAGCTCGCGATCCCCTACATCGCGCTGACCCCCGGCGCGAGCTTTCGCGGGCTGCACGACAGCCTCGTCAACTATCTCGGCAACACGCGGCCGGAGCTTTTGCTCTGCATCCACGAGGAATCCGCGGTCGCACTCGCGCACGGGTATGCGCGCGTCACCGGAAAGCCGCTCGCGGTCGCTCTGCACGCCAATGTCGGGCTGATGCACGCGACGATGGCGATCTTCAATGCGTGGTGCGACCGCATTCCGATCCTGCTGCTGGGCGCGGTCGGGCCGGTCGACGCCGTGAAGCGCCGGCCGTGGGTCGACTGGATTCACACGTCGCGCGACCTCGGCGCGCTGGTGCGCGGCTATACCAAATGGGACGACCAGCCGGGCTCGGTCGCCGCGGCGCTGGAAGCGATCCTGCGCGCGTATCGCATCGCGATGACGCTGCCGCAGGGCCCCGTTTACGTGACGCTCGACGCGGCGTTGCAGGAAGAAAAGCTCGCCGCGCCGGTGCCGATGCCCTCGCTCGATCGCAACGCCGTCCCGGAACCGGGCATCGCGCCGCCGGAATCGGTGCGCGAAGCCGCGCATCGGCTGTCGTCGGCCCGGCGTCCGTTGATCATGATCGGCCGCGTATCGCGCGACGAAGCGGATTTCGCGCGACGCGTGACGCTCGCGGAACGCCTGAACGCCGTCGTTCTCACCGACATCAAGACCGGCGCGAGTTTCCCGACGAAGCATAAGCTGCATCCGTTTCCGCCCGGCCTGTACGTGACCGGTCCGGCGGCGCAGCTCGTGCGCGACGCCGACGCGATCCTGAGCCTCGACTGGGTCGACCTCGGCGGCTCGCTGCTGCAGGCCTGCAACGGTGAGGCCCCGCGCGCCAAGGTCATCCAGTGCTCGCTCGATCAATACATCCACAACGGCTGGAACGCCGACTACCAGGCGCTGCCCGTGACGCGATCTCTCGCTTCTCGTCGCGCCCGATACGCTGGTCTCGGCTCTTCTCGCCGAGCTCGGCCCAAGCGCGTCGAAAGACGTTCGCTCGTGGTTCTCGAAGCCCGCGGAAGCCGCGCCCGTGGGCGCCGAGCCCGCGAAATGGACCGCCGATGTGCGCCTGCCGCTCGACGACCTCGCGCGCGTGACCACAGAAGCGCTGGCGCCGCACAAGCCCTCGTACATCCGGCTGCCGCTCGGCTGGCCGGGCGAGTATTGCCGCTTCGCGCATCCGCAGGATTACATCGGATTCGACGGCGGCGGCGGCATCGGCTCGGGGCCCGGCATGGCGGTGGGTGCGGCGCTGGCGCTGCGCGACGCCGGCAGCGACCGGCTGCCGGTCGCGGTGCTGGGCGACGGCGACTACCTGATGGGCCTCACCGCGCTGTGGACCGGCGTCCACTACGGCGTGCCGCTCTTGATCGTCGTCGCGAACAACGAATCGTTCTTCAACGACGAGCTGCACCAGGAGCGCATGGCCCGCCTGCGCGGCCGCCCCGTCGAAAACCGCTGGATCGGCTTGCGGATGAGCGATCCGGACATGGACCTCGCGCAACTCGCGCGCGGGCAGGGCGCCAAGGGCTACGGTCCGGTGCGGACGGTCGACGATTTGACGTCGGCCCTTGCCCAAGCCGTCGCCGACGTGCGCGCCGGCGCGCTGGCGGTCATCGACGCGCGTGTCGCGCCCGAGTACGCGCGCGCGGTGTCGGCATCGCTGATGCGCCACGTGCCTGCGCGCAACTGACGGTCACGCATCATGCCCGACGACAAATCCGCCGATCCGCGCCTCCCGCTCCACCGCTCGCTGCACTATGGCGGGGCCTGGCACGCATCCGCCGGAGCGCGGACGATCGCCGTCTCGAGCCCGTCGACCGGCGAGTCGCTCGGCACCACCGCGGACGCCACCGCCGAGGACGTCGATCGCGCGGTCACCGCGGCGCGCAAGGCCTTTTTCCTGCTGGCGCGACGTGCCGGCGCAGGAACGCGCGAACGCCATTCGCAAGGCGTCCGCGATCCTGCGCCAGAACGCCGACGAGCTCGCGTGGCTCGAAGCGGTCGACACCGGCAATCCGTTCCAGGCGATGCGCTTCGACGTCGAGATCAGCGCGAACTACATGGACTACTTCGCCGGCCTCGTCACCGAAATCAAGGGCGACACGATTCCGATCGGCGCCGGCACGCTCAACTACACCCTGCGCGAGCCGCTGGGGGTCGTCGCCCGCATCGGCGCGTTCAACCATCCGCTGCTCTTCACCGCGGGCAAATGCGGCGCGCCGCTCGTCGCCGGCAATTCGCTGATCGTGAAGCCCGCCGACCAGACGCCGCTCTCGTCACTGCGCATCGCCGAGCTGTGGGAAGGCGTGTTCCCGCCCGGCGTGTTCAACATCGTCACCGGCGGGCGCGACACCGGCGCGGCGCTGGTCGCGCATCCGAAGGTCGCCAAGATCGGATTCATCGGCAGCGTTCCCGCGGGCCGCGCCGTGATGAGCGCGGCCGGGTCCACGCTCAAGTCGCTGACGCTCGAGCTCGGCGGCAAGAACGCGCTTATCGCCTGCGCCGATGCGGCGCCAGCCGACGTCGCCGAAGGTGTCGTGCGCGGGATGAACTTCCGCTACGTCACCGGGCAATCGTGCAATTCGACGAGCCGCGTCTATCTTCACGCCGACATCCACGACGCGGCGCTGGCGGAGATCGTCAAGCGCGTCGCCGCGCTGAAGGTCGGCCTCCCGACCGAGCCGGACAACGAAGTGGGGTGCCTGTCGAGCCAGGCGCAGTTCGACAAGACGATGAGCTACATCAAGCTCGGCGTCGAGGACGGCGCGCGGCTCGCGCACGGCGGCAAGCGCCCGGCCGACCCGAAGCTCGCGCACGGGTTCTTCGTCGAGCCGACCGTGTTTGCCGACGTCACCGACGACATGCGGATCGCGCGCGAGGAAATCTTCGGGCCGGTGGTGAGCATCCTGCGCTGGACGGACGAGGATGATCTCCTCGCGCGGGTCAACGCGCTCGACGTCGGACTCACCGCCTCGATCTGGACCCATGATCTCGACCGGGCACATCGCCTCGCGTCGCGCGTCGAAGCCGGCTACATCTGGATCAACGGCGCCAGCACGCACTACGTCGGCGTCCCGTTCGGCGGCTACAAGCAATCGGGCGTGGGCCGGGAGGAGTCGATCGAGGAATTGCTCGCCTGCACGCAGATCAAGAACGTCAACGTCACGTTGAGACGCAACGCCTAAACGGAGGAGAATGATCATGCAACGCCTGCTTTCGCTGGTGATGGCAACGCTGCTCGCGGGTTTCGCAACGCTTGCGGCGGCCGAAGAGATCGCGGTCGGCAATTACGGAAGCTCGGCCAACGGCATGCCGTTCGCCGTCGCGCTCGCCAAAGGGTATTTCCAGGAAGAGGGCGCCAACGTCACCGGCATCATCGCGTCGCAGGGCGGCGGCACGTCGGTGCGAAATGCGATGGCCGGCGTCGCCTACGGCGAAGCCAATCCTGGCGCGATCGCCGTGGCGATCCAGCAGGGCGCGGACATCCGGATCGTCAGCGACAATGTGCTGACCATCGCCGAGTTCGCATGGATGGTGAAGAAGGATTCGCCGATCAAGACGCTCAAGGATCTCAAGGGCAGGAAGATCGGCTACACCAATCCGCGCTCGACGAGCCAGGCGCTGGCGGTCTTGCTGCTGCAGAAGGCCGGCTACAAGGCCGAGGACGCCGAGCTCGTGAAGACCGGCGGGTTCGGCCCGATGCTCGCCGCGCTCGATCTCGACCAGATCGATGTCGCCGCGGTGACCGAGCCGCTCTGGTCCCAGGTCAAGGACAAGTACCGCGTGCTCGTCACCGGAGCCGAAGCGCTGCCGCCGCTCGACAACGTCGTCGGGATGACAACGGGAGAGGCCGCCAGGACGCGCGGCGATTTCATCCGCGCGGTCATCCGCGCTCGCCGCCGCGCGGTCGAGTTCATGATCGCGCATCCCGACGAAGCCGGCGACATCGTCGCCAAGCCATTCAACATCACGCCCGAGGTCGCGCGGAGCGCGGTGCGCAACCTGACGACGAGCTACACGCAAGGCATTCCGTACTGGGGCAACGGGCAGATCCATCTCGAAGGCATGAAGCGGATCATCGAGGTGCAGCGAAGCGTCGGCGCGCTGACCGGCGAATTCGATCTCGCCAAGGCGATCGACACGCAATTCCTGCCCGCCGACATCAAGACGCCGAAGTGACCGCGGCGCCCGTGACTCGGCGTGCCCGCGGTGCAGGTCGCGCTCCGCGGCGTGTCCAAGCGCTTCCCCGCGAGCGCCGGCGGGCAGGCGGTGCAGGCGCTGGCCCCGATCGATCTCGACCTTCGGCAGGGCGAGTTCTTCGCCGTCGTCGGACCGTCCGGCTGCGGGAAATCGACGCTGCTGGAGCTGATCGCGGGACTCCTGCCCGCGAGCGAGGGCCGCATCGAGTTCGAGGGGCGGCCGGTCGAGTCGCAGGTTCCCGACGGCATCGGCGTCGTGTTCCAGGAAGACGCGTCCTTTCCCTGGCTGTCCGTGTACGACAACGTCGCGTTCGGGTTGCGCCAGGCGGCGCTTTCCGCCGACGAAAAGGCGCGCCGCGTGAACGACGCGATCGTGATGATGGGGCTCCGCGACTTCGCGCCCACGTTCCCGGCGCAGCTATCCGGGGGCATGCGCCAGCGCGTCTGCATCGCGCGCACGCTCGTCACCCAGCCGCGGTTGCTATTGCTCGACGAGCCGTTCGGCGCGCTCGATCAGCAGACGCGCCTCCTGATGGGCGACGAGGTGCTGAGGCTCTGGCGTGAGATCGACGCGACGGTCTTCCTGATCACGCATGCGCTCGACGAGGCGGCGATGCTGGCTGATCGGATCGCCATCATGTCGGCGCGGCCGGGACGGGTGATCGAAATCGTCGAGACGCACTGGCCGCGCGAGCGCGACAGCCGGATCGTCGAGCACGCGAGCTTCGGCGCGGTCACGAGCCGCCTGTGGAAGACGCTGCGCGAGGAATCGATGAAGACGATGGGACGCGCGAGCGATTCCCGATGAGGCGCGCGACGCTCTACCAGATCGCGGTGGTCGTGGTCCTCACGCTGCTGCTCGAAGTGCTGTGCCTCGCCGGCGTCATCGACAAGATCACGATGCCGCCGCCGCATCGGATCGCGATCGATCTCTTCGCGCTGCTGGCCTCGGGCAAGCTCTTCCCCGAAATCGGCAAGAGCTTCGCCAACGTGATGCTGGCGTTCGCGCTCGCCTACGTGATCGGGATCGCGACCGGCACGGTGCTGCACGGCTTCCGGACGCTTCGCGACACGCTCGATCCGCTGTTCGCCACGTACTACGCAATCCCGATCTTCGCGTTCTATCCGCTGTTCATCATCATCTTCGGCCTCGGCGACGGGCCGCAGGTGCTGATCGGCTTCCTGCTGGCGGTGGTCGCGGTCATCGTCACCATTCTGAACGGCCTCGACCGTGTGCCGCGGGTGCTGCGCAAGACGGCGTTGATCAGCCGTCTGTCCCCGTTCGAGACCGCGATCCATGTCACGCTGCCGTTCTGCGCGCCCTATCTGTTGACCGCGGCGAAGCTGGCGCTCGCGTACGCGCTGATCGGCGTCATCGGGTCCGAGTTCATCATGGCGCGCACCGGCATGGGCTACGAGATCGGCTTTGCGTACACCAATTTCGACAACGCGACGATGTATCCGCTGATCCTGCTCATCCTGCTTTTCTCGATCGTGCTGAACGGGATTCTCACGCACTGGGAAAAGGCGCTGCTCGCCCGCCGGGGGCTTCGGTGATGGGGAGCGAGCGGCATTCGCTGCGCAACGTCCTCGTCCTCATCGCCGGACTCGTCGTCTTCTGGCAGCTCATGTATCTCGTCGTCGGCGACGTCGCGATGCGCTCGCCGTGGCAGACGCTGCGCGCCACCGCCAAGCTCGCGCAGACCGACTGGTTCTGGGTCGACGTCGCGAACACGATGGCGGCGTTCGGCGCCGCGCTGGCGATCGCGTACGTTGCTGGGACTGCTGATCGGTTTCGCGCTCGGATTGCACCGGCTGTCGGCCGAGGCGATGGAGCCGATGCTGGTCGCGCTGTACTCGATTCCCAAGATCACGCTCTACCCGATCATCCTGCTCGTGTTCGGGCTCGGCATCTCGGCCAAGATCGCGTTCGGCGCGATTCACGGCATCATTCCCGTGGCGCTGTTCACGCTGAGCGCTGTTCGCAGCACCCGGCCGATCTTCGTCAAGACCGGACGCGTGCTGAAGCTCCGCACGCCGACGATGGTGCGCTCGATCCTGTTTCCCGCGGCGGTGCCCGAGATCTTCACCGGCCTTCGCGTCGGGTTCTCGCTGACGCTGATCGGCACCGTGCTGGGCGAGATGTTCGCCTCGCAGCACGGGCTCGGCCACCTGCTGATGAACGCGATCGGCCTCTACAACGTCGAGGTGATCATGGCGGTGACGTTCCTGCTGGTCGTGTTCGCCGCCGGCGTGAACGGGATCCTGCTCGCTATCGACCGCCGCCTGCATTTTCGCGGGTAGCGACCGTCGCCCCCACGACCTTGTTTCGCGCGAGCGCCTCGGCGACGAAGCCGGACGCCTTCATTTCCTCGACGAAGTCGGTGAGATAGGCAGCACCCGCATCGCGGCCGCGCGGCGTTCCCATTGCCTGGTTGATCGCCATGAAGCGGCCGGGCAGCATCCGCAGCCCGGCAATGGCGGCGACATCCGCTTCGAGCATCGGGCGCACGCCGGCGGCCACTTCGAGCTTCTGCGCGAGAAACATCGCGACCACGTCCTTCGCCGTCGGCGCGCGGACGATCGACGCGTGCTTGAGCTCGCGCGACAGGAAGAGATCGTAGGCGCTTCCCGTGCTGACCGCGACACGGACCCCTCGGCGGTCGACCTCCGCGTTGTCGCGGATCGGCGAGCCTTCGGGGACGAGATAGGCGCCCTCGATCACCACATAGGGCGCGGTGAAGCTGATCAGCTTCGCGCGCACCGGATCGATCGCGAGAAAGCAGATGTCCCACGCGCTCGACTGCAGCCCTTCGACGACCTTGCCCGCGGCGTAGTAGGGCACGTATTCGAACGCCACGCCGAGCCGGCGCGCGACCTCGCGCGCGAGCTCGACGGAAATCCCGCCCGGTTCGCCAGTGACGGCGTCCTTCGAGGCGAGGATCGTGTTGTCGAAATTGATCGCGGCGCGCAGCGTCCCCGATGGCGCGAGATCGGCTTTGGCGGCGGCGGCAGTGGTGGCGGCGGCAGCCATCAGCCGCCGAGCCCGTCGAGGACGTGCTTGGCGACATCGGGATCGTCGAGATAGCCGACGATGCCGTGGCGGTTGTCGGTCGAGTTCTTGACCTTGCCGTAGTTGTCGATCGGAGGTTGCACCGGGAAATTGGCCGCGTCGAGCGGGTAGAGCGCGACGACGTCGCGGGTGTCGTACGCGTTATACCAGCCGGTCAGCGGCTTCGGGAAGCGCAGCGGACGAAACTGGTCGCGAACGCTGCGCACGGCGAGCGGGCAGCCGACGGTCACGTACAACGGCACCTTGAGCGAGCGCGTATCGCGGCGCAGCACGCTGTACGCGACCACGCTGCCGAGCGAATGGCCGATGACCACCGTCGGCTCGACGGTCAGCTTGGCGGCGACGATCGCGTCGATGTCGTCGCGCACGCCGGCGCGCGTCGTGTAGAGGAAGACGTCGCGGGTGAACGCCTCGAGCGTCTTCTGGCCGGCGCCGCCGCCGTACTTGTCGACCGCGCGCAGCGTCGCCTGCACCCACGCCCAGTTCAGCGGACCGCGCTCCTGCGGATTGTCGCCGTACTCGGCCTCGATCTGGGCGTCGGTGATGCCGGCGCGCCTGCGCACCTCGTCGGCGAATTCGGCCTGGAACTGCAGGAACTCGCGGTCGCCCGGCGACGCCCCGCGCGTCTGCATGTCGGAGGTCAGCGGAATGTCGAGATCGCGCGCGTATTGATCGAGCACGTCGCCGTAGAACGGGAAGGCGACGTCGAGACCGGCGGGCACCGTGCGGCCGATCGCCGTCGCGCCGCGTCCCAGCGTGGCCATCCATTCCGTCTTGAGCTTCTCCGGATCCTTGCCTTCCTGCGCGCGGCCGTGCACGAGCAGCAGCCGCGTGACGGGCTGCGGCCGCGACGCGGGAGGGGACGAGCGCCATCGCGCCCGATACGGCAATCGCGGATGCGGCCTTCAACAGCTCACGCCGGTCGATCATCGATAATCCTCCCTGGGCAAGTGCTAAGCGACGCGGCCGTCGCGCAACGCCTTTTCCGCGATCGTCATGCCTTCGCGATCGAGCGTGGTCCACAGGCCCGGCCGCAAATGATCGCGGACCGGCACGACGTTTTCCTGCAGGCGCACGTCCTTCACGCGAAGGAGCGCCCAGCCCTGCGACAGCATCGGGCAGAACGGATAGGGACCGCGCGGGTCGCCCGGCGGCTTGCCCGACAGATCTCCGGAAAGCATCGCGACATCGAAGAGATCGACGCCGAGATCGCCGCGCATGTAGCCGCGCACCGAGCGCACCTGCTCCATCAAGCCGGCGTCGGCGTAGGCGTAGGCGGCGTAGAGGCCGAGCGTGGGATCGATGCCCTTGAGCATCCGGATGCGATCGGCCATTTGCGCGGCCGTGCTGTTGCGGGCCGCCTTCGGACCCTCGATGCGGAAGACGCCGAAGCGCGCCGCCGTCGCGACCGTCGCGTGCAGCTCGTCGAGCCGCTTCGCTTCGTACTCGTACGCCGAGCGCATCGGGCTTTGCTTCGACGGAACGTAGCTGACGTTGGTCACGCGGCCGTCGTCGACGACGATATTGCCGACGTATTCGTCCAGCGCGGCGATCACCGTGCCCGACCCGTCGGCGAAGCGCAGCGCGACGCTCGCCGCGCGCATGCCCTTGAGATCGAGCTCGACGAGCGCAGACGGAGCCGCCGTGTCCGGCGAGCTCACGAATTCCGCCTTGATCTCCGGTTTCGCCGTCACCGCGACCACGCGCTGGCCGGAGACGGCGAAGCCGCTGCGCGCGGACAGCTTGGCCGGCAGGCCGCGCGCCTGGACGATCGTGTCGCGCGCGCCGGCGAATCCCGACCTCGTGGCAAGCGCAGTGACCGTGTCGGCATGCTGCGGCGTCCCGCCGCCGATCGGGGCGCCCACCGCGGTGCTCACCACGTCGGACAGGTTGGGGCCGCCACCGTCCCCCGCCGTGCGCTGCGCAGTGGAGACATGGCCGATGTACGTCGGCTCGTCGGAGCAGATTTCGGCGTCGGGTTGCTGGCTCAGCGTCTTTCGCGCGGCCTGCGCGCGCTTCGGCACTTCCTGCTCGAGGTAGTGCCGCAGGCGCCGGTTCGGAATGACGGGCTTGCCGTCGACCATCTCCACCATCGACGCGTAAGGCGTCTTGAAGGCCTCGAGAAAGCACGCCGTGTAAATGCTCTCCGTGTCGGTCTTGCTTTCCCGCACGCCGACTTCCCACGCCGGATCGCCGATCCGCGTCGCAAGGAACTGGTCGACGTCGGGATTCACGTTGGTTCGCGTCCCCTTGTTCGGAAACACGATCTGGCCCCTGACATTCGCGGTGCGCACGCTGTCGGCGAGCGAGCGGCAGGCGTCCGAGATGAAGACGACGTTCGGAATGCCCGACAGCCGCGCGAGCGCGCGACTCTCGGTGAGGCTCACGGCTTCGTTCGGATCGTCGGGCGCGCCGGACAGGAGCCAGATCTCGGCGCTGCTGTTGTTGACGAAGCCGTGGCCGGCGAAATACACGACGAGCTGGTCGAGCGTCGGGCGCTCGACGAAGGCCTTCACCGCGGCCTTGACGCCGCTTCGCCGTGACCGGATTCGGGTCATCGACGAGAAGCGCGACGTCGAAGCCTTCCGCCGTGAGCCACGCCGCGACGGAACGGGCGCCGGAGCGCGCGGCCCGAAGCGTCGGAAAATCCCCGGCCGTGTCGACGCCGATGACCACGGCGGCGCGGGTCGACGGCGTCGGCTGTCCGTGCGCCGATCGGGTCGCCAGCGCCCCGGCCATCGTGAGGCTGGCCGCAAGAAAGTCGCGACGTTCCATAATGCGTTCCTGTAGGAGTTTGGCGGCCTGGTAAATTTGTACCCTACATTCCCGGCCGTTCGATGGCAAGATGCGGGTTTTCCGTCCGCCGCGCCTTAATCCGCACGACCCCGTAGACTTCCGTTTTCCCCGCACCGCACCCCGTGATCTCCAAACACCTGTTTCGCTCCGCGCCGCATCTCGACGCCGATCCCGCCCGCCGTGTCGCCGGTGTCGCCGAGTTGCCGGCGGCATCGGACGAGCTCGCGGCACTTCTCGCCGGCGATCCCGCGCCGGAGGTCCGGCTCGCCGCGGCGACCCGCTGCGCAAGCCTCGGCGCGCTCACCGCCGCGTGGGAGAAGGAAACGGATCCGGCGGTCCGGTTCGCCCTCGCGTCGGCGCTCGGTACCGCGCTCGCGCAGACGGACGATGCCGCGGGCGCGACGGCGTTCATAGCTGCCCACGCGTGCACCGACGAGATCCGCGCCGACGCCGCGCGGCGCACCACGCAGGCGGAGCGTCGCCGGGACGCGATCGCCGCGATCCGCGACGAAGGTTCGCTGATCGAGCTCGCGCTCACCGCGCCGCATGCGGAAACGCGCAAGGCGGCCGCGGAGCGCGTGCAGACGCCCGAGGGATTGCGCAAGCTCGCCGACGCCGCCGAAAACAAGGATCGCGGCGTTGCCCGGTCCGCGCGCAAGCGGATCGATGCGATCGCCGGTCGCGAGGGGGACGCTGCCGAAGCGGACGCGATCCTGGAGGAGCTCGAGGCGCTGGCGACGAGGGCCGGCCCGGTGCTCTCCGCGGTGGTCGAGCTCAATCGCCGGTGGGAAGCGCTGAAGCTCGCCAACGATCCGACGCGTCTCGCGCGCTGCGACGTCGCGCGCCAGGCGCTGCAGGCGCGTTTCGATCGCGAGCACGAGGAGCAGCGCGCGCGCGCCCGCTTCGATCGCGGCCTCAAGGAATGGCTTGCGAAGGCAGAAGCGCCCGCGACGTCGGAGGCGCTGACCGGACTGCTGGAGGAATTCGCCGAGTTGCGCGAAGCGGCCGTCAAGTCGGCCGATCCGTCGGCGCTGTCGCGGCTCGACCAGGCCGAGCAGCGGATCGAGCGCTGGACGCAGGAGCTCAACTCGCTCGCCGGCGCCGAGGCGCTCGTCATCGAAGCCGAGCAGCTCGCCGCGGGCACGTCGATCGACAACGCGAAGTTGCCGGAGCGCTGGCAGGCGCTGGAGCGCAGCGTGCGCACACACGCGCTGACGGCGCGCTTCGAAGCGGCGTTGATCACGATCGAGCAGCGGCGCCTCGCGCAGATCAATGCGGCGAAGCAGGAAACCGATGGCGCGCGGCTGCAGGTGCACGGGCTCCTGCACACCGCGGAGCAGGCGCTCGCCGCAGGCCAATTGCACGCGGCGCGCGCAGCGGCCGACGAGATCCGGTTGCGCAAGGCCGACGCCGGCGTGTTGCCGAAGCCGACCGTGCAGCGGTTGAGCCGCCTCGTGCAGCAGCTGACGGAGCTCGAGCGCTGGGAATCGTTCGGCCAGCAGCAGGCGCGCGTCCAGCTCTGCGAGCGCGCCGAGGCCGCGGCCACGCAGTCGCTCGACGCGCCGCGCCTCGCCGCCGAGGTGCAGACCCTGCGCAACGAGTGGAAGGCGCTCGACGAGCAGCACGCGGGCGTCCCCAAGGCGCTGTGGGAGCGCTTCGACAAGGCGTGCGAGAAGGCGTACGCGCCAGCCGCGCGCCACTTCGCCGAGCAGGCGGCGCTGCGCAAGCAGACGCGCAAGGCGCGCGAAGAATTCATCGCGACCACGGCGGCGCATGCGCCGACGCTGCTCACCGAGCCGCGCGACTGGCGCGCGATCGAACGCTGGCTGCGCGAGACGGATCAGAAATGGCGCGGCGGCGATCTCGGAAGCGTCGAGCCGAAGGCGTGGAAGAGTTTCGACACGCAGTTCCGCGCCGCGCAAGCCCCCGCGCGCGACGCGCTTGCCACGGCACGCGACGAAGCGAAGGCCCAGCGCGTGAAGCTCATCGAGGAGGCGACGGCGCTCGCCGCGAAAGCGCTGGACCGCGACGCGCCGTCGCAGGTCAAGGCGATCCAGGCGCGCTGGCAGACGCAGGCCAAGGAATTGGCGCTCCTGCAGCGCGACGAGCGCATCCTGTGGGATCAGTTCCGCGCCGCCTGCGACGCGGTGTTCAAGGCGCGCGACGCGTCGCGCAAGCAGGAGGACGACCAGAAGCACGAAGGCCGCCGCGCGCTGGAGGAGATCTGCGCGCAACTCGAGCAGCTCGCGCAGGCAACCGACAAGGACGACGCCGGCGCTGCGCCGCGCGCTGCGCGAGTCGACCGAGCAATGGAAGCAGAAGTCGCGCGCGTTCGGTCATGTGCCGCGCGCTCTGGACTCGCGATTCACGAATGCGAAGGCCGCGGTCGAAGGCGCCATGGGGGCGCGCGCCCATGCGCGCGAGGCGGCGGTGTGGCAAACGCTGGCGGCGAAGGAACGGCTGTGCGAGGGGCTCGACGGCCTGCTGGCTGCGCACAGTGGCACGCCCGATGCCGCGACGGCCGCGACCGAGCAATGGTCGGCGCTGCCGGCGCTGCAGCCCGCGTGGGAAAAAGCGATGCTCGCGCGGCGCGACGCGGCGCTGCACGCGCTCGCCGACGAAGCGGCCGCCGAAGAATATCTGGAGCGGCTGGCGGAGGCCGCCGAAGCGCGGCGCGAAGCGCTGCTCGAGCTCGAAATGGCGCTGGGCCTCGATATTCCGCCGGAGCTGCAGGCGCTGCGGCTCGCGCTGCAGGTGAAAAAACTGCGCGACCGCTTCCAGGACGCCACCAAGACTGCCGCCAATACGCCGGCCGAGCGCCTGCTCGCGTGGTGCGCGCAGCCCGGCGTGGCGACCGCGCAGGATCGGCAGCGCATCGAGCGGGTGATGGCTTCAATGGAAAAAGCACGCTAATTCGGGGAGTCGATAGTGCCGTTGAAAAAAATCGCCGTTCTCGGCCTGGGCAAAGTGGGGACGCTGGCCGCCAAGCTTCTTCACGCGGGTGGGTTCGACGTGACCGGCTTCGACAGCCGCCCGCCGCACGAGACGCTGCCGTTTACCGTGCGTTCTGCGGACGTCGGCGCGGATGACGGCGTGCGCGCCGCCACGCAGGGTTTCGACGCCGTGCTGTCGTGCCTGCCGTACCGGATCAACAAGCGGATCGCCGCCGCTGCGCACGAGCGCGGCATCCACTACTTCGATCTCACGGAGGACGTGCCGACGACCGACGCGATACGCGAGCTCAGCAAGACCTCGCGCGGTCTGATGGCGCCGCAATGCGGGCTCGCGCCGGGCTTTGTCGGCATCGTCGGTGCCGCGCAGGTCGCCGCCTTCGAAGAGTGCCGGTCGCTGCGCCTGCGCGTCGGCGCGCTGCCGCAGCATCCGACCGGATTGATGGGCTACGCGTTCAACTGGTCGCCCGAAGGGGTCGTCAACGAATACCTGAACGACTGCGAAGTGATCGAGGACGGCGTGCGCAAGAAGGTGTCGTCGATGGAATGGCTGGAGACGCTCTATGTGGAAGGCGTCAAGCTCGAGGCGTTCACGACCTCGGGCGGCCTCGGGACGATCTGCGAGACCTACCACGGCAAGGTCCCCAACATCGATTACAAGACGATGCGCTATCCCGGGCACATGCGCCTGATGAACTTCTTCTTCCACGAGCTCCTGATGCGCGAGCGGCGCGAGCTCGCCGGCGAGATCCTGACCCATGCGAAGCCGCCGGTGAACGACGACATCGTCTATGTCCACGTGTCGTCCGAGGGGATGCTCGATGGCCGCCTGCAGCGGCGGGAATTCGTGCGCGCCTACCGGCCGATCGATCTCGCCGGCGGCATGCAGACGGCGATCGCGTGGACGACCTCCGCGTCGGTGGTCGCGATCATCGAAATGGTCCGCGAGGGAACGCTGCCGCAGCAGGGCTTCCTGAAGCAGGAAGAAGTGCCGTTGAGCAAATTCCTGACCACCGGAACGGGGAAATTGTTCGGGACTACTTGATCGCCTTCTCGAACGCGCCGGTGTTGGCGTCGATCAGCACGAGCAGGCCGCCGTCGCGGGCGCCTTCCTTGTAGTAGTTGATGTTCCAGGTCGCGTGGCGGCTGCCGGGCGCCGCGGCGGTCCCCATCATCACGCCATAGCCGTCGGCGAGCAGCGCCGCACCGTGCTCCTTGGCGATCGCGTAGAGCCTGGCGCCGTCGCGGGCGAAATCCGGCTTGAGATCGGGGATGCGGCCGGCGCTCCCGGGATCGGCGAAGCAGTTGAGCATGCCGCGGTACGTGTCGATCGCGACGTGGCTCTTCGCGGCTTCCGAGTAAAACAGCAGATGCCAGGCGGCCGAGCTGCCGTTGGGCTGCAGCAGTCCGAGCGAGGTCGTGGCTGATCTCCACGGGGACGGCGTCGGACTTCCACGCCTTCGCATGGCCATCGGCCAGCGCGTACATCTCCGCGAGCGTGAGCGCGGGATTCTTGAGCATCGTCGTCTTGCACACCTGCTCGGCGGCAAGCACGTCGGACGCGCAGGCAAACATCGCGACGAGCCACGGCAGCAACGCTCTTGCGTGCACGAGCTTCCTCCTCACTTGCCGCAGCTCGCGCCGGCGCCGGCTGCTTTCGCGGGCAACGCCACGTCGAACACAAGATCCCACGCGAACGGCTTGCCTTCGCTCTTGCGCGCGCCAGTGATCCGCCCGTTCAGGCGAGCGCCGGGCTTCACGTCGCCGGCGATGGATTCGACTTTGAAATCGGCCGGCGCGTCGAGCGACCACTGCTCATCCACCACCGGGGCTTTGCCGTGGTTCAGCGAGAGATCGATCGTCTTGATCGCGTCCGCGGACGCAGCCACCTGGCCGCCGCCCGGGCAGAACTCGAGGAGCAGCATCGTGCGATCCTTGCCCGCCTTCGTGGACTCGACGTACGCGCTCGCCTGGAACGCCTCCTGCTCGCGCGGCGTGATCGGAGTCTCGCTGAACCAGAGCGTCACGCTATTCTGCTTGGGGTAGAAAGCGACCGCACAGTTGTCGGCGGCAAAGCTTTCGCCCGCCATCACCCCGGTTGCCGCGCACTTGTTCTGCGCGTGCGCCGTCGTGGCGAAGAGTGCCAGCAAGGCAACCGCCAGGACGTGTCGGGCCATGAACGTTGTCCTCGATTGACGAAGGACCACAGAATAATGCGGATCGGCCGCGGGCGCACCCTTTCCGGCCTGATTTATCAGGCGATTTCCTACACCCGGTTTCCCTGGGACACCGGCATCGGTTGCAGGGCCGTCCAAGCACAATTCGGGACGGGCGGAATTTCCGCCGTCGAAAAGTGGAGAGATGAACATGATCCGTAAATTCGCGACAGTCGCGGCAGCCTGTTTCGTGGTGGGGACGGTAGTGGCGCCGATGGCGGCCTATGCCGCTGACGCCGACGCGGACCGCTCGAATGCGAACGCGTATGTGAAGGACTCGGTGATCACGACCAAGGTCAAGGCCAAGCTGGCCGGCGAACATCTCGGCAGCCTGGCGAACGTCCGCGTCGACACCGACAAGGATGGCATCGTGTACCTGAGCGGCTCGGTCCGCAGCCAGGAAGAAGCCAACCGCGCGGTGGCGGTTGCGCGTGAAACCGAAGGCGTGCGCTCGGTCAACAGCAAGCTCACCGTGATGCCGGAGAAGTAACGATCGGCTGCATCGCGATCGGCGTACCGCCGGACGGCAGCTGGTCCGCGCGGAAGCATCAGGCCCCGTCGCCCCGAAAGGGACGGCGGGGTTGTCTTTTGTGCGGTCCCGACGCGCAGGTGTCGCCTCACTGGAAAGAATCAGGGCCGATTGTTCGCTATGAAGATGAATACAGGATGATGCCGTCGATCGCGTAGACATCCGCCGCCCGCGTGCGACCCGATGCGGCAGGCGGACGGGCGATCCGCGTCCCCATGCAGGCGATGAGGTTGCCGCTCGTGAGCGCGGATTCGAGCAGCGCCTGCAATCGCAATTGCGTAGCGATGACGACGACCGTCACTCCGGGCAGATCGCGCAGCTTGAGCAGCGCCCGCAAGCCGTCGACATTCGTCGGTGCGTTGCGTTCCACGAATTTGACGTGCCCGACGAGCTCGACGGATGCCGGTGCGCTAACCGTTGCGGGCGCCGTTTGCGGCTGGCGCCTGGCGATGAAAATGCCCGTGGGTTCGAGATCGTCGGTTGCCATCGGATTTCCCCGAAACGAGTACGATCCGATGATTGCAGCCTACATTGCGCTCGGTCACGTGCGCATTCATGGGGCAAAAGCGCGAATATTCACGGTGCGCCGAACGTGACGCGCTTCGGTGCACGCCGGCGAGGCGATCGACGTCTCTTCGATCTGCATCAAATTAATTTCTGGAATCCGTGGGATAGTCGCAGATGCGCCGGCGATCGTTTTCGCCCCCGATAACGCTCCTACGGATCCGACCATGAAAAACCTGTTCATAGCAGTCGTTGCAACGCTTGCCGTCCCGATCGCGTGGGCGGCCGGTGACATGCCCAAGGCTTCGGGCGCGCCGCCCGCGGACGCGATTCACGCCGGCGTCGCCAAGGTGCCCGCTGTGGCGGACGTGAAAGTCGCGAAGGCCGAGGGCGCCAATGCGCGAACGGTCGGCCAGGTCTACGCCGACCGCGTCACGCTCAAGGGCAAGGAAGTCGTCATCCGCGCGAAGGTCGTGAAGGTCAACGCGGGAATCATGGGCAAGAACTGGGTTCACCTGCGCGACGGATCGGGGTCGGCGGCGGATGGCAGCAACGACCTCCTGGCGACCAGCAAGGACGAGCCCAAGGTAGGCGACGTCGTCATCGCCAAGGGCACCGTCAAGACGGACGTGGACCTGGGCTCGGGCTACGCCTACAAGGTGTTGATCGAGGACGTCTCGTTCAAGAAGTAGGTTAGGGCCTGTTCACACTATGGGCACATACGCGTTGCACGGCCGAAAACGCTCAGCGCAAGGCGCGGAGGCGAAGGCGGGTCGAGCACCCGGCAAGACTTCGCAACGCAGTGATGGGCGTTTTCGGCAGCCACCCGAAGGGAACGGGCATCATGGGACGCCACTCTGCGTTGCCCTCCTCGCGAAGACGCCCAGTCTTCGCTTCCTCATTTGGCAAATGAGGCGCCTTGACTGGCGCCCATGCCGCCCGTTCGCGTTTGCGTCCATAGTGTGAACAGGCCCTAATCCACGAACAGCAGCGCGGGGCACTCGAGGGAGCGCCGCAGCGCCTGCACGAACTCGGCGGCGTGCTGGCCGTCGATCACGCGGTGATCGAACGACGACGACAGGTTCATCATCTTGCGCGGCACGATCGCCCCCGCGCGGATGACGGGCCGCTCGACGATGCGGTTGACGCCGACGATCGCGACTTCCGGCGTGTTGATCACCGGCGTGGTGACGATGCCGCCCAGCGGCCCCAGGCTCGTGATCGTGATCGTCGAGCCTGACAGCTCGTCGCGCGTCGCCTTGCCCGTGCGCGCGGCTTCGGCCAGCCGCACGACCTCGGCGGCACAGGACCACACGTCGCGCGCTTCGGCGTGGCGCACCACCGGGACCATGAGCCCGCTTTCGGTCTGCGTGGCCACGCCGAGATGCACGGCGCCGTAACGCGTCACGATGCCCTTCTCATCGTCGAAGCGCGCGTTCATCTGCGGGAACCTGGGCATCGCGAGCACGATCGCGCGCATCAGGAACGGCAGCACCGTGAGCCGCCCGCGTTCCTTGCCGTGCTCGTCGTTGAGCTGCGCGCGCAGCGCCTCGAGCTCGGTGACGTCGACTTCCTCGACGTAGGTGAAGTGCGGGATGCGCAGCGCTTCGCGCATGCGCAGCGCGATCTGCCGGCGCAGCCCGATCACGGCCACCGCGTGCTCGTCGTTGCGCTCGGCGTAGCGCGGCGCGCGTTCGGGTTTCGCGGTGCCGCCCTTCGCGTAGCGTTCGAGATCCTCGTGCACGATCCGTCCGTCGGGCCCGCTCCCCTGCACGCGGCCGAGGTCGATTTCCAGCTCGCGCGCGTGGCGGCGCACCGACGGCGAGGCAAGGGGCTTGATCGTTGATGACTGCGCGGTCGATGGCGGTGCGGCCGCGGCAGGAGTGCTGGCAACAGCGGCGGCAGGAGCCGTCGCGGTGGCCTTCGGCGTGACCGGTCCCGTGGCCGCGGGTGGCGCCGCCGCGGTCTTCGCAACATCGGCGCCCCCGCCATCCACTTCGAGCCGGATCAATTCGCTGCCGACGGCGAGCTTGTCGCCGGCCTTGGCGCCCAGCGCGATCACGCGACCCGACACCGGCGACGGAACTTCGACGGTCGCCTTGTCCGTCATCAGGTCGGCGACGGTCTGGTCCGCGCGGATCGTGTCGCCCGCATTGACGTACCACTCGACGAGCTCGACCTCGGCGATGCCTTCGCCGATGTCCGGCACCTTCACGATGTGGATGCTCATCGCAGTGCCCGCACGGCCGCCCGAAGGGCACTGCTGCGCCCCCTCGGGGGGCAGCGAACTGAGTGAGCGTGGGGGTTCATTTATGCTCCATCACGCGCCGGAACGCGGCGCCGACACGATCAGGCCCGGGAAAATACGCCCACTCCTGCGCGTGCGGATACGGCGTGTCCCATCCGGTGACGCGCTCGATCGGCGCCTCCAGGTGGAAGAAGCAATGCTCCTGCACCAGCGCCGCGAGCTCCGCGCCGAAGCCGCTCGTGCGCGTGGCCTCGTGGACGATCACGCAGCGGCCGGTCTTCTTCACCGAATTGGCGACGGTGTCGAGATCCATCGGCCAGAGGCTGCGCAGATCGATGATCTCCGCGTCAATGCCGGTCTCGCGCGCCGCCGCGTCCGGCACCCACACCATCGTGCCGTAGGTGAGCACGGTCAGCGCCGTGCCCGGGCGGAACGTCGCCGCCGATTCGAGCGGCACCGTGTAGTAGCCGTCGGGGACTTCGGCCTGCGGCAAGCCGGTCCACGGCACGACCGGTTTCTCGTGGTGCCCGTCGAACGGGCCGTTGTAGATGCGCTTGGGCTCGAGAAAGATCACCGGGTCGTCGCATTCGATCGACGCGATGAGCAGCCCCTTGGCGTCGTACGGATTGGACGGCATCACCGTGCGCAGGCCGCAGACGTGCGTCAACAGCGCCTCGGGGCTCTGGCTGTGCGTCTGCCCGCCGTAGATGCCGCCGCCGCACGGCATGCGCACGGTGATCGGCGCGGTGAAGTCGCCGGCCGAGCGATAGCGCATGCGCGCGGCCTCCGACACGATCTGGTCGTAGGCGGGATAGAAGTAGTCGGCGAACTGGATCTCCGCGACCGGGCGCAGTCCGTACGCGCCCATGCCGACCGCGATGCCGACGATGCCGCCCTCGGCGATCGGCGTGTCGAACACGCGCGACGTGCCGTACTTCGTCTGCAAGCCGTCGGTGCAGCGGAACACGCCGCCGAAGAAGCCCACGTCCTGGCCGAACACCACGACGTTGTCGTCGCGCCCGAGCATCACGTCCATCGCCGAGCGGATCGCCTGGATCATCGTCATCGAGGCCATCGTCACGTTCCCGCCTGCGTCGCGCTGCCGCTTCAGATGCTCCGGCATGTCCTTGTAGACGTCCTCGAACATCGTCGACGCGTCGTGCACGTGGCCGGACGCGAGGCTGCCGTAGCTCTCGGCCTCCTTCTGCGCCGCGACCACTTCCTCCTCCACCTCCTTCTGCATGCGCGCGTGGTCGTCCTCGGTCAATGCACCGATGGCGACCAGATGCTTCTTCAGCCGCTGCGACGGGGTCGCCCAGCGGAAAGCGCTTCCAGTCGTCCGCCGGCCGGTACTTCGACGGATCGTCCGACGTGGAATGGGCGCCGCCGCGGTAGGTGATCCACTCGATGAGCGTCGGCCCGAGCCCGCGACGCGCGCGCTCCGCGGCCCAGCGCGAGGTCGCGAGCACCGCCAGGAAGTCGTTGCCGTCGACGCGCAGCGAAGCGATGCCATTGCCGACACCGCGCCCGGCGAAGGTCGCGACCTCGCCGCCCGCGATGCCCTGGAACGACGAAATCGCCCACTGGTTGTTGACGATGTTGAGGATGACCGGCGCGCGGTACACCGCGGCGAACGTGAGCGCGCTGTGGAAGTCGGCCTCCGCCGTTGAGCCGTCTCCGATCCACGCCGAGGCGATGCGCGTGTCGCCCTTGATCGCCGACGCCATGCGCCCAGCCCACTGCCTGAATGTATTGCGTGCCGAGGTTGCCCGAAACCGAGAAGAAGCCGTACTTGCGCGACGAGTACATCACCGGCATCTGGCGCCCCTTGACCGGGTCGTGGTCGTTCGAGAGGATCTGGCACATCATGTCGACGAGGCCGTAGCCGCGCGCAATGAGAATGCCCTGCTGGCGATAGGTCGGAAAGCACATGTCGTCCGGGCTCGAGGGCGAGTGCCTGTCCGACGCTGACCGCCTCCTCGCCCAGGCTCTGCATGTAGAACGAGATCTTCTTCTGCCGCTGCGCGATCAGCATGCGCGCGTCGAAGAAGCGCGTCTTCAGCATCGCGCGCAGCCCGGAGAGCAGCAGCTGCGGGTCGGCCTTCGGATCCCAGGGACCGACGGCGCGCCCGTCGTCGTCGAGAACGCGGACCAGCGCGTCGGCGACATCGACGGTCTCCAGCGGCCGCGTGTCGACGGCCGGCCGCCGCACCGCGCCGGCGGGCGACAGGTTGAGGTACGAGAAATCGGTTTCGCGTCCCGGGCGTCCGGTCGGCTCGGGGACGTGCAGTTTAAGCGGGGGATACTGGCTCACTCGTCGTTCCTCCAGGCCTCGTGGGCTTGTCGTTTCTGCCGCCTTGGGTGGGAGCGGCCTGCGCCAGGCAGCCCGATCAGGGATGACCTCGGCGCTCACGCCGTGGAGCATAGCGCAACGCTGCCCGCCTGGCGTCTCTCCGAATCGCGCTCGCCTACCTGAGCTTCTGGTACGTGCCGATCAGCTCCGCCTGCGCGAGGACGTGCCCGTGCATCGCCTTCTCCAACGTCTTCTTTTCCGGGCGCTTGAGGTCCGGCAGCAGGATGTCGAGCGCATAGAGCTTGTGAAAATAGCGATGCCGGCCCACGGGCGGGCAGGGCCCGCCATAGCCGGTGCGGCCCCAATCGTTGCGACCACCGTGCGTGCCGGGCGGCAGCGCATCCGGATTGACTGCTTCGGGCAGGCCGCTCGCCGTCGTCGGAATGTTGTAGAGCACCCAATGCACCCACGTCATCTTCGGCGCAGCGGGGTCCGGAGCATCGGGGTCGTCGACGATCAGCGCGAGGCTTCTTGCCCCCGCGGGGATGTCTTTCCACGCAAGTGGTGGAGAAACGTCCCGGCCTTCGCAGGTATGGATCGACGGAATCGCGCCTTCGTGAGCGAAGGCCGTCGACGTGATGCAAAGAGTCATGGTTCACTCCTCCGTCGTGACGGCGAACCGCTCACGCGCCGCGCAGATCCAGGTTCTTGAGCGGCAGCGAGCGTACACGCTTGCCCGTCGCGGCGAAGATCGCGTTGCAGACCGCGGGTGTCAGCGGAAGGATGGCCGGCTCGCCTTGGCCGCCCCAGAATCCGCCCGTCGGCACGAGCACCGTCTCGACCTTTGGCATCTCGTCGATCCGCGGCAACGGGAAGTCGTGGAAGTTGGATTCGACGACGCGCCCGTCCTTGACGTTGATCTCCTGGTACAAGATGCTGCCGAGGCCGTAGACGACGTTACTCTCGGCCTGGGCGCGGCAGGTGTCGGGATTGACCACGTAACCCGAGTCGATGGCGACGACGATGCGGTGCACTTTGGGCACGCCGGTCGTGCTGACCGACACTTCCGCCACCATCGCCGAATAGCTGCCGAAGCCGTCGGAGACGGCGACACCGCGATGCACGCCCGCGGGTAGCGGAGAGCCCCAACCGGCGGCCTTTGCCACCGCTTCGAGCACGAGGCGGTTCTTGTCGCCTTCCTTCAGCATCGCGAGCCGGAACTCGACGGGGTCCTTGCCCGCCGCGTGTGCGAGCTCGTCGACGAAGCACTCGCGGTAGAAGGAGTTCTGCTGTCCCGGCGCGCGCCAGAAGCCCACCGGCACATGGCCGTTGCGCATCGCGTAGTTCACCTGCTGGTTCGCGATGGTGTACGGCATGTCGCTGAACGTGCGCACCGCGGTGAAGTCGATGCCATCCTTGGTGGGTGTCGCGGCGCAGCAGCACCTTGAGAATCGACGGGCACGCGATCGTCGTATGCATGGCGACGACCTTGCCCTGTGCGTCGAGTCCCGCCTTCATCCGCACGATGCTCGCCGGGCGATAGAAGTCGTGCTGCATGTCCTCCTCGCGCGACCACATCATCTTCACCGGCACGCCGGGCATTGCCTTGGCGATCGCCACGCCCTGCCGGACGAAGTCCTGCGGGCCGCCACGGCGGCCGAAACCGCCGCCCAGCATCATCTTGTGGACCTCGACCTTCTCGAGCGGCAGGCCGGCCGTCTCGGCCGCGGCCGCCATCGACGCTTCCCCGTTCTGCGTCGACGTCCACACTTCCAGGAAGCCTTCCGGCTTGAGCCACGCCGTGCAGGTCTGCGGCTCCATCGTCGCGTGATTGAGGTACGGCGAGCGGTATTCGGCCTCGACGACCTTGTTCGCGGTCGGCAAGTGCGGCCTGCGCGTCGCCGACCTTGCGCGCCTGCGGCAGATTCGGATCGGCGAGTCCCTCGCGCAGCATCCCCGCGATGGTGTCGTTGTCGGCGTGCTCCCGTGCCGCCCAAATCCCATTCGATCTTCAGCTTCTTCAGCAGCCTCGTTGGCGCGCCACCAGTTGTCGGCCACGACCGCCACGAACTCTTCCTCGCGAACGACCTTCTTCACGCCGCGCATGCTCAAGTGCCGCGCGGTCGTCGACGCTGATCACCTTGCCGCCGAACACCGGGCACTGCGCGATCGACGCGTGCAGCATTCCAGGCAGCGTGACGTCCACGCCGAACACCGGCTTGCCCCGCACCTTGTCGGGAATGTCGAGACGGTGCAGCGGCTTGCCGGCGATCTTCCAGTCCGTCGGGATCGCGCAGCGCGACGTTCTTCGGCGGCGTGAGCTTCGAGGCGGCGGCGGCCACCTCACCGTAGCGAAGCTTCCGGCCGGTCGGTCGGTGCGTGACGATTCCGCTGGAGGCCGCGCACTCGGCATCGGGCACTTTCCACCGTGCCGCCGCAGCCGCGACCAGCATCTGGCGCGCGGCGGCGCCCGCCTGGCGCACGTAGTCCTGCGACGAGCGCACGCCCTGGCTGCCGCCGGTGGACATCGAGCCCCAGATGCGGTTGCGCCGGATGTGCTCGTTGGGCGAGGCGAACTCGGCGCTCACGTTCTTCCAGTCGCAGTCGAGTTCCTCGGCAACGAGCTGCGCGAGTGCCGTATACGTGCCCTGGCCCATCTCCGAGCGGGCGATGCGAATGACGACGCGGTCGTCCGGGTAGATGACGATCCACGCGTTGACTTCGACAGGTGCGGCGCCGGCAGTGGCCGCCGACGCAAGCGGGAAACCGGAATTCGAGCGCAAGACCGCCGCCCACGGCGGATGTGACCTTGAGAAATTCGCGACGCGACAGTGCGATCGTCATGGCCGCTCTCCACGGGTCGTGTCGGCCGCAGCCACAGCAGGATTGTCGGCGAGCGCGTGAATCGCCTTGCGCACGCGCGGATAGCTGCCGCAGCGGCACAGGTTGGTCATCGTCGCGTCGATGTCCGCGTCGCTTGGCTTCGGGTTCTTCGCGAGCAGCGCGACCGCCGACATGATCATGCCGGTCTGGCAATAGCCGCACTGAGGCACCTCGTTGCTCGATCCACGCCTGCTGGACCGGGTGCAGGCCCTTGGCCGCCAGGCCCTCGATGGTCACGATCTTCTTGCCGACCGCAGCCGAGACGGGCAGCGCGCAGGACCGCACCGGCTCGCCGTCGACGTGCACCGTGCAGGCGCCGCAGGCGGCGATGCCGCAGCCGTACTTGGTTCCAGGAAGGTCGAGGTGGATCGCGCAGCACCCAGAGCAACGGCATCTCGGGCTCGACGTCGACGGTGCGAATGCGACCGTTCACGTTCAACTTGATCATTCGGGTGTCCTCCGAACGGTGGACAGGGCGCGGCGACGCACGTCGCGGGCGGCCCTGCGTATTAAGCTACCGCGAGCTCGTCGAGCGTCGGGTAGTCGATGTAGCCCTTGGCGCCACCGCCATAGAGCGTGCCCGGATCGAGCGGCGCGAGCGGGGCGTTCTCGCGCAGGCGGCGCACGAGATCCGGGTTGCTGATGAACGGCCGCCCGAACGACACGAGGTCGGCCGCGCCCGAAGCCACGGCGTCCATGGCCATCTTGCGCTGGTAGCCGTTGTTGACGATCCAGGCGCCGTCGAATCGGTTCCGCAGCGCGGCATAGTCGAACGATGCGAAGTCGCGCGCGCCGGCGGTCGCACCTTCGACCACCTCGATGAACGCGAGCCCCAGCGGCGCAAGTTGCGCCACCGCGTATTCGAACAGCGCCTGCGGGTCGCTGTCCTGTCCGGCGTCGTTGGACGGCGTCACCGGCGACAGGCGCAGCCCGGTGCGGCCGCCGCCGATCGCCCCGGCAACGGCCTGCATCACCTCGACCAGCAGTCGCACGCGGTTGGCGATCGCGCCGCCATATTCGTCGACGCGGTCGTTGATGCTGTCGCGCAGGAACTGCTCGATCAGATACCCGTTCGCGCCATGCACCTCGACGCCATCGAAGCCCGCCTCGCATCGCGCGCTGCGCAGCATTCCGGTAGTTCGCGACCACGGCGGGGATCTCCGCGGTGGTGAGCGCGCGCGGTGTCGACACGGGGACGAAGCCGTCGCGGGTGAAGGTCTTCGTCTCGGCGCGCCGCGCGGTCGACGACACCGGCGCCGCGCCGTTCGGCTGCAGCGAGACGTGCGAGATGCGGCCAACGTGCCACAGTTGCACCACGATGTGGCCGCCCTGCGCATGCACGGCGTCGGTGACGCGCCGCCACCCGGCGACCTGGTTGGTGTTGTAGATGCCCGGCGTGTCGAGATAGCCCTGCCCCTCGGGACTGATCTGAGACGCTTCGGTGATGATCAGCCCGGCGCTCGCGCGCTGCCGGTAGTACTCGACGGCGAGGTCGGACGGCACTTGCCCGGACGCGGCGCGGTTGCGGGTCAGTGGCGCCATGACGATGCGATTGGCGAGGTCGAGGTCGCCGATACGAATGGGATCGAACAGGGTGGTCATGACGGTCAGCCCGGGAGATTGGTCAGCGGTCCTTGCAAGGCCGGACCGAGTCCTGTTTGACGAAGTCCGGCGCCAGAACCAAGTCACTATTACGGTCCCAATTTCAGGGGACCGGTTTGACGGCGATCAATGCGGGACGCCCTACTGCTGTCGGATGGCGCAGCGCGGGCTCACAAGCTATCCTCGCCCTATCCGAGAACCCCATGCACCCCGACCCTCAAGCGCTCTTGCTCGAAGCCGTCGCCTTCGCGGCCGACAAGCATCGCAACCAGCGCCGCAAGGACGCCGAGGCCTCGCCCTACATCAATCACCCGATCGCGCTCGCGAGCCTGCTCAAGCGCGAAGGGGTCGACGACGTCGCCGTCCTCTGCGCCGCGCTCCTGCACGACACGATCGAGGACACCAACACCACCGCCGACGAGTTGCGCGTGCACTTCGGCGAGATGATCACCTCCGTCGTTCTCGAAGTGACCGACGACAAGAACCTGGACAAGGCGGAGCGCAAGCGGCTGCAGGTCGTGAATGCGCCGATGCTGTCCGAGCGCGCCAAGCTCGTGAAGCTCGCTGACAAGGTCTGCAACGTCTACGACATGGTCGCGGCACCCCCGGCGAACTGGACGCTGGAGCGGAAGCGCGAGTACCTCGAGTGGGCGAAGGACGTCGTCGACCGGCTGCGCGGCACGCATGCGGGGCTGGAGGGAATCTTCGACGAGGTGTACGCGAAGGGAGTGAGGGCGCTGCGCTAGGAAATTGGACGACACGCTCCGGCTGGTCGCAACGCGATCGCGCTACGGCAGCAACGATTTTGCACGGGATATGCAATGATGGGTAGAGCCCCGACCGAACGCCGTGGAGAGAAGCGCGCGATTCTCGCGACCGTTCACGAGACTGCCGGCGATCTTCATGCTGCTGGACCTGCCCGATCGCAAGGGCTCGAAGCGCTGATCTGAGGTTACAACCATGCAAAAGCGTCCCCTGGGTCGCACGGGTCTTTCCGTCGCCCCCTTCGCCTTCGGTGGCAACGTGTTCGGGTGGACGGCCGACGAGGCCACCTCCTTTCGCCTGCTCGACGCGTTCGTCGATGCCGGCTTCAACCTGATCGACACCGCGGATTCCTATTCGCGCTGGGTGCCCGGCCACCAAGGGGGCGAATCCGAGGCGATCATCGGACGCTGGATCGCAAAACGCGGTCGCCACGACGACGTCGTGATCGCGACCAAGGTCGGGTCCGACATGGGTCTCGGCAAGAAGTGCCTGCGGCGCGACTACATCATCGAGGAGGTCGAGCAATCGCTGCGGCGCCTGCAGGTGGACGCGATCGATCTCTACCAGTCGCACTGGGACGACCCGGAAACGCCGCTCGAGGAAACGCTCGATGCCTACGCGCGATTGATCCAGCAGGGCAAGGTGAAGGCGATCGGTGCGTCCAACCTGACCGCCGAGCGACTCGCGGAGGCGCTGGAGACGAGCCGGCGCCACCGGCTGCCGCGCTATGAGACGCTGCAGCCGCAATACAACCTCTACGATCGGGACACGTTCGAGGGGCCGCTCGCGCGATTGTGCGCTGCCGAAGGCATCGGCGTGATCACCTATTACTCGCTCGCTGCCGGGTTCCTGACCGGCAAGTACCGCTCCGAACAGGATTACGGCAAGAGCCCCCGCGGCGGCGGCATGAAGAAATACCTGAACCCGCGAGGAAAGAAGATCCTCGCGGCGCTCGACGAGGTCGCGCAGCAGCCTTGCCGCAACGCCCGCGCAAGTCGCGCTGGCGTGGGCGATTGCGCAACCCGGCGTGACCGCGCCGATCGCGTCGGCCACCACGCTCGAACAACTCGAGGAGCTCATCGCTGGTGTGGAGTTGGTCCTGGATGGCGAGGCGCGGCGCACGCTGGACGCAGCGAGCGCCATCGGGTGACCGGGGGCGATTGGGTCACGAGCGCGCGCGTCATCGCGCGCAGCATAACTTTCCTCGGACCCCGCGCTGAGATGATTGCTATCAAGTGGGATGCGTCCCATGAATACTGCCCACGGTTGCAGTGGGCAGCATTCGGCGCTCTAATGGACTCCTGCGGAGGAGCCCATGGACAAGGATATCTCGGACCGTCGCGCGAGCACGGACCCGCTGCTCGCCGCCATCGTCGCCTACTGCCGGCGCACCGGGATGGCGGAAAGCACGTTCGGGCGGCGCGTGGTCAACGACGGCAAGTTCGTCTCGCGTCTGCGCTCGGGCGGCCGCATCACGACGCAAACGAACGATCGCGTGCAGGCGTTCATCGGCGATGCGCTCGATGACGACGAATCGCCTGGCGCCGTAGACAACGCGTCGATCCGCGTCCGTCCGCCCGGAATCGCATCTTCGCGGCGCGCGCCCGACGTCGTCCCCCGGCGACGACAGCGAAGGCCGCTTCCGTTTCTACGACAACCGCCAGAAATATCTGCTGTTCGTCAGCACCTGCACCGAGAAGTGGGTAGTCGCGCAGCGCATCGAGATGGAGCTCGCCAATCTGCGGCCGCGGCCGCCGGCGCTGCGGATGTTCGATGCGGGTGTCGGCGACGGCACGATCCTCGCGCGCGTGATGCGCTCGATGCACGACCGCTTCCCGACCGTCCCGTTCTACATCGTCGGCAAGGAGATCAGCCTCGAGGACGTCCGCCTCGCCCTCGAGAAAATGGCCGACCGCTTCTACGAGCACCCGTCCACCGTGCTCGTGATGACCAACATGTATTACTCGGAGTCGCCGTGGCTGCGGCCGAACTCGCTCGCCGCCGCGAGCGGTCTCGTGTGGCACGAGCTGGCGCTCTACGGCGGCACCGCGGGACAGTTCGAGCGCCAGATCACCGACCTGCAGCCCTTCCTCGCGCAGAACTGGACCGCGAAGATCAGCAAGGCGAGCGGCAATCCGGTCTACGAGCGTCCCGTGGTGCTCGTGATCTACCGCGACGACCACAAGCTGCTCCTTGATGCGGTCCGGCCCAAGCAAGGTGCCGTGCGCGCCGATTTCGATCTGGTGATCGCGTCGCAGCCGTACCGCGCGCGCGCGCCGGTCGAGTTCAAGGCCGCGAAGGTCGTGGCACCGCTCGCGCGTGCGCTCGGCCCCGGCGGGCGTCTCGTCGGCATCCACTCGTGCGGCCGCGATCCGGGCCTCGAGATCATCCAGCGCGTGTGGCCCGGCGAGGATCCCTTCACGATGGACCGTCACCAGCTGCTGAGAGGCGACCAAGCACGCTCTTGGTGCAGAGGGGCGCGGCCTCAACTTCAACGCCTATTCCGATCAGCGCGCGCGCTTTCGCTACAAGATGCACACGCTGCCGCAGGAGTTGAGCGCGGCGATCGGCACCTCGACGCTGCTCGCCGCGTGGAACGCCGCCATCTACGTGGCGCAGATCGACGACGAGCGGCTCGAAGCGGTGATGGCCGACGGACGGTATCTCGACCACACGCGCGAGGTGCTGCAAAATCATGGCGCACTGTGGTTCCAGAATGAGTCCTACGTCATCTCCCGGCAACGCTTCGCCGCGTAGCGCCCGCTCCCCGCTCGCGGTGCTGCACGAGGCCATCGTCGCGCTCGCGCGGGTGGCCTCGGTCGAGATGACCTGGCGCGACACCGACGACCTCGTCGCGTGCCGTTCGCTGCTCCCGCCCGGCACCGACGTGTACGCGAGCTTTCTGCCCGGGCAGACGATGCGCCAGACCGTGCAGACGTGCGTGGCGATCCGCGAGGCGGGCTTCGAGCCGGTGCCGCACATCGCGGTGCGTCAGTTCGCCGACGTCCTGGCGCTGGAGGAGGTCGCGACCGACCTTTTCGCGCAGGCGGAGGTGCAGCGCGTGCTGCTGATCGCCGGCGACATCGCGAAGCCGGCCGGTCCCTTTCATTCGACGCTCGCCGCTCTGCGTAGCGGCGCGCTCACCGAGCGCGGCATCCGCCGCGTCGTGGTGGCGGGCCATCCCGAGGGCCATCCGACAGTCTCGATGGACGAGCTGTGGAAGGCCGAGACGGGCAAGGTCCGGTACGCAGCACAACATGGGCTCGAGCTCGCGTTCCTCACGCAGTTCCTGTTCGATGCGGCGCCGTTCCTCACGTGGGCGCGCGGGCTGCGCGCGGACGGCGTCACGGCGCGACTGATCGTCGGCTGCGCCGGCCCGGCCAAGCTGTCCACGCTCGTCAAGTATGCGATCCGCTGCGGCGTCGGCGCGTCGATTCGCACGCTGACGGCGCATCCGTCCGCGTTCGCGCAGCTCGTGGGCGAGCGTGGCCCGGAGAAAGTCGTCCGTGCGGTGGCCGCCGCCGGCGTTGCCCGCGAGATCGACAACTTCGGCATTCACCTCTTCTCGTTCGGCGGGCTCGCGCGCACGTGCAGGTGGATACGCGAAGTCGCCGATGGACGCTTCGTGCTCGACGAGCAGGGCGGGTTCAAGGTGCGGGCGGGGTGAGGCGGCGTCCGGTCGTTGGTTGACGGTCACAGTCGCGGTCGACACTGACGACCATCGCCGCCCTCCGGCGATAGCGCCATTCTCCTACGCGAAATCAGCAATCGTCCGAATGGCGAGGGTCGCCGTTCGCGGCAAAGTGCGCTCCGTGCGAAGGCGCCACGTGCCTCGCGAAACCTGAGGAGCGAGCGATGAACAAGGATCAAGTCAAGGGCAGTCTCAAGCGGGCGAAGGGCAAGATGCAGGAGGTCACCGGCAGGGCAGTGGGCAACAAGGACCTCGAAGCGCGCGGCGACGCCAACCAGGCCATCGGCAAGACGCAAAAGGCCTACGGCGATGCGAAGCAGATGGCCAGGAAGAACAGCAGGTAACGCATCCATCGTTCCCTGCGATCGGCGTTGAGTCTCAATGCCGCGGGGATTCTTTGTCGCCAATGAGGTCAATACCATGTCAGTGATCGAGACCGTCAAGACGTATCTGGGTGTGGAGGGCAAGGGCGACATTCGCTCGGTGCTGCACGAGGACCATGAAGAGATCCTGTCGCTGGCGCGCGACATGGCGGACGCGCGCACCGCCGAGAAACGGATGTCCTACTTCCACTCGCTCAAGCCTTTCCTGACCGCGCACGCGCGCGCCGAAGAGCAGGTGGTCTACGTGCCGCTCACCAAGGCGAAAGCCCAGGAATCGCGGGATCTTGGAAACGAAGGCTTCGTCGAGCACAGCCTGGTCGACGCGCTGCTGGAGCGGATGTCCAAGCCGGGAATCGCCGGAACCGATGGCTGGAAGGCGCACGCGACCGTCGTGAAGGAACTCCTCGAGCATCACATCAAGGAGGAGGAAAGCGACATCTTCGACGATCTCGGCAACCATTTCAGCGACCAGCAGCGCGTCGCGATGGCGGCGGAGTTCGCAAAGGAAAAGAGTCGCCTGCTGCGGATTAACCACCCCGGGAAGCACCCGCCGCGATAGAAGCGTCGTTACTTCTCCAGCGCTTCGCTCCACGTGCCCGCGCGCGCGAGGCTGTTCATCTTGAGCCGCTTGTGGAACGCATCCTGCGCGGCGCGCACGTTCTCGGCGCGACCCGACCACAGGCGCATCGGGCCGTCCTGCAGCGCGCGCGCATAGGAAAACGACAGCACCCACGGCGCGTGTCGCGCCATCGCGTTCATCGCATTGAGGTTGGCGGTCGCCTCAACCGGCGCCTGGCCGCCGGAGAGGAAGTTGATCGTCGGCACCGCCGCCGGCACGTTGCGCTTCAGCACCTCGAGCGTTGCGCGCGCGACGACCTCGGGTGAAGCCTTCGGCGGGGTCTCCTTGCCGGGCAGCACCATGCTGGGCTTCAGCACCATGCCTTCGAGCAGCACCTTGTGCCGGTGCAGCGCGTGGAACACCATGTGCAGCACCGCGTCGGAGACATCGCGGCAGCGCTCGAGCGTGTGCGCGCCGTCGATCAGCACCTCGGGCTCGACGATCGGCACGATGCCTTCGCTCTGGCAGATGGCGGCGTAACGCGCGAGCACCTCGGCATTCGCCTCGATCCCGAGCCACGTCGGATTGCGGTCGGTGATTGCATAGACCTCGCGCCACTTCGCGAAGCGCGCGCCCTTCGACTTGTAGGCCTTGAGGCGGTCGCCGAGGCCGTCGAGACCCTGCGTGATGAGATCGCCGTCGGCGTTCGGGAGCGCAACCGTCCCCTTGTCCACCTTGATGCCGGGCACGATGCCGCGGTGCGCGAGCAGATCCGGCAAGAGCGTGCCGCTGTCGTCCTTCTGGTCCAGTGTTTCCTCGAACAGGATCACGCCCGCCAGATACTGCTCGGCGCCGGGCGTGGTGAACAGCAGCGTCCGGTAGGCGCGGCGCGTTTCCGCGGTCGAGTCGATGCCGACCGCGGTGAAGCGCTTGGTGATCGTCGGCGTGCTCTCGTCGGCGGCGACGATGCCCTTTCCCGGTGCGGTCAGCTTGGTGATCGTGCTCAGAAGCTCGTCGTGGGTGTTCATGATCCTGTCCTCGGCTCGATGCGGCGAATATATTGTAGTGGATCGCAGCGCCCTTGTTGGCCGCCGCGACGCGAACCCGGTGGCCGCCTACAACGCGACCTCATCGGCCGGTGTGCGCTAGCCGATCTCCTTGAATCGCGCCTGCCAGTAGAGCTGCAGCGCATAGACGAGCCGCAGCCCGCGCACGCCGCCGTCTCGCGCGTGGTCACACCATGCATGCGCGGAGAGAAAATTCTCGCGCTCGAGATCGAGCCGCGCGAGCCACTTGCCTTGCTCCGGTCCCCAGAGCTCCGGCGCCGCCTTCTCCGCGAGCGCCAGGTAGAAATCGAGATGCCGCTCGCGCGCGCCGGTGCCCGCGGCGGAGAGATCGAGCTTTTCCTGCGCGTACTGGCGGACGGTCTCGAGCATCCGGTAGCGGCCGCCGCCGGCGCCGAGCTCGACCAGCGATTTGTCGACAAGCGCTGCAAGGAGATCGAGCACGTTCGATGCATCGATCGCTCCCTCCGCGCCGACCGCTTCGGCGGCTTCCAGCGTGAAGCCGCCGGCGAAGACGGCGAGCCGCTCGAACAACGCCTGTTCGGACGCGTCGAGAAGGTCGAAGCTCCAGTCGATCAGCGCGCGCAGCGTTTGCTGGCGTGGCAGATCGGTGCGACTTCCCTGCGTCAGCAGGCGAAAGCGATCGCCGAGGCGCTCGGCGATCATGTCGACGGAGAGCGAACGTACGCGCGCCGCGGCGAGCTCGATCGCGAGCGGAATGCCGTCCAAACGCCGGCAGATGGCAGCGAGCGACGGCGCATTTGCGGTCGTCACCTCGAAGGCCGGCTGCACGGCGCGCGCGCGGTCGACGAACAGGCGCACCGCCTCGAATTGCAGCAGCGCCTGCGCGCTGATCGCCTCTTGCGGATCGGGAAGCGCGAGCGCGGGGACCGGGTACGTCGTCTCGCCCGGCACATGCAGGAATTCGCGGCTCGACGCCATCAGCTTGACGTGGGAGCCCGACCGCAGCAGCGCTTTCGCGAGATCGGCGCACGCGCGCACCAGGTGCTCGCAGTTGTCGAGGATCAGCAGGAGCTCGCGGTCCTTCACGTATTTCACCAGCGCTTCCAGCACCGGGCGCCCGGCTTCCTCCATCACGCCGAGCACCGAGGTGCAGTCCGCAACGCACGCGAAGCGCGATCCCGTTGGTCGCCACCGGATCGGCGATCGCGCGCTGCAGCTGCAACGTCGCGCGAACGGCGTCGAGCGGATCGTCGAACGCTGCGTGAATCCCGTCGCCGATCATCTTGACGACGGTGCCGCGATGGTCCTCGACCGCCGCGCGCGCCAGTGCATCGTGGCGCGCCAGCGCATCGGGCATGCGCTGCGGCTCCTCTTCCCACAGCCGCGTGCTGCCTTCGATGTCGGTGAAGAGCAGGGTGATGCTGGCCGACGAGCCGGTGTTCACGACGATCCTGACGATTGCAGAGCGGTTACGGGCAAGTATAAGAGGGATCGGCGGATCGAAACGATGAGGGGCGTCGCGCCCGCGTCCCGACATCCTCTAGAATGGCCCGATGTCATCCACGCAACCCGCATCGCCCGCTGATCGCCGGATCGCCGCCGTCTATCGCGTGCGCTCGACGGCCAGCGCCATCGACGGCCGTGCGCAGGCGATCGCGCTGGAGCAGAGCATCGAGGCGCCGCTCGCCGTGGTCGACGATGCCCGCGTGCTGCGCGAGGTCGTCGGGCAGGTGGCGAGCGTCGTGCCGGCCGGCCCCGACGCGTTCGACGTCACGATCCAACTGGCCGTCGAGACGACCGGCTTCGAAGCGGGCCAGCTTCTCAACATGCTGTTCGGCAACACGTCGCTGCACGACGACGTGACGCTCGTCGACGCCGATTTCCCGCCGTCCTTCGCCGCTCGCTTCGGCGGTCCGCGCTTCGGCATCGCCGGCATTCGCGACCTCACAGGCGCGTACGGCCGTCCGCTCACCTGCTCGGCGCTTGAAGCCACAGGGGCTCGCACCGGCGCAACTCGCCGCCATCGCGGGAACGCTCGCGCGCGCCGGGATCGATGTCGTCAAGGACGATCACGGGCTCGCGGATCAGGCGAGCGCGCCGTTTCGCGAACGCGTCCGCGCGGTGCAGCGCGCGGTCGACGAGGCGAATCGGGCGACCGGTGGCCACTGCGTCTATGCGCCGAGCCTCACCGGACATTACGGGCAGCTTCGCACGCAACTGGACGACGCGCGCGCCGCGGGCGTGCGGATGGTCCTCGTCGCGCCGATGGTGAGCGGCGTGGGCAGCCTCGCCGCGCTGACGCGCGAAGGCAGCGTGCCGGTCCTCGCGCATCCGGCGCTTGCCGGCGCCGCGCGAATCGCGCCGCCGCTGCTCCTGGGCAAGCTCTTTCGCCTGTTCGGCGCCGACGCAACGATCTTTCCGAACGCGGGCGGGAGATTTTCCTACAGCGCGGAAACCTGTCGCGCGATCGCCGATGCGGCGCGCGCGCCGTGGGACGGTCTCGCGCCGATGCTGCCGGTGCCGGCCGGAGGCATGACGATCGCGCGGGTGCCGGAAATGCGCGAGCGCTTCGGTAACGATACGATGCTGCTGATCGGCGGCAGCCTGCTGGTCGCGCGCGAGGCGCTTCCCGCACGGGCGCGCGAATTCGTCGTCGCGGTCGCGAAAGGGGGAGGACATTCATGATCGAATCGCCGGTGCGCCCGTTCGCTCCCTCCGGGGACGAGTATCGATGGACCGGGGTCGAGCCGCTGCGCTACAAGGAGGAGGGGAGCGCGCCGTTTCGCGACGTGACGCGGCAGACGCTCTTTCGCCGTCCGGACCTGCGTGGCGAGCTTCGCTATTTCGAGGTGGCGCCGGGCGGCCATTCGACGCTCGAGCGACACGAGCACGTCCACGCGGTGATGATCCTCCGCGGAACAGGCACCGCGCTGGTAGGCGAATCGGTCTTTCCCGTCAATACATTCGATCTCGTCACGGTACCGCCGTCCACTTGGCACCAGTTCCGGGCATCCGCCGGCGTGCCGCTGGGCTTCCTTTGCATGGTCGACGCCGAGCGCGACAAGCCGCAACTGCCGGAACCGGCGGAGCTCGAGCGCCTGCGCGCGAATCCCGCCGCCGCTGCGTTCCTCGAGCCGCCACACGATTGAGTCCCAATTTGACCGTGGTCAAAGGGAATGCGGGAAAGGGGGGGGAAAGTAGCGTGGCTCCATGCCGCTGCAGGGACTCCTCGGATGCTCGACGATACTATTTCCCATCTGCTCACGAAAAAATCTGCCCCCGAGATCGTCTCGGTCGCGCCCGATGCATCGGTCACGTATGCCGTATGTCTGATGAACTATCACGACATCGGCGCGGTGCTCGTGATGCGGGAGGGCAAGCTCACCGGGATCCTGACCGAGCGCGACGTGCTGCGGCGGGTGATCGAGCCCGGCCTCGATCCGCGTATCACGCGCGTCTCCGAGGTGCACACGGCAAGGCCGAAGACGATCGCTCTGGACGAGCGTGCCAAGCGCGCCGTCGACATCATGGTCGCGGGCAATTTCCGCCATCTGCCGGTGGTCGCGGACGGCAGCGTGCGCGGCACGCTTTCGATGCGCGACCTCACGCAGTGGCTCATCCGCAACCTCCAGCCTGAAGGCGGGACACCGATTCCGCGCTGACGCGCACTCCACCTCGCGCGGGCGGGGGACGACCATCGCGGGCGGGCGGCGCCCGCGTTAAACTCGGAGCGTGAGCGCACCCGCCGCCTCGGTTGTCGCGCGCTGGTTCCCCGCGTCGCCGCTGCGGCACGCGGCGTTCCTGCGTCTTTACGTCGGCTCCATCGGCGCCGCGCTCGGCTACACGATGCAGTCGACCGTCGCCGCGTGGCTGATGGCGACACTGACGCCCTCCGCGCTGATGGTGGCGCTGGTGCAGACCGCGAGCACCGCGCCCTCGCTCCTCTTCGGGCTCGCGGCCGGGGCGCTCGCCGACATCGTCGATCGCCGCCGCATCATTCTCGGCACGCACATCGTGCTGATCGCGATCACGGCCGGCCTCGGGCTCGCCGAGATCACCGGCATCGTCGGGCCGGTCACGCTGCTCCTCGCCACGTTTCTCATCGGCACCGGCTTCGCGATCTACCTGCCCGCGCAGCAGGCGAGCGTCAACGACATCGTCACGCGCGTCGAGATCCCGCGCGCCGTCTCGCTCGGCGCGGTGGCGTTCAACGTCGCGCGCGCGCTCGGGCCCGCGCTCGCGGGCGCGCTGGCCGCCTGGTTGAGCACTGGCAGTGCGCTGCTCGTCGCGGCGGTGTTTTTCGGCGTGATGATCGTCGTCGTCTATCCCTACCCGAGCCCGGGCAAGCCGCTTCCCGGCGTGCCCGAGACGCTGCTCTCCGGCATCCAGAGCGGCCTTCGCTATACACGGCATTCGAAGCCGCTGCGGGCGCTCATCGTGCGCAACTTCAGCTTCAGCTTTTGCGCGAGCGCGCTGTGGGCGCTGATGCCGCTCGTCGCGCGCGATCAGCTCGGCCTCGGCGCCGGCGGCTACGGCACGCTGATGGCGTCGTTCGGCGCGGGCGCCATCGTCGGCGCGCTGGCGATCCCGCAGCAGATGAGCCGCCGCTCGCTCAACAGCATCGTCACCTCCGGTGTCGTGCTGTGGGCGGTGGCGGCCACGCTCGTCGCCGTCACTTCGCTGCTCGCGCTCGCGATCGTCGGCGCCGCCGCCGCCGGCGCCGCGTGGGTGACGGTGCTGTCGAGCCTCGCCGCGGGGACGCAGAGCGTGGCGCCCGCGTGGGTGCGCGCGCGCGCCGTCGCGACCAACCTCGTGACCAACCAGGCGAGCCTCGCGTTCGGCAGCATCCTCTGGGGGTTCGTGGCCTCGCATTTCAGCACGCCGATCGCGCTCGGCGCATCGGTCGTCGCGATGGCGCTGCTGCTCGCGCTCAACCGGCGCACCCGTGTCGCGTTTGCCGACGAGGCGGACGTTACTCCGGGCGCGACGCTTCCCGATCTGTCGATTCCGATGATGCCCGCACCCGAGGACGGCCCGGTGCTGATCCAGATCGAATACCGGATCGCGCCGGAGAATCAGCCGGCGTTCCTGAAGGCGATTCACAAGATCGAGGCGACGCGCCGCCGCAACGGCGCGGGCAGCTGGCGCGTGTTCCGCGATCTCGAGCAGGAAGGCCGCTTCGTCGAGCGGTTCGTGATCGACTCGTTCGCCGAATACACGCGGCTGCGCACGCGAATGACGCAGACGGACCGCCGCCTGCAGGAAAGCGCGGAGCAATTCCAGCAGCCCGACGTGCCGATCCGCACGTCGCGTTATATCGGCGTCGGGCGCGACGGAGCGCAGCCGCCGGCCGAGCAGTCGCCCCGCGGCTGACGGCGCGAATGCCGGCGTGGGCGAATTCGGCTAGAATCCGTCCCTCGGCCCGTCGCAGGGTGGCTTCTGTCCAGGCGCCCGTAGCTCATCTGGATAGAGCACCGGCCTTCTAAGCCGGCGGTAACAGGTTCGAGTCCTGTCGGGCGTGCCAGATTATCGAAGACGCGGCGAAAGAAGCGCCGCGGCAGTGCAACGGTGGCTGTAGCTCAGCTGGTAGAGTCCCGGATTGTGATTCCGGTTGTCGTGGGTTCGAGTCCCATCAGCCACCCCATCCCTCCCAAGTCGCTGATTTCCCTGCGAAAACGTAGAGTTAGTCGCAAAATAAACGCACAGCTGCTACACGGCTTGAAACACCGCCTGTGGAGCAAATTGTGCGAGCGACAAACGAGCACCACCTCTGGCACCGCCGCGGCAAGCGCGGCACCTTCTACCTGCGTCTTTGCATCCCGGCGAACGATCCTTCCTCGCGGCAGGATCGAAATCGTGGTCAGCCTGAGCTGCCGACCCTACGTCGGTGTACAAGGCGAATTGACTCGATTCGCTGGGCGCCAGCATGTCGCCGTGCCGATGGCCGCCGCCCAATCCACTGCGGCCGGAGAATCCAGATGATCACCCATTCATGTGCCGACATCCTCGCTGGTCGCGCGCCGACCGACGCCCCCGTCACCCTCAAGGGCTGGGTGCGCACCCGCCGCGATTCCAAGGCCGGCATTTCGTTCGTCCACGTTTCCGACGGGTCGTGCTTCAACCCGGTGCAGGTTGTGGCGCCCAACACGCTCCCCAACTACGCCGATGTCGTACTGCATCTCACGGCGGGCTGCGCAGTCGAGGCCACCGGCAACATCGTGCCGTCGCCGGCCAAGGGGCAGCCGTTCGAGATGCAGGCGAGCGCGATCAGTGTGATCGGCTGGGTCGAGGATCCCGATTCGTACCCGATCCAGCCCAAGCCGCACACGCTCGAGTTTCTGCGCGAAGTGGCCCACCTGCGTCCGCGCACCAACGTGATCGGCGCGCTGACGCGCGTCCGGCACACCATCGCGCAGGCAATCCACGGATACTTCAACCAGAACGGCTTCGTCTGGGTCAACACGCCGATCATCACCGCGGCGGACGCCGAGGGTGCGGGCGAGCTCTTCCGCGTGTCGACGCTCGACTTCGCCAACTTGCCGCGCACGCCCGCCGGCAAGGTCGACTTCAGCGCCGATTTCTTCGGCCGCGAGACGTTCCTGACGGTCTCCGGCCAATTGAACGTCGAGACGTACTGCATGGCGCTGTCCAAGGTGTACACGTTCGGCCCCACCTTCAGAGCCGAGAACTCGAACACCAGCCGCCACCTGGCCGAATTCTGGATGGTGGAGCCCGAGATCGCCTTTGCCGACCTGGCGGACAACGCGACGCTCGCCGAAGCGCTGCTGAAGCATATCTTTCGGACCGTGCTCGCCGAGCGACCCGCCGACATGGCGTTCTTCGAGGAGCGCATCGAGAAGGGCCTGATCGCAAAGCTGCAGGGCATCGTCGACAACGATTTCGCGCGGATGGACTACACCGACGCCATCGGCGTGCTCCAGAAGGCGAAGCAGAAGTTCGAGTTCCCGGTGCAATGGGGAACGGACCTGCAGTCGGAGCACGAGCGCTACCTCGCGGAGAGCTACGCGAAGAGGCCCGTGATCCTGATGAACTACCCGAAGGAGATCAAGGCGTTCTACATGCGGCGCAATGACGACGGCAAGACCGTCGCCGCGATGGACGTGCTGGCGCCCGGAATCGGCGAAATCATCGGAGGCAGCCAGCGCGAGGAGCGCCTCGACATGCTCGACGCGCGGATGGACGAGGCGGGGCTCGACCGGGAGCACTACAGCTGGTACCGCGACCTGCGCCGCTACGGGACCGTGCCACACGCCGGCTTCGGCCTGGGCTTCGAGCGGACCGTTGCGTACGTGACGGGACTCGCCAACGTCCGCGACGTGATTCCGTTTCCGCGCACGCCGGGGAACGCGCGCTACTGAGTTGTGTGATCGCGGTCGCGACGAAGCCGGCTGCTCCAGCTCGTAGACGCGCAACGACCTGGGCGCCAGCCCGGATGCGCGCAACAGTTCCGTTGGGGAGCGAGATGCCATGAGTCATAACACTGCGGCGAAGCTGAAGGAGGAATTCCTGAAGCTGTTGCCGCCGACGATCTTCTTCTTCATCGCACTGCACGTCATTGCGCTTGTCCGGTCGCTCATGACAGCGGGCACGGGACTGCCGGTCAGCTCAACCCTCCAGATCTTTGTTGCGTCGCTGATCATCGGCAAGGCGGTGCTCCTCGCCGACATGTTGCCGGCGATCAATCGGTTCCCGGAGAAGCCGCTCGTCTACAACATCGCCTGGAAGACGGCCATCTATTTCGTCATCGCCAGTGCGATTCATTACCTGGAGCGTCTCTACGATGCCGCCAAAGTGGCCGGCGGCATCGCGGCCGGAAATGAGAAGCTCCTCTCCGAGATCGTCTGGCCGCACTTCTGGGGAATTCAGATCATCGTGTTCGTCATCATCCTGAACTACTGCGTGATTCGGGAGCTTGGGCGGGCGATTGGGGAAGACCGCGTGTTTCGTCTGTTCTTCCGGAATGATCTCCCCAAATTCCGCGCCTAAACTCGGCGCCCTCCCGCAGATGACCGGGATGGTTGGTTAGCAGTCGTTCGTCACGCGTCCACCCGCCGCGCCTTACAGACTAGAAATTGAAGGGGGTGGTCAAGATGCACTTACACCGCGTGGTGCGGACGGCCGGGGAACGTGCTGGTGTTCCGACGCGGTCGGCGTCGGTGAGCGGCCGCTTTCGGGGCGAGGCGCTGTGTCTGGTAGTGGCCGATAGCAGACACTCTCCAACGACCGCTTACGACCCCAAACGGTCATTTGCGCCGACACAGTATCGATATCTCCTTGCGGTCGATTGACGGATGCATTTTCCCGGACCGCGTTGATGATAGAGTGCGGCAGGACTTTAGTTAGGGAGGGGAACGTGAGGAAATTCGCGCAGACGCTATTTGTGGCACTGTGGATGCTAATCCCCGTGGTGGCGTTCGCGGCTCCGCCGCAGGACGCGAATGCGGTTGTCGACCGCTGGTCAGCCGCGTATAACGCCAATGACCCTGAGGCCGTGGTGAAGAATTACTGGCCGGACGCCATTCTTCTCGGAACTGTCAGCCCCGTAATGTCCGAAGGAGCGGAAGCAATCCGAGCCTATTTCTCGGCATTAAAGGGAAGCGGTAACAGGAACGCAATCGGCGACAGACGCACAATCGTGCTCGACGAGAGCGCTGTGGTGGTTACCGGGTTCTACGAGTTTACCCGGATGCAGGACGGCAAGCCTGTGCCGGCACCATCGCGCTTCACCATGCTTATTGTTAAGCGCGGTGATGAATGGCGCATCGCTCATCACCATTCGTCACCACACGTTCAGCCGAAGAGCTGAATCTGCCGTCGGAGGTCATGCAGGTTCCTTGCATCACAGACCTTCTAGCCTTACGCGTAGCCCGACGTGATCGCAACCGCGCAGTTTGCTGTCGATCGCGAGATTAGACAGCGCTAGTTCCCGGACGCGACGATCAAGTTGAAGTCGTATCCGGAGAGGCACCACGGAGGATAACGCAAGCGACCGGTGCCGACGGCAAAGAGAAGAGCGAACCGATTCCACACCCGCAGGAGTGGACTCGCACGTCTATTCCCGATCAAACACAAGAATGCTCTTGGGCCTGCTTTGACCCACCAGGCGCTCGGTCATCGTCAGGGTCTTGAGATCTGTAGAAAGCTCGATCTGCCAGGTGCCCGTAATTTTGCCTTTGGATTTGTATGTGATTTCCAGACTGTGCTCGTTCACGCGGCGGCCCGAATATGCAGTGCCTTTATCCCCCCCTTTCGGATCGAGGTCCGGATAATCGTTCCCATCTAACTTGATCCTCTTAACCATTTCTTCATCGGAACGTTTAAATGACAGGCCGTCACCCTCGTAGGGCTGGACCTGGAGCTCGATTCCCGTCTTCACTTTCGCACTCTCGCTGTCCCACGTGCCCGGAAAACCGGAATTTCCCGCCGTCCGCTCGTACACGTAGGGCAAGAACAATGTCGAACCGTTGGGCAAAGGTTGCGAGAACAATGTCGTACCGTCGGGCAAATATTGCGTAAAGGCGTCGTTCAGTGTTTTGCCGTCTTCGGAGAGCGTCCAATGCGCCCTGAGGAGCGTGCGGCCCTTCATCTTGCGGACGACCTCCCAAATGTTGGGTCCTTTCACCGTGACGGACAGGGTGGATCCGCTCAGAGCTGGCTGGTCACTCCCATCGGCCACGACTGTGTCCACTTCGCCGGGGCCAAAGGTGAAGGTGTATCTGTTTGCTCCTGAGACCTCAACCTTCATTTCGTCGTAGAGTTTGCTCTCGGACGGGTTCACCTTCCATTTGCCTACGAAGGGATCGTCCGCCGCCCATGACGTGCCGATAGCCCCAGCGCATGTCGCGCCGAAGAGCGCGACAACTACCATTCCACGAAGACTCGTCACTTTTTCCATTGTCCCTCCTTAGGAGGATTGCGGCACCCATGTGCCGTTTAAGGCGAGGACGTTACGAGGGCCACGGCTGCGGCTCAAGAGCCAGGCGACGAGTCGCTCCCGGCCCGGACGAAGCCACGCCGACAGTGACGAAATATTTGGGTGGTGCGAAGCCTCTCGTACTTGGCGGTGCTGCTGTGCCCATTGCCAAGACGATGAATGACAGCGGCCAGATCTTCGCGTCCGAATGCACTGGGATAGCTTAACTGCCGGGTTGCGCCGCGTGGCGTCTCGACTCGATTCCTGATGCGTGGCGCGCTTAACTCTTGCGCTTTCGCGGCCTCCTTCGCGCGGCACGACCGTCCGTATATGGACCCCACCTCGTTTGCAAACACGTCGCTGTTCTGGCGTTAAGGTACGACTGCACACGTATATCCGGTCTCTCACAAACACATCCATCCTCGGATGCTGGACCCTAATGGGCTATTCGCGCACCGACCCCCAATCGCTTTGACGGGCTTTAGAGCCTCGGACATTCTCGGGTTCGTTCGGTGCCGGTTCGACCTGTTGGCCATCAAGCGGCATGTTTCGCAACCGTGGTTGAGCTCCTACGTTAACTGTTACTGACGATCGATTCTAATGTGCGGCCAGCGCAGGCCGGTAGTCCGTTTCGTGCCTGATCATCGCCCAGGCGATCCTCGCCGTCTTGTTGGCGAGCGCAACGGCCGCCACGTTGGGATGTCGAGTGGCGGCGATTCGTAGCACCCACAAGCTCAGGGGATCGGTCTTGGTTTTGGCGCTATTGATCATTGACCGGGCCCCGTGGATCAGCACGCAACGCACATAACAGTCTCCGCGCTTGCTGATTCCGAGTAGCCTCTCTTTGCCACCCGAGCTGTTTTGTTTCGGCGTGAGTCCGAGTGATGCGGCCATCTGTCGGCCGTTACCGAACTGCGAGGCGTCGCCAACGGTTGCCACGAGTGCCGTGGCAATCAGTGGCCCAACACCGCGCAGCTGCTGCAGACGTTTAGCCACCGGATCAGACGCTGCAATGGTGGTGATCTCCTGATCGAGCTCAACGAGCCGGCCGTCGAGGACGCGCAGATCATCCCAGAGGCCGGTCAGGAGCCTTCTGAACCGCGGACTCAGGCCGTTCTCCTGGTCTTCCAACCAGAGCGGTATTGCGCGCCGCAGATGCAAGATCTCTCTGGGAGCGACCAGGCCATACTCGGCCGTCAGGCCGCGGATCTGGTTCACCTTTGCTTTGCGTTGATCCATCAGCTCAGATCGAATGCGGTGTGCCGCCTGCACGTCCTGCTGGTCGACCGTCTTGACCGACACAAAGCGCATGCCCGGCCGGCTCATTGCCTCGCAGATCGCCTCGGCATCAGTGGCGTCGTTCTTGTTGCTCTTGACGTAGGGCTTTACGAACTGCGGCGCGATCAGCTTCACGGAGTAACCGAACGCTCGAAGCTGGCGTGCCCAGTGGTGCGCACTACCGCACGCTTCCATACCGATTTCCGCCTCGAGCGGCACGTTCTGCTGCACCGCCTTAATCCACTCCGCACGGCTCAGCTTACGCCGCCACGCCGCCTTCTCGCTGCGATCGACACCGTGCACCTGGAAGACGCTCTTTGCCAAATCGACCCCGACTCGAATAAGCTTCATAGTGGACCCCTCTCCCTGTTAACTGGTTGCGCGAACTTCCAGTTTGGCACCTCGATGCCGTTAAGGTGAGGTGGGGTCCATCCCATTGCTTCGGGTCGATATGAAAATACCCACGTTTGATGGACACCTTAATTCGGGCAATACTCGCTCGAGGGAGGTGTTCGATGGAATACACGCCGCGCAGGAAATTGACGCGGGAATTCAAGCTTGAAGCGGTGCGTCAGGTTGCATTGAGCGAGAAGCCCAAGGCGCAGCTGGCACGGGAGCTTGGGCGTTCGAGTTGGTCAGCTGCGTGACTGGCGACTCCAGTTCGAGAAGGAGGCCGTGACCGGCATCGCCAAGCCGGATCGAGCCGTAGTCGACGACCTTGAGCAGCTGCGTCGCGAGAACGCAAAGCTCAAGCTGGAGATCGAGATTTTAAAAAAAGCGGCCATTTACTTTGCTCGGGAAGCGAAGTGAAGTACGCCTTCGTCGAGAAGAATCGACGACAGTACGGCGTGCCGGCCCTGTGCGAGGCGCTGCAGGTGTCGCGCAGCGGGTACTACGCTGCACGGCATCGCGGTCCCAGCGATCGGCAGAAGCGCCAGGTCGAACTCACCGCTCGTATCCGAACGATTCACCAGGCCAGCCGCGAGTCGTACGGCGCCCCCAGGGTGCACGTCGAGCTGCTGGCCCAAGAGGTGCCGTGCTGCCGCAACACGGTGGCCAAGCTGATGCACAAGGCTGGGATCCTGCCCAAGGCGATTCGGCGCTTCCGCGTAACCACCGACTCCCGCAGGACCAAAGCGTCGCCGAACTTGATCAACCGGGACTTCACGTCAGCACATCCCAACGACCTCTGGCTGAGCGACATCACCTACATCCCCACGAGGGAAGGTTGGCTCTACCTGGCGGCGGTTCTGGACGCATACTCGAGAGCCTTGGTGGGCTGGGCGATGAGCCGAACTCTGGACACCAAGCTGGCGATGGACGCGTTGCACATGGCGATCGCGCATCGGGGTCCACCGGTCACGCTGCACTCCGACCAGGGGTCAACATACGCGACCGGAAGCTACCGGGAAATCGTCAACCGCTACAGCATCCGGCAGAGCATGAGTCGCAAGGGTGACTGTTGGGACAATGCGCCTATGGAGAGCTTCTTCCACACGCTCAAGACCGAATTGGTCATGCACTGCGACTACAAGACACGCGACGATGCGCGGGTCAGCTTGTTCGATTACATGGAAGTGTTTTACAACCGGCAGCGACGGCACTCATCGATTAGCTACGAGGCCCCGCTACCATTCGAGGCGATGAAATCGCCTGGCAAGGTGTCCGTCGTTCGTGGGTAAGACCATAAGCGGTCGTCGGAGACAGTCTGCTATCCGCCAAGACCAGACATTGGACATTGAATAGGTGGCGTCGTACTTCTCCGGAATCCCGGCCTTGCGCAATCCGGCGTAAAGATTGGTCTCGATCTGGAAACACGGGCTCCCGTTCAGACTCGTACCATATTGGAAAAGACTTCGGAGGACTTCCAATTGATCGGTTATCCTTCCGCGTTCGCATCGCAGTTTGCGGGCTTGGTCAGGAGGGCTCAGAGTCTGCGGCGGGCTGCCAAGCCTCACCCAACACACGATCGGAGGGCCAGATGGGAGAGTCGATAGACAACCTCGCGTCCCGCAATCGCCGAGTCGATGGTTCATCGCAAGCCGAGGAGGGATGGGTGAAAACGTTGTTGCGGTGTGCATCCGGATTCGCAGGCGCCTTGTTGCTCGCATCTACGCAATTCGCAGTCGCGGCCGGCGACCCCGTCAACGGCAAGGCCCTTTATGACGCCAATTGCGCGGAGTGCCATCTTTCGCCGCCATCCAGGTTTGCGATGAAAGCGGCCAACAATGTCGCCGTGCTGCAATTCGCGATTGCCAACTCCCCGGGAATGGACAGGCCGAATATCCTTGCGCTGACATTGCTCCAGCTCACCGACATCTGCGCGTACCTCGGGTCGCTACTCCCGACGGGGGCGCTCAACTTCCAGGGTCTGTGGTGGGCGGCGCCGGCGAACTCCGAATCCGGGTGGGGCGTTAACCTCGCGCACCAGGGCGACACGATCTTCGCCTCCTGGTTCACCTACGACACGGCGGGCAAGGGCTGGTGGCTCGTGGTCACCGCCACCAAGACGGCGACCAACACGTACAGCGGCAAGCTCTACAGCACCCGCGGGCCGGCGTTCAACGCGACGCCGTGGGATCCGACGACCGTCGTGCCGACCGAGCAGGGCACGGCGACGTTCACGTTCAGCGACGCGAACAACGGCACGTTCCATTACGTGATCGGCGCGGTCGATCAGATGAAGACGCTCGTCCGCGAGGTCTTTGGGACGCTGCCGACGTGCACGTTCGGCGCGGTGGCCGACCTTTCGACCGCTACCAACTACCAGGACCTCTGGTGGAAGAAGCCGGCGACATCCGAGTCGGGGTGGGGGATCAATCTCAACCACGAGGGTGACACGATCTTCGCGACCTGGTTCACGTATGACCTGACCGGCGCGCCATTGTGGCTCGTGGTGACGGCGACCAAGACCGCGACAGGCGTCTACAGTGGCGATCTATTCCAGACCTCGGGCCCGCCGTTCAATTCGGTGCCATTCGATTCGACCAAAGTGGTGGCGACGAAAGTGGGGACGGTGACGTTCACCGTGATCGACGGCAACACGATCACCTTCGACTACACGGTGCAGCTCGCCGGGATGGCCGCGTCGGTGACGCAGCAGAAGACGATCACCCGCGAGATCTTCACCGCGCCCGGCACGACCTGCAACTAGCGGATGGCGGCGGCGGAATGACCGTCACCGAGAATAACGTCCGCTTCGGGTCGGAAGCAGCCCCAACGGCCGCTATCGACTGCGGATTCAACCGGTGGATGCAACACACTATGGCGTGAGCCCAGAGGAGTGTTGCAGATGAGACCTCGGATCCATTACACGGAGAGCCAGAAGGCGCTGATGTGGGAGCGCTGGCAGAAGGGCGAGTCGCTCCAGCAGATCGCCCAGTTGTTTGATCGGAACCACTCGTCGATACAGGGGATTCTGGCCGCGACCGGCGGGATCCGTCCCGCCCCGCGCAGTCGCTCCCGATGGGCGCTGACCCTGGCCGAACGGGAAGAGATCTCGCGTGCGTTGGTTGCGGGTCAATCCATGCGATCGATCGCCGCGCAACTCGATCGAGCGCCGTCCACGATCAGTCGGGAGATCAAGCGCAACGGTGGCCAGGAAGGCTACCGAGCGAGTCAGGCCGACCAGTCCGCCTGGGATCGGGGATGTCGCCCCAAGACCAGTAAACTGGCACAGAGCCGAGCGCTGGCGCGCCTCGTGGCAGGCAAGCTCCGACTGCAGTGGTCACCGGAGCAGGTTGCCGGTTGGCTCAAGCGCACCTATCCAGACGATCCGAGCCGTCAGGTGTCACCCGAGACCATCTATCGCAGCCTGTTCATCCAGGCCCGCGGCGCCCTGAAGAAGGAACTGGTGGCGCATTTGCGGCGCAGCCGAGTGATGCGCCGGTCGCGCCATCACACCCAGAAGACGGACGATCACGGCCGCATCACTGACGCCGTCTCGATCAGCGAGCGTCCGGCCAACGTGGAAGACCGGGCGGTGCCCGGTCACTGGGAAGGCGACCTGTTGTTCGGCAGCAAGAACAGCCAGATTGCGACGCTGGTCGAGCGTCAGACACGCTATGTGATGCTGGTGAAGGTTGCCGGCAAAGACACCGAGACCGTCATCGACGCGTTGATCAAGAACGCGCGCAAGTTACCGGACCAGCTCTACCAGTCGCTGACCTGGGACCGCGGCAAAGAGATGGCCGATCACAAGCGCTTTACTCTGGCAACCGACATCAAGGTTTACTTCTGCGACCCGCAGAATCCCTGGCAGCGTGGCAGCAATGAGAACACGAACGGGCTCTTGCGGCAGTACTTCCCCAAGGGAACAGACCTCTCAGGCTACTCGCAAGCAAAGCTCAACGCCGTGGCCAGAAGATTGAACGAGCGCCCTAGAAAGACATTAAACTTCGAAACACCAGCTGAACGATTCCACCAAACTGTTGCGTCGATCGGTTGAATCCGCAACCGATAGCGGACATTACCAATACCCGCTCCGCGTTGCAGTTCAAATGTGAAATCAAGGACTGTAATGCAACAGTTCCGTGCCAAGCGGTGGGGACGCTTACGCTGGAATAAGCGATGTCCGGCGACTACGTGGGCGGTCGCGCCGCCCGCCGATTCACGGGCACACCTCTTCGGTGCCTCGTCACGGGCTTCGTGGTGTCGGCTGCCTCAAACAATTGCCGAAGCCCGTGTTCCAACAGTTCGATGGCCTTCCCCAAGGCGCCGAGTTGTCCAACCCGGACCATCGCGACGGATCGGTGCAGGTCAAACGATGGGGGACGCAATATTTTCACGCGATCGATGGAACGATTCCTGGCAATAAAGCGAGCGGGTAGCAGCCCGACACCATAACCGGCCTGAACGAACGCCAGCTGCATTTGGATGTTGTTGACTTCAGCCGCAATCATGGGGGTGAAGCCGGCACGCTCCATCCGATCGATGAGGCTCGCCCGAAGAAAGCACCCGGGCGGATTGAGCACCCAGGGTGCCCGGCCCAGACTTTTCCAATCACCGTCAACGTTGCCTGCGGCGCCTTGAACGATCTCCATGCGGTCGCTGGCGATGATATTCGTCAGGAGCGGTGGAGGCGCGGTTTTACCTTCGGGCAAAGGCACGGCAGCAACGTCGAGTTCACCCGCGAGCAGCCGCTGAATCAATTGTTCGCTCGACAGCTGCACTCGGATCTTGGGGTATTTCTCAGTCAGCGCCCGAATAGGTTCGATAAGCGTCCCCTCGGCCAGGGCATACGAGATCCCGATGCGCAAGAGGCCGTGAGGTTCAGCGCCGCTCGACGTAAGAGATTTCAGCGCCTCCGTCCGCTGCAGCAGATCTCGCGCCTGTTCGAGCACCCTGGAGCCCAGCGAGTTCAGACGCGGCGGCTTTACCGAGCGGTCGAGCAACTCGGCACCCAATGCAGCCTCCAGCCTTTGCACTTGCCGGGTAATCGCAGAGGGCGTCCGGAATAGACGACCGGCTGCACCGGCGATGGACCCGGCATCGGCGAATTCTACGAGGGCGCGCAAATCTTCGAGCATGGGGGTCTCCTGAAGCGTTCTCCCGACGAATAATCAGAATCGTGCGTCAATGGCATGATAATCGTGAAAATAATGAATTTGTAGAATTGTTTGTCTTGCACCAGAATTTCGGGCAATTCATGTTTTACGGGAATCTGTATGCCTCATACGACCCAAATTCGGCAGACCGCAATTACCTCGCCCGAACTGACGCCGCCGGTCGGCCCGTTTTCCCAGGCGATCAAAGTCGGTGATTTCATCTATTTCAGCGGTCAGGTCGGTCAAGACCCGACGACGGGCAAGCTGGTGGCGGGAGGGATTACCGCCGAGACGGAGCGCATCTTCCAGAATCTCTCGGCGGTACTCAAGGCGGCCGGCAAGAGTTTCGATGATGTCGTGCGCGCCGGTGTTTATCTCACAAGCATGAGTGACTACGCGACGCTGAATGGCATTTACGCCAGGCATTTCAGGCATCCCTTTCCCGCCCGCACGGCGATCGCGGTGGCCGCCCTGCCGCTTGGGGCCTGCGTTGAGCTGGACCTCGTCGTCAAGGCTTGAGGCACTGGGCGGCAATGCTCTCGCGCGCGTGGTCTCCCCACATCTTTTTTCTGCGTTCGATCTGTACCTGGCGCAGCACGACTATCCACCGGGCCTCCACGGTTACCCTTTTGACACCTCGGAAATGCTGCCTCTCGACAAGGACAACACATGGGTGCGCAGAGATCTGGTCGCCTGTGCCGTGGGAGATCCTGCCGTGGATGGCAAGGTGCAGATCGGGACGCGTGCCGTTAGCCGAGTATAGATCTATCACAACAGGTGAAGAGAAAATGATCAAGACTATTATATTGTCCGTTATATTATCCGTATGTCTCGCAGCTTCCTCACTTTCGGTTAATGCACGTGCCCAGGACGCACGTGACCAGGATGGCCCAAGTATACTGAGGGCCCGGTCACTGACGTGAACTACATACGAGTTGAGTACGGGCATTTTGAAGACTACATCGATTGGCTAAATTCGACATGGAAGCCGACCATGGAAGCCATGAAGAAAGCTGGGATAATCATCGATTACAAGGTCTACGTCATTCCTGTCAGCGGCATTCCAAAATCACCGGATCAGCCCAATATAATTTTCACGCGCGCTTATAAAAACATGGCGGCTTTAGATAAAGACAGCGAGCAAGACGCAGTGGCCAAGAAAGTAATCTGCAGCACCGAGTGTCAGAACAAGGCCAGAGTAGCCCGGAATGAATACCGAAAAGTCCTGGGCAGTCGAATTGATTCGTGAACTCATTTTAAAATGAGATTATTATAAATGTTCAAAGAGTGCCTCCCGACACGACGCTCGGGCAGGCCAGACGCGAAGGAGGAAGCGTGACGACGATGAAGCTCTATTCCTGGGATCTCAGTCCCTACTCGGCGCGGGTGCGGATGCAGATCTACGCCAAGGGTCTCACCGACATCGCGATCGAGCAGCCGCCGACTTACGGCACGCCGAAGTTCTACGAAGACCATCCGATCGGCCGCATCCCGTTGCTGGAGATCGACGGCGAGGCGATACCGGAGTCGGACGTGATCGCGGAGTATCTCGAGGAGATCTATCCCGAGCCTTCGCTGCTGGGCGCGACGCCCCGCGAGAACGCCCACATCCGCACCCTGGCCCGCATCGGCGACATCTACCTGATGAACAACACGTTCATGCTCGCGGTTCAGACCCGCGTCCTCGCCGCGCAGACCCCCGTCACCACCGGCAACGAAGGCATCATCGCGCTGCTGGGCGGCCAGCTGGCGAGCAACACCAAGGCGCTGGACCGGATGATTGGCCGCGACGGCTTCGCCTGCCTCGGCCGCGTCACCCTGGCCGACTGCGCGCTCGTGCCGGCGCTCTTCTTTCTGGAGACCGTGCTGCCGGGCACGGGTGTCGCCGACCCGATCGCCGCGAACGCCAACGTGGCCGCCTACTGGGCCGCGATCCAGAAAGAAGAGTACGCGGCGCGCATCCTGGTGGAGCTGCACCGGGGGCTGGAGGAACGCCGCGAACTGATCCGCTCCGGCGCGATCGAGAAGATAAGGGCGGCGAGGGACGCGGCAAGGGAAGCAGCGGAGCAGACCTAGCCACGGTCATCGAGAGATGCGTCCGCGGCCTAGCTGTCGCGCTGGCGCTCAGTTAATCCAGCGTCAAATGTCCGCTTCTGGCCATAGCGGACTGTCACCAACGACTGCTATCGACCGAAGCGGTCCGTCCATCTTCCGGAAAGCCGTCATTTTGCGGCGACAAAGCGGACGTTAGCGCCATTTTTATGGATCAGTCTTGCGGGCGATCAAGTTCCTGGTCGACCATAGAGACCGAATCTTCCTTCGGCTCAAGGTGTGTCGTCACATGCACGCCCGGCACCGCTTTGCGCAAATCGGCTTCGACTCGCTCCGACCAGTCGTGTCCGTCCTGGACGGTCCAGGCGCCGGGAACCAGGATGTGCAACGTGATGAACGCGCGCCTGCCCGCTTGTCGCGTGCGCAGAGCGTGGAATTCCAATCCCTGGCGGCGGTAGGACGCGAGGATCGCCTCGATCTGCTCCAGCTCCACGGCTGGCAGTGAAGCATCCATCAGACCTGCGGCCGAGCGGCGCATCAAGTGCCAACCGGTCCAGACAATGTTTGCCGCGACGAGGAGCGCGATCGTCGGGTCGAGCCACAGCCAACCCGTCAGCCAGACCAGCGCGACGGCTGTGATGACACCGATCGAAGTCCAAACATCGGTGAGCAAGTGATGCGCATCCGCTTCCAAAGTAATCGACCTGGATTTGTGGCCGACAATCATCAGGATGCGAGCCGTTACAAAATTTACGATCGTTGCCGCGACCGCCACGCCGAGGCCGATTAGCGCGGCTTGGACCGGCCGAGCGTTGCGCAAACGGTCGATCGCTTCAACGGCAATCCAGACTGCCGCCCCGAGGATGAGAAATCCCTCGAAGGCGCTGGAGAAATACTCTGCCTTGGTGTGCCCATAGGCATGGCCTTCGTCCGCAGGGCGGGCCGCCAGTGACAGCATGCCCAGCGCCATCAATGCACCCGCCAAATTGACAAACGACTCGATCGCATCTGATAGAAGTCCAACCGAATCGGTGAGCCTCCACGCGATGCCCTTGAGCACGATGGTGGTCAACGCGGCGGCGATGGAAAGCCAAGCGTACCGCTTGAGCGATGTTGGCTCCATAGATCACGTGATTGTACGGCCCATTGCCCGCTTGAAAGGAGCCTTGGCGAAGTCGGGAGTGCGATGTCGGTGCCCAGAATGACTACTTGCAAGCAATCTGGAAGTCGGCGCCGACCGGCTCCAATTGACCGAAAGCGGTCGAATCGTTTGCGGACTCAGATCGATCCTGACCTGTCGGTCATCGCCCAACAAGCCGGTCGTCGGAATTCGAGGAAGTCCGTTCAGGCACTCGCGCTGGGCCACCGGACGCCTCAGCATCCGTCCGCGCAAGCGGCGTGCTTGCCTGCGCTAAACGAGGTCCGCTTCTAGTTCGGATCGCGCTTGGGCCGCGCATTGCTGGGGTGAAAGGCGGGTATACCATTCACGTGTCTATGGATCCGCTCTACAAGAAAGCCATCGCGCAAGGCGTGGCGGGGATGGCCGTATTCGTCGCCCTCATCTTCTTGCCCGCGGGCACGTGGCACTACTGGCAGGGCTGGCTCTTTATCGCAGTTTTTTCCATCTCGACCCTCAGCTTCACCGTCTATCTTGCCCTCCACGACAGGCCGCTTCTCGAGCGCCGCATGAATGCCGGACCACAGCATGAACAAGAGCGGTCGCAGAAGATCATCGTGTCGCTCATCATCCTCGCGTTTTTTGTTTTTATCATCCTGCCTCCATTCGATTACCGCTTTGGCCTCTCGCCAGTGCCCGCATACCTGTCCGCCGTAGGGGGCATCGTGATCGTATTGTCATTCCTCTTTATTTTCTGGGTGCTGAAGGTCAATAGTTTTGCTGCGGCCAACATCAGTGTCGCGGATGATCACAAAGTGATTGACACCGGCCCCTACGCGTATGTGCGTCATCCTATGTACGCTGGCGCGCTCTGGCTTTTCATCGGCATGCCGCTTGCACTGGGCTCGTGGCTCACCATCTGTCTCGTCCCGCTCATCCTGCCGGTACTTTTCTGGCGGCTTCTTGACGAGGAAAAGATTTTGCGGCGCGATCTTCCCGGCTATAACGAATACGCAAGACGCGTGCGCCATCGTCTCGTTCCGCACGTCTGGTAGGAAGGGGGCCAGCCAGAATTGGGGGCAGTCAGCTGCACGGGCAACTATCGTCCTATCGGACTCTACTTCGGTCCAGAACGCATTTTTTTCGCTGGTGCTCGTCGCGTTTTATTGCGGACCGGTACGACGCGATCAGGTGCCGGGCGGTATTCCGGGAAATTGGTCAGGACGTGAGTTTCGATCTGTTTCAAGCTTGGATGATTAGCCATTACCCAATCGCGTAGGACCTGCGCTTCGGCATTGCTGACCGCACGCACCTTGGTGAGCCTGCCCTTGGCATCTGCCTGGATGCGTACCGCGTCAATTAGCGCGCCGGGCGGAGCGCTGGGGACTCCGGGTCCCCATTTCGGCCCCCCGAGCAGCACGCCGGCATAGAGCGTCTTTGCGAGTTCGGGGGAAACACCCGAGGCGATCATTCCATCGTAGAAAGCGCGATGCGTGGCCTGCCATGTCTCGGTCTTCGTCGAGCAATACTGATCGTGGATCACCGCAGCTTCACGATACTGACCCTCGAACGGGCCGCCGACCAAGGTCCAGAATGCACGCGGAATGCTGGCACCATCGGTCTCGTATCCCGCCACCGCGACCCAGCGCTTCCCGCTCGGATCGTTAAACGCGAAGTCCTGCAGCAACCGCATGAAATGGGCAAGCTCCGCGCCTCGTACCCACTCCACCCGCACCGGTCCTTCGTAGCTGCCAACGCCGTTCGCCATGGCACCTCCGCCGAGTCAGCGCCTACGTCATCTTTCTGCGATCACCTCAATCTGAGCCCGCACAGGAGGTTCGGTTCAGGAAGTCCCAACGAGCCTTTGCATTTCGTCGATGCGTCCAATCGCGGAGGAACCGAACCTGTGTGCCGCGGGCGGCGGCCCGCATTTAGAGGCATTTGTTGACCCTGTTCGACCACTCCATCTGCACCGTGTACTGACCCAACTTCTTAGTCTTCCAGGCACACATGTCGCCGATCTCGCCATGTGCATCGTCATACCAGCCACGGCCAGGGATTGGGTCGGTGATTGCCTCGCACAGCTCGTGCGAGCTAGTCGCGGTCAGTGCGTCGAACGCCGATAGCGCACCCAAACAGCCGCGGCAGCCCGCGAATGGCATGACGGCGTAGAAGATCGCGCCGGAGACGTCGCTGTGGTAGCCGCAGAATGCTTGGCAGGAAGCGGCGCCCCCTTGCACGACACGCACGCCCGGAGGCAGATAGACAAAGTACAGCGTATTCGCCGTCGGCTTTGGTATCGCAGCGTTGGTTGATATCTCTTGCTGGAGCGCGTGCTGGATCGCCGTGTCGGATATTGAGTGGACCAGCGTCGGCGTCGTGAGGATCGTGGTCCCGAGGCGGACACCGTGTCCTATCTGTTTACCCGGCACGCTATATTCGGCGAGCTGTGTGATCAGCGGGCTCGTCAAGATGAAGTCGAAAAACTGATTGATCTGCGCGGGCATCTGGCTCTGCGCCTGCTGCCACACCGACCCCCAGAATATGGTGAACACCTCAACCGCGGTGAGCAAAGGTCCGTTGCGGTAGGTGAGCTGCGGTCGGGCGAATGAGCTTGCTGCAGCGTCATCGACCGTTGGTTGCCCTTCAACGTCGGGGTAGTACAGGGGAACGATGCGAATGGGGTCGGCACGGGCCGGATAAACCCTCCTCGCAGGATCGGGCGCCTTGGGCATGGTAGCTAAGACAGTCGAAGACCAACGGTTCTCTCTTAATTCTGCTTCAGGCGATTGTATCGCAGCGCGGTCTAGCTAGTGTGTCCAGCACGCTGGCTCCGCTGCGCAACGTGTAGGCGCTCGATCGGTCCAACCACCAACCGCTCGCCATAAGCTGTGACGCCACCGGTGTCAGCTCAACAGTGTCAGGATCCCATCAGCATTCAGAATGGCCGACAAGCACCGGTCAATGTTCGCAGTAGAGCGCGACTAGGCACGGCCGGTTATGGCCGGATCCGGACGTCGTGTCTTCCAGCCTGATGCGTTTTTGCGACGTGAAGGCCCGGCGACCCTCAGCCTCCTACCGCCCGCAGGTCGAGCTGGTGGCTTCGACCAAGCCAAAGCGCGCTATCGCGGTGGTCTCGCAATTCATTGTCCGTATTGGGATGCACGAACACGTCGAGCGCTCCGTGATTGAGTGTCAGCCACCCGACGACATCCGAGAATTGGATCGGCGCAAACGCAATCTGATAGCTCCATCGCGGGTGTGGCCCGACTTCCCGTTCGTGAAATCGCCCCATCTCGATCCGATCGCCGAATTGGGCGAGCACCGCCGCGCGGAAATTCGCGGCCGCATCGCGGCTGGCCGAATCGAAATAGACATCCGCATGCCAGCTCGAGATGCACGATACGTCCAGAACCGCCATTGTCTTCCTTCGTCGCTGGCAAGTCTCTGCGCGTGACGCTTAGCGCCAGATGACGGGCTGCATTCCGGTAGTATAGTCTGCGCACTCTTATCGGGAGCGTGGCGACAGTTCCAGTACCGAAGAACGTTGCGCGGCTGCGCGCAAAGTACCTCACATCGAACAGCATCGGCAGTGGATGACGCGCAGTTTCGAGATGGCGCTCGTTTTTCGCGAGGTGCGGGTGATCCTCGGTGTGACCGGGTAGAAACGCTTGGCGTCGCCGCGGTCGAGACCGTGGGCTGGTACTCAGGCCAGGGTTCCCGGCCGCCCCAGGAATCGTTGCAGTCGATCGATGCCGTCCGCGAGCCGCTCCTCGCTCGCCGCAAAGCACCAGCGCACGAACCCCTCGCCTTCCGGGCCAAAGGCGATACCGGGTGCGAGCCCGAGACCAGCTTCGGCGACGAGGCGCTTGCAGAACTCGAAGCTGTCGGTGACGTCGCGGACGCGAAAGAACGCGTACATCGCCCCGGGCGCTGAACCTGCGTCGATCTCCGGTATCGCGTGCAGGCGTGCCTCGAGAAAATTGCGCGCTTTCCGGTAACGTTCCCGCGTATGCGCGATGACGCCGTCGCCTTCCGTCACGGCGACGACGCCAGCCCGCTGGATGAACACCGGTGAGCACGACGTGTTGTATTCGACCAGCTTCCCGAGTTCACCGATGAGCTCTTCCGGCGCGACGATCCAGCCGAGACGCCAGCCGGTCATCAGCCACGACTTGGAGAACGTGTTCGTGCTGACCACGCGATCGTCCGCTTCGGCGAGATCGAGGAACGACGGTGCGGCGCCATTTCCGTTCGCGTAATACAGCCGCTCGTAGGCATCGTCGCCGATGATCCACGTGCCCTGCCGCCTGCAATGATCGAGGATCGTTTGTTGGTCATTCGCCGCGAGTGTCCAGCCGGTCGGATTGTTGGGCGAGTTGATGTAGACCGCGCGCGTGCCGGGTGTCAGCGCGGCGAGCAGGCGGTCGATGTTGAGCGTCCATCCGTCGCGACCGAATGCCAATTCGACGCAGTCGACATCGGCGCCGAGAATCTTCGGGATCTCGACCAGGTTCGGCCAAAGCGGCGTGACGGCGACGACGCGGTCACCGGCACCGACCAAAGCCTGCGTGGTCAGCATCAATGCCGACATCCCGGAATTGGTAACGGCAATCCTGTCCGCGCTCGTGGGCTGGCGCAGGCGCGATACGTAGGCGGCGATCCCTTCGCGCAGCTCGGGAATGCCTAGGTTTTGCGTATAGAACGTCTCGCCGGCATTCAGCGAATCGATGCCGGCCTGCCGGATGAACGCCGGCGTGACCTCATCCGGTTCGCCGAACCAGAACGCGAGCACGTCGTCGCGCCCCATGCCGGCGTTGGCAACCTCGCGAATCTTGGAGGCGCGAAGCGAACGGACGGCTTCGCGCGGGATAGGAGGAAAGGATGTCACTTGCAAACGCAGGAACGGAACGAGCTCGCATGATACCCGCGCCGCGAGGCGGGGAGATGCGCGCAGCCCTGGCGTTCAGTCAAGACGCTAAAGGTCTGCTAACGACCCGCAGCGGACGTTGTGCATTCTCCAACGCGGCGTCCGCCGCCGCCACCCCGGCTACTGGCAAGCTGTGCCCGGCGCGGCGAAGACCTCGCGCACTATCGACTTCGACCGATCCACGGGACCCGGCAGCTGAGCAAACTGCACCGTGTAATGGAATGTCGCGTCGTTGCCGTCCGCGAAGGTGAAGGTCGCGGTCCCGACCTTTGTCGCGATCACGTTAAGAGGATTGAACGGCATCGCGCTGAACGCCGGGCCGGTTGTCTGATAAAGATCGCCTGAATACTTGCCCGGATCGATCTTCGGCGCCGTAACCACGAGCCACATCGGCGTCCCATCCAGATCGTAGGTGAACCACGTCGCGAAGATCGTGTCACCCTCGTGGTTCAGATTGATCCCCCACCCCGACTCCACCCCCGGCGGCGGTGCCGCCCACCACAGGTCTTGGTAGTTCGTCGCCAGCGCCAGGTTCGGCCCGCCCCATGTGCATGTCGGCAGCGGCCCGAACACCTCGCGCGTGATGCTCTTGAACTGCTGGATCGGGCTCACAGCAACCTGATGGATTGAATTAATCCTGTAGTCGAACCTGCCGTTGTTCGCATCGCTGAAAGTCAGCGTACCGGTCCCGACCTTGAAGCTTGCGACCTTGGTGGGATCGAACGGCTGCGCGTTGAACGCCGGACCCATCGTCTCGTAGAGGTCTCCCTGATAGGTGTCCGGCCCGGCCTTCCGCGCTGTCATCACCAGCCACCAGCCGCGACCGGCGAGGTCGTAGGTGAACCACGACGCGAAAACCGTGTCGCCCTGGTGCGCGAGGTTGATGCCCCAGCCCGATTCGGCGGCGTTCCACCAAAGGCCCTGGTAGTTTGGCGTCGACGGCGGCAGGTAACCGCTGGTGATCTTCGCGATCATGCCCATGATGGCCGTCATCTGGACGCCGCTCTTCTGGTCATAGTCGCTGCCGTACCAGGCGTTGGAGTCCCAGCATCCTTCGGGGTGCATTGCATCGGGGAGCACCTGCGGAAAGAGCAGGATGATGTTATTGGTGTCGGCCCACATCCGGTGTCCCAGTATTGGGCCCAGACCGGCGTTCCCATTTGTGCGTAGCTCGTGCCGCAGCCATGCAGGAATACGTGCAGCTTGCAGACTTCGCCCTTGGCACAACCGTCGGGCACATAGAGCCACGCTACGTTGTCCAACCCGATCCCGCGCGGCGCATAAGCGCCCTGGTCGATCATGACCAGGCTGCCAGTCGGGGCGCCGTTGTTGCGCGGCTTGAGGGTCCTGTAGAACCATTGCAACGAGATGCCTGCACCGTCGAAGGCGCTGCCGATGTCGGTTGGGAAGACATGACCGACGGGGAGGTTGTTGTCGTAGCGAATGTTCGTGCCTGGCGCGTAGACCTCGAGAAGATTGACGGCCTGGTTGACCACACGCTGCGGGACGTCGGTGTCATAGAGCCCGCTGCAGCTACATCACCCTAAATCGCAGGAAGGTCACCTCTTTGATCATCGCGCAGCCAGACATAGACAGCCGGGATCACAAGAACCGTAAGGGCGGTCGATGAGGCGAGACCGAAGACCAATGAAATGGCGAGGCCCTGGAAGATCGGATCGGCCATGATGAAGGCGGCGCCGATCATCGCCGCGGCCGCCGTCAAAAAGATGGGCTTGAAGCGGATGGCGCCGGCTTCAAGGAGTGCTCGCACGCAGCACGTCCCCTCGGCACGCCGGCGACGAGTGAAATCCACGAGTAGGATCGAGTTGCGCACAATAATGCCGGCAAGCGCGATAAAGCCGATCATTGACGTCGCGGTGAAGGGCGCCTTCATAAGCCAATGGCCCAACACGATTCCGATAAGGGTCAGGGGCACCGGGATAAGGATCACTGAGCGGCAGGCGGAACGAGCCGAATTGGGCGACGACCAGCAGATAGATGCCGAGAATCGCGACAGCGAAGGCAGCGCCCATGTCGCGGAAAGTGACATAGGTCACTTCCCATTCGCCGTCCCACAGCGATGGCTTCGACTCATCAAGTGGTTGACCGTGATAGTGAATGTCAGGCGGTCCGCCTTCGCCCCAATCCATTTTCTTGATCTGATCTTCGACAGCGAACATCCCGTAAATGGGCGCCTCAAATCGCCCGGCCACCTCCGCCTGCACCATTTCGGCGAAACGGCCATCGCGGCGGAAGAGGCTGTAGGAGGCTGGTTCGCGTTTTACGGTTACGACGTCACCGAGTCCACATTCTTCCCCTGGCGTGCGGTCCCTCCAGCGGGCAAGGGCGTCGAGAAGATCCGTTCGCCATCGACTCGGCGCGCTTCGGCAGCTCGACGTCAATCTCGATCGGCTTCGCGCCATAACCGCGCTGGGAGTAGCCGACCTTCACCCCGCCGATGATGGCGGCGATCGTGTCATAGACAGCTTGCTCGTCGACGCGATAGAATTCCAGATTTTCCTGCATTGATCGAAAAGCGCATACGATCGCTTGGTTTGTGAAAGGTGTCGTCCACATCGACGATGAAGTCCACCTTTTGGAACGCCTCGCGCACCTTCGCCGCCGTCGCGCGTCGCGCCGTCTCGTCGGGTCCATAGACTTCGGCAAGCAGCGTTGCGAGAACCGGCGGACCGGGGCGGACTTCGACGACTTTGACGATGGTGCCCGTCGGCTTCCGCAGGTGGGAAAGGCGTTGCCGAACGTCGAGTGCAATAGCGTGGCTCGCTCGCTTGCGCTCGCTCTTCGGTAGCAAATTTACCTGAAGATCGCCCTGTTCCGGACCGCTTCTGAGATAAGAATGCCGGACGAGGCCATTAAAATTGAAGGGTGCGGCAGTGCCGGCATAGACCTGGGATCGACGTCAGCTCAGGCAGATCCTTGAGCCGGTCAGGATGCGGCCATCAGGAAACGCTGGGTGTCTTCGAGGGTCGTTCCTTGCGGCATATCGACGACGACTTGCAAGCTCCGACTTGTTGTCGAACGGGAGAAGCTTGACGGTAACATTCTTGGTCGCGAACAGAACGCAGACACCGACAGTGGCCGCTGTAACAACGAGCAGGAAAACCCTGAACGGCGCCGCCGTTAGCAGTGGCCTCGCGATTTTGAGATAGAAGCGTCCCATGGCACCAATTTCATGTGCCTCACGAGTTGCCGTACCGGCTCGACGTCGAGATTCGAACCGGGCCCGCGCGATGTGATAGAGAAGCCAGGGCGTAATGGTGACCGCGACGAAAAGGAAAACAGCATGGCCATTGATGCGTTCGCCGGGATCGGGCTCATAAGGGACCGATGAGTCCACTCACGAACATCATTGGCAGCAACGCCACGATGATGGTGAGGGTCGCCACAACCGTGGGATTGCCGACTTCGGCGACTGCCTCCACCGCCGTTGTGATAAGGTCCTTGTCGCCTCTGGTCTGCCAATGTCGAACAATATTTTCGACCACGACGATCGCGTCATCGACCAGAATACCGATCGAGAAAATGAGCGCGAAGAGGCTCACCCGGTTGATTGTGTAGCCCATCATCCAAGAGGCAAAAAGTGTAAGGAGGATGATGGTTGGGATGACGACAAGAACAACGATTCCCTCGCGCCATCCGACCGCGACCGTGATGAGCGCGACGATTGAGAGAGTTGCCAGAGCGAGATGGAAGAGCAGCTCATTGGCCTTCTCGGTGGCGGTCTCGCCGTAGTTGCGGCTCACCGTCACCGAAACGTCCTTCAGGAACAAGCCGCCCCTGCACGGCTTTGAGCCTCGCGAGGAGCTGGTCGGCAACGACGACCGCGTTAGCGCCCTTGCGTTTGGCGAACGCAATAGTCACGGTCGGGCGACGATCCAGCGTCCCCGAGGCCGTGCGGGTGAGGGTCCAGGCGCGATGGTCTGGCTCTACCGCGCCGACGATCACGTCGGCGACATCCTTGACATAGACCGGACGCCCGTCACGGGAGGTGAGAAGGAGAAGCCCGATGTCCGGTACCCCCTGCAGCGTTCTGGTCGGCGACGACGGGAGTGTTCTTATTGTTCTGCTCAAAGGCGCCGACCAGGAACGAGCGGTTGGCGTTGGTCAGCTTGTCGACGAGCTGGTTCAAGGTAATGCCGTAGAGAGCAAGCCGCTCGGGATAGGGTTCCGACCCGGATCTGGTTCGGACTGCCTCCGACGATATAGGTGAAGCCGATATCGTCGGCCTTGACGAGTTCATGCTGAAGTTCCTGGGCGATCTGGTACAGTCCATTGTCGTCCCAGCGGGCCACGGCTTCCAGTTTGGGCTCAAGAGTGAGTGTCACGATTGCCACGTCGTTGATCCCGCGGCCGATGATGACCGGCTCAGGAATGCCTTTGGGCAAATCGGCGATATTAGCGCGAATCTTCTCATGCACGCGCAGGAGCGCGGTGTCCTCGTCGGTTCCAACGAAAAAGCGCGCGGTCGTAACGACGGAATTACTGAGTGGTCGAATAGACGTGCTCGACTCCGTTGATCGCTTTGACGATGTCTTCGAGTGGCTTGGTAATGAGCTCGATGGCATCACCCGCCTTGTAGCCGTTGGCGGTGATCATGATGTCGACCATGGGCACGCTGATCTGCGGTTCTTCCTCGCGCGGCAGCTCGAGCAGCGCCAGGGTGCCGACGATCAAAGCCGCCAGCAGGAGAAGTGGCGTGAGCGGCGAAGTGATGGAAGCGCGGGTTAGAACCCGGATATCCCAAGTTTCATGGCGTGATCACCACGTCGCCTTCGTGAAGTCCAGCTAGGATTTCAATACCGCTTTCGACAGGTAGGCCGACTTGCACAACGACTTCCGTACCATCCTTCAGTTTTACGTAGCTGACCCGAACCTTCGATAAACAGCGTCTTCCGGGACGATGAGCGCCTCGCGCGTTCCGGTGGCGATGTAGACACGCGTGCGCTCGCCGACGAAGTAATCGCCAAGGCCCTCGACCTCGACATCCGCGA
>CAWESK010000002.1:0-20645 GCA_963811685.1 uncultured beta proteobacterium | reverse complement strand
GAGAAGGATGGTCAATCCAGCGACGGTTTCATGGGCTTCCTCCCGCGGTGTCAATCCGCACAAGCGAAAGAGATCCGCGGCACGGCCGCAACGGCCTACTGCGCCGGCTCGACTCCGTCCTTGCTCACCTGGACGCGCGCGGCACTCAGGGCGCCGTCCGCTTCCGCTTGCGCCGAGCAACGAACACGTATCCGCCCGGGACCAAGTCGGCCCGCGTCTCCCGGCAGGCTCCGCACGATGGGCACGCCCTCGGTAATGATGATCCTGTGCGCGCCGTCCTTGTACTGCAGCGTGAGCTCGCGCGCGCCCGCGGCGGTGACCTTCGAAGCCACGTTGGCATTGGTCATCGTCGAACCCGGCAGCAGGTCGATCTGCTCTGACCAGGCGGCACCGTGGGCGACGTAATGGAGCTCCACGGCGACATTCGACCTGTCTGGCTGCGCTTGTGTCGTTGCGCCGAGGTAGTTGCCCTCCTTGATGTCCTCGAAGCCGGGCTGCCTTGGCCACCGCGACCGTCAACGCGTCGGCCAGAAGGAGTTTCAGTCGCGGCCGTCACGCGACTTCACCGTCATCGTGTTGCCGTCGATCGCGACGATCGCGCCGCGCACCCGGACGAAGGACTGTGCCTGCGCAACGGCGGCAACGAGCAGGCACGCCATGACGCTCCAGCCCACCGGGAATGCCGCATGACGGTCTCCTCGTGACGTGACGGCCGCCGCGCCCCTTGGCCGTCAGGAGGTGGGGTAGCGGCAGATCGAATGCTAACAGGGCGCACCTGCCGTTGCTTCCGTTGCGGCCGCTCAATCAGTATATTGCTTGTCCAGCGGGCGACGAGCATTTCGCTCGCCCGCCCCGATCACCGAGGGGTTCGATGGCGAACTTGTCTTCGCAACATGCGCGCTTTGGCAGCGGCAAAGCCGTCCGTCGCGTGGAGGACGAAGCGCTGCTGACCGGCAAGGGCCGCTTCGCCGACGACGTCAACGCGGCCGGCGAGGCGCACGTTGCGTTCCTGCGCTCGCCCCATCCGCATGCGCGTATCGCCACGATCGACACGGCCGCCGCCGCCGCGTTCCCCGGCGTGATCGCGGTCATCACCGGCGAGGATCTCGTCCGCGCCGGCGTGAAGCCGCTGCTGCTGTCCGCCGATTTCCGTCGTGCCGATGGCTCGCCGACGGCCACGCCGCCCCGGCATGCGCTCGCCCTGGGCGTCGTCCGCCATGTCGGCGAGGCGGTGGCCGCCGTGGTCGCGGAAAGCGTCGGGCAGGCGCAGGACGCGATCGAGGCCATCGACGTTCGCTACGAGCCGCTGCCGATGGTCGTCGAGGTCGCCCGCGCGGTTGCGGCGGGCGCGCCGCTCGTCTGGAACGAGGCCTCCGGCAACATCGCATGCGAGTTCCGCCACGGCGACGCCGAAGCAACCGCGGCGGCGTTTCGCAAGGCCGCGCACGTGGTGCGCCTCGACCTCCTGAACCAGCGCGTCGCGCCGTGCCCGATCGAGCCGCGCGCGACCCTCGCTGCGTACGATGCCAAGACGGAGCGGCTGACGCTCACCGTGAGCTGCCAGACGCCGACCGGATTGCGCGACGAGCTCGCCGAGGCCGTGCTCGGCATTCCGAAGGAGAAAGTGCGCGTGCTGGTGGGCGATGTCGGCGGCGGCTTCGGGATGAAGACGAACCTCTATCCCGAGGACGTCGTCGCCGCGTTTTGCGCGCGCCAATTCAAGCGTCCGGTCAAATGGTGCGCGTCGCGGATGGACGAGTTTCTCGCAGCCTCGCACGGCCGCGATCTCACGAGCACGGCGGAGCTCGCCTTGGACAAGGACGGGCGCGTCCTCGCGCTGCGCGTCGACTCGCTCGCCAACCTCGGCGCCTATGCCACCGGCGGCGGCGTCGTGATCCAGCTGATGATCGGTCCCTGGGTCGCGACGTCCGTCTACGACATCGGCACCGTCGACATCCGGATCCAGGCGGTGCTCACGCACACTGCGCCGACGGGGGCCTATCGCGGGGCGGGCCGCCCGGAGGCGATCTACATGATCGAGCGGCTGATGGATGCCGCAGCGCGCGCGACCGGCATCGACCAGGTCGAGCTCCGCCGCCGCAACATGATCAGCCCGTCGCAGATGCCGTACCGAAACCCGCTCGCCAAGACGTACGACAGCGGGCAGTTCGCGTCGGTGATGGACCAGGCGCTCGCGTTGTCGACGTGGGAGGGATTCGCTGCGCGGGCGGCCGAAGCGAAACGCCGCGGGCGCCTGCGCGGCCGCGGGATGGCCGCGTTTCTCGAATGGACGGGCGCCGACGTGTTCGAGGAGGTGGTCACCGTCACCGTGGATGGCGATGGCGGCATCGAAATCGTCTCGGCGACGCAAGCGATGGGGCAGGGCCTCGCGACGACGTACGCACAGCTCGCGGTCGACGTCTTCGGCGTGCCGATCGAAAAGATCCGCATCGTGCAGGGCGACACGGACCGCGCGACGGGGTTCGGCAGCGCGGGTTCGCGCTCGCTGTTCGTCGGCGGCTCGGCGGTGAAGGTCGCGGCGGAGCGGACGGTCGCGAAGGCGCAGGACCTCGCTGCGCGGGAGCTCGAAGCGGCGGCCGGCGACCTCGAGTATGCGGACGGCGCGTTCGCCATCGCCGGCACCGACCGGCGCATCGATCTTTTCGAGCTTGCGCGGCGACAACCGGGACGACGCATCGGACTCGTCTCGACGAGCTCCGTCGCCGACGCGACGTGGCCGAACGCCTGCCACATCTGCGAGGTCGAGATCGACCCCGACACCGGAACCGTCGAGGTCGCCGGGTACTGGTCGGTGAACGACGTCGGCCGCGTCGTCAATCCGATGATCGTCACGGGCCAGCTCGAAGGCGGCGCCGTGCAGGGCATCGGACAGGCGCTGTGCGAAGCCTTCGTCTACGACCCCGATACGGGGCAGGCGCTGACGGCGAGCTTTCTCGACTACGCCATTCCGCGCACCGAGATGATCCGTCATTTCGCGACCGCGATGGACGAGTCCACGCCGTGCCGCAACAATCCGATGGGCGTGAAAGGCGTCGGCGAGCTCGGCACGATCGGCGCGACGCCGGCGGTGGTGAACGCAGTGATCGATGCGCTCGACCGCGCGGGCGCCGGTGCGCGCGCCCTCGCGCTGCAGATGCCGCTCACGTCGGAAAAGGTCTGGCGCGCATTGCGGGGCTTGTAAGAGGCTGCGGTATCATCTGCCGCACGGCACGCTCGCGCTTCGAGGCGTCAATGCGCAGCCAGCGCCGTCGCCGCCGAAACGAGGAAAGATCGTCGATGCTGCAACGCCTGCCCACGTGGGCCATGCTTGTCGCGCTCGCGCTGGCTCCGCTGCCGGTCACGGGGGCGGATCTCGTCTTCTCGGTCACCGAAGGCGTCACCTACCAGGCAACGCCCAAGGAAATCCGCGACAAGTTCGAGCCCCTCGCACAGGCTCTCGGGAGTGCGCTCAAACGCGGCGTGCGCGTCGTGCTGGTCCCGCAGTACAACGACGTCCGCGAAGGGCTCCGGAAGCAGGAATACGATCTCGCCTTCATTCATCCGGCCCACGTCGCGCTCGACGAGGTCAAGGCCGGCCGCTACAAGACGCTCGCCTGGACGGCCGGTTACACCGAGTACACGGTGTCGCTGATGGTCAAGCCGACCGACACGGCCAAAGTGCTCGCCGACATCAAGGGTCGCAAGCTCGTGACGCCGGATCCCGATTCGATCACCGCGTGGATGGTGCGGGCGATGCTGCGCTCCGCGAAGATCGCGCCAGACGAGCTCAAGATCCTGACGACGCGCTATCAGGACGCGGTGCCGTTCTACCTCGAGTACGGTTTCGCCGATGTCGGGGCGACCGCCGCCAATTCAGTCGTCAAGGAATGGGCTGACAAGGGCGGCAAGGTGTTTCTCAAGTCGCGCCCGGTGCCCATCAAGTACTTCATCGTATCGACGAAGGTTTCCGCCGACGAGCAGGAGCGGATCCAGCACGCGCTGCTCACGCTCGCGCAGACGGAGCCGGGACGGCAGGCACTGGCAGCAGTCGGCTACAAAGGATTCGTCGCGCCCGACAACGCAGTCGATGCCGCGGTAATTGGCTGGCTCGGCCTCTGACGGGCAGCGCGGCACCGGCGGTCCCTGGTTCGCGGATGCGGTAGCATGGCGGCCCGGTCGTCGTACTCTGCGCATGGATTTCGCCTTCATCCTCGATCCGCTGCCGCTGCTCAAGGCCTACAAGGACTCGAGCGTGGCGATGATGCGCTCCCTTGCCGCGCGCGGCCATCGCATCTTCGCGCTCACGCCCGCCGACCTTTACTGGCACGCCGGCACGACGCGCGCGCGGGTCGCCGCGCTCACGTTGCATGCGGACGCGCACGACTGGTATACGGCGGCGGCCTCCGAGGAGCGCGCGCTCGCCGAATTCACCGCAGTGGTGATGCGCAAGGATCCGCCGTTCGACATGGAATACGTCTACGCGACTTATCTGCTCGAGGCCGCGGAGCGGGAAGGCGCGCGCGTGTTCAACCGCCCGCGCGCGATCCGCGACAACAACGAGAAGATGGCGATCACGAAATTCGGCGACTTCGTCGCTCCCACGCTCGTCACCCGCGATGCCGCGCGGATCGGCGCTTTCATCGACGAGCATCAGGATGTCATCGTGAAGCCGCTCGACGGGATGGGCGGCACGTCGATCTTTCGTGTGCGCGCCGACGATCCCAATCGCAACGTGATCGTCGAGACCGTGGGCCAGTGCGGCGCGCGGACGGTGATGGCGCAGCGCTACATTCCGGCGATCGTCGACGGCGACAAGCGGGTGCTGCTGATCGCCGGCGAGCCGGTCCCGTTTGCGCTCGCGCGGATTCCGAAGCCCGGCGAGACGCGCGGCAACCTCGCCGCCGGCGGCCGCGGTGTTGCCCGGCCGCTCACGCCGCGCGACCGCGAGATCGCGGTGGCGCTGGGGCCCAGGCTGTGGGCCGAGGGCTTGATCGTCGTGGGCCTCGACGTCATCGGCGACTATCTCACCGAGGTCAACGTGACGAGCCCGACGTGCTTCGTCGAGATCGCCGAGCAGTCCGGATTCGACGTCGGCGGCATGTTCGCCGATGCGCTGATCCGCGAGGGCCTTCGCTGAAAGCGCGTGCTAACATTGACGGCGCCTGATTCGTCGACGCCGGCGGCCATTACCACGAGTCCAAGATGATCGGCATCCTGATCGTTGCCCACGACAGTCTGGGCGAGAGTCTCGTGCGCGCGGTGACGCACGTTCTCGGCAGCCGGCCGCCGCAGTTCGAGGTGCTGGCGGTGTCCGCCACCGACGATCCGGTCGACCTCCTGCCTGCCGCGCGCGAGCTGGTCGCGCGGCTCGACACCGGCAGCGGCGTGCTGATTCTGTCCGACCTCTACGGCGCCACGCCATGCAACCTCGCAGCGAAGCTCGTGAAGCCGGGCCGGGTCGAGGTCGTCGCCGGCGTCAACCTGCCGATGCTCGTGCGCACGTTCACCTACCGCACGCGCGGCATGGAGCAGACGATCAAGAAGGCGATTTCCGGCGCCCGCGACGGTGTGCTGCACATCGAGGTCGATCCCGTCTATGCAGCAACGCGAAATTGAGATCGTCAACAAGCTGGGCCTCCACGCGCGCGCGTCGGCCAAGCTCACGCAGCTCGCCGCGAAATACCAATGCGACGTCGTGATGGCTCGCAACAACCGCAAGGTCAATGCCAAGAGCATCATGGGCGTGATGATGCTGGCGGCGGGCAAGGGGGCGAAAGTCACGCTCGAGACAGACGGCCCCGACGAGGGCGAGGCGATGGACGCGCTGGTGGCGCTGATCGGCGACTGTTTCGGCGAAGGGCAATGAGCGCGATCGGCAGCGCAGCGTGTTCCAGCGCGGCCGCCAGGCGATGACGAGCTTCGCACTCCATGGCGTCGGCGTCTCGGCCGGCATCGCCATCGGGCGCGCGCAGCTCATCTCGCACGCGACGCTCGAGGTAGCCCACTACACGATCGACACGGGGAGTGTCGGTGCCGAGATTGCGCGCTTCGACAATGCGCTGCGCGAGGTGCAGCGCGAGCTCGAGGGTCTGCACGCGGCGATGACGGGCGGCGATGCGCCCGCCGAGTTCGGGGCGTTTCTCGACGTCCACTGGATGATCCTCACCGACCCGACTCTGTCGGACACGCCCAAGAAGATCATTGCCGAGCAGCGCTGCAACGCGGAATGGGCGCTGGTCCAGCAGATGAACGTTCTCGTCGACCAGTTCGATGCGATCGACGATCTCTACCTGCGCGAGCGCAAGGCCGACGTCGTGCAGGTCGTCGAGCGGATCCTGAAACGCCTCCTCGGCAAGCCCGGCGTCGTCGCGCCGGCCGGCGCCGAGCAGCACACGATCCTCGTCGCGCACGACCTCTCGCCGGCCGACGTCATCCAGTTCAAGCAGCATCGCTACGCGGCGTTTCTCACCGACGTCGGCGGCGCGACATCGCACACGGCGATCGTCGCGCGGAGCCTTGCGGTGCCGGCGGTGGTGGCGACGCACAACGCGCGACAGTTGATCCGCGAGAACGAGCTCCTGATCGTCGACGGCACGAACAATGTCGTGATCGTCAACCCGGACAAGTCGGTGCTCGCCGAGTACCGGCTGAAGCAGGGCGAGCTTTCGCTGGAGCGTGCAAGGCTGCGCCGGCTCGTCACCAAGTCGGCAACGTCGATCGACGGTGTTGACGATCGAGCTGCAGGCGAACATCGAGCTCCCTGGCGATCTCGTGCAGACCCTCGAGAACGGCGCCACCGGCATCGGCCTCTTCCGCTCGGAGTTCCTGTTCCTCAATCGCGAAGGACTGCCCTCCGAAGACGAGCAATTCGAGGCGTTTCGCAGCGTCGCCGAGGGCATGCAGGGCAAGCCGGTGACGATTCGCACGTTCGACCTGGGCGCCGACAAGGAGGCCGCCGGGCTGGAGGGACTCGCGCGCGTCGCTCCGAACCCCGCGCTCGGCCTGCGCGCGGTGCGCTTCTGTCTTGCCGAGCCGCGACTGTTCCTCACCCAGCTCCGCGCGATCCTGCGCGCGTCGCATTACGGCAAGGTGAAGATCCTGATCCCCATGCTCGTCTCCATCGGCGAGATCGACCAGACGCTCGCGATGATCGCGCAGGCGAAGGAAACGTTGCGCGAGCAGGGCGTCCCGTTCGATTCGGGCGTGCCGATCGGCGGCATGATCGAGATCCCGGCGGCGGTGCTCGCGATCGCGTCGTTCCTGAAACGGCTCGACTTCGTGTCGATCGGCACCAACGACCTGATCCAGTACACGCTCGCCGTCGACCGCGCCGACGACACGGTGTCGCACCTCTACGATCCGCTGCACCCGGCGGTGCTGATGCTGCTGGCGATGGCGATCGCGGCGGCGAACAAGGCCAACGTCCCCATCGCCGTCTGCGGCGAGATGGCCGGTGAAGCGCGGCTGACGCGCCTGCTGCTGGGCCTCGGTCTCACCAACCTGTCGATGCATCCGGCGCACCTGCTCGCGATCAAGCAGCGCGTGCTGACGACCGACATCGGCCACGCGCGCTCGCTCGTGGCCCGGATTCGCCGCACCGACGATCCCGCGCGGGTCGCGAAGCTCCTCGACAAGCTCAATGGCTGATCCCGACCTCGAACTCGGGGCGGCGGTTCCGGTATAATGACAATGGCATAATCGCCCGGGCGTGGGGCGGCGGGAATTTTCGTCCCGGCCGCCGGTTTACCCCGGAAGGGGCCGCATATCGCCATGAAAAGATCGAGATTGCGTGAGATCGCCGGGACCATGACGAACGAGGCGCGCTGTCGGACGATGCCGCTCGCACGCGCGGCGCTCGTGGCGGCGGTGCTCGCCTTCGCACCCGGCGTGTTGGCGGTCGGTGTCGGCGACACCGCGCCCGCGTTCGCGCTGCCGACTGCGGCCGGCGAGCCGATCGCGCTCGACAAGCTGAAGGGGCGCGTCGTGTACGTCGATTTCTGGGCGTCGTGGTGCGGCCCGTGCCGGCGGTCGTTTCCCTGGATGAACGAGATGCAGCAGAAGTACGGCGCGCGCGGCTTCACCGTCGTCGGCATCAACGTCGACAAGCGGCGCCCCGACGCCGAACGCTTCCTGCAGCAGACGCCGGCGACCTTTTCGATCGTCTACGACGAGGCCGGCAAGACCCCGGAAGCCTATGCGGTCAAGGGCATGCCGAGCTCCTACCTCGTCGACCCGGCAGGCAAGGTCGTCGCGGTCGAAAGCGGTTTTCGCGACGAGCAGAAGGCCGCCCTCGAAGAGCGCATCCGCGCGTTGCTGCCCGCGCGATGATTCCCCTCACCTTGATTCGGAGACTCCGATGCGCTTCGCCCTGAACTTGCTCGTCGTTGCCGCGGCACTCGGCGCCGCCGGCTGCGCGACGATGGAGCCGCCCAAGCCGTGGGAGCGCGGCGATCTCGCCAAAGCATCGATGCAGATCGACCCCGACAAGCTCGAGACGAAGATCCAGCAGCACATCTACACGAGCAAGGAGGCCGCGACCGGCGGATATGGCGTCGGCGGAGGCGGGTGTGGCTGCAACTGATCGCGATCCGCGCCGGCGAAAGAGAGCGCGGGTCGCGTACACGCGCGATCGCGGCCGCGGTGCGCGAACCGGAATTCGGGCGGCAGATCGCCGCTGCGCGCGAACGCGAGAAGCGAGGTCCGCCGGCGCCTGCCGCGAGTGCGCTCTTCGCCGCGGCGCTCGCGTTGCCGGGCATGGTGCCCTCGAACGCGGCGGCGCAGGCGGTCGCCGACCACGGCACGCTCGAGCTCAAGTACCTCGACTATCGCGACTGGCAGCCGGGGGCGAGCCGGATGACGGTGCGGAGTCCCTCGATCTACACGCTCATTCCCGTCAACGACACGCTGGAGTTCGAAGGATCGGTCGTCTACGACGCGATGTCGGGCGCGTCGGTCCTCTACCACAACACGCTCTCCGGCGCGTCCGGTCTTGGCGTCACCGACTACCGGACCGCCGGCGATGCGAAGTTCACGAAGTACTTCAACGGCTGGTCGCTCGGCGTCGGCGGCGTCGTGTCGTCCGAGCGCGATTACCTCTCGCGCGGCGCGTCGGTGGATGCGCGCATCTATTCCGACGACCGCAATCGCACGTACGCGTTCAGCATCGCCGGCGCGAACGACCGCATCAATCCGCAGAATTCGAACGCCGGCGGCATCACCAACGCCCCGCGCAACAGCCTCGAGTACCTCATCGGCATCACGCAGGCGCTCTCGCCCACGCAGATCGTCCAGTCGAACCTCACGTACTCGTCCGGACACGGGTATTACGACGATCCCTACAAGCTCCTCGACAAGCGTCCTGCGGAGCGCAAGATCTTCGCGTGGCTCACGCGCTACAACCAGTATTTCGCCGAGCCCGACGCCGCGCTGCGGCTGTCGTACCGGTATCTGCACGACTCGTTCGGCGGCGATTCGAATACGCTGACCGCCGCGTGGGTCCAGGCGCTGCCGCGCGAATGGAGCGTGACGCCGGCGGTGCGCTACTACTCGCAAGGCGCCGCGTATTTCTATCACGATCCGCCCGCCGGCTCCGGGTTCGAGCTCGGGCAGCCGTACTCGATGGACACGCGCCTTTCGGCGTTCGGCGCCTTCACCGTGGGAGTCACCGTGGGAAAGGCGCTCGCCGACGGCTGGAGCGTCGACCTTCGGGCCGACTTCTATCGACAGCAGGCGAGCTGGCGCATCGGCGGCGGCAGCCCGGGGCTCGAGCCGTTCTCGGCCCGGTGGCTCGTCTTCGGCGTCACGAAGACGTTCTGAGCCGCGCGGGCTAAGTCGCCCCGATGGCCCTCGTTCGCTTTCCCTTTCGCGCGATGGCGTCGGAGCACGACGTGCAGCTCGACGCTGCCGATCCCGCGCGCGCGGAGCGGGCGGCAGCCGCCGCGATTGCCGATGTCGAGCGCATCGAGGCCAAGTATTCGCGCTATCGCGACGACAGCCTCACGACGCGCATCAATCGCGCCGCCGGCGGCGCGCCGGTCGCGATCGACGCCGAAACCGCGGCGCTGCTCGCCTACGCGGAGCGCTGCCACGCGCAAAGCGGCGGCCTTTTCGATCTCACGTCGGGTGTGTTGCGGCGCGCCTGGGATTTCCGGCGGCAGCCGCCGGAGCTGCCTGCCGAGAAGGTGCTCGCAGACGCGCTCGCGCTGGTCGGCTGGGCGGAGGTCGAGTGGAGCGAGCACGCGATCCGGCTGCCGCGCGCCGGGATGGAAATCGATTTCGGCGGCATCGGCAAGGAATACGCCGCCGACCGGATGGCGACGATCCTCATCGAGCACGGGATCGCGCACGGACTCGTCAATCTGGGAGGCGATGTCCGCGCGATCGGGTCGCAGCCGAACGGCGCGCCGTGGCGGGTCGGCATCAAGCATCCGCGCGAGGAGGAAAGGACGATCGCCTCGGTGGAGCTCGTCGACGGCGCGGTCGCGACGAGCGGCGATTACGAGCGGTTCTTCGAGATCGGGGGCCGCCGCTATTGCCACATCCTCGACCCGCGCTCGGGCATGCCGGTCACGCACTGGCAGTCGGTCAGCGTGGTGGCGCCGTTGTGCATCGTCGCCGGGAGCTGCTCGACGATCGCGATGCTGATGGAGGCCGCGGGCGAGGGCTTCCTCGCGCAACAGGGCCTGAGCTACATCGCCGTGGCGCCGGACGGGTCGCTGCGGCGCCCGCGGAACGGCTAGTTACAAACCGTACCGCCGGCCCCGAGGGGCTGATGCGTGAGCGGCTTGGTCTTCGAGACCATGCCGATCGTGTACGAGAACGATGCGCTGTTGCCGTCCGTGAAAACGAGCGACGCGGTGCCCACCGCCGTCGCCGGATTGGCAACGAACGGCGTGACTCCGAATGGTGTCGCGGTCTCGCGGTAGAGCGTCCCGCTAAACGTTTCTCCTGCGCCCTTGTCCATCGTCGCCACGAGCCACAACGGCGAGCCGTCGACGTCGAACGTGAACCAGGTCGCGAAGATCGTGTTGCCCTGGTGCGCGAAATTGATGCCCCAGCCGGATTCGCTCGCGTTCCACCAGAGGCCCTGGTAATTCCTGGCGCCGGCGAGGTTCGGTGAGGCGCTGTACGTGCACGTGGGCAGCGGGCCGAAGACCTGCGGCGTGATCGCCTTCGTCTGATGCGTGCCGTTGACCGTCGAATCGAACGTCGCGTGTCCCGCATCGGTGAACGTGAGCGTGCCGGTGCCGACCGCGGCCGGCGTGCCCGCGGCGAACGAGCTTGCACCGTACGACGACCCGGTCGTCTTGTACAGCGTGCCGGTGAACGTGTTGCCGGGGCCGCCATCCGCGGTCATCACGAGCCACCACGCCTTGCCGGCGGTGTCGTACGTGAACCAGGTCGCGAAGATCGTGTTGCCCTGATGCTCGAAGTTGATGCCCCAGCCCGATTCTCCGGAATTCCACCAGATGCCTTCGTAGTTGGCGGCGCCGGCCGCCGTCCCGGTGCCGGTGAAGGTGAACGCCTGCGGGCTGTAGAGCCCATCGCTCGTCACCGTCACCTTGGCTTCGCGCGCGCCGGTCGCCGTGGGGTGGAAAGTGAGGGTAACGCTGCAGGATGTCGACTGCGTGAGCGTCGTGCACGTGTTCGCCGTGATGGCGAAATCGGCGGTATTGCTGTTCGCGGCCGCGGACACGTTGACGGTCTCGCTGCCGATGTTGGTCAGCGTCAGCGTGAGCGGGGCGCTCGTCGTGCCGACCGCCTGGTTGCCGAACGCCATCGTGCCCGATCCCTGCAATTGACCCGGCGTCGGCCCACCGCCGCCACCGCCCCGCCTCCGGTGACGCACGGCGCGATTCCGACCTTGCAGGTGTACAGGAATTCGGCGAGATCGCCGAGATCGCCCATGACGTTATCGGGCGGGCGGTCGGCGATGCAGCACGATTCCATCGCAAAGATGATCGGCACCGCTTCCGGCTGCTTGTGCATCATGAAGTCGATGTAGCCGGGATCGCGCGGCGCTGCGCGGATGAGCGAAGGTGCCGGCGCGGGCGTGTTGATCGTGTCGGTCAAGGGATTGTTGCTGTGGCACTGGTTGCACGCCCACGTGTAGGGGACCGCCGCAGTGGGGACCTGGCCATAGAGAACCGCGCCGCGATTGGCGTCACCGCAGCCGGGGTTCGCGGGGTTCGCGACCGCCGTCGTGCATTTCTGCACTTGCGCGACGGCGTCGGGCGACGCTCCGGCTGCGAGTAGCGCCAGCAGCGCGAACGCGATTCCAGCGAGCCTTGCCATCCGGATCTCCGCGAAATGATTTGCCGCCCCCATGCAGAGTCGGCTTCTGATGGGGCAATATCCCAACGTCATAGGATATTCCATTGTCATGAGGGCCGCAAGGCCGCGGGGCGGGCGTGCTGGCGTTCGGCGGGCTGTCCCCGAATAGGCAAACCCGCCTGAACCGGCTAGACTTTCCGGAGGCGCCGATTTGAGCCAGCTTGCGGGCGCGAGCGACGTCCCGGGCGACGGGATGTATGCGACAAATACGGCTAAAGCGGAGCGGCGAGGGGAAACCCCGCGCCAACCCGATTAGCGGCAGGCTGGTCGGGTTTTTTGTTGCCTGTCCGCACCTGAATACGATGCCTTCATTCGCCGCCACCACTGCCAGCACGGATGCTCCATCGGCCAAGGGAGCCTCCGTCGGCGCGGTCGTCGCGCAGAAGGCGCATTTCGACGTCCCGCTGAAGCTCACCTGCGGCACATCGTTGCCCGCTTTCGAGCTCGCGTTCGAGACCTATGGCACGCTCAACGTGGAACGCTCGAATGCGGTCCTGATATGCCACGCGCTCAACGCGTCGCACCATGTTGCCGGCTGGTACGAGGGAGAGCCGGACAACGTGGGCTGGTGGGACAACATGATCGGGCCCGGCAAGCCGATCGACACCAACCGCTTCTTCGTGATCGGCGTCAACAACCTCGGAAGCTGTTTCGGCTCGACCGGTCCGTTGTCGATCAATCCGGAAACGGCCACGCGCCTGGGGCGGCGATTTTCCGGTCGTCACCGTCGAGGACTGGGTCGACGCGCAGGCGCGCCTCGCCGACAAGCTCGGCATCGCCCAGTTCGCGGCGGTGATGGGCGGCAGTCTCGGCGGCATGCAGGCGCTTGCGTGGGCGATCCGTTATCCCAAGCGGATCCGGCACGCGATCGCGATCGCCGCCGCGCCCAACCTGTCGGCGCAGAACATCGCGTTCAACGAGGTCGCCCGCCAGGCGATCATGACCGACCCCGATTTTCACGACGGTCATTTCGCCGCGCATCGCACGCTTCCGCGCCGCGGCTTGCGCATCGCCCGCATGATCGGCCACATCACCTATCTGTCCGATCTGCAGATGGACGAGAAATTCGGCCGCCAGCTCCGCGACGGCATCCGGTATTCGTTCGCGCCGGAATTCCAGGTCGAGTCGTACCTGCGCCATCAAGGCGAGAAGTTCGCCGAGTATTTCGACGCCAACACCTACCTGCGCATCACCAAGGCGCTCGATTACTTCGATCCCGCGACGGCGACCGGCGGCGACCTCGCGCAGGCTCTGGCTCCGGCCGAGTGCAAGTTCCTGGTGGCGGCGTTCACGACCGACTGGCGCTTCCCGCCGGCGCGCTCGCGCGAGATCGTGAAGGCGCTCGTCGACCACCGGCGCGACGTCTGCTACGCGGAGATCGAGGCGGCGCACGGCCATGACGCGTTCCTGCTCGACGATCCGCAGTATCACGCGCTGGTGCGCACCTATTTCGGCAACATCGCGCTCGACGCCGACTATTCGACGTTCCGCTTCGGCGCCGACGTGAAGCGCAAGCTCAACGAGCTCGAGCGCCATGCGCGCCGCTCCGATTTCGCGACCATCGCCTCCTGGATCCAGCCGGGCGCGCAGGTGCTGGATCTCGGCTGCGGCGACGGCAGCCTGCTCGCCTACCTGCGGCGCGAGCGCAACGTCCGCGGCTACGGGATCGAGATCGCCGACGACGGCGTGCTCGCCAGCGTCAAGAACGGCATCAACGTGCTGCAGAGCAACCTCGAAAGTGGCCTCGCGGGATTCGACGACGCGTCGTTCGACTGCGTGATCCTGTCGCAGACGCTGCAGGCGATGCGCCACACCGAGGAGATCGTCGCCGAGATGCTGCGCGTGGGCCGCGAAGTGATCGTCACGTTCCCGAATTTCGGCCACTGGTCGCATCGCTGGCAAATCCTTCGTGGACGCATGCCGGTCTCCGACAAGCTTCCCTACCAGTGGTACGACACGCCGAACATCCATCTTTGCACCGTCGCCGATTTCGATGCGTTCCTGCGCGAGCGCAATTGCGTGGTCGAAAAACGCGTCGTGCTCACCGGCGACCGGCCGGTCGCGATCCTGCCAGAACCTGCTGGGCGAGCTTGCGATCTACCGCTTTCGCCGCGCGTGAGGGTCACGCCTCGGCGAACGGGGCACGCTAGAATCCGCCGATGACCGATCCGGCATCGCGCGCGACCGCGCCTCCAGCGCGGGAAACCTGGCGCGAGGCGCTGTTCAACCGGCGGATGGTGATCTGCGTATTCGTCGGTTTCAGCTCGGGCCTGCCGCTCTACCTGCTCATCAACCTGCTGCCGGCCTGGTTGCGCACCGAGGGTGTCGACTTGAAGGCGATCGGCCTTTTTGCGCTGATCGGCCTTCCGTACACGTGGAAATTCCTCTGGTCGCCGCTGCTCGACCGTTTCACGCTGCCATGGCTCGGACGCCGCCGGGGCTGGATGTTCGCGATGCATGTGGCGCTGCTGATCTCGATCCCGATGCTCGGCGTGCTGCGTCCGCAGACCGACATCTGGGCGATCGCCTATCTGGCCGCGGCGGTCGCCTTCTTCTCGGCGAGTCTCGACATCGCCATGGACGCGTTCCGGCGCGAGCTCCTGCCGGATGCCGAATTGGGCCTCGGCAATTCCATCTACGTGAATGCGTACCGGATCTCGAGCCTCGTTCCGGGTTCGCTGGCGCTGATCCTGGCCGACCGCATGCCCTGGCCGTCGGTTTTCCTCATCACCGCGCTGTTCATGCTGCCGGGACTCGTGATGACGCTGGTCGTGCGCGAACCGGCCGCCACTGCCGCCGCCCCGAAGACGCTGCGCGAGGCCGTCGTCGAACCGTTCCGCGAATTCGTCGATCGGGCCGGTTGGTCGCACGCGCTGCTGGTGGTCGCGTTCATCTTCTTGTACAAGCTCGGCGACAGCATGGCGACGGCGCTCGCCACGCCCTTCTACCTCGACATGGGATTTTCGAAGACCGAGATCGGTGTCGTGGCCAAGAACGCGGGGCTGTGGGCGAGCGTGATCGGCGGCATGCTGGGCGGCTTGTGGATGGTCAGGATCGGCATCAACCGCGGCCTGTGGCTGTTCGGCATCGTGCAGGTGGTGTCGATACTGGGCTTCGCGTGGCTCGCGTGGCTCGGCACGCCGGACATCGTCGCGCTCGGGATCGTGATCGCGTTCGAGGCACTGGGTGTCGGGCTCGGCACGGTCGCCTATGTCGCGTTCATCGCGCGCACCACGAATCCGCGCTTCACCGCCACGCAGTTCGCGCTGTTCACCAGCCTGTCGGCCGTGCCGCGCACGGTGGTCAACTCGACCACCGGGTGGATCGTCGCGCAGATCGGCTGGTTCGACTTCTTCCTGCTCTGCACGGCGCTGGCCATGCCCGGGATGGCATTACTCTTGCGTGTGGCTCCCTGGAATGGGGGTCAGGAGGGGGGAAGCCAGCCATGAACCAGCAGAAATTCAGCGCGATCGCGCACCGCGACCACGACTATTGCAACCCGATCTCGGCGACCAAGATCGAGCGGCTGCTCGACCTCCTGCCGCTCGACGAGACTTCGCGGGCGCTCGATCTCGGCTGCGGCCGCGCCGAGCTCGCGTTGCGGATCATCGAGCGCTTCGGCTCGCCGGTCGTCGCCGTCGACCATTCGTCGCTGATGCTCGACTCGGCGCGCGAGCGGGCGGAGTGGACCGGCGCGCTGCACAAGCTTCACCTCGACGACATCGACATCCGCGAGTTCAAGGCCGACCCCGAGACGTTCCACCTGAGCGTCATGATGGGCGCGGGCGGCCTCCCCGGCGGCATGGCCGGGATCTGCAACACGCTGAAGGGCTGGACCAAGGGCGGCGGCTACGTGATGATCGGCGAGGGCTTCTGGCGCCAGAAGCCGCATCCTGAATATCTCGCGCTGCTGGGCGGCAACGAGTCGCAGTATCAGGACCACCGCGGCAACGTGCAGGCCGGGATCGACGCCGGGCTGATACCAATGCACGCGACGACGGCATCGATGGACGAGTGGGACGAGTACGAGTGGAAGTACTGCCGCTCGATCGAGCGCTATGCGCGCGAGATGCCCGACGACCCGGACGTGCCGGCAATGCTGGAGCGCATCCGCCGCTGGCGCGACGGCTATTTGCGTTGGGGCCGCGATACGCTGGGCTTCGCCGTTTACCTCTTCTATCGGCCCAGTACGCGGGTCGGTTAGCGCTCACCCGCCGAGCTTCTCCAACGCGTCGCTCACGTCGAGCCATTCGGCTTCGAGCCGCGCGAGCTGCCACGTGAGCTCCCCTTGCCGGGCGAGCTTTTCCTTCAGCGCGTCGCGATTCTCATCCGTGTAGGCCGAAGGCGCCGCGAGCCACGCATCGAGCTCGCTCCGCTCGGCGTTGTGCGCTTCCATCTTGCGCTCGAGCTCGACGCGGCGCTCATCGAGCGGCCTGCGCCGGGCGTAGCTTTCCTGGCGCGCGGCGGCCTCGGCGCGCTTCTGGGCCTTGCGGTCGCCGGACGCCGGCGCCGCGGCGTCGGCGGAAGCCGCGCCCGCGCGGCTTCGCGCGAGCACCCAGTCGCGGTAATCGTCGAGGTCGCCGTCGAACGGCGCGACGCGGCCCTCGGCGACGAGCCACAGCGCATCGGTGGTCGCGCGCAGCAGGTGCCGGTCGTGCGCGACGACCACCAGCGCGCCACCGTAGTCCTGTAGCGCCTCGGCCAGCGCCTCGCGCATCTCGATGTCGAGATGGTTGGTCGGCTCGTCCAGCAGCAGCAGCGTGGGGCGGGCGCGCACGAGCAGCGCGAGCGTGAGGCGCGCCCTCTCGCCGCCGGAAAAGCGTCCGACGTCCGCCTGCGCCATGTCGCCGCGAAAATCGAAGCCGCCGAGGAAGTTGCGCAGATCCTGCTCCCGCGCCGCGGGATCGATGCGCTCGAGATGCCACAGGGGCGACTCGCCGGCGACGAGCTGGTCGACCTGATGCTGCGCGAAATAGCCGATCCGCAGCCCCTGCGTGGTCAGACGCTCGCCGCGCTTCGGCACGAGCTCGCCGGCAATCGCTTTGAGCAGCGTCGACTTGCCGGCGCCGTTGGGGCCGAGGAGGCCGATGCGATCGCCGGCCAGGATCGCCCAGTCGAGGTCGGGGAGAATCGGCGGCGATTTGCCGTACCCCAACGTGACATGGTCGAGGCGCACGAGCTGCTTCGCGGCGACGTCCACCGGCGGGAACGAGAACTCGAACGGGCTGTCGACGTGCGCCGCGGCGATCCGTTCCATTCGCTCGATCGCCTTGATGCGGCTTTGCGCCTGCTTCGCCTTGGTCGCCTTCGCGCGGAAGCGGTCGACGAACGACTGCAGGTGCGCGATCTGCCGCTGCTGCTTCGCGTAAGTCGCCTGCTGCAACGCGAGCTGCAGCGCGCGCTCGCGCTCGAACTGCGAATAGTTACCGGTGTACGTCTTGAGCTTTTGCGCGTCGACGTGGACGATCGAGGTCGCCACCCCGTCCAGGAAATCGCGGTCGTGCGTGATGAGGAGCAGCGTGCCCGGGTAGCGGACGAGCCAGTCCTCGAGCCACAGCACGGCGTCGAGGTCGAGATGGTTGGTGGGCTCGTCCAGCAGCAGCAGGTCCGAGCGGCACATCAGCGCCTGCGCGAGGTTGAGCCGCATCCGCCAGCCGCCGGAAAAATTCGCCACCGCTTCGCCGTGGCGGGCGACCGGAAAGCCGAGCCCGGCGAGCAGGGTCGCGGCGCGCGCGCGCGCGGCATAGCCGCCGATGTCGTCGAAGCGGTGGTGAAGGTCGGCGAGCGTCTCGCCGGCGAGTTCGGGATCGACGGCCGCCGCCGCCTCCGCCATCTGCAGCGCGCGCTCGACGGCGCGGAGCTCATGGTCGCCGTCCAGCACGAACTCGATCGCCGGAGAATCGGCGGCCGGCGTCTCCTGCGCGACGTGGGCGATCGTCCACGAAGGCGGCAGCGAGACGTCGCCGGCGTCCGCGTGAAGCTCGCCCAGGAGCAGCGCGAACAAACTCGACTTGCCGCAGCCGTTCGGCCCGATCAGCCCGACCTTGTGCCCGGCATAGACCGTGAGGTTCGCGCCTTCGAGCAGGCGTTTCGCCCCGCGGGCCAGCGTCAGATTGGAAATTCGTATCAAGGCAGGGCGCCCGCGCAGTAGCTTTACGCCGTCAGCGAATAGTCGTAATCGATAATGAGAGGCGCGTGGTCGGAGAAGCGGCGCCTGGTGTAGATCGAGGCGCCGTGCGCCTTCGCCGCGATGCCCGGCGTCGCGATCTGGTAGTCGATGCGCCAGCCGACATTCTTCGCCCACGCCTGCCCGCGATTCGACCACCACGTGTACTGGTCGGGTCGCGGGTCCACCCGGCGGAACACGTCGACGAACCCGATTTCGTCGAACACCTGCGTCAGCCATTCGCGCTCCTCCGGCAGGAAGCCGGAGTTCTTCCGGTTGCCGCGCCAGTTCCGAAGATCGATCTCCTTGTGTGCGATGTTCCAGTCGCCGCAGAGGATGATCTCGCGCTTCATGCGCCGCAGCTTGGCAAGATGCGGGAGGAACTCGCCCAGGAACCGGAATTTCGACGCCTGGCGGTGCGGTCCGCTCGATCCCGAAGGCAGGTACAGGCTGATCACGGTCAGCTCGGCGAAGTGCGCTTCCAGGTACCTGCCCTCGGCATCGAACTCCGCGCTGCCGAAGCCCGTCACGATGCGCGGCGCCGTCTTCGCATACAGCGCGACGCCGGCGTAGCCCTTGCGCTCCGCCGGATGGAAAGCCGCGTGGGCACGCCGCGGCGCGTGCAGCGGCCGCGGGATGTCCTCGCGCGCGGCCTTGATCTCCTGCAGGCAGACGACGTCCCACGGCTCGCCGCGCGCAAGCCAGCGCGCGAAGCCCTTGCGCTCCGCCGAGCGGATGCCGTTGACGTTGAGAGTGATGACCCGCATGGACAATGCCGCCGCGCGGCCCTGGCTTCGAGCCATGCCTGATGCCGGCCCCGGCGGCAGTTTACACAACGCGGGCCCGCGGGCCGCCGCCGAGCGTGCTGCGTATAATTGACGGGAGAAAGCGACCCGTACGATGACGGATTTTCGGCAGGAGTTCCTCGCGTTCGCGTTGGCACGTGACGTGCTGCGCTTTGGGGAATTCGTGACCAAGGCCGGGCGGGCGAGCCCGTATTTTTTCAATGCCGGGCTCTTCAGCGACGGCGCGAGCCTGCAACGGCTCGGCCGGTATTACGCTGAGGCGTGGCTTGCCTCCGGCCTGGTGTGCGATCAGCTGTTCGGACCGGCGTACAAGGGCATCACCCTGGCGGCGGCGACGGCGATCGCCCTTGCCGAAAAAGGGCACAATCTGCCGTTCAGTTTCAACCGGAAGGAAGCGAAGGACCACGGCGAAGGCGGCACGATCGTCGGGGCGCCGCTCCGCGGGCGGGTGCTGATCGTCGATGACGTCATCACCGACGGGGGAGCCAAGCGCGAGGCGATCGAGTTGCTGCGCGCGCACGGCGCCAACCCCGCCGGCGTCCTGATTGCGTTTGACCGTCTGGAGCGGGGCCGCGGCGAGAAGTCGGCGGTGCAGGAACTGCGGGACGAGTTCGGGATTCCCGTCGTGGCCATCGCGACGCTGGACGACCTCACGCGATTCATTGCCGCGCAACCGCCGCTCGCTCACCATGCAAAGGCCGTGGGCGCGTATCGCGAGCAGTACGGCGTCCGCCGCTGAGATGGAAGGAACGCTGCAGTGGAGAATGACGTTGGACAATGATGCAGGACGAATGACGAATCGGCAGCGCGCGGCTAGCGGATGCAACGGCGAGTGGACACGCCGCGCGCTTCCGCTGGTCGGCGCCGCGCTGGCGGCGCTCGCGCTCCTGTCCTCGAGCGACCCGGCGCACGCCGCAACGTACAAGTGGGTCGACGAGAAGGGCGTGGTCCATTACACGGACAAGATGCCGCCGGAGGACGTCAACAAAGCCAGGATCGAGCTCAACAAGCAGGGCGTGCCGGTCAAGGCGACCGAGCCTGCGCCAACGCCGGAGCAACGGCGCGCGAAGGCGCAGGAAGAGGAAAGGCAGAAGCAGCTGGCGAAGGACCAGGCGGAAATCGCCCGCAAGGATCGCGCGCTCTTGTCGTCGTACACGAGCGAGAGCGAGATCGATCTCGCGCGTAACCGCTCGCTGCGGACGATCGAAAGCGTCGTGCAGTCGTCGAAGGCGTACAGCGAGCAGCTCGCGAAGCGCAAGGCCGGGCTCGAGGCGAAGAAGAAAACCGAATTCGCCAACAAGCCGATGCCGGCGGCAATGGAACGCGAGCTCGAAACGACC
>CAWESK010000001.1:0-31691 GCA_963811685.1 uncultured beta proteobacterium | reverse complement strand
GCGCATTGCGCGAGCAGCGCGTTCGCGAGCGAGGATTCGCGCTTGTAGAAGCCTTCCGTGTGGAAGGTCTCCTCGAGCTTGAAGTGCTCGTAGTCGAGATGGTGCGCCACTTCATGCACGACGGTGCGCAGGAACGTCTTGAACGCGACGACCTGCTTCTTTGCGGCCGTGCGCATCCAGACGGTGATCCGCGCGGGGGTCGGCCCTCTTCGGGCTCGTAGAGACCGTGCAGCTCGCCATAGTCGTCCGCAGGACGCCGCGCCAGCACGCGAATCCGGATCGGCGGCACGCGGTAGCCCGTGACCAGCGCATCGACGAGCGCCTGGCACGCGCGCTGCACCGCCTTCACGTCGTCGGCCGCGAGCCCGTCGCGAACTCGCGCGACGATGTCCCCAGCCATCACGCCCGCGGGCAGCGGCAGCGTCTCGATCGCGTCGCTCGTGCGATAGATTCTCTGGCGCGCCGGCGAGAGCTTGGCGTAGTAGGCGAACGGCATCGTGATCGCGGCGCCCGTCAACGCACGACGGCGGTCGCGTCCATCGCAAGGAATCCCTCGTGGTCGCGCGCCCACAGCCGGAACGTCTTGCCATCGTCGTGCGGCTCGCCGCAGACGAAGAAGGGGTGGAGATCGAACAGCGGCCGGACGGCGCGGAATTCGTAGCGCGCCACTTCCGCCTCGGGCAACTCGTGGCGCAGGAGATCGAGCAGCAGCGTCGCGATCAAGGGGCCGTGCACGATGAGACCCGGGTAACCTTCGACCGTCGTGACATAGCGGCGGTCGTAATGGATGCGGTGGCTGTTGAACGTCAATGCCGAGTAGCGGAATAGCAGCACGTCGTCGGGAACCCAGCGCCGTTCCCAGGCACTTTGCGCAGGCGCCGGCTTCGGCGGAGGCGCGACCTCGCCCGGCTTGGGAGCTTCGCGATAGACGATGTCGTGAAATTCCACGAGCGCCGCCGGCGCCTCGTCGCGGCGCCGGATCTCGTGGCGCACGCGGACGAACACGAGTGCGCCGCTGCGGCCGGACTTTTCGGTCACGTCCTCGATCGTCGATGTGCGCGTAACCGCGTCGCCGATGCGCAACGGCTCCAGGAATTGAAGCTGGCTGCCCGCCCACATCCGCCGCGGAAGCGGAATCGGCGGGAGGAAGCCGCCACGTTTCGCATGGCCGTCGGGCCCGACTTCCGATTGCCGATAGAGCGGCAGGAAGTAGAGCCAATGCCATAGCGCCGGCAGCGGCGTGCCCGGCGGCGGGCGCTCGGGGGTACGGTCGAGCGTTGCGGACAGCGCCGCATAGGGCGTCGCGGTGACCACGTCGTCGACCGTTTCCGCTTTGCCAATCCATTCCTTTGGGTTCATCGCCCTGAGCTCCGGTGCGGCGCTCCGCCGCTTTCGGGACCCCATTGTCACGGAAACCGTCCCCGCTGGAAACGGCTCCGCCCGCCGCCGCGGAATCTTCTCCACACGCCGAGCCGGTTTGGAGTAAAGTCCGCGAAAAAACGGAAGGGGGAATCATGGACCATGGCGTCGACTCGCTGCCCGTCAGCGAACGGATCCTCACGCTCGACATCGTTCGTGGATTCGCGCTGCTCGGCATCCTCATCATGAACATGCCGGGGTTTTCCACCTCGTTCTGGGCCGAGGCCGACGGCTCGCATCTGTGGGCGCAGCCGTGGGACCAGGGCGCCGAGCTCGTCCGCGACATGCTGTTCTCGGGCAAGTTCAACAGCATGTTCAGCCTGCTGTTCGGGATCGGCTTCACGATCCAGCTGGGGCGCCTGCAGGCGCGCGACCCCGACCACGCGGTCGGCATCTACGTACGCCGCCTGATCGCGCTGCTCGCGTTCGGCCTGATCCACGCGATGGTGTTCTGGACCGGCGACGTGCTGCACATCTATGCGCTGCTGGGCTTTCTGCTGCTTCTGCTGCGCCGCGTGTCCAATCGCACGGTCTACGTCCTGATCGGACTCTGTCTCCTCTATCCCGCGGTGTCGGGAACGCTGCGGCTTCTCGTGATGACGCCGGACATCGTCCAGGCGAGAGTCGCGCTCATGCAGGCGTGGGAAGCGTCGAACAACGCCGCGTACGGTCACGGGTCGTTCCTCGCCGCGGCGGCCGAGCATGCGCGCGAGGCGATGTTCTTCTACGACAATCCGTGGAATCTCTGGGGAACGCTCGGCTTCTATGTGCAGATGACGACGACGATGCTGATCGGCTTTCTCATCGGCCGCAACGGCTGGGTGCGGCGCATCCCCGAGCTCTTGCCGGTGATCAAGCGGCTGCAATGGTGGGCGCTCGGAATCGGCATCGCGTGCTCGCTGTTCTTCGGCATCGTCGGCGAGATGAACCGGGCGCCAGGACCTTCGCCGATCAAGATCCTGATCAGCATCGCCTATGTCGTGAGCCGCGTCTCGCTCATGTCGTTCTACGTGTTGACCATCACGCGACTCGCGCAATCGCCGGCGTGGCAGCGGATCTTCGCGCCGATGGCGGCCGCGGGGCGGATGCCGCTGACCAACTATCTGATGCAGACGGCGATCGCGACGACGATCTTCTATGGCTGGGGCTTCGGTCTCTGGGGCAAGGTGGGTCCCGCCGCCGGGCTCGCGCTCGCGTTCGCGATCTTCTTCGTGATCCAGGTCCCGCTGAGCCTCTGGTGGCTGCGGCGCTTCGAGATGGGACCGTTGGAGTGGGTGTGGCGGTACCTCACCTACGGGCACCGGCCGGCGACGGCGCGCGCTGCGGCCGCGGCGGGAGCGCCGTAGCCGCGCGCAGGCGCGGCGCACTCGATCCTCGCCGCTCGTCTTCGGCGGATGCGCGCGATGTTGCAGAGTTCGAAGGACAAAAGCAGAGGGCCGCGATTGGCGGCCCTCTTGCATCGGATCGGCGCCTTGCGCCGTGGAGAAGGTGTTTAGGCCTTCTTGATTTTCTCGAGCATCTTGAAAATGCCCTTCTGCGAGCCCACGAAAAGACGCTTGTAGGCCTTGCCGAGGCAGCGGCGCTCGAGAGTGTTGCGACGGGTGCGGGATCGTTCAGCCATGAGCGTCACCTCCTTTCATTACTTTTGCGTTGATTCGAGAGCGGCGGATTGTACCCGAAAACCCCCGCCGGGAGAAGCTGTTGCGCTCGATAGCCCGGCCGCCGACTTCAACGCCTGCACCTTGTCCGTCGCCTCCCACGTGAACTCGGGCTCGTCGCGGCCGAAGTGGCCGTAGGCGGCGGTCTTGAGATAGATCGGCCGCAGCAGGTCGAGCATCTGGATGATGCCCTTCGGTCGGAGGTCGAAGTGCGACTTGACGAGCGCGACGATCTTCTCGTCCGGGATGCGTCCGGTGCCTTCCGTGTACACCGTCACGTTGATCGGGTGCGCGACACCGATCGCGTAGGAAAGCTGCACCTGGCACTGCGTCGCGATCCCCGCGGCGACGATGTTCTTCGCCACGTAGCGCGCGGCGTAGGCGGCTGAACGGTCGACCTTCGACGGGTCCTTGCCCGAGAAGGCACCGCCCCCGTGCGGCGCCGCACCGCCATAGGTGTCGACAATGATCTTGCGGCCCGTCAGCCCGGCGTCGCCGTGCGGACCGCCGATCTCGAAGCGGCCGGTTGGGTTGACGAGGTACTTCGTGCCCGCGAGCATCTTTGACGGCAGCACCGGCTTGATGATTTCCTCGATCACCGCTTCGGCGAGCTCCTCCTGCTTTTCGTTCATGCTCGGATGGTGCTGCGTCGACAGGACGACGGTGTCGATGGCGACCGGCTTGCCGTCGACGTAGCGCACGGTGACCTGCGACTTGGCGTCCGGGCGCAGCCAAGGCAGCCGGCCGTCCTTGCGCACTTCGCTCTGCCGCTGCACGAGCCGGTGCGCGTAATAGATCGGGAACGGCATCAGCGCCGGCGTCTCGTCGCACGCGTAACCGAACATCAGGCCCTGGTCACCCGCGCCCTGGTTCAGGTACTCGTCGGACGCGTGGTCGACTCCGCGCGCGATGTCGGGCGACTGGCGGCCATAGCAGACCATTACGGCGCAGCCATCGGCGTCGAAGCGGAGCTCTGGATCGTTGTAGCCGATCCGGCGGATCGTATCGCGCGCGATGCGCGCGAAATCGTGCTTGTGCGCGGTAGTGATCTCTCCGCTCATCACCACGAGCCCGGTGGACACGAGCGTCTCGGCCGCGACGCGCCCGGTGGGGTCTTGCTCTAGAATCGCGTCGAGCACCGCGTCGGAGATCTGGTCCGCGACCTTGTCCGGATGGCCTTCCGACACCGATTCCGACGTAAACAGGAAATCGCTCATTGCCACTCCTTGCCGCTCCGTTTGAAGGCTCGCGCCCGGTTCCGATCAAAGCTCGGCACGCGCGGCGCAAAGGGTTGAATTCTAGCAGATCGCGGCGTCGCGCCGGCCACCTGCGGAGCGATGGCGCGCGGCCGGTCGCCGCTCGCGCACCCGTTGAACGGAACAGCCGATGACCGTGCGCGTCGAGGTCGCAACGCCGGCGGCGATTGCGAGCGCGGCCGAGCGTTTGCGCGCGGGCGAACTCGTCGCCTTTCCCACCGAGACCGTCTACGGGCTGGGTGCGGACGCGAGCAATCCGCTGGCGGTGCGCCGCATCTTCGCGGCCAAGGGACGGCCGGCCGATCATCCGCTGATCGTTCATCTGCCCGATGTTTCGGCGGTGCCACGCTGGGCGCGCGAGTTCCCCACGGCTGCGCGCGCGCTGGCCGACGCCTTCTGGCCCGGCCCGCTGACGCTGATTCTGCCGCGCACGGTTCATGCATCGGATTTTGTCACCGGCGGCGAGGACAGCGTCGGGCTGCGCGTGCCGTCGCATCCCGTTGCGCGCGCGTTGCTCGCCGCGTTCGGGGAGGGCGTCGCCGCGCCGTCGGCCAACCGTTTCGGCCGCATCTCGCCGACGACGGCCGCGCACGTGGCCGACGATCTCGGCGATGCGGTGTCGCTCATTCTCGACGGCGGCGCCTCGGAGGTGGGAATCGAGTCGACGATCATCGCCTTCGTGGCCGGAAAGCCAGTGCTGCTACGGCCAGGCGGAATCGCAAACGCAGACATCGAACGCGTGTTGCAGCAGCGGCTCCGCTTGCCCGACGCGACCGCGCCACGCGCTCCGGGGACGTTGGCGACGCACTACGCGCCACGAACCGCCGCGACGCTGCTCGCGCCCGACGCGCTGCGCGCCGAGATCGTCCAGCTCGAGGATCGCGACGAGGATGTCGCGGTCCTGGCCCGCACCGTCGCCCGTCCCGGCGATTTCGACGACGCCTGGCTGCAAGCGCCCGCCGACCCGGTCGCCTACGCGCACGACCTCTATGCGAACCTGCGGAGGCTCGACGCGGCGAACGCGGACGTGATACTGATCGAGGCGGTGCCCGACACCGACGATTGGCTCGCGGTGCGCGATCGGCTGATGCGTGCGACGCACGGCGAGGACGACGATCGGGACTAGCATCGCGCGGCGGCAGCGCCGCCGGACCAACGCGCCTAGGCACAGCGGCCGGCGAATACGCGATCGAGAAACGCTGCGATCGCCGCGGCGAGCTCCTTCTGCCGGCTTTCGAAATAATGATCGGAGCCGGCGATCGCGAGCTGGCGCGAGCACGAGTCGCGGGGCAGCCGCTTCGCCCGCAACGGTGCGGCGGCGGCAACCTCCGCCAATTCGTTCTCGGCGACGATGTCCTCGATCGGCTCATTCGGCGGCGATGCGAAATCGACGAGCATTCCGACCGGCACCCATGCATCGACCGCCGCATGTCGCGGCCGCGCGAGGTAGGCATTGACCATCGTCGCGCCCACGCTGTGCGAGACGATGGCGACCTTCGCGATCCCCTTCGCGCGCAGGAATGCGATCGCCGCCGCGATTCGTTCGGCGGCCGCGGGTAGCGCGACGGCGTAGTCGTCACGCGAGGCACCCGCGGAAAGCACGGGCATCTGGACCGACAGCGTCGTGTAGCCCATTTCGGCGAGGGCCGTGCGCACGCCACCGATCATGCCGAAATCCGGATGGACGCCGAGGCCGTGGGCAAGGATGACACCGCCCTTGGACGCGCCCGCTGGCTCCGTCAGTATCGCGAGCACCTTGGCCCGCGCCGGTGTTGCAAGCCAGACAGCGTCGCCGACGACGATCGACGGCACGACTTCCTGCGCCCAGCGGCCCTCGCGCGCGTAGTCGATGGCGGGCTGCGCCAGCGCCGGCGCAACCGCCAGCGCGGTGGCAAGGAGCGCAACGGTTCCGCGCTTCATCGGCATCCTCCCGGCCGCCTGCGACACCGACGGCGAGCGACATCATAGCGTCGTCGCACGAGCGCGCGGCGCCGCATTTCCGGCCATTGCGGAGACGGCCTCGTTGCCGCATCATCTCGCGAGTCGCGGAAACCGCCGCGGTGGCGCATTCGATCGCCCTGCCGCGACCACCACAATATCCGCCGTTCCGGAGGAAAGTCATGATGCCATCCCGTCGCCGCCTCATCGCCGGCTCGCTCGCGGCCATCCCCCTCGCGCTCACCGGCGTGCGCGCGCAGGCGCAAGTCACGACCCTCAAGATCTCGCACCAGTTTCCGGGCGGCACGATCGACCAGGGCGATTTTCGCGACCGCCTCGTCCGCAAGTTCGCGCAGGACGTCGAGAAGCGCACCAACGGCGCGCTCAAGTTCGACATCTATCCGAACTCGTCGCTGGTGAAGGTCAATTCACAGTTCAGCGCATTGCGCCGCGGCGCGCTCGACCTCTCGCTCGTGCCGCTGTCGTACGCCGGCGGCGAAGTCCCCGAGACCAACATCGGCCTCCTGCCGGCGCTCGTGCCGTCCTACGAGACCGGCAGCAAATGGAAGAACGCCGAGGTCGGCAAGCTGCTCTCGCAGATCCTCGCCGAGAAGGGCGTGATCGTCGTGACCTGGATCTGGCAGGCGGGCGGGGTCGCAAGCCGCAGCAAGCCGCTGGTCGGCCCCGATGATGCAAAAGGCGTGAAGGTGCGCGGCGGCAGCCGCGAAATGGACATGATGTTCAAGGACGCCGGCGCCTCGGTGCTGTCGCTGCCGTCGAACGAGATCTATGCGGCGATGCAGACCGGCGCGATGGACGCGGCGCTGACGTCGTCGACGAGCCTTATCTCGTTCCGGCTGGAGGAGGTCTCGAAGTTCCTGACGAGCGGACGCGGCAAGTCGTACTGGTTCATGTTCGAGCCGCTCATGATGTCGAAGCAGGTCTTCGACAAGCTCACGAAGCCGCAGCAGGACGCGATCATGGCGGTGGGTGCCGACCTCGAGAAATTTGCGATCGAAAGCGCGATGGCGGACGACGTCGCGGTCGCCGGCGTCTACGTCAAGGCCGGCGCAAAGGTGTCGGACCTCGACGAAGCGACGCTGAAGAAATGGCAGGTGTTGGCGCGGCCCGTGTGGAAGGACTACGCCGACAAGAACGAAAACTGCGCGAAGCTCCTGGCGGCGGCCGAGAAGCTCCTTTGAGCGCCGCAGGGGCGCCCCGAATGCCCGAGGAAGGCCCGAGGGGCGCGTCTGCGAGCAGGGGGACCGCACTTTGAGCGCCGCCGGGCGCCCTCCGGGGAAATCCGACCTCCACGCCGGCCTTCTGGGCCTCGTCGAGATCGCGCAGAACGCGGTCAACCGCGCGATGTCGATCGTCGGCATGGTGGCGCTGCTCGTCGCCGCGCTGGTGCTGACCTACAGCGTGTTCTCGCGCTATCTCTTCAAGGCCGCGACCGACTGGCAGGACGAGATTGCGGTGTTCTCGATCGTCGGCGCGGTGTTTCTCGCGGGCGCCTGGGTGCAGGCGCAGCGCGGCCACATCGGAATCGAGGCGGTCGCGAGCATCCTGTCGCCGCGCATCAATCGTGTCCGCGTCATGCTGGTCGACGTGATGTCGCTCGCCTTCTGCGCGTTCTTCGCCTGGAAGTCGTGGACGCTCTTTCACGAAGCCTGGGTCGACAAGATGACGACATCGTCGACCTTCGCGCCGCCGCTGACGATTCCGTACGGCCTGATGGCGCTCGGCATGTCGCTGCTCGTCGTAGAGCTGCTGCTGCAGACGATCGGCCATTTCGTGCCGCGCGCGCAGGATCGATGAGCGCCGCCGCAAACCTGCGGGCGCACCCATGAGCATGCTCGCGCTGGGACTGCTGTTCGGGGGCGTGACGCTCTTCGTGATGTTCACCGGAATGCCGATCGCCTTCGCGCTCGGCTTTGTCGCGATCCTGTTCATGGGACTGTTCATGCCCGTGTCGTCGCTCGATACCGTCACGCAGAACGTCTACGAGGAGATGTCGAGCATCACGCTGCTGTCGATCCCGCTCTTCATCCTCAAGGGGGCGGCGATCGGCCGCTCCGACGCGGGCCGTGACCTCTATCTCGCGATGCATGCGTGGATGCAGCGCGTGCCGGGCGGGCTCGGCATCGCCAACGTGTTCACCTGCGCGCTGTTCGCCGCGATGGCCGGCTCGAGCCCGGCGACGTGCTCGGCAATCGGCAGCGCCGGGATCCCGGAAATGCGGATGCGGGGATACTCGCCGGGGTTCGCCGCCGGCATCATCGCGGCCGGCGGCACGCTCGGCATCCTGCTGCCGCCGTCGATCACGATGATCCTGTATGCGGTCGCCGCCGAAGTCTCGCTCGGCCGGCTGTTCCTCGCCGGCATCGGACCGGGACTGCTGCTCGTCGCGCTGTTCGCGCTCTATGCGGCGTGGCGCTTCCGGCGCGAGTACGCCGCCGCGCATGCTGCCTTCGCGCAGGACGGCAGCCATTCGGCCTACCTCGAGCAGAAGGTCTACACGTTCCACGAAAAAGTGGAGATGCTGCCGCGCGTGGTGCCCTTCGTCGTGCTGCTGATCGGCGTGATGGTCGCGCTCTACGGCGGGTACGCGACGCCGTCGGAGACGGCCGGGCTTGGCGCCGTGCTGGCCCTCATCCTCATCGGGGTCGCGTATTACGTCTGGCGGCCGAAGGACCTGGCGCCGATCCTCGGCGCGACGCTCAAGGAATCGACGATGCTGATGTTCATCATCGGCATGTCGCTGCTCTTCTCGTACGTGATGAGCTATCTCCACATCAGCCAGTCGGCTGCGCAGGCGATCGTCGCCATGCAGCTGTCGAAATGGCTGCTGCTGGCCGCGATTCTCACGATGGTCGTGATCCTGGGCTTCTTCCTGCCGCCGGTGTCGATCATCCTGATGACGGCGCCGATCATCCTGCCGCCGCTGCGCGCGGCGGGATTCGATCTCATCTGGTTCGGCGTGCTGATGACGATCGTGATGGAAATGGGGCTCATCCACCCGCCTGTCGGGCTCAATCTCTTCGTCATCAGGAACATCGCGCCGGACATCCCGCTGCGCGACGTCGTGTGGGGCGTGCTGCCGTTCGTCGGGCTGATGTTCGTCGCGATCCTCCTGATCTGTCTCGCTCCCGCGATCGCGACGGGATTTCCGAACTGGGTGATGGGGCCAGGCCGCTAGGCCCGAAGCGCAAACGCGAGCAGCCCCGCGGCGTCGGATGCCGGCACGATCGCCGCGACGCCGCCAAACCCCGCAAAGTGACGGACCGGGTGTCCCAGCGCCGGATCATCCTCGACGAGCGCGACGATCTCCGCCGGCTCGAGCCGGGTGACGCGCGCAATCGCGGCCGGCTCCATCGCCACGACGCGTGCCTCGGTCAGTGCATCGACGCGCGCGGCCTGCAAGGCGTTGGCGAAGAACGCCGCGCTGTGACCGGTTCCCGTCAACAAGCCGACGATGCGCACGCCGCGGGCGCGCAGGAGCGCGAGCACCGCGGCGTGCTGCGCGAGATATTGAGAAATGCAAAGCGCCTCCGCGGCGGCGGTGGCTTCGTGCCCCGGCGAATCCTCGACCAGGATCAACGTCGTGCCGTCGCGCGCGCTATCGCCGGCAAGCTGCGCGAGCAGATCGGCGTCGAGCGCGTGCGCCTCCCGCGGGCCGAACGGGCGCGGCGCGGACGGCCGCGCAAGCCAGATCGGGCGCTCGTTCATCTTCCAAAGCGACGCGTCCGGCGCCACCGGCTGCGCGTCGGCGAACAGCCCCTCCGGAACGGCTGCCGGAGTGCGCCGCGCATCGGCCGCGGCGCGCCGAAGGTCACGGCCGAACAAGCGCGTCGCGAGATGCACCTGCGTGGCGCGCACGCGCTCCTCGAATGTCGAATCGTTGCGCAGCGCCGATGCAATCCATGCGCGCACGATCGTGGCGTCGTCGGCAACGAGGTCGATCTCGCCGGCCGCCGCGCGCGCTTCGGCGCCGAACAGCGCTGTGATCGCTGCATCGTCGTCTGCGTCGAGCTCGCCGCGACCGTGCGCCATCTCGATCACCCTGGGTCCGGAAAGACCGAGCCTGGTTCCGGGAAGGAAGGCAATGCGATCCGCCGCGCAGGCGAGCACCGACGATCCGCCGAAGACGTCGCCGACGCCGAGCGCCAGCACGCGCGTTCCCGCCGCGCGCAGATCGAGCAGCGCCGCCAGCGCGCGCGCAAGCGCGTGCTCCGCGGGATTCGCTTCGTACAGGCGCACGCCGCCCGATGCCGCGAGCAGGATGACGGCCGCGGGCCGCGTCTCGCGGGCACGCTCGAAAAGGCCGCGCAGCGCAGCGGCGTGATTGGCACCCGCACTGCCGCCGAGAAAGCGCTCGTCCTGCGCGGCGACGAGCACCGGCGCGCCGAAGATCGTCGCCCGCGCGAGCACGACGCCATCGTCGCCCTGCGCCTTGATTTTCCATCGCGCGAGGTAAGGCGAAGGCCGCGGCGCCGACAGCGCATCGTCGACGCCGGCAACGGTGCCGGGATCGGCGATCGCGGCGATCCGATCGCCGGCAGGGAGCGGGCGCAGTGCGAACGGCGCGTTAGGGGTGGTCAGGGGAATCGACCCTGGGAAATCGCAAGGACCTAACTCGGAGCCGGTAGCGGACGCGGTCAGACGGCGTCGAGCGCCTCGCGCAGGTCGCGGCGCAAATCGTCGACGTCCTCGACGCCCACCGAAAGCCGCACCAGCGAATCGCCGATCCCGAGATTGGCGCGCAGCGCGGGGGGAATCGAACCGTGCGTCATCAGCGCGGGATGCTCGATCAGGCTTTCGACGCCGCCCAGGCTCTCGGCCAGCGCAAACAGGCGGCAGCGCTCGAGGAAGCGCTTCGTTCCGGCCAAGTCGGACTTGAGCACGATCGTGACCATGCCGCCAAACGCATGCATCTGCCGTTTCGCCAGCCCGTGCTGCGGATGCGAGGCAAGTCCGGGATAGTGCACGCGCGCGACTTTCGGATGAGTGGAAAGCCACAGCGCGAGCTCTTGTGCATTCGCGCAGTGCCGCTCCATGCGCAGCGCCAGCGTCTTGAGGCCGCGCAACGCCAGGAAGCTGTCGAAGGGTCCGGCAACGCCGCCGACCGCGTTCTGCAAATAGGCAAGCCTCTCGGCGAGCGGCGTCAGCCGGGACTCGCTTCCGATGACGACCATGCCGCCGACCATGTCGGAATGGCCGTTCAGATATTTCGTCGTCGAGTGCACGACGATGTCGAAGCCAAGCTCGAGAGGACGCTGTATCCAGGGACTGGCAAAAGTGTTGTCGGCAACGCTGATGAGATCGTGCTGCCGGGCGATCTTCGCGACCGCCGCCAGGTCGACGAGCTTCAGCAGCGGATTGCTCGGTGTCTCCACCCAGAGCATCCTGGTGTCCGGACGGATTGCCGAAAGCAGGCGCGCGGGATCGGCCATGTCGATGAAGCTCGCGCTCAAGGCTGCCGAGCGCTTGCGCACGTTCTCGAAGAGCCGGTAGGTGCCGCCGTACAGGTCGTCGCTTGCCACGACATGCGCGCCCGAATCGAGCGCGTCGAGCAGCGTTGCCATGCCGGCCAGTCCCGACGCGAAAGCAAAGCCGCGCGCGCCGCTTTCGAGGTCGGCGACGCACGCCTCCAGCGCGGTGCGCGTCGGGTTGCCCGTGCGCGCATAGTCGTAGCCCTTGTGCACGCCCGGGCTCGTCTGCACGTAGGTCGACGTCGCGTAGATGGGCGTCATGATCGCGCCAGTGGAAGGATCGGGTTCCTGCCCGGCGTGAATCGCGCGCGTCGCGAAGCCCTGCTTCGTAAGCACGGTGAGTTTGTCGTTGCGGTCGTTCACGGCAGGCTTCTCCGCAAATAGGTGAGCAGATCGTAGCGGGTAATCAGGCCGAAAAAGCGGCCGTCGTGGACAATGATAGCGACATAATCGTGATTGAGCACCGCCAGCAGAGCGCCGAAATCGGCGCCCGGGTCGAGGGTTTCGAGCCTCTGCGTCATCGCGGTGGACACATGATCGCGAAAGCGCTCGGGCTGCTTGTGGACGTGCAGCAGGACATCGGACTCGTCGAGGATCCCGACGACGCGATCGCCCGCCAGCACCGGGACCTGCGACACGTCGGAGACGCGCATGCGCTGGAAAGCGGTGAGCAGCGTGTCTTCGGCACCGACCGAGACGACCGCGCCAGCGGCGTGGCGCCGCGACACGAGGTCGCGCAGGTCGCCGTAGACAGGCAGCTCCAGAAAGCCCTGATCGACCATCCAGAAGTCGTTGTACATCTTCGAGAGGTATTTGCTGCCGGTATCGGGAATGAAGGTCACGACACGCTTGGGGTTCGACTGCTCGCGGCAATAGCGCTGCGCCGCCGCGACCAGCGTCCCTGCCGACGAGCCGCCGAGGATCAACTCGGACTTGAGCAGCTCGCGCGCGGTAAGGAGAGATTCCCGATCGGGAATCGAATAAGCCTTCCGGACCCGCGACAGATCGGCGATGGGCGGAATGAAATCTTCGCCGATACCTTCGACCACCCACGAGCCGGCCTCCCCGATTCTTCCGGTTTCCATATACGGGGCGAGCACCGACCCGAGGGGATCGGCGAGCACCATCTCGGTCACCGGGCTCACGCGAGCGAAGTAGCGCGAGAGTCCGGTCAGCGTGCCGCCCGAGCCGACGCCACAGACGACGGCATCGACCTCGTGACCCATCTGCTCCCAGATCTCGGGTCCCGTCGTGCGCTCGTGCGCCGCCGGATTCGCCGGATTGCCGAACTGATTGGCGTAGAACGCACCCGGCATTTCGGCGGCGAGCCGGGCTGCCATGTCCTGGTAATACTCGGGGTGGCCCTTGACGACATCCGAGCGCGTCATCCGGATCTCCGCACCCAGCGCCTTCAGGTGCAGCACTTTTTCCGCCGACATCTTGTCGGGAATCACCAGCAGCACCCGATAACCCTTCGCGCGCGCGACCAGCGCGAGCCCGAGGCCGGTGTTGCCCGCGGTCGCTTCGACCACGGTGCCGCCGGCCGCGAGCCGCCCGTCCTGCTCTGCGGCGTCGATCATCGACAACGCGATGCGATCCTTGATCGACCCGCCCGGGTTTTGACTTTCGAGCTTGACGAACAGCCGGCACGGCCCGGTGTCCAGACGGGTGATTTCGACCAGCGGCGTGTTGCCGATGAGGCCGAGGACGGCGGGGTCGCGCTTTGCGGACTTGGGGTGCGTTGTCATGCTGCGTGCACAATGTATTTGCGCCAGTGTACGACCTTCGCGCGATTTCGCCTCGGCCGGCGTCGCCTGCACCGCGCTCGCGCCTTCGGCCTCCGCACTGCCAATGTGAATCGTTGCGCCGCTTGGGTCGGCCTCCGGCGTCGACTCGCGTTTGCTCCGATCCCCTCGCGCTTCGCGCGTGGGGCCCCTCTCCGCCGCTCGCGCCGCCGCTGCTACACTTGGCGCAGGCTCGATCGTTGGCCGCGCAGGTTGGTGTCTTGAGACCGAGCCGCGGACCGCCGCGATATCCCGCTCATGGCGCTCGACATTCGCTCCAAGCTGCCGGCCACCGGCACGACGATCTTCACTGTCATGTCGGCGCTCGCGCACGAGCATGGCGCGGTGAATCTCGGGCAGGGATTTCCCGATTATGCGATCGACCCGACGCTGATCGATCTGGTCGATGCCGCGATGCGCGCGGGGCACAACCAGTATCCGCTGATGCCGGGCGTCATGCGCCTGCGCGAGGCGATCGCAGCCAAGGTGTCGCGTCTCTATGGCCACGCGTACGACCCCGAGCATGAAGTGACCGTCACGACCGGCGCGACGCAGGCGATCTTCACTTCGATCCAGGCGCTCGCTCATCGGGGCGATGAAGTGATCGTGTTCGAGCCCGCGTATGACAGCTACGTGCCGGCAGTCCGCCTTTCGGGCGCGACGCCGGTGACGCTGCCGCTCACGATTCCGGATTACGCCATCGACTGGGACGCGCTGGCGGCGGCGATCACTCCGCGCACGCGCATGATCGTCGTCAACTCGCCGAACAATCCTGGCACCAGCGTGCTTTCGCTCCGACGATCTCGAGCGCCTCGTCGCGCTCACGCGCGGAACCGACATCCTGATCGTGAGCGACGAGGTCTACGAGCACATGGTGTACGACGGCGCCCGTCACGAAAGCCTGGCGCGGGACACGGACCTCGCCGAGCGGAGCATCGTCATCGGCTCGTTCGGCAAGACATTCCACGCAACGGGCTGGAAGGTCGGCTACGCGCTGGCGCCGCGCGCGATCAGCGCCGAAATCCGCCGCGTCCATCAATTCACCGTGTTCACCGTCAACAGCGCGGTGCAGCATGCGCTGGCGGAGTTTCTTCGCGAGCCGGCGCGCTATGAAGGACTGCCGTCTTTCTTCACCGCCAAGCGCGACCTTTTTCGATCCGCGCTCGCCGACGCGCCTCTGGACCTGCTTCCCTGCAGAGGCAGCTACTTCCAGCTCGCGCGCTACGATCGGGTGAGCAACGCGTCAGCCCAGGGCTTTGCGCAGCAGCTGGTGAAGGAGATCGGCGTCGCGGCCATTCCGCTGTCGGCGTTCTATCAGGACGGGACCGATCATCGCGTGATCCGCTTTTGCTTCGCCAAGCGCGACGACACCCTGCTTGCCGCGGCCGAGCGATTGCGCCGGCTGCGTCCTCGCGCAGCCCAAGGATCGTGACTCCGCCGGGTCATTCGCCGGGTGCGGCTTCCGCGACCCGCTTCGCCACCGCGCCGTAGCCCGGACTCGCCCCAGCCGAGCCGCCGGCCGTGACGCGCACCGCGCAATACTTGAATTCCGGGATCTTGCCGAACGGATCGAGCGCCGGATTGGTGAGAAGGTTCGCGGCGGCCTCGTAGTAGCAGAACGGGATGAACACGGTGCCTGGCGGCGTGCCGTTGTCGGCCCGCGCCGCAAGCGAGATGCTGCCGCGCCGCGATGTCACGGTGACGGCGCCACCTGGTGCAACACCCAACGCGGCGAGATCGCGCGCATTGAGCGAAGCGACCGGCGAAGGCTCGATCGCATCGAGCACTTCGGTGCGTCGGGTCATGCTGCCCGTGTGCCAGTGCTCGAGCTGACGCCCGGTGATCAGCACGAACGGGTACGCGTCGTCGGGACGCTCGGCCGCGGGAATCACCTGCGCCGGGACGAACTTCCCGCGGCCGCTCGGCGTCGGGAATTGCGTGGTGAACACGACGCTGGTGCCGGGGTCGCCCTCGTGCTCGCACGGATAGGTGACCGAGCTCTCGCGCTCGAGGCGCTCCCACGTGATGCCGGCGATCGACGGCATCGCCGTGCGCATCTCGGCGAACACCTCGCGCGGATGCGCATACGTCCAATCGAGCCCGAGCCGCTTCGCCATCTCGACGATGATCGCGAGGTCGGGCCGCGCCTCGCCCGGCGGCGCCAGCGCCTTGCGGCCGAGCTGCACCAGCCGGTCGGTGTTGGTGAAGGTGCCGGTCTTTTCGGGAAACGCGGTCGCGGGCAGGATGACGTCGGCGAGATACGCGGTCTCCGTGAGGAAGATGTCCTGGACGACCAGCATGTCGAGCTTCGCGAGCGCCGCGCGCGCATGGCTGACGTCAGGATCCGACATCGCCGGATTCTCGCCCATCACATACATGCCACGAATCGTGCCCGCGTGAACGGCGTCCATGATCTCGACAACGGTGAGGCCGGGCTTGGCGTCGAGCGAACGGCCCCACAACGCCTCGAACTTGTCATGCGCGCCGCCGTTGTCGACCCGCTGGTAATCGGGATACATCATCGGGATGAGCCCGGCGTCGCTCGCGCCCTGCACGTTGTTCTGGCCGCGCAAGGGATGGAGACCGGTGCCCGGCCGCCCGACCTGACCCGTCACCATCGACAGCGCGATCAGGCAGCGCGCGTTGTCGGTGCCATGGATGTGCTGCGATATCCCCATCCCCCAGAGGATCATCGATCCGCGCGACTTGGCGTACAGGCGCGCGACCTCGCGAATGGTCGCCGCCGGAATTCCGCAGACCGCCGCCATCGCTTCCGGGCTGTGGCCGGCGACATTCCTGCGCAGCTCTTCGTAACCGCTCGTCCGATCCGCGACGAAGCTCTGCGCGACGAGGCCTTCCTCGACGATCGTGTGCAGCATCGCGTTCAGCAGCGCGACGTCGCTGTCGGGCTTCAACTGGAGGAAATACGTCGCGTGCCGGGCGAGCTCGGAACGCCGCGGCTCGACCAGGATCAGCTTGGTGCCGCGCTTCGCCGCGTTCTTGATCCAGGTCGCCGCGACCGGATGGTTGACGACGGGGTTGGCGCCGATCAGCAGCACGACTTCGGCCTTCATCACGTCCATCACCGGGTTCGACACCGCGCCCGAGCCGATGCCTTCCAGCAGCGCGGCCACGCTCGACGCGTGGCAAAGCCTCGTGCAGTGGTCGACGTTGTTCGAGCCGAACCCCGTGCGCACGAGCTTCTGGAAGAGATACGCCTCCTCGTTCGAGCCTTTCGCCGAGCCGAAACCGGCGAGCGCGTGACCGCCGTGCGCATCGCGGATCCTGCGCAGCGTCCCGGCAGCGACGTCGAGCGCTTCTTCCCATGTCGCCTCGCGGAACGCCGAGCGCGGATTGGCCGGATCCATGACGAAATCCGCCGTCTTCGGCACACCTTCTTTCCTTATGAGCGGCTTCGTGAGCCGCTGCGGATGCTGGACGTAGTCGAAACCGAAGCGGCCCTTGACGCACAGCCGGTCGTGGTTGGCCGGCCCATCGCGGCCCTCGACGCGAACGATCGCATTGCCCTTGACGTGATAATTGAGCTGGCAACCCACGCCACAGTACGGGCACACGGAGGGCACCACGCGGTCTGCCGCGACAAGGTAGGCATCGTGCGCCGGCGCGAGCGCGCCCGTCGGACAGGCCTGCACGCATTCGCCGCATGCGACGCACGTGGATTTGCCCATCGGATCGTCGAAGTCGAACACGATCTTCGAATCCGCGCCACGGAATGCATAGCCGATCACGTCGTTGACCTGCTCCTCGCGACAGGCGCGCACGCACCGCGTGCATTGGATGCAGGCATCGAGGTTGACGGACATCGCGGGATGCGAAATGTCGGTGGCCGGTTGCGCGCGCGCCGCGAAGCGCGGCACGCCGATGCCGAGCTCGCGCCGCCAGCGCTCGAGTTCCGAATCCGGCTTGTAGACGCGCTCCGGCATGTCCGCCGCGAGGAGCTCGACGATCATCTTCTGCGCGCTTTTCGCGCGCGCGCTCTCGCTCGAGACCTCCATGCCCGGAGCCGGCGCGCGGCAGCACGACGGCGCCAGCACGCGCTCGCCCTTGATCTCGACCATGCAGGCGCGGCAGTTGCCGTCCGGGCGCATGCCCGGCTTGTAGCAAAGCCGCGGAATCGCGACCCCCAGCCGATCGGCGACCTCGATGATCGTCTCACCCTCGCTCGCGGCGACGGCGCTCCCGTTCAGCGTGAACTCGATCGTGCGTACGCCGGCTTCGGCGGGAGCATTCATGCGGTCTCCGTGCTCATGCGGCCTCCGTGAAGGAGTCACGACGCGTTACACCCGTGGGTCGGCCGCTCCCAACCGCTCGCCGACGCGAGCTCCGCTCCCTGGCTTCGCCCCGCTCGCTCATTCTCGGCCTCCGTACCGCCCCAGCTTTGCGTTGCAGCGTGTGGGTCGGCCTCCGTCAATCGCTCGGCGACGCGCCCTTCGGGCCTTTCGGCTTTGCCGCGCCTCGCTCATTCGAGCTCCTGCGGGAAATACTTGATCACGCACGCGATCGGATTGGGCGCCGCCTGCCCGAGCCCGCAGATCGATGCATCGGCCATCGCCTGCGAGAGCTCACCCAGGAGCGCCGTGTCCCACTTCGGCTGCGCGAGGAGCGCGACGGCCTTCTCGGTACCGACACGGCACGGCGTGCATTGGCCGCAGGATTCGTCGGCGAAAAAATGCATCAGGTTGTGCGCCGCGTCGCGCGCGCGGTCATGCTGCGACAGCACGATGATCGCCGCGGAACCGATGAAGGAGCCGTGCGGCTGCAGCGTGTCGAAATCGAGCGCCACGTCGGCGAGCGAGGCCGGGAGAATGCCTCCCGATGCGCCCCCGGGAAGGTAGCCGTAGAGCTCGTGCCCGGGCAGCATCCCGCCGCAGTATTCGTCGATCAGCTCGCGCACCGAGATGCCCGCCGGCGCGAGATGCACGCCGGGCTTGGCCACGCGTCCGGACACCGAGAACGAGCGCAGCCCCTTGCGTCCGCGCCGTCCGTGGCCGGCGAACCAGGCGGCGCCCTTCTCCAGGATGTCGCGCACCCACCACAGCGTCTCCATGTTGTGCTCGAGCGTGGGGCGTCCGAAGAGTCCGACCTGCGCGACGTACGGCGGGCGCAGCCGCGGCATTCCGCGCTTTCCTTCGATCGATTCGATCATCGCGGATTCTTCGCCGCAGATGTAGGCGCCGGCGCCGCGGCGCAGGTGAATTTTCGGCAGCCGTCCCGGCGGATCGGCTTCGAGCGCCGCGATTTCACCGGTCAGGATCGCGCGGCACGCGGCGTACTCGTCGCGAAGGTAGACATAGATTTCGTCGATGCCGACCGCCCAGGCGGCGATCAGCATGCCTTCGAGGAACCGGTGGGGATCGCGCTCGAGGTAGTAACGGTCCTTGAACGTGCCGGGCTCGCCTTCGTCGATGTTGACTGCCATCAGGCGCGGCGCTTTTTCAGCGCGGACGATCTTCCACTTGCGGCCCACCGGAAAGCCGGCGCCGCCCAAGCCGCGCAACGCCGAATCCTCGAGCGCCGCGATCACCTCGTCCGGCGTTCGCTCGCCGTCGCGGCACGCGGCGTAGGTGCGATAGCCGCCCGCCGCGCGGTACGCGGCGAAGTCGACATAAGCGGGAATGTCGGCGCGCGTTTGCCGTCCGGCAACGGCGGCGGCAATCTTCTCCGCCGTGGCGCTGTCGACCGGCCGCTGGCCGACGACCGCGGCGGGCGCATGCTCGCAGCGGCCGATGCACGGCGCGCCGATCACGCGCACGCCGGGGCCGCACGCGGCGGCCGCGGCCGCCAGAAGCGCATCGCCGCCGGCCATCTGGCACGACAGCGTTGCGCAGACCCGGACGGTGACTTGCGGCGGCGGCGTTTCGCCTTCCTTGACGACGTCGAAGTGATGATAGAACGTCGCCACCTCGTAGACCTCGGCCATCGACAGCTTCATTTCGTGCGCGAGCGCCGCGAGATGCGCGGCCGAAAGATGCCCGTGCGCGTCCTGCACCCGATGCAGGAACTCGATCAGGAGGTCGCGCCGCCGCGGCGCATCGCCCAGCAGCGCGCGCACCTCGTCCTGCGCGCGCGGATCGACCGCGCGTCCCTTGAGCTGCCCGCGCGCGGCCCGCGACGGGCGCAGATTCGACGTGTCGATTACCGATGGCCCGGCCATTCCCGCTCCAGTGGTCCGTCTCGCCTCACGCAGCCGCCGCGGTCAGTCGAGGAAATCGCAGTACTTTTCGACGTGCGCCGCGAGGCCCAGCGAATGCTCGCGCACGAGGCGCTCGGCGAGCTCGGTGTCGCGGCGCTCCAGCGCTTCGATGATGTTCATGTGCTCGACGATCGAGCGCGCCGCGCGGTCCTGCTGCGAGATCGTGCGCCGGCGGATCGCCCGCACGTGGATGAACAGCGTCTCGATCGACTTCGTCATCAGCGTCGACCCCGACAGCTTGATGATCGCCTGGTGGAAGGCGATGTTGGCGTCCGAGTATTCGTCGATGTGGTCCGCCGGATTGCCGCTCGCGAATTCGTCGAACATGTGGCGGAGCGCCGCGATGTCCTTGTCGGACGCGTGCTTGGTCGCGAGCCGCGCCGCCATGCTTTCCAGCGCCGCCCACATCTCGATCATCTCGATGATCTCCCGCTTGGTCTTCCTGACGATGAAGATCCCCCGGCGCGGCACGGTGCGCAGCAGTCCCTTCTGCTCGAGCCGGGTCATCGCCTCGCGGATCGGCGTGCGCGAGACGCCGAGCGCCTCCGAGAGCTGCCGCTCGTCGAGGCGGATCTCCTCCGGGCTGCCGTAGATGTCGGCATCCATGATCGCCTGCTTCAGCGCGGCGTAGGCCTGGTCGCGGAAGCTGACGGCGCTTGCGAGGCGCGCAAGCTGCAGCGGCGGCGCGACGGCCGCGGTGGTGTCCGTTTCCATGCTCATGATTCCCGCTCCGGAATGGGATTCAGCGAGCGCCGCCGGCGGTGATCGCGCGCTGGCGGATGAGCGCCAGCACGACATCGACGGTGGGCGTGGGCACGCCGGTCAATCGGCCGAGCTCCTGCACCGCGCCGACCATCGGCTCGATCTCCATCGATCTTCCGCGCTCCAGATCCTGGAGCATCGACATCTTGTGCGGGCCGAGCGCCGCGGCGCCTTCGAGCCTGCGCGCCATGTCGACGCGCAGCCGGACGCCGATACGCTCCGCGATCGCGGCAGCCTCGGTCATCATCGCGCGGCACACGGCGGCCGTCCCCGGATCCGTCGCCACGACATCCACGGTCGCGTGGGTCAGCGCGCTGATCGGATTGAGGCACAGGTTGCCCCAGAGCTTCAGCCATATCTCGTCGCGGATATCGTCGCGGATCGGCGCGTCGAGGCCGCCGGCGGCGAACAGCGCGGACAGTCGCTCGACGCGCGCCGTGGTCCGGCCGGAAGGCTCGCCCAATGGAAACTTGCGCCCATGCTCGTGGCGGATAACCCCTGGGGCGACAACCTCGGCGGCCGGGAACACGACGCAGCCGATCGCCCGCTCGGGACCGATGCGCCGCCATTGCTCGCCGCCGGGATCGACGGTTTCGAGAATGCGATCGGTGAGCGGCGCGGGGGCATCGTGGAAATACCAGTACGGGAGACCGTTGCTCGCGGTGACCACCGAAGTGTCCGCACGGAGCAGCGCCGCGATGCCGCCCGCGGCGCCCGAGATCTGATGCGCCTTGAGCGCGATGACGACGTAGTCCTGCGGACCGAGCGTGGCCGGATCATCGGTGCATCGGACATGCGCAACCTCCTCCGTGCCTTCGATCTGCAACCGGATGCCGTCAGCGCGCATCGCGGCGAGATGCGCGCCGCGCGCCACGAGGCTCACATCGGCGCCGGCCTGCGCGAATCGGACACCGAGAAAGCCGCCGATCGCGCCGGCCCCGAAAACCGCCACCTTCACGCGGTCACCCCTATTGACTTCGACTGATATACCAAATACGTTATGCAATATATTTAGAAAACCCCCTGTTGTCGAGTCCCGGATGCGCTACCCGCACCGGAAATGGACAAGCCGGTCGCCCCCACGCCGGGATAGCGACGCTCGAGCTGCGTTTCCGGATCGCCGCACCCCACGCCCCATCGCTCTACCGGAGGAATCATGGAAGACACGGCGACGCAATCGACCCCGAAATCCGCAACGACCACGGTCGAGGACACGCTGAAGACCGCCGGCGGCAGCGAGATCCATCGCCAAGCGCAGGAGACGGACGGGTTTCAGCTCGTCATCGATGCCCTCAAGCTGAACGGCGTCGATACGATCTTCGGTCTCCCTGGCATCCCGATCACCGACCTCACGCGCAGGATGCAGGCGGCGGGACTGCGCGTGATCTCGTTCCGGCATGAGCAGAATGCGGGGTACGCCGCGTCGATCGCCGGCTTCATGACGGGCAAGCCGGGGATCTGCCTCACGGTGTCCGCCCCCGGCTTTCTCAACGGGCTGACGGCGCTCGCCAACGCCACCACCAACTGCTTCCCGATGATCCTCATCAGCGGCTCGAGCGAGCGCGAGATCGTCGACCTTTCGCAGGGCGATTACGAGGAGATGGACCAGCTCGCCATCGCGAGGCCGCACGCCAAGGCCGCCTTCCGGGTGCTGCACGCCGAGGACATCGGCGTCGGCGTGGCGCGTGCGATCCGCGCCGCTCTGTCGGGCCGTCCGGGCGGCGTGTATCTCGATCTGCCGGCGAAGCTCTTCCCGCAGTCCATCGACGCGGAAGCCGGGAAGAAATCGCTGATCCAGGTCGTCGATCCGGCGCCGCGGCAGATTCCCGCGCCGGACGCCGTGAAGCGCGCACTCGATCTGCTGAAGAGCGCGAAGAAGCCGCTGATCATTCTCGGCAAGGGCGCCGCCTACGCACGCGCCGACGCCGACATTCGTGCACTCGTGGAAAAGACGGGCATTCCTTATTTGCCGATGTCGATGGCGAAGGGGCTCTTGCCCGACACGCACGAGCAATCGGCCTCGGCGGCGCGCTCGTATGTTCTGCCTGAAGCGGACGTCGTGATGCTGATCGGGGCGCGCCTCAACTGGCTCCTCTCGCAAGGGAAGGGCAAGACGTGGGGTGGCGCCAGCGCCAAGGCGTGGGGCGGCCAGAAGTTCGTTCAGATCGACATCTCGCCGCAGGAAGCGGACAGCAACGTGCGCATCGACGCGCCGGTCGTCGGCGACATCGGCTCATGCGTGCACGCCATGCTCGGCGGCATCGGCACGAACTGGCCGCAGCCGCCCGCCGAATGGCTCGACGCGATTCGCGAGCGCAAGATCAAGAACGTCGCGAAGATGGGCGAGGCGCTGGCGAAGAACCCGGTGCCGATGAACTACCACAGCGCGCTCAACGTCGTGCGCGACATCGTCAAGGCCAATCCGGACGCGATCCTCGTCAACGAGGGCGCCAACGCGCTCGACCACACGCGCAGCATCGTCGACATGTACAAGCCGCGCAAGCGCCTCGACGTCGGCACCTGGGGCGTCATGGGCATCGGCATGGGCTATTCGGTCGCGGCGGCCGTGGTCAGCGGCGAGCAGGTCATTGCGGTCGAGGGCGACAGCGCCTTCGGCTTCTCCGGCATGGAAGTCGAGACGATCTGCCGCTACGACCTGCCGGTCTGCGTGGTGATCCTGAACAACAACGGCGTCTACCGCGGCGATGAAGTGAATCCGACCGGAGGACGCGATCCGTCGCCCCTCGTGTTCGTCAAGGGCGCGCGCTACGAGAAGCTGATGGAGGCTTTCGGCGGCGCGGGTGTGCTGGCCACGACGCCGGCCGAGCTTCGCAGCGCGATGGAAGCAGCGCTCCGCTCGCGCAAGCCCACCTTGATCAACGCGGTCATCGACGAAAAAGCGGGCACGGAAAGCGGCCGCATCACGAGCCTCAATCCCGCCGCGAAGAAGAAATGAGCGCCGCAGGGCCGCCCCCAAGGCGCTCGCCCCTCGGGGGAAGCGGCGCGCAGCGCCGCCTCGGGGGTACAAAATGAGCGCCGCAGGGCCGCCCCAAGGCGCTCGCCCCCTCGGGGGAAGCGGCGCGCAGCGCCGCCTCGGGGGGTACAAAAATGAGCGCCGCAGGGCCGCCCCCAAGGCGCTCGCCCCCTCAGGGGGAAGCGGCGCGCAGCGCCGCCTCGGGGGGTACAAATTTGCATAGGGGAACGTAATGGGCAAGGCATTGGACGGTGTGCGCATCCTGGACTTCACGCACGTGCAGTCGGGACCGACGTGCACGCAGCTCCTCGCGTGGCTCGGCGCCGACGTGATCAAGGTCGAGCGGGCGGGCGAGGGCGACATCACGCGCGGGCAGCTCCGCGACATCCCGGGTGTGGACAGCCTCTACTTCACGATGCTGAACCACAACAAGCGCTCGATCACCGTCGACGCGAAGCATCCGAAAGGCAAGGCGATCCTCGAATCGCTGGTCAAGCACTGCGACGTGCTGGTCGAGAACTTCGCGCCGGGCGCGCTCGACCGGATGGGGTTCACGTGGGAGCGCATCCAGGAGCTCAATCCGCGGATGATCATGGCCTCGGTCAAAGGCTTCGGCCCCGGCCCCTACGAGGACTGCAAGGTGTACGAGAACGTCGCGCAATGCGCCGGCGGTTCCGCATCGACGACGGGCTTCGACGACGGCCCGCCGCTCGTGACCGGCGCGCAGATCGGCGATTCGGGGACGGGATTGCATCTCGCGCTCGGCATCGTCGCCGCGCTCTATCAGCGCAACACCTCGGGCCGCGGACAGCGCGTGCTCGCCGCGATGCAGGACGGCGTGCTGAATCTCTGCCGCGTCAAGCTTCGCGACCAGCAGCGGCTCGCGCGCACCGGCGTCATGGAGGAATACCCGCAGTACCCGAACGGGAAGTTTGGCGACGCGGTGCCGCGCGCCGGCAACGCGTCGGGCGGCGGGCAGCCCGGCTGGATCCTCAAGTGCAAGGGCTGGGAGACCGATCCCAATGCGTACATCTACTTCATCACGCAGGCGCCCGTATGGAAGGACATCTGCGAGGTGATCGGCAAGCCGGAATGGCTCACCGACGAGCGCTACGCGACGCCGAAAGCGCGGCTGCCGCACCTGATGGAGATCTTCGGCCAGATCGAGGAATGGACGAAGACCAAGACCAAGTTCGAGGCGATGGACATCCTCAACCAGCACGACATCCCCTGCGGGCCGATCCTGTCGATGAAGGAAATCGCCGAGGAGCCGTCGCTGCGCAAGACGGGGACCGTCGTCGAGGTCGATCATCCGACGCGCGGCAAATATCTTTCCGTCGGCAACCCGATCAAGATGTCGGACAGCGCGTCCGACGTCACGCGCTCACCATTGCTGGGCGAGCATACCGACGAAGTGCTGATCGAGCTCGGCTACGGCAAGGATGCGATCGCCGCGCTGCGCGCCGACAAAGCGATCTGAAAATTGTGAACCGCGGCGCCTGCTGCGCCGCCGGATGAGAGACCGAAAGGAATGAAGATGGCAAACAAGAAGAAGGAAGTCCGGGGCATTTTCGATCGCGTGAAAGCGGAGGGCCGCACGTCGCTGACGGCGCCGGAAGGAAAAGCGGTCTGCGACGCGTATGGCATCACGGTGCCGAAGGAGGGCGTTGCGGCCACGGCCGCGGAGGCCGCGAAGCTCGCGACCAAGATCGGCTTCCCGGTCGTGCTGAAGATCGTCTCGCCGCAGATTCTGCACAAGACCGAGGCCGGAGGCGTTCTCGTCGGCGTGAAGTCTGCCGCCGACGTGCGCAAGGGCTTCGCGACGATCATGGCCAACGCGAAGAAGTACGACCGCAAGGCCGAGCTCCTGGGCGTGCAGATCCAGCAGATGGTCGCCGGCGGCCAGGAAGTCATCATCGGCGCGGTGACCGATCCCGCGTTCGGCAAGCTCGTCGCCTTCGGTCTCGGCGGCATCCTGGTCGAAGTGCTGAAGGACATCACGTTCCGGCTCGCGCCGGCGACAAAGGCCGACGCGCTGTCGATGCTGGATGGCATCGCGGCGGCTGAAATCCTGAAGGGCGTGCGGGGCGCCCCGGCGGTGAAGCGCGACGCGCTCGCCGCGATGATCGTCAACGTCTCGCAGCTGATTGCCGATTTCCCGGAAATCGCCGAAATGGACCTCAACCCGGTGTTCGCGTCGAAGAACGGTGCGATCGCTGCCGACGTGCGGATCGTCGTCGACTGGGCGCCGCAGCCTGCGCGCTATCGTCCCGATCAGGCGACGATCGTCCGGCAGATGAATCGGATCATGAAGCCCGACGCGGTGGCGGTGATCGGCGCATCCGGAGAGACCGGCAAGATCGGCAACTCGGTGATGAAGAACCTGATCAACGGCGGCTACAAGGGGGCGATCTATCCGATCAATCCGTCCGCCGACGAGATCATGGGATTGAAGGCCTACAAGAGCGTCAAGGACGTTCCCGGCGTGATCGACGTCGCGGTGTTCGCGATCCCCGCCAAGTTCGTCGCCGCGGCACTCGTCGAATGCGGCGAGAAGAAGATCCCGGGCGCCGTGCTGATTCCCTCCGGCTTCGCCGAAACGGGAAACGTGGCCGGCCAGCAGGAACTGGTCGCCATCGCGCGAAAGTACGACGTCCGGCTGATGGGCCCCAACATCTATGGCTTCTACTACACGTGGAAGAACCTCTGCGCGACGTTCTGCACTGCCTACGACGTCAAGGGGCACGCCGCGCTGTCGTCGCAATCGGGCGGCATCGGCATGGCGATCATCGGCTTTTCGCGCTCGGCAAAGATGGGCGTCTCGGCCATCGTCGGCCTGGGCAACAAGTCCGACATCGACGAGGACGATCTCCTCACGTTCTTCGAGCAGGACGAGAACACGCACATCATCGCGCAGCATTGCGAGGACCTGAAGGACGGCCGCGCGTTCGCCGAAGTCGCGAAGCGCGTGTCGAAGAAAAAGCCCGTCGTGGTGCTGAAGGCCGGGCGCACGAGCATGGGCGCGCGCGCGGCGAGCTCGCACACCGGAGCGCTCGCCGGCAACGACAAGATCTACGAGGATGTGTTGAGGCAGTCCGGCGTGATCCGCGCGCGCTCGCTGCGCGATCTCCTCGAGTTCGCGCGCGGCATCCCGGTGCTGCCCACGCCGAAGGGCGAGAACGTCGTCATCATCACCGGTGCCGGCGGTTCCGGCGTGCTGCTGTCGGACGCGTGTGTGGACAACAAGCTCTCGCTGATGGCGATGCCGCCGGATCTCGACGCGGCGTTCCGCAAGTTCATACCGCCATTCGGCGCCGCCGGCAACCCGGTCGACATCACGGGCGGCGAGCCGCCGAAGACCTACCAGAACACCGTCCGCCTGGGCCTCGAGGATCCGCGGATCCACGCGCTGATCCTGGGCTACTGGCACACGATCGTGACGCCGCCGATGGTGTTCGCCAAGATCATGGTCGAGGTCATCGACGAGATGAAGGCCAAGGGCATCCACAAGCCGGTCGTCGCCTCGCTCGCCGGCGACGTCGAGGTCGAGGAAGCGGCCGAGTATCTTTACGCGCACGGGATTCCCGCATACGCTTATTCGACCGAGATACCGGTCGCGGTGCTCGGCGCCAAGTATCAATGGGCAAGGGGGGCCGGTTTGATCTAGAGCATTCGCCGGTCGCAACGTCCCGCATTCCGCGAAGACGGAAGCAGCAACGAGTACGGATAAGAAGCGGTATCCACTTTGGAGGAACGAAACATGGCACAGGAGCAGGCAGCGCAACGAGACGAGCAGTTGCTGAAAACCCGGGGGTCGTTCCGCTGGATCCAGCTTTTCCTCGGCATCATCTGCATGGTGATGATCGCCAACCTGCAGTACGGCTGGACGCTGTTCGTCAATCCGATCGCCGACAAGTTCGGCTGGACGAAGGCGGCGATCCAGGTCGCATTCACGATCTTCGTCCTGTTCGAAACGTGGCTCGTGCCGATCGAGGGTTACCTCGTCGACCGCTACGGCCCGCGACCGGTCGTTCTGTTCGGCGGCTTGTTGTGCGGCATCGGGTGGGTGATGAATTCGTTTGCCGACAGCCTGATGACCCTCTACATCGCCGCGGCCATCAGCGGCATAGGCGCAGGCGCGGTCTACGGCACCTGCGTAGGCAATGCCCTCAAGTGGTTTCCCGACCGGCGCGGCCTCGCTGCAGGACTGACCGCCGCCGGATTCGGCATGGGCTCGGCCGCGACGGTGCTGCCGATTACGGCGATCATCAAGGCGATGGGCTACCAGACCGCCTTCCTCTATTTCGGCATCGGCCAGGGACTCGTCGTGATGCTCGTCGCGCTGGCGCTCGTCGACCCGCGCCGCGTCGTCAATCCCGGCATCGCCAGGCAGGCGGCGAAGGCCCCGAATCCGCGCGTCCTGCAGACGAAGCGCAACTACCGGCCGCTGGAGATCGTCCGCGAACCGGTGTTCTGGGTGATGTACGCGATGTTCGTGATGGTCGCCGCCGGAGGATTGATGGCGGTCGCGCAGCTCGCGCCCATCGCCAAGGACTTCAAGATCGCGGACGTCCCGGTCAACATCCTCGGGCTGGGTGCTTCCTGCGCTGAGCTTCGCGCTGATCGGAGACCGCGTTCTGAACGGCCTCACTCGGCCATTCTTCGGCTGGGTGTCCGACCACATCGGCCGCGAGGCGACGATGCTGATCGCGTTCATGCTCGAAGGCGTCGGCATCATGTGCCTCTACTGGTTCGGCCAGGATCCGCTCGCCTTCGTGATTCTGAGCGCGCTCGTGTTCTTCGCGTGGGGCGAGATCTACAGCCTGTTCCCGTCGACCAACGCCGACACGTTCGGCTCGAATTTCGCGGCAGCCAACGCAGGTTTGCTCTACACGGCCAAGGGAACCGCGTCGCTGCTCGTTCCGTTGTCGAGCGTGCTGACGGCTGCCACCGGCAATTGGCATGCGGTGTTCGTCGTCGCGTCGGCCCTCAACATCATCGCTGCGCTGATGGCGTGGTTCGTGCTGCGACCGATGCGCCGTGCCGCGATCGAGCGTAGCGCGCAATCGGTGCCCGGCAGCCGCTGCACAGCCCGCCTAGCGCCGCGCGAATCTCCGCCAGGTGCGAGGGGCCGGCCGACGCCGGCCCTTCGCCTATTCGCCCTCCTCGGAAGCGATTCGCAGCGTGATACGCTGACGGCGTCGTCCGCCGACCGTTAATGCGATGAACGCCAATTTCTACGCGCTCCTCCGCAGTCACTTCGACGAGCGGCTCGGCGAGCCGTGCCTGCTGATTCCGAACGGCCCCGTCATCCACTACGATCAGCTCGATGCCGCCTCGGCGCGTGTCGCCCATGCGCTCGTCCACGCGGGCTGCGTGCCGGGCGATCGCGTCGCCGCGCAGGTCGACAAGTGCTGGGAAGCGCTCGCGCTCTATCTCGCGTGCCTGCGTGCGGGCTTCGTCTATCTGCCGCTCAACACGGGCTACCAGAAGAGCGAGCTCGCGTACTTTTTCGGAGACGCGGAGCCGCGCGTGATCGTTTGCCGGCCCGACGCCGCCGATGCGGTGACGGCGATTCGTCCGGAAAGCACGGTGCTGACGCTCGGCGCGGGAACGGGATCGCTGCTGGAGCGCGCGGCGGATAAGCCTCGGCGATTCTTCACCGTCGAATCGAAGCCGGACGATCTCGCCGCGATCGTCTACACGTCGGGCACGACCGGACGCTCGAAGGGCGCGATGCTGACGCACCGCAATCTCGGCAGCAACGCGCTCGCGCTGGTCGAGCACTGGGGATTCACGCGCGGCGACGTGCTGCTGCACGCGCTGCCGATCTATCACATCCACGGCCTGTTCGTCGCCATCCACTGCGCGCTGCTTTCCGGGAGCCGGATGCTGTGGCTCGCGAAGTTCGACCCGGCGGAAGTCCGTTCGCTGCTGCCGCGCGCCACGGTCATGATGGGCGTGCCGACGTTCTACACTCGGCTCCTTGCCGATCCGGAATTCGGCGCCGCCGATGCGCAGTCGATGCGTCTCTTCATTTCGGGATCGGCGCCTCTGTTGCCCGACACGTTCGACGAATTCAGGCGGCGGACCGGGCACACGATCCTCGAGCGCTACGGCATGTCCGAGACCGGCATGAACACGTCGAACCCGCTCGACGGCGAGCGGATTGCCGGCACCGTCGGCCCGCCGCTTCCCGGCGTGTCGGTGCGCATCGCCGGCGACAACGACGGCACCGGCGTCGGCGGCATCGAGGTGAAGGGCCCGAACGTCTTTGCCGGCTACTGGCGCATGCCGGAGAAGACGCGCGAGGAGTTCACCGCCGACGGATATTTCCGCACCGGCGACATGGGCGAGATCCTCGCCGAATGGCTACCTGCGGATCGTCGGCCGCGCGAAGGACCTCGTCATCACCGGCGGCCTCAACGTCTATCCGAAGGAAGTCGAGGAAAAGATCGACGCGCTGCCCGGCGTCGCCGAATCTGCGGTGATCGGCGTGCCCGATGCGGACTTCGGCGAAGCGGTCACGGCGGTCGTTGTCGCGCGGTCAGGCCACGAACTGCGCGAAGCCGACCTGATCGCGGCGCTGAAATCGGAGATCGCGAGCTTCAAGGTGCCGAAGCGCGTGCACTTCGTCGACGAGCTGCCGCGCAACGCAATGGGCAAGGTGCAAAAGAACGTGTTACGGGAGCGCTTTGCAGGCGGCGGCTCGTGAATGCTGCGAAACCGTGTGCCGGAACCTTGTTTGAGGCGACGCGCCGCGTTCGCTCAAGCGGCGATTGCGATCGCCGCTTACCTCCCGCAGCCCGTCGCTGCGTCATGTCGCGACTCCGAGCCGCAAAACCGGTGTGGCGCTCTGCCAAGCCTTCCACAGCATGTACGTCGCAAGCACGTAGAGCAGGCACGCGAAGCCCTGCCGCAGCGTCTTCACCGGCCACCGGTGCGCCGCGCGGGCGCCAAAGGGCGCCATGACGACGCTGCCGACGGCGATCGCCACCAGCGCGGGAAGGTAGACATAGCCGAGCGACCAGGGCGGAAGCCCCGTCTGGTGCGCACCGGCGATCGCGAAGCTGACGGTCCCGGCAATCGCCACCGGCAAGCCCAGCGCCGCGGATGTCGCGACGCAGTTTCGCAGATTGACGTTGCAGGCCGCCATGAACGGCACCGTGAGGAAGGCGCCGCCGGCGCCGACCATGCTCGAGACGAGGCCGATGCCGCCGCCGACCGCAAACAGCCCGCCGCGCCCGGGCAGCTCGCGCGACGGTTTCGGCTTGCGGTCGAGGAGCGTCTGCGTCGCGAAGAAGGCGATGAAGACGCCGAAGAACCCCGCGAGCAGCGAGGTCGACATCGTGCCCACGATCTGCGGACCGACGAGCGAGCCGACGATGATCCCCGGCGCCATGCCCGCGACGACATTCCACATCACCGCGCCGTGCCGGTGATGCTCGCGCGTCGACGCGATCGACGTGAAGAGGATCGTCGCCGTTGCCGTCGCCACCGCGATGTGCACGACGTGCTCGGCGGCGAAGCCCTGCTGCGTGAAGACGAAAGTCAGCACCGGCACCATCGTCATCCCGCCGCCGAGGCCCAGCAGTCCCGCGAGAAACCCGACGATCGCGCCCAGCGCCACGAAGGCGACGATCAGGGCCGGATCCACGGTTCAGCGGCGCCGCTTGGCGAGCTTCAGGATGAACGTCCACGCCGCGGGATCGACTGGCGTGATCGACAGCCGGTTGCCGCGCTGCAGGACGAGCATGCGCGCGAGCTCCGGATGCGTTGCGCATTTCGGCGAGCGAAACGAGCGGAATCTTCTCGACGAACTTGACGTCGACGTTGACCCAGCGCGGCGCGTCGCGCGAGGACTTCGGGTCGTAGTGCGGATTCTTCTTGTCGAATTGCGTGGCATCGGGATACGCCGGCGCGGACACCTCGGCGATGCCCGCGATCCCGGGCTCCGGACAACTCGAATGGTAGAAGAACACTCGGTCGCCGACGCGCATCTGGTCGCGCATGAAGTTGCGCGCCGTGTAGTTGCGCACGCCGAACCAGGGCGTCGTCTGGTTCTTGGCCGCGGCGAGATCGTCGATCGAGAACTCGTCCGGCTCGGATTTCATCAGCCAGTAGCGCATCGGTCGTCCTGCGGTGAGATTGACGGAGGCCGCGACAGTGGGTTCCGCGACGTGGTCACGATATC